>CAZTPX010000007.1:0-133683 GCA_964615095.1 uncultured Planctomycetaceae bacterium | reverse complement strand
GGTCCAACCCCTGCCCCGCGGCGATTGTCAACGCACCGTTGACGTGCGTCAGCGTCACCGAGCCGATCGTCGCCGCGCTGCCCGCCGCGCCGATGCCGGCGATGATCGCATTGTTGCCGCCGGAAAGCGTCAGGGCGTTGCCGGCGGGGGAAGAGGAGAGATCGACCGTGAACGCGGTCGGGCCGCCCGCCGGTACGGCCAGGACCAGCGTGCCGCCGGCCAGTGCGATGGGCGCGCTGCCCAGCGGCCCGCTGCCGCCACCCTGGCCCACGGCCACCAGGCTGCCGCCGCTGACCTTGAAGCTCGTGCCCGTGACAAACGAATTCGCGCCGGTCAACACCAAGGCGCCGCTCCCCGCCTTGCTAAAGACCCCCGCGCTCGTGCCGTTGTCGGTCAGGAAAGGGATGTTGACGATCGAGCCCCCGTCCACGTTCAACGTGGGACTGCTGCTGATGGTCCCGCCCGAAAAGCTCAAATAGCCGTTGCTGCCGCTGACGTGCAAAGATCCGGCCAGGTTGAGATTGTTGAAACTGTTCGTCATGCTCACGCTCAGCGTGGACGTCCCGGAGACGTGCAGGTCGTTGGCAAAATTCGCCCCCGGGCCACTATTCATCAGCAGGCTGCCGCTGCCCGGATCGATCATCGGCAAGAAGTCCGTGCCCACCGTGGTGCCCCATGCGTAGGTCGTCAGCGTCCCCGTCGGATCGTAGCCGATGCCGAAGGAGTAAAGACCAAGGCCGCCGACAGTACTATTGCCCCAGTTGGTGGCGCCGTTCTGAATCGCGTTGTTTTGCGACGGTCCGAATCCGCCACCGCCGTTGTAAAAACGGAACTCGATCTGGTGATAGCCGGGCGACAAGTTCTTGAGCGTCACGATGTTATTCCACGCGGGGCCACCGTTCAAATCGACCCACGTGCCGTTGTTATTGATGTAGACGTCAGCCTGGTCGTCGATGCTCCATGCCATCTTCAGGGTGTCAGACGTATTGCTCGCCGTGGGCTGCCAGTTAAAGTAGCCGTCGTAGATGATCGTGCGGTAGTCCGACCAGGGTGTGCTGGCGGTGGGCGTCGTTCCCGGCTGACAATAGTTCAGACCCGGGTTCCCGTCGTTGCCGTAGATGTAGCCCGCGCGGGGGGCCAAGTAAATCGCGCTGTAACCGTTGGTGGCGTTAGTGCCCAAGGCCTGGTAACCCGTCTCGTCAATATAGGTTTCCACCACCCCGGGCACGCCGCCCAGAACGCTCAGATTGCCGCCTTTAAGGTAAACGGGGCCCGTGCCTAGCGAGCTGGGGTTGACCGCCGTGAGCGTGCTGCTGCTGCCGATGTAGGTGCCGCCGGAATACGTGTTGGCGCTGGCGAAGGTCACACTCCCCGTGCCGGCCAGCGTGACCGTCGTGGGGATGCCGGTGAGGCCGTTGTCGCCGATCGGTCCGCCGGAGAAACTGTACGAATAGGCCGCACCGCTGGCCGTGGCAAAATTGACGCTCGCGGGACCCACGCCGTTGCTTTGAATAGCGATGCTCGTGTTCTGCGCGCCGTCGTTGAAAATCACGGCGTCGCCATCCGAGTAGGAGCCCGAACTGCCGTTAATCACCCAATTATAACTGCTAGGATACGCACCGGCCGTGTCCCACGAATTGGTGTTCGTACCACTCCAGGTGTCCGTCGACTGCGCCGCCGCGGGCGAGAGCGAAAACAGGAATGCCGCACACGCGCACGCCAAACCAAGGGCCACAAAACGAAAAGTCTTCATAACAGATCCTCCAGACAAGAGATATTCGTTCGGTCGCTACGCGACGTGTTTCCTGTGCCGAATTCAAAAAAAACCGGCTGGTGTCACCCGCAGGCGGATACCCGATCCAAGCTCGGGAAAGCCCGGGTATCCACTTGCAAGCCACGCCAGCCGGCAATCATTCTTCCGTTCTCAGTACTTAGGTCTTAGTACTCAGTACTCAGTCCTCAGTCCTTCAACTCGCCGGAACTGCGCTGCGCTTGTTCCGGCCTACGGCTACTTGGCAGCCCTCCGCCGCCGCCAGCCGAAAGCCGCTGCGGCGGCCAAGCCCGCGGCCAAAAGGGCCAGCGTGCCAGGCTCCGGCACGGCTGCCGCCGTGCCTGCCGCCACCACCGTGCCAGCCGTCACCGCGGGACCGTTGGGGAACGCAGCATCCGTCTCGTAAGCCGGATCGTAGATGAACGTCGCGCCCGCCGCAACACTCAAACTCGTGCTCATCGGGATCGCGCCTTTGTTCTCCACTACCAGCGTGCCGGCGTTGACATTGGTGCCGCCGCCGTAGGTGTTGGTGTTGGCCAGGATCAGGACGCCCGGCCCGTCCACCGACAAGATGCCCGCGCCCGGCGTCGTGCCGGAGGCATCGCTGATCACGCCGTTGATCTTCAGTACGGGCCAGAACGTGTTGGCCGCCGGATACGCCCCGTTGTCCGTGTTGTAGGGGTCCGTGCCGTTGGTGCCGGTACCGGAGGGAGCGATCGACAACGCCCCATTGATCACCACCGCCGAGCTGATCTCGTGCGATGCGCTCAACACCAGGATGTGCGCCGTGCCGTTGTTGCTCATGTTCAACGTGCCCTGGCTGATTTGGTACCCAGTGCCCGAGAGATTCGACGAGTTGTCCAAGGTCAACGAGCCCAAGGTCACGGTCGTGGGGTTGCCGCTTCCGTCGGTCAGGTTGATTTGCGGCTTCGCCATACCGGGTTGGTCCGTGAAGCCCGTACCGACGTAAGCTTGCGCACCCACGCCGCCGGGCACGTTACCGCTACTGTACGGGTTCCCGTTCGAGTCGACCCAGTTCGCGGACGACCAACTGAGGCCCGATTGGGCAGCACCGGCCCAATAGTACGCCGGGCTGGGCGGCGTCACGCCGCTGGAGTAGAGTTCCAGCTCGTAACTGCCGGGCTTGCTGCCCGAGGCCACAACAAACGAGTAGCCCGACGGCATCTGAGTGGTAGTGAAATCGCTGGCCGACGTGAGAGTCGTCCCGCCGTTGAAGTTGGCAAGCACATAGGTGCTGCCGGTGGGCAGGGCGCCATTCAGCAACTCGCCTTGCCCGCCCAACGCCTGCAAATCCACATTCACCTTCGAGGCGCCCGACAATGTCGTCGCCCCATTGACCGTCAAAACGTCGGAACTGTTACTGTTGGCCAGCACGTCGAAGTCCAACGTCGTGTTGCCGTTCATGGTCAGGTTGCCGGCGACGTTCAGGATGCCGATATAGGTCACGCCGCCCGGAGCGATCATGTGTGCTCCGCTGCCGCCAACTACCGTGCCCACCTGTCCACCGAGGTTCGGGTCGCTGGCCAGCGTGCCGCCGTTGAGGGTCACCACGCCGCTGCCGGTGGCCGACGAGAAAATGCCGTTGGCCGCCACCAACTGGCCACCGTTCAAAGCGGTATTGCCGCTGTAGCCGTTGGCCGAGGAAGTCAGGCTCACGGCGCCCGGACCGCCCAGGGTCAGGTTGCCGTTGCCGCTCAAGGCGCCCACCGCCAGGGTTCCCTGCCCGCTGCCGTCGTTGGCCACGTTGATCGTCGCGTTGCCCGCCATCGCCAGCGCGCCGGCGGTGATGGTGTAGGCGGCGTTCGCCGTGCTGGAGTTGCTGCGGGTCACGCTCAGCACCGAAGCGGCGTTGAGCGTGAGGTTGCCCACTTGGGCAGCCGTCGTAACGGCGGTGCCCAGGTTCAATTCGGCGCTCTTGCCCGCCGTCACGCTCAGGGCGTTGGCGTACACCGGCGTGCCCGAGGCCCCGCCGTTGATGAAGCTGAAGTTGGAGAATTCCTGCACCGAATTCAGGCCGCCCGTGCCGGCCGTGAAGCCAATGAAGCCGGACGCGCCGCCCAGCAACGATTGGTAATTCACCCCCGTGTACGTGGTGCTGAAGGTGTTTGCCGGGACGTTCTGGTCCACAAGCGTTTCGGTCAAGGTCCCGGCCGCGCCGTTGTACTTCAACGTGACCTGGATCGGATCGCCGCTGGTGAGGTCCGCGGGCAAGGTGCTTATGTAGGCTGGTCCACCATCGCCGTTGGTACTGCTGTTCGTGCCATCGGCACCGTGGTAACAGAATTGGGTTCCGGGCGCGACGTGGCCGTTGTAGATATTGAAGGCCACGGCCGCGCTATTTTGGATCGTGTCGTAACCCAGGGCGCCGCCGCCGCCGCCCAGGGCGCCCGCACCGGCGGGGTCGTTCTGGATGCAGAACGTGGCGCCGTCGGCGCCGCCCGGGCCGCTGGCGCAGGTGTAGACGAAGCTGGCCGTAAAGCCTGAGGTGCTGACGGGCATCGCCGTGGTGGTGAAGGCGCTGCGGGCCTCGCCGTTGTTGAGGTCGGTCAAAGTCAACACGCCGTTGGCCAGCGTGGCCCCGTTGTTGAGCTGCATGCCGCTGAAGCCGCTGAAACCGCCTTCCACCGCCAGCGAGAGCTTGGCGTTGCCCAGCGTCACAGGCCCGCTGCCCAAGGCGTTCACGTTCGCCGCCACCAGCGTGCCGCCAACCAGAGCGGTGCCGTTCGTAAAGGTGTTGACGCCCGCGAGCGTCAGACTATTGACGCCGTTCTTGGTCAGGCTGCCCAGGCCCGTAGCGGCCTCGGAGATCACGCCCGCGAAGGTGCTGTTGACTGCGCTGTTGACCGTCAGGTTGGTAGCGCCGGCCGGAGCGTTACCCAGCACTACGCTGCCCGCGCCCGAAAGGCCGGCGATCGTGGGACTACCGCTGACAAAGTTCGCCGTGGCACCGGAGGCCACGCTCAGCGGGCTATTGGTCAAAGCGCCGTTGCTGGCGGCCGTCAGGGCGCCGGCGGCGACCGTGGTCACGCCGCTGTGGAGATTGTTCCCCGTCAAGGTGAGGGTGTTGGCCCCCAGCTTGGCCAGGGCCATGCCCGAAGCGGGGATGTTGCCGCTGAAGGTGCTGTTGCCGCTGGTGGTGTCGATGCCCAACTGCGCGCCGTTGCTCCAAACGCCGCCGCTGACCAAGCTGGCAATCTGCCCGCTCGACCAGCCGTTGATGCCGTTGCCCGTCTGCACGATCAGGCTCGCCCCGGCACCCACCTGAACCGCGCCCGGCAAGGACGCCGCAAAGACCGCATCCAAGCTGCCGCCGGAGACGATCGTGCCCACGGAAATGCTATTCACGCCACTCAAGGTGAAGCTCCCCGAGCCCACCTTGCTGAGCGTGGTCACCAAGCTGAGGTTGCCGGAGTAGATGGTATTGACGCCGTTATTGCCCACGGTCAAGGGACCGGCGAAGGCGAAGTTATTCGAGCCCATCAGGCCGCCCAGGTTCAGGGCCGAAATTCCGCTGGTGCCCAGCGAACCCGCGTCCCCAGGCTCCAAATCCAAGGTGGCGTTTTGCAGGGCCGACGAGCTGGTCAAGGCCAGCACGCCCTGGCCCAGCCGCACCGTGCCGCTATACGGGCTGCTGGAATACGACAAGGTCAGGGTGCCCGGGCCAGACTTCACGAATTCTCCCATGCCGGTGATTGGACCCTGGAACGTCGAGCCGGCGAGGCTGGCATTCTCCGTGAGCGTCCCGCTCACGGTAAGCGTTCCTTGGCCGGAGAGATCGCCGATCGAGGAATTGCCCAAGCTGGCAAGCACGCTAAGCGGTAGGAAGTCCCCGTTGGCGATGTTGGTGCCCGGCGGCGCGTAGAAGGCCTCCAGACCGAAACCGCCGCCACCCTCGGCGTAGCCGATGGTGATTGGGTAGTATTGGCCGCCGGTCAAGGTCACCTGCCCGGTAACCTGCATGTTCCCATGCGCTCCGCTCCAGCCCTGGCCATTGTTGTTACCGCCATCGGTCACGACGGGTTGGTCGGAACTGCCGACCCACAGCCGGCTATTGTCGTCGCTATTCAGGCCGAAGGTGTAGGTGCCGGTAGTCGCCGCGAAGAAATAACCGGTGTACCTGGCGAACCAATTGTTAACCTGCGCGCCAGGCACGTTACCGCCTGCGTACAGGGGCGCGTTGTAGCCAAACTGACCGGGGAATTGCGCCCCTTCGCCAGTGCCGTCAAAGTCGAAATTCCCCGCACGCCCATTGAGCACGTCCTGCGTGACATTGTCCGTGAAGGCAAGGGTCGACGGGGTGAGCGAGGCATTGAAGGCCGCGAGGCTGGTGGTACCGATTTGGTTAAAACCGGGGAAATTCGGGCCGTAGTACTGGGCCGTGAGACCGGGGGTGGGAACAAATGCTAAGGTGGCCCCGTTGGCAATGATGACAGGACCTTGCACGTTGGCGGAAGTCGCTACGTTGAAGGTCCCTTGCGCCACGGTCACGCTGCCGGTGGCCAGACTCCCCTGGTTGGTCAGGGTGCCCGAGCCGGTCTTGGTAACCATGCCCGGCCCCGTGAGGTTGATCGCCGACGTGAAGGGCGTCGCGTTGTTCTCCGCGAAGACCACGTTGGCACCGTAATTGACGGCTATGCTCGGCGTATTGCCGAAGTTGCCCGCCGCCACGCTGCCTTGCAACGTGCCGGCGCTGACCGTGGTCGGACCGCTGTTGCTGTTCTGCCCGCCCAGGATCAACAGGCCGGAACCACCCTTGGTCAGGCCCACCGAAAAGCCGTTGTCCACGATGTTCGCGTTGATCGCGAAGGGCTGCGCACTGTTCTGAATGACAGCGATATCGTTGCCCGGATTGCTCGCCCCGCCGCCGGCCGTCAAGGAACCGTTGATGATCGACTGGCTGGTCGTGACGTTGCCCGTCACGAGGACACCGCCGCTGGCCAGCGTGAGGGTCTGGCCGTTCAGGTCGATGCTGGCCTGGTTGGTCAGCGCGGCCTGGTTGAAACGCAGGGTGTTGACCGTCGTGGCTTGCGAAATCGCCAAGACGCCGCCGGTCTGCACATCCACGTTGTTCGTGGGCTGCGTGTAATTGTCCACGTTGTAGGACGCTAGGGCGCCGATCGCGCCTAGGCCGCTGCCGGCCGAGTTAACGGCCCAATCGGTGCCGTTGACGGTCAGGTAGCCGCCCAGGATATTGCCGGCGTTGTTGGCGTTAGCGGTGGTGAATGTCGCGCCGCTATTGAGCGGCAGGTCCAACAGGCCGCCCGTGCGCGTAATCTGGTTCAAGTTCACGTTCACCGGATTGCCGTAGAATGCCGCGGTCACGACCGAGCCGAAGCCGCTGATCGTGGTCGAGACGAAGTTCTCGTTGACCGCCGCGCCGCCATTGCCGATCAGGTTCAGCGTGCCGCCGCTGAGGGTCACCGGCGAGCTGGTCGGGACGATGCCGCTGGTGACACTGCCCCAACTGTAGTCCAGCGTCAACTGGCCGCTTTGCACCACTGTGGCGCCGAGATAGCTGTTGGCGTTGATCAGGCTCACGTTGCCGTTGCCGGCCGAGGCCGCCGTAATGCCGCCCGCGCCGGTAATCGAGCCCTGCGCGCCGCTCAGCGGGTTGTAGGCCCCGAAGGTCATGCTGCCGTTGTTGGCCGCGCTCAAATTGACGTTCCGCCCCACGGTGATCAGGCCCGTGAAAGCGGCCCCCAGCATACCGGAGTTGGGGTTGCTCAGCGAGTTGCCGCCGGAAATCACCAGGGCCGCGTCGGCCGCCAGATCGCCGATGGTCGTGGGACCGGCGTTGGCGTTGACGGTGATCGGCCGGTCGAACTCGACGCCGTAGCCGTTGGCCACCGGGCCGTTGACGTACAAGGCGGCCGGATTGGTCCCCGAGGTCGCATCGCCGATCGTGATCGCGGTGCTGGCGTTGCCGAAGGGACTCGCATAACTGGCGGGCACGTTATCGCCGGCGATCAGGGTGCCGAAGCTGATGGACGTGTTACCCGTGTAGCTGTTGGCCGCCGTAAGCGTCAGCGTCGAGCCGGCCGCGCCGGAGACGTTGAGACCGGCGCCGCCGATGGGGCCGCTGAAGACGATGCTGCTGTTGGCCCCCAGGCTGAAGTTCGACTGGGTAATCAAGGTCGCCGGGCCGCTGAAGGTCAACCCTGCAACGCTGCCAAAGCTGGCGTTGCCGTTGAAATACAGCGAATTGGCCAGGGTGGCGGGCACATTGCCGCTGTTCAGCACCCCTGCGCCGCTGCCCAGCGTGAACGTTCCGGTCCCCAGCGGACCGCTCGTGACGTTGCCCACGCTGCTAACGCCCATCACGTCGATCGAGCCGCTGCTGAGCGTGACTCCGCCGGTGAAGTTGTTCGCCGCGTTGTTGATCACCAGGGCGTTGCTGCCCACGGTGTTTACGGTCAGTGAGCCATTGCCGGAAATCTGGCTGGCGAGCGTCACGGGACCGGAAGTCGTTAGGGCCTCAGCGCCAATGGGCAAGGTGCCGACGCCGGCAACCACCACGGGGCTGGCGGCAGTGATCGTGCCGCTGCTGCCAGCGGCGATATTCCAGGCGTTGGCGATCGCCGCGCCCGGCGCGCTGATCACGTTGAACCCGCCGCCGTTGAAGTTCAAGGGTCCCGTGCCGAATGCCTGGGCATTGTTGACCTGGAACATGCCGCCGTTGGACAGATTCGTCCCGCCCGTGTAGGTGTTGATCGTGGCCAGCGTGGGTGTGCCGATGACGCCCAGCGTGCCGCTGCCGCTGATCACCCCGGTGGTCAACGTGTAGCCGTTGAACGCGCCCAGGGTCAAGGTCTGGTTACTGCCGATCACGAGCCCGTTGGAACCGGTCACCAGGACCGAGCCGTTGGCGGCCCCGCCGATCGGGCTGCCGGCGACGATGGCGTTGCTCGCGCCCAGGAACGTCACCGGGTTGCTGTTGGTAAGGTTGAAGGTCGTGGCGGTCGTCGAGCTATTCACCAAAACCAGCGTGGCGTTATCCAACGTCACCGCTGCGGAGCAGAGCGGACCACTGTTGAGGTTCTGGTTGACTACCCCCAGGCTGCCGCCGTTGACCACGAAGTTCGTATTGGGGTTGGTGAAGGTGTTCGCGCCGGCCAGGACCACGCCGCCTGCGCCCGTCTGATTGAAGGTGACAGCCGCGCCGTTGTCGGTCAGGGCCGTTTCGATCACAGCCACCGCGTTGGCGTCGACGTTCATGCCGGGCGAGCCGCTGAGAGTCCCATTGCCGCCGTTGAAGGTTAGCATGTTGAGCATCGAGGGAATCCCCGCGACGACATGCATCGTGTTCTGCAACGAGCCGAGCGCGGCGAAACTGACGGTGCCGCTGACGTTGAGACTGGACGCCGCCGTCACGTTGAGGGAGTTAGGAAAGTTCATAGCGCCCACCGACGTGACAAACGTGCTGCCGTTGCCCGAATCGAGCGGGAAAACGTAGTTGCTCTGCGTCGTTCCGCCGGCCCCGTTGGCGTCGTAGCCGAAACCAATCGTGTAGCCGCTGTTGGGACCGGCGCCACCGCCGCCCTGGCCGAAGGCGATCGTAATGGGGTAGTAACCAGCCCCTGACGCCGGAACGGTCCAGGTAACGTTCGGAACGTCCTGCCAGCCGCCGTCGTTGATCAGCGTCTGTCCGTTGATGACCAAATACTTCGAGTCGTCGAACATTTCCATGAATCCGACCTGGCTGCCCGCCGGCTTGTTGATGTAGATGTAGCCGGTATACTGCACCGCCGTGTCGTCGTAAATAGTCCCTGCGGGATAGCTCGCCAAGTTTTGGGGCAAGAGCGTGTTGTTGATGGTATTAGTCCAGAGGCCAGCCCGGGGACTAAGCTGCACCGACGGGTACAAGTTAAAGGGCCCCGTCCAGTTGTTGCCGTTGCCGCTATTCGTTCCTCCGTAAGTGCAGTTCCAGGCTTCCGCCAAGCCGGGAACAACGCTGGCGACCGCGAGGGCCCCGCCGCTGAGGGTTACGGCGCCCGTGCCCAGCGCGTTCGGGTTCGTGGCGGTCACCGTGCCGACGGCGATGTTAGTGCCGCCGCCATAAGTGCTGGCGCCGCCCAGGGTCAGGTTGCCCGCGCCCAGCTTCACCAGCGAACCGGTGGCCGAGGCGGCCTGCCCGATCGTACCGCTGAAGGTGGAGTTGTTGAGGCTGTTAACGGTCAAAGTGGTGTTGACCGCGGGATTGGTGTTGCCCAGTACCACCGTGCCCGCGCCGGAAAGCGCGGTCACCGCGTTCGGGTTGGCAGTGATGAAATTCACCTGGCCCCCCACACTCAACGGCCCATTTCCCAGGGCCGAATTGTTGGCGGCCACCAGGGTGCCGGACGAGACGGTCGTGCCGCCCGTGTAGGCGTTGGCGGCAACCAGTGTCTGCACGCCCGCGCCGTTCATGGTCACGCTGATCGCGCCGACGCTACTCGCACCAACGCCAATCGTGCCGCTGAAGGTGCTCGAAGCGGGAGTGGCAAAGGCCAGACTGGCGGCGATCGTATTGCTGTTGATGACCGCGCCGCCGTTGCCCGGCGTGTAGTCCGACAACGCGCCCACCTGCTGCGGTGAGCCGTTGAGGTCCACCGTCGCGCCGCTGTTGATGATCAGCGGGCTGGCGGACGCCAACTGGCCGTTGCCATAGACGCCCACGCCCATCCACTTGGCCTGCAGATAGGCCTGCTCCTCGGCGAGTTGCGCTGGGGTCAGGACGCTATTGAAGACGAGGACCTCGCCCACGCTGCCCTTGGAGAGCTCGTTGGCGACGTTATAGCCGCCCAGCTCGAGTTCGTCGATGGAAACGTTGCCGCCAGCGGTGCCGGTTGTCATGGGAGTCGTACTGTTAGCCAAGTCGTAGAACGACGCGGCGCCATTGTTGCCGGCGACCGTCGTGGCATAAATATGCACGTTCGTGTCGACGTTGTACGGGGCAGCGTTGGGGAAGGTACCGTTCGGAAGGCTAACCCAGCCGTTCAGGTAGGACACACCTTGATGACCACCCCACCAACCATAAATAAGATTGTTATTGGCGGTACTCACCAGCCGCTGGTTCTGCGTGCCGGCCATCGCGCCCACGGCGATGAGGGTGTACGTCGTGGCGCTGTCGTTCTGGCTGGCGTAGATGTACTGGCTGCCGTTGAAGTTCGCAACGTTCTGGCCGTTGAAGAGGGCGCCGCCGGAGACGATCGTGGCACCGGGCCCCTGATTCAGGACGTAGCCGTTTCCGCTGGCGTCGGGCAAACTTGTGACATTGCCCAAGGCCAGGGTGCTGGCGTCGATGTCGACGCCCGCGCCGCTGAGCCGCGGGGTGTAGAGCATTTGCAGCGTGCCGGCGACCACGGTCGTCGCGCCGCTATAGGTGTTGGCACCGGACAGCACCAGGGTGCTGTTGCCGGTCTTGGTCAGGCCGCCCACGCCGCCAGTCGCAGTGGCCGCGTCGGCAATCGACCCGCCATAGGTCGAGGGACTGGCGGTGTTGACCGTCAGCGTGGTCGGGCTGGAAGCGCCCCCCAGCACCAGGTTGCCGTTACCGGCCAGGCCGTTGGTGCTCGGCGTGGCACCGCTGAGGGCCGTCGTGCTGTTGGTGGCCAGGTTCATGGAGTTGACGTTGACGGCACCGGAGAGCTGCACTCTGCCTGTGCCGATGTTGGCCAGATTGCCGCCCTGGATGGCCGCCGCCACGTTCAACGCGGTATCGCTGCGGTTCAACGCCACCGTGCCGAAGTTACTAATCTGGCTGAGACCGTTCAGGTCGCCGGCGGAACCGCCGGCGCCCACCTGTAGCGTGCCGCTGGTGATGGTCGCCGTGCCGCCCAGCGCGAAGTTGCTGGGGCCGGAGACGATCAGGGTGCCCGCGCCCGTCTGCGTGAAGCCCAGCATATCGTTGGTATTGGTGATCCCGCCCAGGTTCGCGACGATGCCGCTTTGCAGGTTGAACGCCGGCCCATTGGCGATCGTCGTGGGGCCCAAGGTCACCGTGGCCGGGCCGTTGATCACGTTCAGCGTGCTGGCGCCGGTCGAACCGATGTTCAACGAGGTGAAGAGCGCACTGGGGTTTTGCAACTGGCTGGCGTCAATCGTGGAACTGCCGTTGACCACCAGGCCATTGTAGCTGGCAGTCGTGAGAAGGTAGGGAAGCAGCGTACCCAGGTTGTCGTAGGTCACGGTCTGCAAAGCGGCTGCGTTGTTTCCGCCGCTATGCGAACTCTCTTCAATCCCTAGGAGCATGGTCGATCCGGTAAACGACATCGTAGGAGTGTTTGTTTCAAGTGTCCAGGAGCTGGGCTGCGCAGCAGCGCTGGTGGCGCTGATGTACTCCTGGAAGTTGTTCGTACTGGCGGTGTAGACCAATCTCACCCAGACTCCCGTACTGCCAAGGCTGTTCAGCGACGGACCATTGCCGCCTCCGCCATTGTTGCCGTTGCCACCGACATCCGTCTCAATGTGCGGTCCGTTTGTACCGCTGATGTCGCCGAGCAATTCGGGTTCGGTGGTTGTCGTCACTCCCGCCGTCACTCCGCTGACAGTCTGCCGGACCATGATGCCGGCCCGGGACCAGCCGTCGTTGTAACCGGTCATGCTGGCGATGTGGACGTCCACGTCGAAGTTCTGTGTGGTGGAAACCGGGGCATAGAGGAATTCGCCGTTCTGGGTGCTGCCCCAGAAGTCTTGGCCCTGACCAGAAATCGTCAGCGAACCGCCGTTGGCGGCCGACAGGCCAAGCACCGCACCGCCACCATTACCGTTCGTACTGATAGTGAGCGCGGTTGCGTTCTGGCTACTGACCGGCTGGAACGTGCTGCTGTTGAGAACGATGCTGCTGGAACTCATGGCTGGGGCAGTCAGCGTGCTGGCGTTGACCGTGGTCGTGCCGCTGTAGGTATTGGTGCCCGTGAACGTCAAGTGGTGGCCACCGTTGATGACCAGGCTGCCGATCGCCGTGGGCGCAGCCGCGTCGGCAATCGTGCCGCCGAAGGTGCTGTTGGACCCCAGGTTGAGGGTCATGGTGGAGGCAGCGGGGGTGGTCGTATTGCCCAAGAGGATGCCGCCCGTGCCGGCGATGCCCCCGAAAGTGACCTGCGAGGCACTGAGGTTTGCGGTGCCGGAGGTAGCGATCAAGCTGCCGCTGCCCGTGATGGTTTGCGGGATCACCAAGACCGCATCGCTGCGATTGATCGCCAAACCGGTGTTGGCGGCCAACGAGATCGTGCCGGGGCCTTGCCCCAGATCGCCGGCGGCCGCGCCCGCGCCTACCTGCAAGGTGCCGCCGTTGACGTTTATGTTGCCGCTGAAACTACTGGGGCCGGAAACGATCATCGTGCCCGCACCGGCTAGGTTGAAGCCGTTGGCGTCACCGCCGATCCCACCCAGGTTCAGGGCGTTACCGCTTTGCACGTTGAAGGTCGGTCCATTGGCGATCGTCGCGGTGCCGAAGCTGACCGTGGCCGCCCCGTTCACCACGTTCAACGCGCTCGACCCGTTAGCGCCGATATTGAGCGACGGGAACGACACGCTGGGGCCGCTCAAGGCGCTGGTGTCGATCGTGACCGTGCCGTTGACCTGCATGCCGTTGCTGAAAACTACCGGGGGCGCCGTATAGACTTGGCTGTTGAGCAGGACGGTATTGCCCGCGTCGGAGTAGACCACAAGACCGGCGCCGCCGCCGCCCTGATAGTACTCGACCTCAATGGGGTAATAACCGGACGTCGGCTCCGTGATCGTGCCGGTTTGCGTCGTCATGCCCTGGTAGGCGTTGTTGTTTACGACCGTGGCACCGTTGACGAAGAGCATGCTGCCGTCGTCGCTGCGGGTGGCGAACGTGTATTGGGTGCCCCCCTGCATATAGATATAGCCATTGAGAATGGCCGTGTAATTATTGCCGTTGTTCATCTGCGCGGCCGTGAGCCCCAGGTTGCCGCTGTTGGTACCGTTACCAAAAATATATCCATTGTTGCCGCTGGAGTTGAAGCTCAACTCGGTATTTCCGTTGGCGGTGGTGATCGTGCTGGCGATGGGCGTCTTGCCGGCCAAAAAGGCCTGCACGGCGGCATAGTTCGCGGAGTTAGTTGTGCCCGCGTCGGGCGTATAGACATTCACAAACAGGCCCGGCACGCCGCCGCCCGTGGGCTGGAACGTGGCGCCGTTGTTGAGGAAGAGCGTACCGGAACCGATACTGGTTTCGCCGGCCGTCAAGCGGCCCCCGTTGACCGTGGTGTTGCCGCTGTAAGTGCTGACGCCCGTGAGCGTCAAGGCGTTCGCCCCGTTCTTGACCAGGCTGCCGATTGCCGTGGGCGTAAGCGCATCGCTAATCGAGCCGGCGAAGGTGGTGTTGGCGGTGGGGTTGAGGGTCAAGGTGGTGTTGCTGGGGGCCGCGGCGTTGCCCAGGATGAGGCCGCCGCTGCCCAGCAGGCCGCCAACCGAGGGCGAGGCGCTGGAGAGGGTGACCGCGCCCGAGATAACCGCTAGGTTGCCCGAGCCGCTGATGGTCTGCGGGACCACCAAGGCCGTATCGCTGCGGGCGAAGGCCAGGGTGCCGGCGGCGCCGATCGTGATCGGGCCGGCATTGGCGCCGAGGGTCTCAACGTTTCCGCCCGCGCCGACCTGCAGCGTGCCGCCGGTGATGTTCGTGTTGCCGCTGTAGCCGCCGTCGGCCCCCGTGAGGACCAGGAGGCCCGCACCGCCGAGCGTGAGATTGCCCGCGCCGCCCAAGGGGCCGATCGATAATTGGCCGTAGCCGGTGCTGTTGTACGTGTTCAGGTTCAGCGTGGTGTTGCTGGAGACCGTGGTGGCCCCGGCAGTTGCCTGGTAGCCGGCACCGAGCCCGCTGCCGGTAACGGTCAGCGCGCCGCCTTGCAACGCCAAGGTGCCGAATTGGACAATGTTCTGAGCACCCAAATCGATCGTCGAGGTGTTGCTGGAGGTGATGTTGTTAGCCGAGAGGTTCAAAGCCGTCGAGAGAAAACTGTTGTAGTCGAACACACCCGTCGCATAGGCGGTACCGTTGTTGTTGTGCGCACAGGCGAACAGGCCCAGGTCGAAGGTGCTGCCCGTCTGCAGCCCCGGGATGTTCTGCGTGGCACCTTGCTGCTGCCAGCCGCTCGTGGGCGGTGTGGTGCTCGTGCTGGTGTTGTAGTACCCGCTGAAGTTGCCGTTGCCGTCATAGGTCAACTCCAACCACACGGGGGTAGGATTGCCTCCGCCGCTGCTGTTGTAATTGCCGTTGGGGAACGGGACTTGGAAGGCCACTCCGCTGCCGGACGTTGAATCGATATTGACGGCAGGCGCCTGATAAGCCGTGCTGGCCCGCACCATGATGCCCGACTTGGCCCAACCATCGCCACCGGTATCAACAAGGGAGCTCATGTGTACCACCCAGGTGGCACCAACGGTTGCCGACGCGAGAACGTAGTTAAACTGTTCCTGGTCGGTTCCGCCCCACACGTCGCCGCCGCCGCCAGTGATCGTCCAAGAACCGTTGGAGTAGACCGACGAACCTTTGAAGGCCGGACTGCCGATATCGACGCTGGTAGCCTGGGCCGGCATGGAGAACTGGAGCGTGCCACCGGCGAGTTTCACATTGCCGGGGGCCAAGGAATTGGCGGAGCCGATGCTCAAAACGCCGCTGTTGACCGTCGTGCCGTTGGTATACGTATTGTTGCCCGTGAGGACCGTTGTTCCGCTGTTATTCTTGACCACGTTGCCCGCGCCGCTGATGGCGGCGGGGAAAGTCATCGTGTCGGTATGGTTGAAGACCAAGGTAGCGCTACTGAGAGCCACGCCGGAACTCATGCTCGACTCGCCGCTGCTGCCGTTGCCGATCTGCAAGGTGCCGCCGTTGACATTAGTCAGACCAGTGTAGGTATTCGCGCCCGCGAGGGTGAACGTGTGGTTGCCGGTGATGGTCACATTGCTAAGAGGATAGGCCTCGGAAATGACGCCTGAGAAGCTGGAGTTGCTAGCGGGGGTGATAGTGAGGTTGCCGGGGGTCTGACCAGCGATGCCCAAGACGACGTTCCCGCCGCCGGTAAGACCGCCGATGTTGGGGCTGGAGTCGCTGTTGCCCTGCAGGTTCGCCGTGCCGCCGGTGGCGACGTTCAACGGGCCGGAGCCCAGGGCGTTGTCGTCGCCGGTGGTCAGCCAAGCGCCGTTGTTGATGACGGTGCCACCCGTGTAGTAGTTGGGCAAGTTCATGTTAACGCCACCCGTGCCATTCACGGTGACCGAAGCCCCGCCGCTGATGCCGATAGCGCCGGCTGTGCCGTAATTGGGGCTGTCTGGCGATTGGGTCAGGGTATATGCGCTGTTGTTGTTGTTGAAGGCGACGGACGAGGGGCCAACAAGCTGCCACAATCCCACAAAGTAGTTGGGAGCGCCGGCACCGGAGTAGGCTCCTGTGTTGTCATCGAAGATCACGGTTTGGCCGTTGCTGAATGTGCTGTTGCCACCGTTCCAGTTCTGGCTTTGGCCGATATCCCAAATGCCGTTGGCGTAGGAGTCGACGCCGCTACCGTTGTCGGGACCGGTGCTGCTGTTGCCCCACCAATACACTTGCGCCTGTGCGGTGCCTGGAGCGGCCAGCAAGATAGCGGCCAAGAGGACCAACAACAATGCCCACGGAATCTGCCGCATGATACGGTTCCCCAACGATGAAAAACTTCCCTGACGACCCAGCGAGCACGTATTACCGCAACTCATAACGCACCTCAACCTCTCAAGAAACATGTAGTACACCCGTGAATGGACCCCAAAGCTCGACCGTTATCCGGCCGTGAAAATCAGCTTAAACCCGGAGCTTTTCCCTCTCCCAGCAGGCCCAAAAGGCCCGCAAACGCCCAAAAGGCGATAGATCCCGCTGCCGGGACCGATCAGCCCTATAAATGTTGAGCTTACACGAAAGGTAAAAATAATGCAAGCATTTTGCACCGCGCTTACGGAAATTTCGAGAAATAAGAGATAGAACGGTCGCCCTTACTAGGGGTTTGAGGCAATACCGGCAGAAAATGCGGGGGGGAAAAACGGAAGAAAGAGAAAATTGCGAAAAGCATAGTCAGAAAAAGAAAAGGATTAAAAAGATGAGCGGGCGGGAGAATCGGACAGAAAAATGGGAAGAAAGGAAAATGGGAGAAAGGAAGATGGGCGAAAAAATGAAGATAGAAAAAAATATGGATGAAATGAGGGGGGATAATGGAAACAGACCCGCCAACGAACGCCTGTCACCTGCCATAACTATACATATGTAGCCCATGTTTCCGTCATCCTTCTACCCCCCCATTTTTCTTTCTTCCATCTTCCTTTCTTCCACCTTTCCGGAGAATGATTTGGAGTTGCCGAGCGTATTGTTTGTATGGAGGACATAAGCGGGAGCCGGCAGGCAAGGAAGAGGCCAAATATATTAGGAGCCCGACATGGTGCCCGTGCCCCATTCCAAAGAAATTTCCTGACAGTGTCGCTGCAACACGCCCGGCCGGACCGGCGTGAATAACTATACATAAGTATATATATTGCACAGAATGGCACAAAATGGCACAAAATGGCACAAAATGGCACAAAATGGCCTTAGAATGGCACAAAATGGCACAAAAATGGCCACATCCGTCGGGTGTGGCAGGAACATCGCACGAGTGTCAAGTGGTCGTTTCGCCGCGGTTTTACCCAGCGATGGGCCACCTGCGAAGGGCTGCGAATCCCACCGTGGGAGAAGAGAAAACGGCAAGAAATCGCCAGAGGCCACTTTTTGTGACCAAAATGGCGCACTGCACTACTCGCTGCGGTGGAATTGGCGGCGGGCGGGACTGGTGGGAGTACTGGGTACTGAGTACTGGGCACTGAATACTGGGTACCGGGTACTTCACCACCGGAACTGCGCTGCGCTTGTTCACGGCCTACAAGTTGCCTACAGGTTGCCGCCAATTGCGAAGCACTCCAGCAACGTTTATATTGTTGATTGAAGGAGATGATGATGATTGCCTGTTTGCGATGCGATTGCTGGTTGCGGACCGCCGTGGGCCTAGCGCTGGCGGGATTGTTCTTGCTCGCCGCGGCCGGGCGGCTGGCGGCTGCCGAGTCGGCCGCCGAGTTGGTGAAGCAGGGTTCGGCCCTGCTGGAAAAGGGGCAGCTCGACGAGGCCATTGCCACGTTCACCAAGGCCCTGGCGCTGGACGCCGCCAACACCCCAGCCCTGATCCACCGGGGACTGGCCTATGTCAACAAGGGCGACTGGGAAAAGGCCATTGCCGACCTCGACGCGGCCATCCGCCTGGACCCCAAGGAGCCTTTCGCGCGTTTCAACCGGGGTTTCGCCTATTTCCGCCAGGCCAAGTACGAGAAGGCCATCGCCGACTACGACGAGGCCATTCGCCTAGCGCCCAAGTATGCCGACGCCTACCGCGACCGGGGCTACGCCCGGGCCATGTCGGGCCGGCCCCGTGAGGGCCTGCAAGACCTGAACCGGGCCATCGAACTCAACCCCCGCGACCAGGCGGCCTACAACAGCCGCGGGGCGGCCTACGCCCGGCTGGCCGAGTGGGAGATGGCCGTCGCCGACTACGATCAGGCAATCAAGCTCGATCCCAAGGACGTCAACACCTGGACCGACCGCGGCTACGCCAAGACCATGAGCGACGACCTGGACGGCGCCCTGGCGGACCTGGACCATGCGGTGCAATTGGGGGCCGAGGAGCCCACGACGTGGTTCACGCGAGGCTTCTGCCGTCACCGCCGGGGCGAGGCGGAGAAGGCCCTGGCGGACTACGATCAGGCAATCAAACTCGACGCCGACTATGCGGACGCGCATCGCGAGCGGGGTTTTGTGCGGGGCCTGCAGGACGATTTCGCGCGGGCCTTCGAGGATCTCGACCGGGCGGTGCAGTTGAGCAAGGAGAGCGGGCCGGCGCGGCTGCGGCGGGGCATCATTTACGCCCGCCGCCACGAGTTGGCCAAGGCCCTGGCCGACCTGGACGCGGCCTTGAAACTGGAGGGTGAGAGCGCCGAGGCGCATTTTCAGCGGGCGGCCGTTTATCTGGACAGCGAGAAGACCGAAGAGGCCGTGGCCGACTACCGTGAGGTAATCAGGCTCGATCCGCACGAGGCCGAGGTATACAAGAAGTGGGACGTCAACGCCAAGGCGGCCGGTGGGGCGGCGCATGTCGAGCGGCTGGAAACGGCCATGGCCAAGCACAAGAAAGAGGCCGACGAGCATTACGCGCGGGGGATCGCTCTGCACAAGGAAGGCAAACTGGCGGAGGCCATCGCCCAGTACGACCAGGCGGTGCTCCTCTATCCGCGCTGCCCCGAGGTGCATTACAATCGGGGTTTGGGCTATCGCCGCCGCGGCGAGTCGCAGCAGACCGCTGCGGATGCGGCCCAGACGCTGGAGCAGGCGGCGGTCGACTTCACGCAGGCCATCGAGTTGAGTCCGCGGTTTACGGCCGCCTATTCCAATCGGGCCTACGTGTACTTCAAGCTGGGCGCGGTGGCGGAGGCCCTGGCCGATTTCCGCAAGGTGCTGGACCTCGACCCGCTGAACGCCGACGCCTTGAAGAGCATCGAAGTCATCGAAAAAATGCAGAAGCAAGGAGATTCGCCATGAAGTCGTCCGTTCCCCGCAATTCAGCCACGTATGCGCCAACGTATGCGCCAACGTATCCGGCACCGGGTACCCGCTTGCGGGTGGTGTGCCGTTGGGCAACGGCACACGGAGTGTGCCGGATACATTTGCTCGCCGCCGTGGCCTTGATCGTGGCCGGTTGCTCCGATCAATCCCAAACCAAATCCAACCCAACAAAACCTGAGAAGAAGATGAGTGTTACGAAAGAAGCGTATGGCAAACTGCCCGACGGGACCCAGATCGACCAATACACCTTGTGCAATCCGAGCGGGCTGCGGGTGAAGATCATCACCTACGGGGCGATTATCACCGCCGTGGAGACGCCGGACCGCAACGGCAAGGTGGAGAACATCACGCTGCACCGCGACTCGCTGGCAGACTATCGGGAAGTAGGCAAAGACGGCAAGCCCACCACGCCCTACTTCGGGGCCACGGTGGGCCGCTACGGCAACCGCATTGCCAAGGGCCGCTTCACCCTGGACGGCAAGGAATACAAGCTGGCCGTCAACAACGGGCCCAACGCCCTGCACGGCGGGCTGATCGGCTTCGACAAGGTGGTCTGGCAGGCCGAGCCTTTCAGGACCGTGACCTTCGAAAGGGACGACACGGCGGGGGTGGTTTTCAGCTACACCAGCCCCGACGGCGACGAGGGGTATCCGGGCACGCTCAAGACCAAGGTGACCTACAGCCTGAACGACAAGGACGAGTTGCAGATGGACTACGAGGCCACGACCGACAAGGCCACGGTCTTGAACCTCACGAACCATACCTATTGGAACCTGGCGGGGGCGGGAAAAGGGGACATGCTCAAGCACGAGCTGATGATCAACGCCGACCGCGTCCTGCCGGTCGATAGCACCTTGATCCCGCTGGGGCGGCTGGATGCGGTGCAGGGCACGGCCTTCGACTTCACCACGCCCAAGCCGATCGGCCGGGACATGGCGCAGGTGGAAGGGGGCTACGACCACTGCTACGTATTGAAGCGCGAGGGCGAGGGTCTGAGTCTGGCCGCGCGGGTCACGGAGCCGACGAGCGGGCGGGTGATGGAGGTCTATACCACGCAGCCGGCGGTGCAGTTCTACGGCGGCAACTTCCTGGACGGCACGATCACGGCCGACGGCAAGGCCTATGGTAAGCATTTCGCACTGTGTCTGGAGACGCAGCACTACCCGGATTCGCCCAACCAGAAGGACTTTCCCACGACCGTGCTCAAGCCGGGCGAGACGTACAAGCAGACCACGGTCCACAAGTTCAGCGTGCAGAAGTAACGTGAGGCATGTCGCTCATCCAGTGTCCGTATTGCGGTACGCAATGCACCGCCGCCGAGACAGGCGGCGGGTCGTGGGTGTGCGGCAACTGCGGCAAGGCGATTGAACTTCCGCCGGCGGCGGCGGGCATCCCCGCGCCGCCGCTGCCCGCCGAGGGCGGCGACGACCGCTGGTCGGAAGGGCCGCCGGAGGATTCGGCCAATCGCTGGTCGGCGCAGGCCCCGCTGGGGGACGAGAGTTCGTCGAACGAGTCCGTGAGCCAGACTTCGATCCTGCCCCGCGGGGCGGAGGAAGCGGTGCTGGTGCGGCGGCCGCGCTCGCCGCTGGCCTGGACGCTGGTGTTGCTGGCGGTTTTCCTGGCGGCGCTGTGCGGGGTGGTAGTGTTGGCGCGCTCGATCCGGCCCTGGCTGGAGGCGCGGAAGACGGCCGCGCAGCAGGCCACGGTGGAATTCTGGTGGCCGCAGTTGGACAGCGGCAGCGACGATGAGTTTCGGGCGGAGGCCGCCGCGGCGATCGTGGCCCTGGGACCCAAGGCCGTTTGCCGCACGCTGGAGCACATTTCCAAGGAATCGAGCGACGGGCAGCATTTCCGCTTCGTTCCCGGCGCGGTGCGGGCGCTGGCCGAGACGGGAGTGGACTCGGTGCCGGCACTCTGCGAAGGGCTGCGCCGGCCGGAGGCCAAGGTCCGGGCCGTGTCCGCCACGATCCTGGAGCGGATGGGCGCAACCGGGCGGGGGGCGCGCGACTGCTTGTTGACCGCCCTGGACGACCCGAACCGCCTGGTCCGCGACGCCGCGGTCGATGCGCTGGGCTACCTGGGCGACGATGCGGGGCCGGCCGCCCCGCGCCTGGCCGAGTTTGTCGCCGCGGGGGATGTTGCCCAGCGGAAGCGGGCCATCCAGGCCCTGGGACGGATTGGGCCTGAGGCCCGGGCTGCCACGGGGGCGTTGCGGAAGGCCAAGGCCGAGGACCCCAACGGTTTGGTCGGTGCGGCGGCAGCGCAGGCCTTGAAGCAGATCGAGGTGGAGCGGCTGGCCCGCGAGGCCCGCCGCGAAGCCAGCGGCAAGCTGCAGGCCCGGCTGCAGGCGCTGGCGGGCGACGACGCACCGGCCGCCATCGCCGCCGCCCAGGCCTTGGGTGAATTGGGCTTCAAGGACGGCCAGCGCGCCGCGGCGGGTCTGGCCTTGATGCTGCACCATTCTGACCCAAAGAGGCGGCTAGCCGCGGCCCTCGCGCTGGGGCGACTGGGGCTTGCCGCCGCCGACTTCACGCCCACGCTGGAGGCGGCCGCCCGGGACGAAGACGCCGAGGTCCGCGCCGCCGCGGCGAAGGCGCTGGAAGCGCCCGGCAAGCCAATCGTAAACCACGAATAACACGAATAATTTCGGATTTCTTCTCCTCTGCACTTCGCCGTTGATCCACTTCCAGCACCAGCCACGAGTAATTCTTTACGATGCTCCGACCGGCGCATGGCAACAGTTCATTCGCCTGCGCGCGGTCGTCGAGACCTGCCGGCACGAGGAGGTGCTGGACTGCCTGCGGCAGGTAGAACGGTCGGTGCAAGCGCAGGGGCTGCACGCCGCCGGATTCGTGAGCTACGAGGCGGCCCCGGCCTTCGACCGGGCGCTGCAAGTGCGCGAGTGTCCCCATTTTCCGCTGCTATGGTTTGGGCTGTTCGCGGCGGTGGAAGCGATTGCAATTCCGGCGCGGACCGTGTCTGCCGCCGTCGCCGTTGGCTCCCGCTTAAACGACTGGGAGCCTTCGGTCAGCGCCGCGGAGTACGCGGCCGTTGTCGAGCGGCTCCGCGCGGCGATCGCCGCCGGTGAAACGTACCAGGTGAACTACACGTTCCGCCTGAGGCAAGCGGCGTCGCGCGATCCGTGGGAGCTTTTCCAGGAGCTCGTGGCCGATCAACCGCCGCCGCATGCGGCTTTTGTCGACACAGGGCGACTGGCCATCTGCTCGGCCTCGCCCGAGTTGTTCTTCGAGCTGGACGGCCTGCGGATCGCGTCGCGGCCCATGAAAGGCACGATCGGCCGCGGCCGCTGGTATGACGAGGACCTTGCCCTGGCCCGCCAGTTGGCCGCCTCGGAAAAGGACCGGGCGGAAAACGCCATGATCGTCGACATGTTGCGCAACGACCTGGGGCGGATCGCCCGCGTAGGCAGCGTGCGGGTGAGCGATTTGTTCCACGTCGAACGCTATCCCACGCTCTGGCAGATGACCTCCCGCGTATCGGCCGAGAGCGGCGCGGGGCTGGCCGAGATCTTCGCCGCGTTGTTCCCCTGCGCCTCGATCACGGGCGCGCCGAAGGTCAACACCATGCGGATCATCGCCCGCACGGAAACCGCGCCGCGGCGGATCTACACGGGCAGCATCGGCCGGATCTCGCCCGGGCGGCGGGCGCAGTTCAACGTGGCCATTCGCACGGTGCTGGTCGATAGGGAGCGGGGCGAGGCCGAGTATGGCGTGGGCGGCGGCATCGTTTGGGACTCGACGCCGCAGGGCGAGTACGACGAATGCCTGTTGAAGGCCAGGATCCTCAGCGCGAGGCGGCCGGAATTCTCGCTGCTGGAGACCTTGCTCTGGACGCCGGCGGAGGGATATATCTGCCTGGTCGAGCACTTGCGGCGGCTGCGGGAATCGGCCGAATACTTCGGCTATGCGCCCTGCGCAGAGGCCGCCGCGCGCGAGCTTGCCACGTCGGCCGCCGGCTATTCCGGACCGCACAAGGTCCGCTTGCTGGCTGCCCGCGACGGCCAGGTATCGTGCCAGGCCGAGCCAATCGCGAGTGGGGACTTTCCGGATGTCGTCAGGCTGGAACTGGCTGCCGTTCCGGTCGACGCGGCGGACCCGTTTCTCTACCACAAGACGACGCAGCGGGAAATCTACGCGGCAGCCCGGGCCGGCTGCGGCGAAGGCGACGACGTGCTGCTCTATAACCGGCAGGGCGAGGTTACCGAGACCACACTGGGCAATATCGTGGTGCGTTGCGGCGAGAATTATTGGACGCCGCCGGTGTCTTGCGGGCTGTTGGCGGGCACCTATCGCGCGAAGCTGCTGGCCGAAGGCAAGATCCGCGAGCGCGTGGTCACCCTGGCGGACCTTGCCGAGTGCGACGAGTTGTTCTTTATCAATTCGGTGCGGTTGTGGCGGAAGGCACGGCTGGTCGGCCCGCGCAAGGCTCGATCACTTGCCGCAGAATGTTGATGAGCACGCCATCCGCGTCGAAAATTACCGCCAGTTCAAACGCTATGTTCTTGGGTCCCCGGGGGAAACGCTGCAATGCTGCTTCGTAGTGCTGCCGGTTGGCGGCGGCCAGGAGAGCGGGGTCTAGCAGCCCTTCATCGCGAAGACCCGGTAGCCCTCCGAACTGTTCGAGCAATCGCTGGCGAATCTCGAAAACTTCACCTTTGCGTGGTAACAGCATGGCCGACCCTGGCTCTACGCGAGTCGTTGATAAGCTTCTCGCCGCTGTTCAAAAAATGTCTTTGACGATTTGCTCAAACGCTTCGCGACGCAAAACGCCTTCCACTGGGCACAGAATGAGTCGCCGCTCTTCCAAAGTAGCCTCCAACACGTCTCCAACCCGCAGCCCAATCGACTCCAATACCGAAGCGGGGAGCACAACCGCAGCCGCCTCCCCATGATGCACGATGGTCAAGTGTGTCATTGTCACCACCTCTTGGGTATTCTAGCAGATATTCCAAGTGTTGTCGATACAGTTGTCAGTTTTGTCACGCTACCACCCTGCCCTCCGATTCCTTAAGCTGCCGCATTTCCAGGCATCCACTTTGGCGATAGAATCAAGATCTTGACGTGTTTCCGTTCTATGCCATTCCGCCGAACCTCCGATCCGCCATGCCCATTCTCGCCCTGTCCGCCATGCTACCCGGCCAAGAGGCCGACATGTTCGTCGTCATGACCTCGAAGGAACAGCTTACCACGCGGGAAGGCAAACCGTATTACCGGGTCGGCTTCCGCGACAGCGGCCGCGAGGTGGCCTTTCCGATCTGGGATAATTCGCCCTGGGCGGCCGATTGCCGCGACGCGTGGACGCCGGGAACGTTCTACAAGGTCCGCGCCGTCTACCGCGAAACGAACTTCGGCCCGCAGCTTGATATCCGCAAGATCCGCGAGGTGTGCGACGCCGATGCGGCCGACGGATTCAATCCCATGGTCTGCCAGCGGCAATCGCGCTACGAACCGCTGCGGATGTTCGAAGAGATGCTGGTGATCGTCCGCGAGCGAATTGTCGACGCGCCGCTACAGGCTTTGGTCGAGAAGATCCTTGTCGACAACCGCAGCGCATTGCTGCAGATCCCGGCAGCCCGGCATAACCATCATGCCTTTGTGGCCGGCTGGCTGGAACACACCCTGAGCGTGACGCGGACGGTGATCTACCTGACCGACAAGTACGCCGAGTACTACGATGATCTCGAGCCGCCGCTGGACAAGTCGATGGCTGTGGCCGGGGCAATCTTGCACGACGTAGGCAAACTGCGCGAGTTGGAACAGCGGCCCGAGGGCACGGTTTACACGGCCGCCGGGGTGCTGATCGGCCACATGCTACAAGGTCGCGACATGGTGCGTGAAGCGGCCGTTTCCTGTCCCCTGCCGGCGGACACGCTCTTGCGGCTCGAGCACTTGATCATCGCCCATCAGCGGCTGCCCGAATGGGGCTCGCCTAAGCCGCCGATGACGCCCGAGGCCCTGCTGGTACATTACGCCGACGACATCGACGCCAAGTTCCACATGATGGTCGAGGTCTTGCGCAACGATACGAGCGACGGCCCGGTGACTTCGAAAAAGAACGCGCTGGCGCAGCAGGTGTATAAGGGGTAAGCAGCTTCATGCGCCCGCCACCAACATGCTCCGCTCGCGCTCGGCGGCAAAGGCCAAACAGGCCTGGATTTCTTCGGGTGTGAGATAGGGAAAGTCGTCGAGAATCTCGGCAGGACTCATTCCAGCCGCCAGATAGGAGAGGACATCATAGACGGTGATCCGCATGCCTCAAATGCACGGCCGACCGCCCCGTTTCCCAGGTTCCACGGTAATTCTCTCTCGCCATGTGTCCATAACCGGTTGCCTTTTCTCGTACAAGATCTCCTCGAATCTTCAGACTTCCGCTCTGATACCCACTTTATTGTACCGAGAGAAGCTGCGGCATGGAACGGGAAAAAAAGAGGCGAAGTGATAGAATCTAGAGCAGTAGTTTTGCCTTCCCTCCCGTTATATCCCCATCTCGTTGCCGCCTGTTCTGCGGGAGACCTTTACGTCATGCGCATTTCCAATCCATGCAGCCGAACTTCCCGCCGTGCCGACGCGGCCGCACTTTGGGCGGCGGCGCTGTTTCCTAGCGTGGCCACGTGGTTCTACTTCGTCGTTTTGAGCGGGCACGCGTCGGCGGCCGTGCAGACAGCCTTCGCTGCGGAAAAGATCGTGCAGTTCGCTTTTCCGGCATTCTGGGTGTTGGCTGTCCGGCGGCAGCCATTGCGGCTGGCAAGACCGATCACGGCGGGCGCGGGCCAAGGAGTGGCGTTGGGCGCAGCGGTGCTGGCCGGGATGTTGCTCTTGTATTTTCAATGGCTCAAGCCGGCCGGATATCTGGCCGCCACGGTTGCGCCGATTCGCGAGAAAGTGGTGGCATACGGCATGTGTACTCCGGCGGCCTTTGTCGTCGGAGGCTTTTTATTCTCCGGGGTCCACTCGCTGCTGGAAGAGTATTACTGGCGGTGGTTCCTTTTCGGCGGCCTACGGCGATTCATGCCTGTGACGGCCGCCATCGTACTTTCAAGCCTGGCCTTCATGGCCCATCACGTGATCCTCCTAGCGGTCTATTTCGGCGGGCTATCCCTGGCGACGATTTTCTTTTCGCTCTGCGTGGCCGTGGGCGGGGCGGCCTGGGCCTGGATCTATCATCGTAGCGGCTCGCTGCTGGGCCCGTGGCTCAGCCACGTCCTGATCGACGCGGGGATCTTCGTCGTGGGATATGATCTTTTGTGGCGGTAGTCTCGAAATCGCCCTACCGCCGCTGCGGCAACTTGGGTAAAATTAGACCATCGAACCCCGATTTTGAGAATGGGTCTTCTATCCCAACCTCCGAGCTGCCAATATGTTACGCTATCTGACCGCCGGTGAATCGCACGGCCGGGCCCTTCTGGCCCTGGTGGATGGATTCCCGGCGGGAGTCGCTTTGAAGGCCGAGACCATCGATGCGGAGCTGGTCCGCCGCCAGGGTGGTTATGGCCGCGGCGGACGGCAAAAAATCGAAACGGATCACGTGGAGATCCTCTCCGGCGTCTGGCGGGGGATGAGCCTTGGCAGCCCTATCGCACTGTTGATTCCCAACAAGGACTTCAAGATCGACCAGATGGACGACCTCGATCGCCCCCGGCCGGGACACGGCGATTTGAGCGGCTCGATCAAGTACTTGACCTCGGTGCGGGCGATCCTCGAACGGGCCAGCGCACGGGAAACCAGCGCACGGGTGGCCGCCGGCGCGTTGGCCAAGCAGCTTCTGGAACCGCTGGGCATCACGGCGTTTGCCTATGTTGTGCAGGTCGGCGAGATGGCGATTCGTCCGCAGCCGGGCACGCTCGACGAGCAAACCGAGCGCCGCAATCGCAGCATCATGTACACGCTCAATCCCGATGGCGACGACGAACTGGCCGAATTGATCGACAACTGCAAGAGGAACGGCGATACGCTGGGCGGCATTGTCGAGATCCGCGTGGAAGGATTGCCTTATGGACTGGGCACGCACACGCAATGGGACAAAAAGCTGGACGGCCGCCTGTCGCAGGCTGTGATGGCGGTGCAGGCCATGAAGGGCGTCGAGATCGGCATGGGCTTTGAAGCCGCGCGGAGACCCGGCTCACAGGTCCACGACCCGATTCGGTTCGATCCCAGCCAGACGCACGCGCGGTCGCTCGGTTTCACGCGGGTGGGCAACAACGCCGGCGGGTTGGAGGCCGGCATGACGAACTCGCAACCGCTGGTGCTGCGCGTGGCGATGAAACCGATCAGCACGTTGGCCAAGCCGTTGGAATCGGTCAATTTGCAGACGAAGCAAGCGGAATCGGCCTCCTACGAGCGGAGCGATGTCTGCGCAGTGGCCGCGGCAAGCTGTATTTTGGAGAACGTCGTGGCCTTTGAAATCGCCTGTGCCGTGGCCGACAAGTTCGGCGGTGACAATCTGGAGGAAATCAAGCAGCGACTGGACCTGTTTTACGACATGGCACGAAAGAAATTGAACGAATAGGCCCCTCCTGCCAGGAGGGACCTGAAGGAAACATGGATGTTGCCGCTCTATGACCATACGCGCCGCCAAGTCTGCACGGCCGCATTCCTAGGCCTGTGCGTGCTGCCCACGTTGGCGGTTGCCGGCTGGAGCATCGCCCGCCACATGCCCTGGCACAGGCAGGCGGAAGAGCAACGCCTCAGCCAGGAACTGGGACTTGACGTCTCGATCGAGTGGCTGGCGCACCCACTGCCCGGCATCGTGCGCTACGGGGGAGTGAAACTTACCGATCCGGAAACCGGCCGGGAATTGTTTCGCTGCGCGGAACTGGCGGCCACCTGGACGTCGATGACCGACTCGCACGGACTGACGCACCCGGCAATCGCGTTGGCGGCGGTGCAGGCCGAGTCCACGTCAAACGATTGGGTGCGGCTGAATGAAGTGCTGCGCCGACGGTTGGAATGCCAAGGCGGCCGGCCGGAAATCGAAGTCCGCGCGACCGCTGACCGATGGACATTGCACTGTGGCGACAAATCCGAGATCCTCCAATCGGTTAAGGGAGACATCGGCCTGATCCCCAATGGCATCCTGGCCCAGTTGACGTTTCGACTTCCCGATACCAGTTCGCCGCAGCCGGTGCGGATGCAGATCGTGCGCAACCGCCAAGTCTCGCCGCCCGCCAACGGCTTTGACCTGGACACGGGTCCCACGGCCGTTCCCTGCCGGCTGCTGGCCACGTGCCTCACAGAGGCAGGCTCCCTGGGCCTCCAATGCCGGTTCCAGGGCCGCCTTTCCAGCAACGACACGCCGGACGGTTGGTCGGGCGAACTCAACGGCCAGTTCACCGGCGTAGACATCGGACAACTTGCCCGAGACGGCGCGGCGGCCACGATCACGGGCACCGCGGACATCGCGATTGAGAAGGCCCAATTTCAGCATGGTCGGATCGACGAGATCAGGGGCCGGATCGAGGGCGGACCCGGTGCATTGGGCCGCGATATGTTCGCTGCCTTGGTAACTCATCTGAAATTGACGCCATCGCCACAACTGGCCGTTACGGGCCCGTCGTTGGCCTATGATCGCATGGGGCTGGATTTTTGGATCAACAATCGCGGCATCAGCATCGCCGGCCATTGCGCGGGGATCCAAGGAGCGGTGGCGGTCGCCGGCGAACGCGTGATTCTGGCCGAGCCGGCCTCACAACCGCAGCCTGTCGCCGCACTGATTCAGGCCCTGGTTCCCGCCGGCGAAATCCCTGTTCCAGCCACGCGGCAGACTGGCCGGCTGGAACGCCTGCTGCCGCTCCCGGACGCTGTTACGACCAAGTGACAGGGTGATTGCCAAAAGGGCGGGAAAATCACTCTGGACTTGAATCGGATTTTTTGCGACACTCCGCAGCCATGTCCTTTTCTCCCCGGCGACCTCTTGGTCAAGGAGCTATGCCGTGAGTGTGTCAACTTGGCTTTGTCGTTGCTGTCCCCTCTGGCTGGTATGTTTGGCAATCGCGTTGTTCAGCGCCGGCTGTTGTTCCACGAACAATTCATCCTCTCCGGGTGGCATGGCGTCTTCGCAATCCACTTCAGCGGCGAAGTCCAGTTCGTCCTGGAACTGGTTCTCTTCCGACCCGGGGCCGAAGAAGATCCAGACGCCAAGTGATTTCGTCGGTCAGCCACGTCCGGATTTCTAGAACTCATTTCAACAACTGTGGAAAGGCCTGCGAAGCAACGCTCCGAACCCCTTATTGAATAAAGTATTGAAGAAGATCTCCGTCAACCGCGTTCCTTGTTACACCGAGTAATGAAACTGACTGGTCAAAGGCTCTCGTTCCGCATATGCCCGCGGATGGCATTGGTATTGCTAGCGGCATGGGCATTCCTACTGGCGTCCAGCGGCTGTCAGTCGTCGGCCTTGATGCCGGGTCATCAGGACGCCGCGTTGCGGAAGCGGGTCGAGGCCGACAGTTTCCCGACTGCGGACCAGGCCCTCCACGGCAGCCCCCAAGGCGTCAATACGAGCAACAGCAGTCGCGCTGGGGATGGTTACTGACCGGTCTGGCCGATCGGTTTCCAGCCTTATCCCCTTCCGGTGATTTTTCGCAATCCCTACAAACGGCAGTTTGTTAATCGAAATTTCCTGTTTTTCGTATTTTCCGGCATCGAGCCTGCTGTCAACGCTGCCACGCCAAGTTAAACTAATTAGTGGCGGCAGTTTGGCCGGTTCTTAGGTTTCGTCTTTTTCGGAGAGCAATCAACTTGCGATCGCGGCTGGTGTGGGTTCTGACGGGCTTGATGCTGACGACTCTGGGCGCTGCATGGTGCGCCGCGGAGGAACCGGGCATTGGCGCGCGACATCACGCCTGGGCACGCTTCAAGCCGGGCGCATGGAAACTGGTTCGCGTCGTTACCGAATCACTCGACGAAAGCGGCAGCGTCATTGGCGTGAACGTCACGGAGACCAAGACCTCATTGTTAAGCGTTGAGGCGAATGGCGTCACCCTGGAAGTCGAGGTGGGCGTGGAAGTGGGCGGCAAGCAGTTCGATGGCCAGCCGCAGTGCCTGAAGCAAGGCTTCCACGGTGAATTGGCTGGCGGCGAGGTAAAGTTTCAGCCGGCGGCGGCCGCCGAAGTTTCGATCGAAGACCAGAAGGTTGCCTGCCACTCGCAACAAGTTGAAGTCAGCGGCCCGTCCAGCCGGACCACGGTTAGCCTCTTTTTTTCCGATTCCTTGGCCCCTTATATCCTGCGGCGGCAGAGCAAAACGACGGATGCAAGCGGCGCCGAAGTCTTGAGCGAGACGCTCTCGGAGGTTGTGGCCCTCAATATGCCGCAGCGAGTGCTCACGGAGATCAAGAATGTCGCATGCATCAAGACGATGCAGAAAACGTCCAAGGGCGCCGTGACCAACCTGGCAATGTCGTCACCGGACGTTCCTGGCGGCGTGGTCTATCAGACGACGAAGGAAACGGACAAGAGCGGCCGTCTCATCCGCCGCAGCACGCTGGAGTTGGTGAACTTTGGCAATCGGCCTGAAATCGAACGTACCGGCCTTTTCGGCCGCAAGCGCCCGCCACGACGGAAGACGACGTTCTCCGATGGCACGTGGCAGAAGTAGTTTCCGCCCCTTTTCTTTTGCCAGCTCTGGCGACATAATGACCAATTCCACCAAAATCTGGCCCCACGCGGCATCACGACAAAGGATTGGCCATTCATGCGAGACAAGATTCGCGACCAAGTCGGTCTGACCTTCGACGACGTTCTCCTGGAACCCCGCTACAGTGAAGTTCTGCCGGCGGATGTCGACGTCACTACCCAACTTACGCGGCGGATTCGCCTCAATATCCCCCTGCTAAGCTCTCCCATGGATACCGTGACCGAGAGCGACATGGCCATTGCTCTTGCGCAAGAGGGGGGGATCGGAATCGTTCACAAGAATCTTACGGTCGAGCGGCAGGGCGAGGAGGTCGTTAAGGTCAAACGCAGCGCCAACGGCATTATTCGCAACCCGGCGACCCTCCCCCCCGAGGCCACTCTGGCCCACGCTCGCGAGGTAATGAGCCAGTTCCATGTCTCGGGGCTGCCAATCACTCAGCCCGACGGCAAGCTGGTCGGTATTCTCACCCGCCGCGATCTTCGCTTTCAAGAGTCCCAGGACATCCCAGTTTCGGCCGTAATGACCAAAGAAAACCTGGTAACGGCCATGGGGACTGTAACGCTTGCGGAAGCTGAGAAGATTTTAATGGCAAAAAAGGTGGAGAAGCTTTTGCTGGTTGACGAATCTTTTAGGTTGACGGGCCTCATCACGATCAAGGATGTTGATATGATGCGGCGCTTTCCGAAAGCCTGCAAAGATGGGCAAGGCAGGCTGAGGGTCGGTGCGGCCGTCGGCGTTCACGACTACCAGCGGGCCGCGTGTTTGATTGAAAAAGGGGTCGACGTGTTGGTCGTCGACAGTGCCCACGGCCATTCGGCCAACGTGATCGAGACGGTTCGCAAACTCAAGAAGGAATGGGATATCGACGTGATCGCAGGAAACGTGGCGACGAGCGACGGCTGCCGCGACCTGATCGCCGCGGGGGCCGATGCTGTCAAGGTAGGCATCGGGCCTGGCTCGATCTGTACCACCCGGGTAATTTCCGGCGTGGGCGTGCCGCAGATTTCGGCCATTGGCCAAGCGGCCGAGGTAGCCGCGGAGGCCCAAATCCCGGTGATTGCCGATGGCGGCATCCGTTATTCGGGCGACATCACCAAGGCCATTGCCGCCGGTGCCCATGTCGTCATGATCGGCGGCCTGTTCGCCGGTTTGGAAGAAAGCCCTGGGGCGAGAATCCTTTACCAGGGACGGACCTTCAAGGTCTATCGCGGCATGGGTTCTTTGGGCGCCATGGTACAAGGATCGAGCGAGCGCTATCGCCAGAGCGACGGCCGCACGTCCGAAAAACTTGTGCCCGAAGGCGTGGAAGGAAGGGTCCCTTACAAGGGACCGTTAGGATCGTTTGTCTATCAGCTCGTGGGCGGGTTGCGGGCTGGCATGGGATATTGCGGAACTCGCACGATCGAGGAGTTGCGTACGGATGCGCGATTCCTCCGGGTCTCACCAGCCAGTGTCCGGGAGAGTCACCCTCATGACATCGCCATTACGCAGGAAGCGCCAAATTACTCAACCGAATACTCCGGCGGCGAATCGCTTTAAGGGCGGCAGCCGTCGCGCGGGCCTTCTGCCTGCGTTATTGTTCCTTTCCGTCGCCGGCAGCGCGGTTTGTTTCTCCCCTGCCCTGTCGGCCGATGATCTGCCTGTGGCTCGGCTCACCGTAGCCGCTGACAATCCGTCCGCGGCAACTTCGGGAAGCACGTTGCGCTGGAATTTGAGCGAATCCAGCCAAGTGCCGGCGAAGGCCCCGTCGCTCTGCCGGGAGCCTTCATCCAATCCAACATCAGCCTCGACCTCCGTCACGGCCGAGGCCGCGCCGAAGCCGCTCTTCTCACATACCAAGTGGGAAGGGCCGGGGGCGGTCGTGCCGCGCCAGCCGGTCTTGCAATGGAAGGGCGACTTTCAGGCCCGACGGGTGGCGGTTACGGTCGATCCGGGCGTGATTCGCACCAGCGGAGAATTGCCGCTGGAGACAGCCCGGCCCGTCGCGCTGCCCACGCCTGCCAGAGCCGGTGTGAGAGACGCATTGGAGCCGCCACCGCTTCCGGTCCAGGTCGCTCCAGGAACGGATCCAAGCACCGCACCCATGCCCACGCTGGAGCAGCAGATAGCCCGCTCGCCGGACTTGTCGGAGAAGTGCATTTTGCCGGGATCGCTGAAACCGATTCGCAACATCACGGCCGACATCACCATCAAGCCCGAGGACTTGGTGGGCGGCAAGCCGCCGGAATGCGGCCTGGGCGACACGCCCGTACAACCGCGTCATTGGCGGCCGGTCACGTTTGCCTGGACGGCGGCAGGCACCTGCCACAACCCGATCTACTTTGAAGAGGAGCAACTGGAGCGGTACGGCCACTCCTGGGGCCCAATAAAGCAGACTGCGGTCTCGGCGGTACAGTTCTTCGCCACGGCGCCGCTGGTGCCTTACTTCATGGGCGTCTATCCGCCCAACGAGTGTATCTACGATCTGGGCCAGTATCGGCCTGGCAGTTGCGCGCCTTACTACCTCGATCCGCTGCCGTTGAGCGTCCGCGGGGCGCTGTATGAAGGGGCCTTCCTGGGGCTGCTACCGGCACTTTAACGGCATGTGGAATGGGGAGGCGAAATAGCCAATTCCTTGGGAAATGACCTTCTTTCGTCAGCGCGGTATAATTCTGTATCAATGAGTTCATGGTTGGAAGAGCCGAAATGATATGACGTTCCCTTGAAGAGCGCGTCAGCTCTCTCGAAGATATCGTTGCCAGTCTCGTTACCGGCATCGGCGGGCGAAAGAAGGACTGGAAGAGTTCCGTAGGAATGTTTGAGGGGGATTCTGTCATCGCAGAGATCCAAGAGGAAGGACGCAAGATTCGTGAGGCCGAGCGGCGAGAAGCGCAGCAGGAATCCACATCGTGATCCTCCTTGACACGGACCATGTCAACATCCTCCAGTCGAGAGGTCCCCAAGCTGCGGTCCTGATTGGCAGGATGAGTGCGTCGCACGATCAAGATTTCGCGGTCACGGCCATCACGCTTGAAGTGCAGATGCGCGGCTGGCTGGCCTTGATCCACCGTCTAACCGACGCACACAAGCAGATCCCAGCCTACGAACGCCTGGTGGGGCTTTTCAATCACGCTACAACCCGATGATGTTGTAACCGCAATCGACGTGCAGGATCTCGCCGGTCACGCCCGAGGAGAGGTGGCTGAGCAGGTAAATGCCAGTGTTGCCGAGGTCTTCCATCTCGACGTCGCGGTTCAAGGGGGCCTTCTTCACGGCGTGCTGCCGCATCTTGTCGAAGTGCGAAATGCCCGCCGAACTAAGTGTCCGCATGGGACCGGCGCTGATGGCGTTGACGCGGATCTTCTGCCGGCCAAGGTCCCAGGCCAGGTAGCGCACGCTGTGCTCCAGGGCGGCCTTGCAGATGCCCATCACGTTATAGCCCGGCACGACCTTCTCGCCGCCGTAATAGCTGACCGTGATGATCGATCCGCCCTCGGCCATCAGGGGCGCCGCCGCGCGGCACACGGCCACCAGGCTGTAAACGCTGATATCCATGGCCAAGTGCCAGCCGGCACGGCTCATATTCACGTAGGGATTCTTGAGTTCCATCGGCGGGGCGAAGGCGATCGAGTGGACGAGGAAATCCAACCGCCCGTAGGTGGCCTTGACCATGTCGAACGTGCGGATCACGTCCTCGTCGTTCTGCACGTCGCAGGGATAGATCATCTTCGCGCCCTTGGACTCGACGAGCTGCCGCACGCGCCGCTCGTTAGAAGGGCTGGGCAAGTGCGTAAAGGCCAGTTCGGCCCCCGCGGCATACAGGGCCTCGCTCAAGGCCCAGGCAATGCTGTGATCGTTCGCCAGGCCCATGATCAGGCCGACTTTCTCGGAAAGCAATCCCACAGGCGACTCCATTTTTGGTTGAGCGATCCCCGACGGCGAGGCAGCGGAACCGTTCTCGGCACTTGGAGAACTGGTTCCATCGACAGGTTCGTGCGAAGGTTTCTTGGACATGCTGGTTGGCTCTTCTCTTACAAACGGTTAGGAATGATACGAAGTCTACCCTCGCAAGGCAACCCAGTTGATAATGGTGGGGCGGCGCTTGCCGAACAGCAAGCGGGTGCCACGAATCTGGTCCCGCCCGATATGCGTGAGCAGCCGGACTAAAGTCCACTCTACACTAATGAGCAGGCGGACTAAAGTCCACCCTACACATCAATCGTTCGCCGGCACAGGCCCGGCCAAAAGCTCGTATTCGGCGAGCACCGCCATGTCGCCGGTGTGGATCTGCTCCAGGTTCATGCGCAGGACGGCCATCTCGCGGTCGATGAACCGCCGCGCGACCCGCTTCTTCCGCGGGTTGGAGGCCCCCTGCCCCAACAACAAATGGCCGATGATCACGGAGATGGCCGAATCGACCAGTCGGCGGCCGGCCAGATCCAGGTAAGCGGCGGGCTGCGTCTTGATGAATTGGATGGCATCCAGCACCTTCCGCTTGGCGTCCACGAGCTTCTGCTTTAGTTCGATCAAGAGCGTTTCGCCGTACTCCTTGGCGTCCCACTCGTCGGTCCAGGTCTCGAAGGCCCCGGAACTCACGCCCCGCACGGCCGCCACCACCTGCAACTGGCTGGTTCCTTCATAGATCGTGGTGATCCGCGAATCGCGGAGATAGCGCTCGGCCGCATAGTCCTTCATGTAGCCGGAGCCGCCCAGCACCTGGATGGCGTTGTGCGCCACGCGGACCGACATCTCCGAGCAGTAATACTTGCTCATGGGCGTGAGCATGCCGTTCATCCGCTTGAGCGAGCGTCCCAACTGCTTGCGGCGTTTCTCTTCGTCCTTCTCCAGCGGGCCGCCCCACTCCAGCACGCGGGCGTTGTTGTTCTCGTGGTCGCAGACGCGGGCAGTCTCATAGGCCAGCGCCCGGGCGGCCTCGACGTCGATTTTCATGTCGGTGACCAGTTCGGCCACGGCCGGCAGCCGTTCGATGGGCACGCCGAACTGCCGCCGCGTGTGGGCGTAGTTCCGCGCCAGGCGGAAGGCCGCCTCGCCCACACCCAGCGACTGGGCCGCAATTCCCACGCGGGCGCCGTTCATGAGCGACATCACGTAGGTGATCAAGCCCCGCTGCCGCTCGCCGATCAGCCGGCAAGGCGTGTCGTCGAAAACCAGTTCGCAGGTCGGCGAACCGTGGATGCCCAACTTCTCTTCCAGGTGCCGCACGCGGACCTTGGGTCCGCGCTCGGCCACGAAGAGGCTCAGGCCGCGGCCATCGCCGATCTCTGGCTCGCTGCGGGCCAGCACCAGCAAGACCTCGCCACAGCCGTTGGTGATGAAACGCTTGACGCCGTTGAGCAGCCAGTTGCCGTTTTCGTCCTGGTAGGCCCGCAGCCGCACTGCCTGTAGGTCGCTGCCGGCATCGGGTTCGGTGAGCACCATGGCGCCGGTCACTCGGCCCTCGCAGAATTGCGGCAGGTACTCGTCGCGGATTTCGTCGTTGGCAAAGGCGTAGATCGTTTCGGCGATGCCCTGCAGGCCGAAGAGGTTAGTCAGCGAGCAATCGGCCCGGGCGACGAGTTCGTTGGCCATCGTGTAAACCAGGCTGGGACAGTTCAGCCCGCCGTACTTCCGCGGCAGCGTGAAGCCCATCAGGTCGCCCTGCGTGAGCCGATCGAGGTTCTTCTGCACCAGCGGGTGCAGCGTCACCGTGCCATCGTCGTTGAGCGTGTTCCCCTCGCGGTCGACCTGCTCAGCGTGCGGAGCGATCATCTCGCCGCAGATCTCGCCCATGATCGTCAAAACGCGGCGGTAGTTGTCCACGGCGTCGGCCGCATTCAAGGGGCCGTAGTCGTCGCCCTTGCCACCCACATGCTTAAAGTCATCCTCCTGCAACCGCGCCAGCGCCGGCAAGTCGATGTGGTTGAAGAGGAATTGGATGTCTTCGTTGTCGAGAAAAAAATTAGCCACGCGAAAGCTCCACGATACAAAAAGTACTCAGCACTCAGTACTCACTACTCGGTTCTAAGCTCTAAATCCTACGCCCGCTCCTTGAGCGACTTGATCATCATCGGCAGTACCTGCTTGTAATCGCCGACGATGCCGTAATGCGCCACGGAAAAAATCGGCGCGTTGCGGTCGATGTTGACGGCGATGATCTTGGCCGATTCCTCCATGCCGGCGCGGTGCTGCACCGCGCCGCTGATGGCCACGGCAATGTACAATGCCGGCCGGACCGTGGTCCCCGTCTGTCCGATCTGGTGTTCCTTGCCGATGTAACCGCCGTCGACTGCGGCGCGGCTAGCGCCCACAGCCCCGCCGATCACGCCGGCCAAATCGTAGATCAGCTTGAAGTTATCCTTGCTGCCGATCCCGCCGCCGCCAGCCACAATCACCCGCGCGCCCTTGAGATTCAACTTGCGCGGCTCGATGTGCCGCTCGATGAGCTTGAGGGCCAACGCCGTCTCGTCCAGTTCGACCGTCTCGTGTACGACCTTGCCCGTGCGGCCCAGGTCCGGCTCGCGCATGGCCATCACGCCCTCGCGGACGGTGGCCATCTGCGGCCAGCGGTCGTAATTAACGATGGTGGCGATGATGTTGCCGCCGAAGGCCGGACGGATTTGCAACAGAAGGTTCTTATGCAACTCCTTGGTCTTGGGGTCGGTCACGTCGCTGATGTCCAGCTCGGTACAGTCGGCGGTCATGCCGGCCTGGATCGTGGACGCCACCCGCGGCGCCAGGTCGCGGCCCATCGCCGTGGCGCCATACATCACGATCTGCGGGCGGTGCTTCTCGATGAGCGTGCTGACCACGCGGGCATAGGAGCCAGTCTGGAAATGGCCCAGCCGCCGGTCGTCAGCCGTATAGACAGTGTCGATGCCCTGGGCGATCAGTTGGCAGGCCATCTGCTCAACCTTGTGGCCCGGCAGCACGGCACCCGTCTTGACTCCCAAGCGCTCGGCCAATTCGGCGGCCCTGCCGCAAAGTTCCAATGAGACGTCGTGCAACGCGCCATCTTCCTGCTCGGCAAAGACCCAAACTTCGCCCTGACGATTCGGTTCAATCATAATACTCTCGCAATGTATTAGGCACACTCCGTGTGCCGTCCAGATTTACGGCACACGGAGTGTGCCTAATACGATTTCTTAACCCAAGGTATGCTCGATGACCAGTTCGTGGACCAGTTGTTTCACGCCCTCTTGCGTGGCCGGAATCTCGGTGTAACCCGACTTGGTCAAGACGATCGACTGGATGCGGAAGACCTTGGTCGGCGAACCGGCCAGGCCACAGCGATTGAGGTCCGCGCCGATGCGGTCCAAGTCCCATTGCTCCAGGAGCAGATCCTTTTGCCGCAGGGCCTCGATGCGGGCCTGGGCTTCCGCCGCCACAGCCTCTTCCGCGGCGTTGGGCATCGCCTCTTTGGTTTCGCCCAATACTTCGGCGGGCACGCGGGCACGCTTCAGCCGCATGACGCGACGGGCGGCGGGCGGGCGGGGCTCGTTGGCCGTCTCGATAACCGTAACCAGCACCGGCAACGACGCTTCGACGATCTCCCAACCGTGGCCAAAATTGCGGCGGATCTGCACCCGATGGTCTTCCAGGCTAACCAGTTTTTCCAGGTAGGTTATCTGCGTAACCCCCAGTTTTTCGGCACATTGCGGCCCCACCTGGGCCGTGTCGCCATCAATCGCCTGGCGGCCGCAGAAGACGAAGTCGTAGCGGCCGATGGTGCGGATCGCCTGGGCCAAGATATAGCTGGTGGCCAGCGTGTCGCTGGCCGCCGCGCGGCGATCGGTGAGCAGGATAGCCCTGTCGGCCCCGCGATAGAGGCACTCGCGGAGCACCTCGGCCGCCTTGGGCGGGCCCATGGTCAACACAGTGACCGTGCCGCCATAGAGGTCGCGGACCTCCAACGCCGTTTCCAGGGCATGAAGATCTTCCGGGTTGAAAATCGCGGGAAGCGCGGCCCGATTGACCGTGCCGTCTTCCTTCATGGCCTCGGCCGTGATGTTGGCCGTGTCCGGCACTTGTTTGACACAAACTATACTGTCGTATGGCACTGTAGCATCTTCCCCCAGGGAAAACGGGCGGGAATAGGGAGTAAAGCCATAGAACTTACCAAAGCTAGCCGGATCGGTCAAGGTACGAAAGCTGGGCGTCAATGCCCTAATCCGCACATGCCGCCGCCGCACTGGTGGGCCATGCCACAGCCGGGGGAACCACAGGGGAGCTCTTTCGTTTCGCTGGCGGAATGGGCCGCTGGCACACTAAATGACTTGGCCAGATGAGTTTTGCCACAGGAGGGGCAGACAGGTTTTTCCGCCCCCCGGATCAAGAGTTCAAAATCGCTACCGCAATCCTTGCAGGTGTATTCGTAAATCGGCATCAGGTGTGGCCCTTTCAATCGCCCAGTCCAAGTGATTATGATTGCAGTATTCTACCGTCTTTCCCGAAAGGTGACCAGTTGGCATGCCCCCCACTATCACGCGGCAACAATCTCGCGAGGTCGACCGCCGGGCGATCGAGCAATATGGCATGACCGGCCTGGTCCTCATGGAAAACGCCGGGCGGGGCACTGTGGATGTCCTCTGCAACGTTGCCAGACCGGAGTCCGGCAGCCGTCTGCGTGTCGCGATCTGCTGCGGCAAAGGCAACAATGCCGGCGACGGGTTCGTGATCGCCCGGCACCTCGATCTGCGCGGGCATGAGGTCCGTGTACTCGTATGGGCCGAACCAGCCGAATTGACTGGCGACGCGGAAGCGAATTTCAAGATCCTCCGCCAAGCCCAAGTGCCGATCGAGCTGTTCGGCAACCGCCACGATGCCGCCCGCCTGGCGGTACAACTGGAGGGAATGGACTGGATCGTCGACGCCCTGCTGGGCACCGGCGCCAGAGGTGAACCCCGGCCGCCATTGGACGAGGTCATCGATCAACTTAACGCGACGGCGGCGAAACGGTTGGCGGTCGATTTGCCCAGCGGCCTGGACTGCGATACGGGCATGGCTGCCCAGCACACGATTCGGGCCGACGAGACATGCACGTTCGTGGCCATGAAACACGGCTTCATGGCACGCGGCGTGGAGCAGTTTACCGGCCGCGTGCATGTCCTCGACATCGGCGCGCCGCGGCAGTTGGTGGAAGAAATCGTGGGCGGCCGGTAGTTACTTCTTCTGCGACTCCTTCAACGCCCGCTCCAACTCCAATACTCTTCGCTCTAACTGATCAACGCGCCGGCGAAGATCCTCGATCTGGGCCTGTGCGCTATTGGGAGCAACCGGCTGCGTGGCGGGCGGGCCGAAGGCAGGCCCATCCGAGGGCGACGTCAGCGGCACATCGGCCGGCGCCGGCAAAAGCGGCGCCTCGCCCGGCGGCGGCGGAATGGCTTCCGTTCGTCCCGTGCCGGGGAGGGGCGGAGACGACGCGCCCGGAGCCGCGGCCAGGATGATGTCAATCTTCAGCGGCTGATTTCCGCGGAGCAATTCAAGTGCCAGGCGGTCGCCCGGTTTGAAACCGCCCAGAATAGTCGAGAGTTCCTCGATCGAGCGGATCTTGCGGCCCGCCGCGCCGACCACCAGATCTCTGGCCTGAAGACCGGCGCGATCGGCCGGTCCGCCGGTGGCAACGCTCAACACCCGCGCGCCACCGACATCGTTGTCGGCCCTCGCGCCAAGATAAACCCGCGGGATGGCCGCAGCCGTCCTTACTGCCGGACCGTTGGCAGCGCGAATCCCCGATTCCAGCCGGTCCAACTCACTCTGTGCGGCCAGGGGCGACGTAGTGCCCAGTTCCGCCGCCAACAAAACCACGATCCCAATAGTCCAAATCTTTTTCATGTCCCACCGACCTTTGCAGAAGGGTCAATTGTAGCATACGATGAAAGGAACTGTTGAATTATACCAGAATCCTGCCGCACCGCACTCCATGTCCCGCCTTGCCCCCCCACGCATTGCCCAGATTCCGCCAAACCAGGAGGATCTCGGGCTACGGCTCTGTTTGCAAGCGCTGGAACCGGCGCAGTTCGACCAGCAAGTGGCCGCGCTGCGGACCTCGGTCCAACGGCAACCCTTGTCCGGCTACCGGGTTTTGGGGGCCTTCCGCGGCGAGGTATTGACTGGAGCGATCCTCATCCAGACGCAACCGGGGCGGACCGCCGCCGTCTGGCTGCCCCGTCTTGTGGCCGGAGAGCCGCTAGAGACGGCCCGGCAACTGCTCTTCCAAGGCATTGACGATCTGCCCAGACCGGCCATTCGCATGGTCCAGTGCCTCTTGCCCCCCGATGCGGGAACCGATGTGCAATTGCTCGTGGACGCTGGTTTTCAGCGCGTGTCCGATCTGCTTTACCTGGTTTGCCTGGCCGATCAATTCCCTTCCGGCCCGCCTTGTGCCGAGCTGCAATTCCAACCTTACGTCGACACGCTCCATGCGCGGTTTGCCCAACTTGTCGAGGCGACCTACGAGGACAGCTTGGATTGTCCGGTCGTCAATGGAGTCCGCAACACCGACGACGTGCTGCAGGGCTATCGGGCCTCCGGTTGCTTCGCCCCCGAGCGGTGGCTCATCGTCCGCCATCAGGGCGAGGAGATCGGCTGCTTGATCTTGACCGATTACCCGGAACATGCGACCTGGGAGCTGATTTACATGGGGATCTTGCCCGCGGCGCGGGGCCGGGGCCGGGGCGTGGAGATTGTGCGCCATGCGCAATGGCTTTGCCGACAATCGCTTGGCAAACGTCTGGTGCTAGGAGTGGACGCGGCGAACGAGCCCGCCCTGCGGATGTACGCGACGGCCGGATTTCGGGCATGGGACCGGACGACGGTTTATATCCGGATTCTCGACGAAACTGGATCGACGGGTCTTGAGGGAAAAACACTTTCCTAATACGTTTAACGGGCGGAGTTCTCGCGATGCCCCTATTTCCTTGGGTAGAACGCGGGTGGGGAGCAGGCCGTTGAACAGTTTTTCCACGCGGGCGATGTTGCCGAAACGCGGGTACAAGAAACGAGTGTCGCATCCGCTAAGACCACGATTTTCGCGGAAACTGGCGCGACTGGTCGAGAAAAATTTAATTCGCGTCTAACCGGCGTGGCGAGACCTTTGACAGCAACGCAAGCAACGCTAGAATCAGGCAGACGAGTGACGCAATTGGAGGCCCGAAAAGACGGACGACATTTACGAAAACGGCACGGGACGGTCGGCCGTGCTTTGCGCGGCCGGAGTGATCCGCACGGCATCTGCCGAAGACTGATCATTTCCGGCGGTTCAGAGTACTGTCCGCCCTGTGCTGCGCGGCATCCCGCGGATGTTCTTCCGCCGGCCGTGGAAGCCTGGGAAAGTCGCCCGCCTTTTCGGGAAAACAGGAACGATGACGGCATTATGCCGTCGCACAGCCAAGTGCGCTCTTCCCATTCGGTTTGACGAAGCGACACGACCCGTGCGCCGACTCAGCCATACGGGTAGGGCGCGCGCCGGGGTGACACGGAATTGACCAAGGACGATATGGAAATCGTGTCGGCGTTGCTAACCGCATTAGCCGACAGGGTCGGAAAAGAACGATTCGGACTGTGGTTCGGACCGCGCACGCGAATCGCGTGGGACGGCCGCGTCCTCACGATCGGGGCGCCGAATCAGTTCTTTCTCGATTGGATTCGCGCGAACTTCCGCACGCCGCTGGAGGAGGTCTGCCTGGCAGTCCTCGGCCAGTGCCCCGCGTTGGAGTTCCAAGTTGACCTTCCCGCCGCAAACGGCGGCGGGACCGATTCGATGGCTGGCCCACCCGGCAAGCTGGCCGGCTGTCAACCGTCGACACAAGCAGGTGCAGAAGCGATGGTTTCCTTCAACGGCAAGAGCAAGCACGACGCGGCGAGAAGTGCGGAAGTGGGCGAAGCGGCCCGCACCTGCGCTGTGGCCAAACAGGTGGGGTCGTCGCCCACCCCCGCCTTCTCGCCGCGGAAATTTGCTTCCCTCTCGACCTACGTAGTCGGCGCCAACAATCGCCTGGCCATGTATTCCGCCGAGATGGTCGCCGGCAACCCGGGACAGATCACGCCGCTGTTTCTGCATGGCCCCACGAGCGTCGGCAAGACGCATCTTCTGGAAGGAATCTGGTCGGCCCAGCGGAAGGCGGGCCGGGCCACGGCGACAGTCTATCTCTCCGCCGAGCAGTTCACCAGCCAATTCCTGGAGGCCCTGCGGGGAAACGGCCTGCCTGTCTTTCGCCGAAAGTATCGCGGGGTCAACGTGCTGGTCCTCGATGATTTACACTTCCTGGCGGGGAAACGGGCCACCCAGGTGGAGTTATTGCACACGGTCGACACGCTGCTGCGCGACGGCCGGCAGTTGGTCTTTGCCGCGGATCGGCCGCCAGCCGAATTGAGCGACTTCATGCCGGAACTGATCACGCGCCTTACCGGCGGCATGGTCTGCCGCATCGAGCCGCCCGATTACACCACGCGGCTGGGCATTGTCGAGCACCTGTCGAGCCGCATGGGGATCGAATTGCCCCCGGACGTGCAACGCTTCATTGCCGCGCGGTTGACGGGCCACGCCCGCGAGCTCTCCGGGGCCATTTGCCGCTTGCAGGCCACCAGCGCGGCCACGGGGCAGAAGCTCTCGGTCCGCTTGGCCGAGGAGGCGCTGGGCGAAATGATCCAGCAGAACACGCGCGTCGTGCGGCTGTGCGACATTGCCAAGGCGGTTTGCGAGGTCTTCGGTCTCGAGCCCCAGACCTTGCAGTCCGACGGCAAGACCCGCCGCGTCAGCCAGCCGCGGATGCTGGCCATGTGGCTAGCGCGGAAACACACACGGGCCGCCTTGAGCGAGATCGGCTCTTTTTTTGGTCGCCGCAGCCATAGCACGGTGATTTCCGCCCAGAAGCGGGTAGACCAGTGGATGGCCCATGACGAACCGCTCTGCCTGCCCGAGCAGACATGGAAGATCGACGAGGCCGTCCGCCGCGTCGAGCGGCACCTGACGGCCGGTTAGGTGCTTGCGGTAGGTGGACTGGTCTGCGCGAACGTGGCGGCTTGTGAGTTGAGACCATCTGACGCGATGCAGTCCATTCAGAATCAAGCTCGTAGCGGAGAGCGACAGCGGACGAGTTGGAAAATGCATGTGGTAGCGGTAGAATTGGAATGGAGAGTCATTCGACGAGGAGTATGTCATGCGCATCAGCGTTAGTCCCGAAGCAGAAGCGAAGGCCCGGGAAATTCCTGATTTTTCCGCTCGCTTGGAGCGCTTTATTAACGACCAGTTTGACTTGGAACAATGGCGGAGGCGGCGGGCGAAGTCCGAAGTCGCGGCGGTCGTCGAGGAAGGACTCCGCGAAGGCGCGGCTTTACGCGCTGCGGAGGCGGATCGTGCCACGCTTTTTGCCCGTTTGCGGTCGTTGACCGAGAGACTCTCACATGGCCAGTAGTCCGCCGGCCTTTCGTGCCGTGCTCGACAGCAATGTGCTCATCGCCGCAAGTCGCTCGTCGCATCCGGACAGCCCAAACCGCGAACTGATCGACCGTTGGCAGGCCAACGAGTTTACGCTGTTGTTTTCGCGGGATACGTTGCACGAGTATGCGGAGAAATTGTTGGCGTTGAGTGCGGAACGCGCGGACGCAGTCGCCTTCATCGGATTGATCTCGGCCTTGGGCGAGGCCGTGGAAATTGAGTTTTTTCATTTGCCCCACTACCCTGCCGACGCCGACGACATTGCCTTCCTCCTCTGTGCTTGGAACGGCCTGGCCTCGCACTTGGTCAGCTACGACCGCCACCTATTGGATCTGTCTGCCAGCTTCGAGACCCATTTCCGCATTTGTCCGCCACTGGAGATTCTGGCCGCTCTGCGTATTTCTCCGGCGTCTAACTCCGTTACCCCGAGCCTACCTCCTGAATGAGGGGCATCGGGGCTAAGGGCTGCCGTTGACAAAATCGCCCTGGGTCTCGATCAGGCGATATAGGCCGTCGTGAAGGAGGTGACCTGGGCCAGGGGGCAGTAGATCTCCGTCCGCTTGGCCGAGGAGGCGCCGTGCGAAATGCTCCAGCAGAACACGCGCGTCGTGCGGCTGTGCGACATTGCCCATCTCCGCCCCGCGAACGCCGGGTGGCTGGGGTGAGCCGAATGCGGTGCAACCGGCACATGCGTGGGGTACGGGATGCGGTGCAAGACCTAGCCGGCATTTCGCCGACGGTCGCCGTACAACGCGGGAGTTCAAGTACGGGCGGCAAGGTCAGGCTTGCGACCGCGTAGCGGTCACCTGTGAATAGCCGCGAGTGGAGCGCAGCGCAACTCGCGGAGTCAGATTCATTTGGTTGGGTGTGCCACGTAGTGGCACGACAGGGTTCACGCGCGGTATGGCTCGCTGTACGGAACGCTGTTTTCACGGAGCAATCGCCGATATTCATCGAGCAGGGAATGTGTCGCCGCTAACGCGGCTGAGATCGCATTGGCATATCATAACCGCGGGTTGCGCTGCGCTCCACCCGCGGCTATTCACATCGTGCCGCTAACGCGGCAGACCTCGACCGGCAAGCCGACCTGGAAAAGTACATTGCCGCCGCATCCCGCACGTCGCGGTCAGGGTGGAGGATGCCCGCCTTGATCTTATCTTCGGAAAGTCGCATAGGTGTCACAACGGATCGTCATTTGTACTCGGCTCAAAACCACTCTTCCTCGCAATGACGGCTTTCAACAATCGCTTCCTCGAACTTAGTCCGCATCTTGTACGAAAACGACGTGTCGTTCGCTAGCAACGTGAATCCCTCTTGAACAAGGTTCGTGGGCATCGATGCCAGTACCTTGATGACCGCCGCCAAATACCGCCGCGTGGTGTTCGAACTTTTCACCCGTTTCAGTTCGGCAAAGAGCAGGTCGGCGCACGCCTTCGTGTTCACGCCCTGCAAAGCCTCGACTATCAGGCTACGCCGATCTAAGTTCTCGTCGCACGCCACCAAGAGGCCCACGAGGAAAATGCCCGCTTCATCTCGCCCGTGACTGTGCATGGCACGGAGCGTGTTTACGCCTGATCGGAACTGTTCCATGTCGCCCGAAATGGCCTGCTTCAAAGTGCCGTCGATAGGGAACTTGGTAAGATCGAGATCGCCGTCCTTGCTAATCCACGCGACGTTTCCAAACAGCTTTTTTGCATCCATCGAAATATCTCCATTGAGGGGCATTCACGGTTGGCAACGTCGCCGCCCTTTCATTCCGATTATTGCACAGGGATCGGACGATGCCAAGCAGGGCGAATGCAGCGGCGGAAAGGAGATCGTTCTTCAGCTTCGATCTGGACATTGCGCGGACGAAGGGGCTGACGATTACCGAGACGGAAGACCCAAGTGACCGACGCAGGGCTGGTTCACCTCGGAGGTTTGATCCAATTCCAGCGGATTGCCAAGGTGTTGGAAGAGAAGGACAGCCTTCAAGGCCGGCAGACGCAGCCGTAGTCTTGTGACTGGCTGCGAAAATCTGCTGCTGCCTTTATAACCAGGACCTTCAGAAACCACCTGTGAAAGGACCGGCACTAAGCCCGAATCGTTCGCCGCCGCCCGCTTGTGCAGCCCGCCCCCGCGACGGATAATTGAAGTGGTTGGACGCTGGCGGCCTTGGTAGGGGCGGCGGCGAGCGACCGCCGACAGAACCTCCGGACACGGGCATGAAAGTCCACACGAGCTACGCGTTTGACGCTTTACCACGAACCGTATGGCCGCTACTCTGCAATTCACAAATGGAATTGCGGCCGCCGCTCCTCTTTTTCCTAGGGATTCCGCGACCCAGACTATGCCGCCTTCCTTCCGGTGTCGGCGGTGTCGGCGAACCCCGAGAGTGTGTTTCCGATAAGGGCAGCATCAAACAGCGGATCCTTGAATGGGAAGAACCGCGACGGCTACGCTTCGAGATGATCGATACCGATATTTCTTTCCGCAGGCACGTTCGTGCCATAGTCGATTTATTTGACCTTGAAGCGATTTCAACCGCTGGAACGCGAGTGACGCGGGCGGACTCGTCGTCGAGAAGGGAAAGGACGTGCAGAAGCAGGGCCTCTCCGAATACTTCCTCTTCACAATCGACGGCCGCGAGGACATCAAGGACAAAGAACCCAAGCGGCTGGTGGCCCTGAAGGTGGCCGATTTGCCGCTGGAATCGATCTATAAGCTCTCCGACCGCGACCAAGCCTCCCCTCTCCTCCCGGGAGAGGGGCAGGGGGTGAGGGCGTATTTCACCAAGTTTTACCGGTTTAAGAACGTCAAACTGGCGGACGAGCCCGGCAAGGAGAAGAAGCTCTCCTCAATGGAGAATCTCGGCCTCTCACCGCTACCCAACGGCACCGTCAGGCTCTTCTCGGAGTATAAGAACCACGATCTGGCCTATGTCGGCGGCACCGAGACCAAGTACGTGCCCATCGGCGACCGCGTGGAAGTCAACGTCGGGCCCGACAAGGATATTACCCTCTAACGCCGCGTGAAGGACCAGAAGACCGCCAACGTCGTCGCCCGGCAGTACAAGCGGCGGCTGGACGACAAGTTCGTGCTCTTCTTTCCCTCATTTTCCTTTCTTCTCAATCAGCGGCAACAGCCGCGAACGGCCGGACTATTTTGGGAAAGGAAAATGGGGGAAAGAAAGATATAGTTAATCTAGATTACGGACGGCATGATCGATCCGGAGACCGCTGAACAGCAGCTATCCCAGGTCTCGCACGACGCTTGACGGTCGTGTTTTCGTGGTATAGACTACCAATCAATGAAATCACGGCCTGGCATAATAGTGTGCGACTAGAAAATGTCTTGGCAACAGAGGGGATCAAGAGCGCCGTGCATGCCGGCATTACGGCGGCTTTGAGGTCTGGTAGGAGCCGGCATTCTGCGATTCGCGGCGTCCCAAGAACGGAGATTTTGCTCCGCTGAACGAAGTTCGCGCTTGCCAGGCACCGCATGAACTCGCCAGACCGAATTGTAAAACCGGAACATCCGCCAGCTTCGAGAGTTGCCGGACCTCGGCCATCGCGATCGTCTTGGCTATGGCCGCCGCCACCTTGGTTCGACTCGCTGCCCTCGTAAGCGCTGGCCAGCAATCGGCAGGGCGTGAACGATGTGGCGTTGCTGGCTTATTCGGACGGCAATCAGAATCTTCATGCCTTGGACACAACCACGGACGCGTACGTGCGGGCCTTGGAAATCATTCTTGCGGAGTTTCGCCGGCAAGTCGAAAAGCCGCGGACACCGGCATGGTTCAAAGCAGGGTGACACTTCCGCCGCCCGAAATTCTGTAGGGAACGCCAGGCCCAGCCAACTACGGCAAATACGTATGCATGTAGTTGATGAAGTCGGTGTTGAGCTTGTCGATGGGCCCGAACTGCTTTTCGAATTCTTCGATCCGCTTCGCCTTTTCGTCGAAGACCAAGGGCTGCTTACGGGAAAGGACTTTCAAGTAGGCCACATACTGCTTGGGATGCTTGTGGAGGAGATAATAGGTCAGCGCCCAGGACTCGGCATAGGCGTCGATGGCCTCCTTCGGCTCCACCAGACGCTTGTCGGTGCTGATGAGCGTCGTCAGCGAATCGGCCGGTCGCTGCTGCTGGTACTGCCAGAACTGGGCCAAGCGCGTGCGATTAACGGCGCCGATGCCCGCCCAGCCCTTGGTCCCTTTCAGGTCCGGCGTCTCGCAATACATGGCGATGCCCTCGCTGAACCACTTGGGACAGTCGCTCAAGCGCTGGTGCAGGCCGCTGTTGAAGGCGATCTGGTGCGTGGCCTCGTGGACGATCGTCGAAATCGCTCCGGAGGCATTCGGGTTGGCGAGAAACTGGCTGAAATGCCCGACACCGACACTCCGGCCCGGACGGTTCACGGCCACGCCCGCCAAGTCGTACATGACCATCCGATTGCTTTCCATGTTGTAGTAGCCGAAGATTGAGTCCGCGGCGTTGCCGAGTTCCTTTTGCGAGTATTTGACATACGCGGCTTTCTCGGAGAAGATGATCGCCACGAGCCGGAATTCCGGCTCGACCATTTGAAAGCCCTGGTGGGTCCAGGCGTTGCGGAAGGCGAGGTAGAGCCGTTCGAACAAGGCCCCGCACCATTGGGCGTAGGCGCGCGACGTGTTGTGGACGATCATGTAATGCGCCGTCTGGTAGACTTCGAAGCCCTTGGGCAGTTCGGCCATGACGCTCTTCGTCATCTGTTCCGGCGTGTAGGCGCGGAAAGGCGCGTCGTTGCTCGTGCGCTTGACGATTTCCGGGGGCAGGATCCGCCAGAGTTGACCATCGCGAGCCAGCAACAACAAGCCGCCGTCCTGGGCGACCAGCACGACGCGGCCATCGACGGGCAGCGTTTGCCGATCGCGGCGCACCATCACGTGGTCCATCGCCGCGGCCGACGAGCAGGTGATTGCCACGGTCAGCGCGGCCGACAGGAAGCAGCGGAACTTGGATGGAGCATGGAACATAGACTAGGCGGAAAAAGAATCGGGATCGTTCCAACACGGTCTATTATAACAACCGTGGGCGGCTGCGGTATAGCAACGGATGCTGCGATTTGCCCCAGCCACCCCAACCGGCACCAGCCACTCGCCACTACGCTTCACGTCAGACCCGCCTAGCCAACCGCGCCACTACGACAGCCAGCAGGCACAATCCCAGGGTCAGCGCCAGGCAGATGCCGGCCACCTGGTCCTCCACTCCGTAATGCACGAGGTTGAACACGTGGACGGAAAGCATCTCTAACCCCGGAGGCGAGACGAGACTGACTGCCGTCAAATCGCCCAGCGCCAACGCCAGTCCGATCAGCCAGGCTACCGCCAACGCCGGCAACCGCTGGGGCAACACGATCCTCCCAATTTGCCCAGCCCAACCGCAGCCCTCCGTTGCGGCGCTATCGAGCATGGGCTGGGGGATCGTCCGAAAACTATGCCACAAGACCAGGACCGCCGGCCCCATGGCCCGGACTGTCAGTACCAAACAGGGGGCGAGGATCGAATGGTCGTACAGCCAGACCAGCCAAGGCAGACCGGGCTGATTCAGCAGACTGATGACCGCCAACGCCAACAGGGGACCGGGCACCACGAGGCAAACCAACGCCAAGGCTATGGCCAGCGTGCCCAGCCAGCGCGATTCTCGGGCCAGCCATGCCAACGGGGTGGCCACCATCACCGCCGCCGTGGCCGCCAAACTGCCGATCACCAGTGACCATGTGCACTCCCGGCGGCATTGCCACGGCGCCAGCAGGATCATCCCAAGGCACTTCCCTGTCGACCAGGTCCGTACGCGGCCCGTTTCTGTCTGGGAGACCAAGACCCCGGCCTTGTACAGGAGATTTCCCAGCGGCACACCGGCCAGGAGCAACATCACCGCCAGCATGCCTAGCGCCAGTGGCCATCGCCACCCGTGCAGGGCGAAGGTGCGACTCGATCGCAGGTTCAACAGCCGCGGGGCACGGGCCAGCCGAACGCAGCAGAACATGCCGAGGCCCAGCAGCATGAGCGTGCCAAGGATGCCCGGAAGCAGAGGCTGTATGGCCCCAGCCGCATCATCGTGCGTGGCAAATTGCGTATAAATCTCCTCGGCATAGGTCCGCACCGAGAAAAGGCTGGTCACCGTCATTTCGCCGGCCGTAGACGTCGCCACCCAAACCGCCGCCAGGCCCAAGGCCGGCGAGCATGCGGGGAAGGTGACGCGACAAAACACCTGCCAAGGGCTGCCATCGAGCAGGGCCTGTTCCTCCAACGCGGGTTCGACGATCCACAGCCCCAGTCCGGCAAACAAGACAACCCAGGGGATGGCCGCCAGCGTGTGGACCCAAACGGCCGCATTCCATCCACTTAGCCAGGGTCCGCTGCCGTGCGCGTACCACCCCTGTTGCCCAAACCCGGCCTGCCAGGCGCTGGACTGCAAGTAAAGCGGCAAGAACAGCAGCACGAAGAGGACGCTCCAAGCCATCCTCCGCCCCGGCAAATCGCTCCGCAGCAGCAACCAAGCGACGGCTGTCCCCAAGGGCAAACTAAAGGCCAGAGTCTCCAGCGTCAGCTCGACCGCATTGATTACAATCGGGCTAAGGTTAGACATGTGGAATCACGAATCCAGTCATAATTCGTCTTGGCGGTATCGGCTAGCGATGTTATAGTCCCGCCATTATATCGTTTGAGGGTGTGGCTTTTTCGGCTCTTGAGGGGAAAAATCACCGATGATCGCGAAGCGAAGAGGCGTAAACTGCTTGCTGATCTTCGGCCTCCTGGCGGGCCTTTGTGGTTGCGAGCAGAAACTGCCGAGCTGGTGTCCGTTTGGCAACCATGTGACCGATAATCACGGCATCACCACTCCTAGCGAACGCAAAAAGAGTCTCCAGGAGTTGGTCAAGAAGGCGCCGGAGACCACCGACCCAGGTCAACGGGAATCGATTTGTCAGGAACTGGCCCAGCAACTTCGTAAACCGGAGCCCGACGCGAACATGCGCGGCGAGATTCTGCGCACGATGGCCGTGTATGGCGGTCAGACGGCTGACGCCGCGCTCCGCGCCGCCGCCAAGGATTGGGACCCGGACGTGCGAGTAATCGTCTGCGGTCTCTGGGGCAAGCGCGGCGATGCCGCCGCGGTGCAAGTGCTGGAAGGCGTGTTCAGCAGCGACAGCGACCGCGACGTCCGCATGGCAGCCGCGCGCGGCCTGGGTCACGCCCACGATCCCGCCGCAGCCCGGGCGCTGGCCCCGGGCTTGGACGACCCCGACCCCGCCATGAAGCATCGCGTGATGGCCGCCCTGGAAGAATCGACAGGCAAGAGCCTCGGCACCGACGCCGGCGACCCCGCGGTAATCGATCGTTGGCGGCAGTATGTGAAGACGGGACAGGAGCCGCCAGTCTCGCTCGCGCAGCGAATCTTCTGGTGGTATCATTAGATCGGTTGCGGCGGTCCCCACCGCGCCCTGGAAGCGGTGGGAAATGGCCGTTTTCGACTCTTTTCTCTGCACCGACAACCGATGCTTGTTACTAGCGGCGGCAGGAAACCGATCTGAGAGGGCTGCGAGAAAAAACCCTTGCGGCTCTGAGCTTGGAACGCGGTCAAGGTAAGGTGGGCTTCAGCCCGTCTACATACCGAATCTTGCAAGAGGCGGGCTGAAGCCCACCCTACGTGCAAAGCAGAAAATCGCGGGCTGTCCCCTGCTGGCGTTGCCAAAGACGGCGAGAATTCGTACCATAGGGTGGACTTCAGGACATGTTGTGCTTAGCAAACAGGGAGGCTTGGTTCGTCGAACGGACCGCGAGCGCACCGCAACCACACGAGAACATCGGCGCTGGGGAACAGGGCCACAAGGAACAGGGCCACAAGGAACAGGGCCACAAGGAACAGGGCCACAAGGACCAGGGCCACAAGGACCAGGGCCAGCCCCCAGCCTGTCAACCATGGCGCGTCTTGCACGACGGCCAGCCCGCCAACCTGCGGCACTTTCATGTCCCGCTCCAGTACCGACAGCAGACCGGGACCCCCAGCATGCAACCCCTGCGACTGACCGAGCAGTTCAAGACCCTCTTCTCGCTCGCCGTCCACATGACCGAGACGGCCGGGATCGATGCGATTCTGCTCTTGGTCGAGGGCACGGCCGACTGGCCACGTCTGCGGAACATGGCCCCGGAGACCAAACTGCTGGTGGCCGCCGACACCTCCGACCAACTCACCGGCGCCAAGGAGGCCGGCCTGGAGCCGATCCGCCTCGACATGCCGGACAATCCGGTCTATGAGAAGCTGACGCAAGCCGTTCTGGAAGGCGTGGCCGACGACATCCTCGCTCCGGGTTCCGCCGTGGTGGCCCTTTATAGCAGCTTTGACGCCGATTCTATCGACAGTCTGAGTGTGATCAATCTCGACGAGCACCTCAACCGCCTCACCGGCCGCGACCTCCGCCAATTGGAAATCCGCGTGCCCCTGGACACGCTGAAAATCGTGGTCGACTTGGCCGTGGATATCGGCCGCGAAGGCCGGGAAGGCAAACCGGTGGGGACGCTCTTCGTCGTCGGCGACTCGCGGAAGGTCCTGGCTTGCAGCCGCTCCGTGGGTTTCGACCCGGTCAAGGGCTATAGTCGCAAGGAGCGGAATCTCAACGATCCCCGCGTCCGCGAGGGGATCAAGGAGATCGCCCAGATGGACGGGGCGATCATTGTTTCACCCGACGGCACGGTGGAGGCCACCTGCCGCTACCTGGATTGTTCGGCGGCCGACGTGACGTTGTCCAAAGGGTTGGGCGCACGGCACTGGGCGGCGGCGGCGATCAGTCGGGCCACCAACGCCGTGGCCATCACGGTCAGCCAGAGCAACGGCACCGTCCGCATTTTCCAGAACGGCGAGACAGTCTTGCGGATCGAGCCGTATTCCCGCCGGCCCATGGTCTGGCGCGATCTGGACGACGGCCCTTCGGACGGCGGTGTGTAGAGCCGTTAAGTAGGTCCTTTCTGCCGGAAGGGACCAAAATGCGCCGTCCAAGGGGATGACCCCATGTTTCCGAACAGCGCTGCGCACAATCGTCCCTCTCGGCAAGAGGGGCCTACTTGCTCATCTGGCAGTTCTTTGCATTGACTGGCCGGCCCCGAGACGCCTATTCGACCGGCCGTTCCACGGAAAGTGTCAGGTCGTAACGCCGATACGGCTCGTTAGGCTGGTCCTGCTGCGCCAGGCGGATCTGCAGACTGCTGGCCGGCCGGTTGTCGGCGTGGACCGCTTCGTAGATCACCAGGCCCGGATCGTTCACCAGTTTCCGAGTCAGATGGAAACGGTTGGTCAGCAGTCCAATTAGTGGCCGGGGGTCGCCCGTCGTGCCGACAAAAGTGATCTGGCACAGTTTCTGCTCGGCATTGAAGTAGTAAGTCAACGATCCGGCCAGGTCGTGCTGAGCAGTGCCCGTCACCAGCGGCACACGATAGCCTTCCAACTGGAGTTGGGCCAGCCCGGTGGAGACGGCCGGCCAGTGGGCCACGATCCATTCGGGCGTGATCTGGAAATCGAAGACACTGCTGGCGTCGTGGACGCGCACGTTCGACCGCGGGATGGCCGGCGCGTCGGGCGTTACGGGGCCGGCGATGTTTGCCGCACCCTCGCTGCCCGCGCCCGTCGCGAAGATTGCCGCCTGCCTAGCGCCCGCAGGCGTTTCGGCCGTTGCCGAGGACGTCTTGCCGTGGTCGAAGAAGCGGAAATAGACCACCGGCACGGCGATCGCCCCGACCGCCGCGAGCACGAACAACAGGTTCCCATATTTTTTGACCATCAGAATCAGCATCGGCACGACAAGGCCGGAAGCTTGCTCGGCGATGGCGAGTGCAGAGACAGATTACCGGGTACAGCAATTGGGCTCGCACGGCAGATCCGGCAAGTCCGATATAAATCTACCGCTTCGCGGCCACGACCGCCACCTTGGGCGGAGGCGCAAGATACTCTTCCGTCGAGCGGCCGACGTAGCGAATACTGCTGGCCTCGCCGCGGAAACCGACGACGCTGCGGTCGACGTCGCTCTGGCAGCCGAGAATCTGCCCGCCATCGATGTCAAATCGCACACTACCGCTAGACTCGTATTGCAGCACCAGGGCCTCGATGGCTGGATCATTGATCGGTGTCACAATCTGCGTCGACATGGAAATCGTGGCCACGCCCGTCTTCACGCTTTCCAGCTTGTAGCTCTGCTTGGTGCGGATCTGCCGCATGCCGCCGTCGGGAAGTGGAACCTCGATGTTTCGCTGGTTCGACCAGGAACTGCCGACAGCCACGGCCCGCTCGGGCAATTGAATCGTGATCTCACCCTGCCCTGCCACCGCCGCCCTGACGAAGTTCTGCTGCCGCTTCAAGACCTTGCCTTGCGCGTCGAGCGTCACCACTGCCAAGGGCACACCCACAGCCCGAGCAACGTCTTCGAAACCGTGCGGAGGACACAGATCGGTGCGGCTGTTGTAGTGTACTTCGTCGCGGCCACTAAGACGGTGCCGCATGTCGACGGTTTCCACAAGGTGCTCGAAAACCGCCGTGCCGTCCGGTTGCACATCGTGTACGCGCCAAACCTTGATCGAGGTGGTTGTCGTCTCGGCCGTCTGCGTGCTGGCCGAAACCGAAGTGCGGATGCGGCAACGGTGAAGCACGGTCCAACGCAGCGCATCGCCGGGATGAAACTTGTAGCGGAGGAGATATTCCTGGGGCTCGGACTGCTTGGCCTTGGGTTCGTCGGCCCAGGCTGCCACACAGGATAGGTAAACCGCGGCGCACAACAATGTTCCAGCAACCATGCCGATTTTCACTGCTCGACTCCTTTCGAGACAATAGGCGGGGATTTCAATGTATCCAGCACACTCCGTGTGCCGTTGCTAGGCGGCACACGGAGTGTGCCGGATACACTTTACGAATTTCTACGGCGAAGTTGTCCGCCCCAATGCAGTTTTTCACGCAAGGTGCGGTAGTAGCTGTGGCCTGGCGGGGCAACAAGCTTGAATCGCACAGGGGCACGGGTTACACGGACACGGTCGCCCGGTTTCAATCGACACAACACACGGCCATCGACCACGGCCGATGTCTCCGGGTGGGGTTCCACAACCTCCATCTCGTAAACTCGATCGGCGGAATCGACGACCGGACGCATCGTTAACGTGTGCGGACTAAGAGGCATGATCACCACGGCCTCCAAGTCCTTCCGCAAGATCGGCCCGCCCGCCGAAAGGCTATAGGCCGTCGATCCGACGGGCGTGCTGATAATCAAACCGTCGCCACTATACGTTGTTACCAGTTCCGAGTCAACGTAAAGATGAATGTCCATCAAGAGAAACGGCGGACCAGTCCGCACGGCTATCTCGTTAAGGCCCATCTTCCGGAATTCGGCCGCACCATTGCGAATGAGTTGGCAATCGAACATCAGGTGCTCAATGACCTGCAGCCGGCCAGTGGTCAATTCATCGAGGATATTGATCAGTTCCTCGGCCGAAACATCGGCCAAAAACCCCAATCTTCCCAGGTTAACGGCAATGACCGGCAGTTGCCGTTGGCCCATTTGATGGGCTGCACGCAGGATCGAGCCGTCGCCGCCGAAAACGATGGCGAAGTCGGCCTCCGCGGTGGAAACATCCTCTTCGCCGCTAAAATCTTCGGCGGCGATGTCGGCATAGCGCTCGATCAGGGGACGGAGACGCCCGATCTCGTCCAGAAAGTAGGAACGCTGGCCCGTGCTCAGCAGGATCACACGGAGCCGCTGGTTGGAAGGAAACGAGATCGGTTGTGGCCCGGGACGAGTCATATGGCGAAAACCTATGACCGTGCGCCGCGGGTAGTGGATTGCGAGGGGGCCTGCTCCAGGCCGGCCAACGTACGGCACGTTTCGGCAATCCCCCGGCCGGTAAGTCCCAGGTTACTCAACAGTTCTGACCGATCGGCGTGTTCGATGTATTGGTCGGGAATTCCCAGGCGGCGGATATGGCTAGTGCCTAGACCCGCGTCGTTCGCCGCTTCCAACACGGCGCTGCCAAACCCACCCATCAGGCAGCCTTCTTCGACCGTGACCACGAACGGATGTTCGCGGATGGCCTGCAGGATCGCCCGCGTATCCAACGGCTTGACGAAGCGGGCGTTGATCACCGCCAGTTCGACACCTTCTTCGGCCAGTTCTTCCGCGGCCTCGAGGCACTGCTGCAACAGGGGGCCGAAAGCGATAAGCACACCGTCGGCGCCAGGCCGGACCAATTCCGACTCACCCAGTTCGATGGGGGCCACTTCACCAGGCAACGCGCCGCGACTCACGCGGACCACGTTGGCCTTGGGGTACCGGATCGCCGTGGGGTGATCGTGGGCCACGCACCAAGGGATCATTAGTTCCAGATCGTGTTCGTCGCCCGGCGACATGACCACCAAGTTGGGAAAGACGCGGAGATAGGCAATATCGAACACCCCATGGTGCGTCGGGCCATCGGGTCCCACGAGGCCGGCCCGATCCAAGAGCAGCGTTACCGGCAAGTCCTGGAGCGAGACCTCTTGGAATATCTGGTCGTAGGAGCGTTGTAGGAACGTGCTGTAAATGTCCACCACCGGCCGGATTTCCGCCTTGGCCATGCCGGCGGCCACGGCCACAGCGTGCGACTCGCAGATCCCCACGTCGAAGAAGCGATCGGGAAACCGCTCGCGGATCGGTTCCAGCATGTTGCCTTGGCACATGGCGGCGGTAATAACGGCCACGCGTGAGCCTTCGCGGCCCATTTCCTGCAGCAGCGTGTCGCGAGCGACCGCCGTGAAGGTCCTGGCCCCATTGCTCTTGAACGTAATCTCGCCGTTCGTGCGGGAGAATGGCGCGGGCGTATGGAACAACACGGGGTCTTCGGCCGCGGGATCGTAGCCGTGGCCCTTCTCGGTCACTATGTGGAGCAACACCGGCCCCTTGACCTGCCTGGCCATGGCCAGATATTTCTGCAACTGGCGAATATTGTGGCCGTCGACCGGACCGTGGTAACTGAACCCCAGCTCCTGGAAAAGCATGCCGCCCACCATGCCGGCCTTCACGGCGTCTTTGACCTGGTGCAAGAACCGCTCGACCGGATCGCCGATCACGGGCACGCGGGCGAGCATTTTTTGCACTTCCGCTTTCAAACCCGCATACAGGGTATTCATGCGCACGCGGTCCAACGACTCGGCCAGGCCGCCAACGCGCGGGCAAATCGACATCTTATTGTCGTTGAGCACGACAATCAGGTTCTTTTTCAGCCCTCCGGCGTGGTTCAATGCCTCCAGGACGACGCCGGAACTGAAGGCCCCGTCGCCCACGACCGCCACAGAACAGCGGTTTTCCTCGGGCCGTATCAGGTCATCGGCACAACGCATGCCCAAGGCGCAACTCGTAGCACAACCGGCATGGCCCGTAAGGAACAGGTCGTAAGGACTTTCGGCCGGATTGGGATATCCCATGAGGCCGCCGCGGACACGCATGGAATGAAAGTCCTTGTAGCGCCCGGTGAGAAGCTTGTGCGGGTAGATCTGATGACCGGTGTCCCAGATCAGTCGATCGCGGCTGAAGTCGAAGGTCGTGTGCAAGGCCAAGGCGAGTTCAACCACGCCCAGGTTGGAGGCAAAATGCGCCGTCCGCCGCGATGCGAGGCTACACAGGGCCTCGCGGATCTCGGCGGCCAACTGGGTCAGTTCCTGATGCGACAACCCTTGCAAATCGCGAGGGGAGCCGATCGTGGAAAGAATCTTGTCCATCAGCGGTTTCTCTCCAAAACGTAACGGGCCAGCGCAATCAGGCCCTCTGCCTGAGGTCCCAGCGGCTCCATCGCCGCAAGCGCTTCAGCGATCAATTGTCCTGCATACACTGCACTTTCGTCAACTCCTAGCAGCCGCGGGAAGGTGATTTTGCCCTTCTTGGCATCCTTACCCACCCGCTTGCCCATGTTTTCTTCAGTGCTGCGAACATCCAATAGATCGTCGGTGATTTGAAAGGCCAATCCAAGTCTGCGGCCATATTCGTCAAGTGCCTTCTGGCGTTCCGGCACGGCCCCGGCAGCTAATCCACCTAAACGAAGGGATACGCGGATCATGGCCCCGGTCTTGCGGGCGTGGATCGACTCGAGATGCTTGCGGTCGCACACGACAGGCCGGCAACCTGGAGCGGCGTTGTCTGTTGCGGCGCGCTCGGCGGCAATATCGTCGGCCTGCCCACCCACCAACTGGCAAGGGCCGGATGCCTCAGCCAAGGCCGCGCAACAGGCGACTGCCACAATCGGGGGGTGCATACCTTCGGCCAAGACGTGAAAGGCCAGGCTCAACAGGCCATCGCCGGCAAGAATCGCCATCGCCTCGCCGAAGACTTTGTGACATGTAGCCCGGCCGCGGCGGAGATCGTCGTCGTCCATAGCGGGCAGATCATCATGGATCAGCGAATACGTATGGATCATCTCCACGGCACATGCGGCTGGCATCGCTACCGAAAGGCTTCCACCACAGGCCTCGGCGGCCATCAGCACGAGCATCGGCCGCAATCGTTTTCCCGGTGCCAGAAGGCTATAGCGAATGGCCTCGCGCAATGCATCGGGACAACCAGCAGGCAAACAACAATACTGTTGGAGCGCAGCTTCAATCTGCGGACCAAGGCGGTCCACGTAGGGTGCAAGGGAGGGCGACAGGGTTTTGGTCATGAGCATACAAGCGGGGGATTCACGCTCTGCGCGGTTCGAGTCAATATGATGCGTGAAAATTGGCAGAGATTCCTTGTATGGACAACCGCTCGCAACACATCATTCTAATTTGGAATCGCTCAAACGTCTATGGCCGATCAAATGCAGAGCCAAGCCCCCTCTTACGGCAAGTCTTGATCGACAGGCCGCTTTCCCCGCCGGCCAGCCGCTTTTCCGCGGGTTTCCCCCGCGGAAGCAGGCCCGGCGATGTCTCGTTCCAAGGAGAAGCTGGCTGCGTCTTCCATCGGGCGAAGGAGGGGATTCCCCTCGGAATCCACTCCACTGAGCAGAGAAATCTGACGTTGGGCCTTCTCTAGCAAGTCGTATGCCTTCCGCAACAATCCCACGCCTTCTTCGTAGCGCACCAGGGCCTCATCCAGACCAATTTTTCCCTCCTCCAAGAGGTGGACTATCTCTTCCAACCGGTTAAGTGTTTGTTCGAAACTCGGCGCGGCGGATGGCTTTTCGAGAGAGGAGTCTGGGGAGGTGTCAGGGGGGGTCATTGCCATTTTTGGTTGCTCCATACGGGAAAGTATATAGAACTTGGCCGTTGTTTGAAAGCTGTCTCGCGGTTTACCGCAGATTGGGCCAAAATTGCTCTCGATCCAAATCCACGTTCCGGCTATTATCTGCCCCCATTCTCGTCTAACTTGACCGGCAATCGTCGGAACCGGGCCGGAGCAGGACCTCGCCATAGGCACTCCGGTTATTTTGATCCGCTCTCGGACCCGTTGCCCATTGTGGGAGCAGAAGCGATGTTACGATCGATCTACCAGAGACTGCTAGCAGCCTTCACCACGAAAAAACACCGCAAGGCGACGCGACGTGTACACGTGCGGCGGCTAGGCGTGGAAAGTCTTGAGAGCCGACAACTGTTGTCGATCGCCACGTTGACAACCAACGCAATCAGCGACGGCGGCTTCGAGGCGCCTGTGTTGCAGTCGCAGGCGTACCAGATGGGGTCACCCGGCCAGGCCGGGGCCAGCAATACGGTATGGACGTTTGGCAACAATGTCCCCTATCAGGTCCCTGTCAGCACTTCGCCCTGGACGTTCACGGGAACGGCCGGCATAAGCAGCAACGGCAGCGGCTTCACGTACGGCGATCCCAGTGCGCCGCAGGGTTCCCAGGTTGGCTTCATCAAGGACGGCGGCGCAATCAGCCAAACCGTCACCTTGGAAACCGGCGTCTACGATATCTCGCTGATGGCAGCCCAGCGGCTCAACTATCAAACCCGGGCACAGACGATCGACATTTATCTCGACACCAACTTTTCCCAACCAATTGGCGTGATCACCCCGACGGCACCAGTCACCACCGATAACGTCAACTACACGGTTTCCTACGCGCCCTACCAAAGTTACACTTTCCCAGTGACGACAGCCGGCACGCACACCATCACATTCGTGGGACAGAGTCCGTCGACCGCCGACAGCACGGCCTTTATCGACTCCGTGGTGCTCTCGCCGGTGCAGGACTCGATCGCCGACGGAGGTTTTGAGATACCACCCTTGCCCGTAAACAGCTACCTGGCAGACACCCCCGGATCGGCCTGGCAATTCACGGGCACGGCCGGCATAGCCAAGAATGGTAGCGCGTTTGTCACAAACTGGAGCGTGGCCCAGAACGCCCCCGCGGGCTCGCAAGTCGCCTACCTCGAATACGGCGGCAGCATGAGCCAGTGGGTGTACTTGGACGCCGGTACTTACGAGATCTCGTTCCTGGCAGCTCAACGTGAGATCTACCAGTCGAGCTACCAGACGATCGACGTGTCGGTCGACGGTACACTGTACGGTCAGAATATCGATCCCGTAAACACGCTCTACGGTTATTACTATACGACGACGTTTGCGGTCGCGGCCGGGGAGCACCAAATCGTGTTCCAGGGCATGGACCCCAACAAAGACGACAGCACGGCCTTTATCGATCAGGTAACCCTCACCGCCAACGGCATTGACGACCCGAGCTTCGAGCGACCGTCGTTGGCCTTAGGGAAATCCCAGCCCGATCCCACGGGTACGGCCTGGGCATTCACGGGAACGGCTGGCGTTGCCAGCAACGGCAGCAGCATCACGTCCGGCAATCCCAATGCCCCTAACGGCTCGCAGGTGGCCTATCTTCAAGGGACCGGCTACATGATCCAGACCGTAAACCTGGTTCCCAATTGCGGCTACAGCCTTTCGTTTTATGCTGCCCAGTGCGTGAATGGACAGGCCGGGAACCAGCAAATCGAGGTATTGCTCAACGGTCTGCCAATCAGTGCTCCGATCACCCCTTTCAGCAGCAACTACCATTATTACTACACATGGAATTTCACGGTCACAAGCCAATCCAACACCATCGAGTTCGAGGGTTTGGTCAGCGGCAAGCATACCGCCTTGATCGATGAATTGTCGCTGGTGGCGACGGACGACCAGATCGTCGACGGCAGTTTCGAGTCGCCGTCCGTGGCCGCGAACAGCTATCAAGCCAATCCCGGCGGCTCACCTTGGACGTTCTCGGCCACGGGCGCCGGAATAAGCACCAACGGCAGCGGCCTGACGTCCAAAAACCCCAGCGCCCCCCAAGGGTCGCAGGTCGCGTACATTACCGGCGGTGGCAGCATGACTTATACCATGTATCTGGATGACGGCTTGTACAATCTGTCGTTCTTGGCCGCCCCGCGCGTCAATTACCCCGGCGAGACCATCCAGGTGCTTGTCGATGGCCTTGTGTACGCAACCGTCACGCCGACCAGCATTGTCTCCGGTTCCACGACCAGCTACCCCTACACGTCCTACCAGACGTTGAATATCCCGATCACCACGGCCACCACGTACACCATCACGTTCCAGGGCATGACAACGAGCAGCCAAAGCACGGCGTTCATTGACAACGTGACCCTGACCACGCTGGACGACGCGATCAGCGACGGGAGCTTTGAAGCGCCGGTCTTGGCCGCATACGCTTACGCGCCGACGCCCAGTGGTACCGCTTGGAATTTCCAGGGTTCGGCCGGGATAACCACCAATGACAGCGGGTTCACCAGCGGCTGCGCGAACGCCCCCGATGGATACCAGGCCGCCTACATCAAGAACGGCGGCTACATGACTCAGACCGTCAACTTGGATGCGGGCACCACCTATAGCATATCGTTCGATGCCGCCCCGCGCAACAATTACCAGAGCGAGACCATCCAGGTCCTTGTCGATGGCGTTGTGTACGCCACCGTCACGCCGAGCGTGGCCAGCATTGTCTCCGGTTCGACGACCACCTACCTCTACACGCCCTACCAGACGCAGAATTTCTCGTTCAGTACCGCCACGCAGCATACTATCACATTCCAGGGCACACCAACATCAGGCGGCACCGACTGCACCGCCTTCATCGACGACGTGATGATTACCACGGGGGGCGGCATCAGTGACGGCAGCTTTGAGGACGTGCCCTTGGCCGCGAATGCCTACGCACCCGATCCCAGTGATCCCGGCGCCTGGAGTTTTCAGGGTTCAGCCGGCATCAGCACCAATGACAGCGCTTTCACGGCCGGAAATCCCGGCGCCCCCAGCGGCTATCAAGTTGCCTACATCAAGAATACTGGCAGCATGAGTCAACAGGTGGATCTAAACGCCGGCATGGAGTACAACATCTCGTTCCTAGCAGACCAGCGTTTAGACTACCAGACGCAGTACGATTCGATCTATGTCTATATCGACAGTCTCAGCAATCCACCCGTGGGCATAAGTACGCCGGCCACCACCAGGTACGGCCTCTGCGAAACGATGAATTTCACCGTTCCAACATCGGGGCTGCACACCGTCTACTTTGTCGGTGTCGACCCCAATCCGTCCGGCGGCGATAATACGGTCTTTATCGACAACGTGCAGTTGAATGCCGAGGATCCTACGGCTTAGTTCCAGTACCAAGTCGTGCCACCTGCATTCACGGCCTTGCTGCGGGCTTCGGCAGGAGCGGAACTCTGGCGGGCCTTGCTCACGATTTCGCCCGGGCGAATGTTCACGCCGCCCGATGCGCTGATGATCCACTTGCCGCTCTGCTTCACCATGCTCACGCGGCTGTCAACCTGCGTGGGGGCGGCCAACTCGAGCGTCTTCAGGGTCGATTCCTCCATCAGCGCGGGAAAACTGCAACCCGCCTTGTCCGCCAATCGCTCGTGGGCCACCAGGGCACCGACCAACGCCAACTGCATGCAGTTGCGCAGTTCGCCAAAGACCGGATCGGCCACCGCCAGCTCATCGTAATGCGCGGTCATGTTGTCGGCCCACTTCTGGGCGATGGCATTCGATTTGCCCGTCTGCTCGCGACCACTGGCTGCGGCAAAGTCCTCTTCCGTCATGCACTTCACGCCCGCGCCGTCGAATTCCCATGCCAACCCGTCCGCCGAACGAAGCACCGACTCATACTTCGGCTCCAGCCACCAACGCTGCAACATGTTGTCCATGCCCATATCGGTCGATTTGTACATGTGCAAGAAACTGGGCATGCCCTGTACGGGCGACTGGTCGAAGTTCATTGCCAGTCGTTTCATACGATAATCGGCCGCCACCAACACGCAGGCAAAGTGGCTAGTCGCCGGCACACCTGTGAAACTGACCTCCTGTCGCCCCAAGGCCCTCTCCAGGCCCGAAGCAATGGCCTTCTGGTTGTTCATGGTCGTCAAACTGGCCGCGTGGGTACGCAGTTTCTGCATCCCTTCCTGAGTGGGATCGATGGAGCAACTGATGCCGCCGCGGGCTGAAGTCGCGGCAGTCCGCAGCGCGGTAAGCAAGTCGTCCAGGAGCAACACGGCCTTGCCCGTGCCCACACCGACAACGTTGCCGCGGTTGTCGACGCGCCAGCCCTCGCCGAAGCCGGCCAGCACGATGTCCCTCTGCTCCGGATAGACGAAGACATAGCGAATGTCTTGTAGCCCAGCCAGGAAGAACATCTCCTCCGACAGCGGCTTGCCGGACTTCAACGCCCCTGCAATGGCTTCTTCCAGTCCACGGAGCGAGACCTTGCGGAGCGCGGCGGCCGCATTGAGATCGCCCGGCGCTTTCTTGATCAGCCGAGCACGCTCGGCCCCGAGCTTGCCAAGCTTATCGATACCGGCGTTTTCGATCAGTCCGTCGGACTTGATCGAGATTCCGCCCACCGCCTGATTGACGCCGTAGCCCGAATACTGGGCATAAAGCGGCACCGGCGAACGGAGAATGACAACTGTCGCCAAAACCACGGTTGCCACGGCCAAGCCGCGCAAACGACAATACGTGAAATATCTGCCTGATCTCATAAACCACCCCATGGGAAGGAGGATAAACGCAAGAAAGCCTTGCCTGTTCCACGGTTCAGCCTAATCGAACTGAGGGGCAAAAGCAAGCAAACCCTACAATATTCGGTCCACTCGTCACCGTTTTTCATTTTTTGCCTTGGCTGGGCGAATTTGCACGTCGTCGTACGACACTTCGCCAATACCGCCCAGCAGCCCGATTTCCACGATCCCCTCTCGCGCATGGGCCGGCACTTTGACCACACCCGTCACCCGTTTCCAGTCGGGGATGCCACGCCAAGGGCCGAGCGCCACTTGCCCCACCGTGGCGCGGTTCTCGTCCAGGAAAAGGACCACAAACTGTGCCGCCTCATTGCGCGCCATACCGGGAGCGCGAACCACGCAGGAAACCCCGAATTCGTGGACTTGCCGGCCATCGACCGCAAACCCCTGGAGCGCCCGACAGGCACGGCCAGGCTCGGAATTGGAGAAGGTCACGTAATTCCCTCCCTCGGGAGCGTCGGAGGCGGTTACCACCTTCATCTGGCGGATGTAGTACCAACCCGTCGGCTCGTGGGCAGTGCCAATTACCTCTTCGAAACCACCGTTGACCAGTTTGGGATGCAACGGGTCGGACTGCACCTGCCGGACCTCTTCGGCCTTGCCGGTCATGGGCACGAAAAGCGTCGGCCGCAGGGCCTCGTTGATCAGCTTGCCATCCTCTTTCTTGAGCAGATGGAAAACCTGTTGGTAGTGTTCGCCCACGGGAATCACCATGCGTCCCCCTTCCTTGAGTTGATCGATCAGCGGCTGTGGCACCTTTTCGGGCGAACAGGTGACGATAATTTTGTCGAAGGGGGCATGTTCCGGCCAGCCTTGATAACCGTCACCGATCTTCACGAACACATTCGCATAGTTGAGCCGTTTCAGCGTCTGCTCCGCGTGTTTTCCCAACGATTCGACGATTTCGATCGAATAGACCTCTTTGACCAGGGGGCTGAGCACCGCCGCTTGGTAGCCGCTGCCCGTGCCGATCTCCAAGACCCGATCGCCGGATTGCGGATCCAACTGCTCGGTCATATACGCCACGAACATCGGTGGTGATATCGTCTGGCCGTCGCCGATCGGCAGCGACATATCCAAGTAGGCCCGATCGAGATACTTGCGGGCCACGAACTCGTGCCGCGGAGTGGTGCGCATCGATTCGATCACGCGCGAGTCCTTGATGCCCGCCCCAACCAATTCTTCATCGACCATGCGATTGCGGGCCGCTTCGAGCGACAAGGCCGGCGCACGGCGCTGGGCGGACCCGGTCGTCGGCCACGCGGCCAGGACGCAAAGCGCTGCCCACGGCAGCCAGCGATTGATTAAGTGAACAGTCATCAAAAAACACTCCTCGTGCGCGATGCACGTTGCTCAACACCGTTCGGAATTTCTTCCGGCCGTTCTCATTCAATTCCCGTCTATAAGTATAGATTGAAAAATCGCAACGAAGTTCCACAAACGCGTAATTCAGCACTCCCTATTGTGTCCTGAAGGCATCGGACACGCTCCTTTGTCAACGGAAAAAATTAGCAATACTTCGGGAGTTTGTGAAATCACTGTAATTCATCTAATGTGTGAAAGCAAACCGATACCTAATCTATTGAGTTAGGCACCGTTAATTTAGGGCTAAGATCGGCGAATTAATAACTGTCGGAATTCGACGCCGTAGGGGTGGCTTTAGTCGCCCTATTGTCGAACAGGGCGACTAAAGTCACCCCTACAACACGACACTAATTGATTCGCGGGTCCTTGGCGTGATAATTTCGACATGGTTCAAAACAGGGTAACACGTTGGCGGCGCGGTCCTGTAGGGAACGGCCTCCGTGACGTTCCAAACTGGGCGGAACGGCACGGCGGCCGTTCCCTACAGATGTAACCCTTCGGCGTCAGAATTGAACCATGCCGAGATTTTCGTTCGGCCGCATCTTGCGGAAATAGGCCTATCGAGGATAAGGTATAGGGAATGTCTTTCATGCCTGAAAAGGGCCAGTAGTCCGTGGCGGAACTCGCTTATCTCGTCATTCGCGAAGGAGGAAAATGGAGCGACGTCTTCCGGCTCATCCCCGGGCAGGCGGCGACGATCGGTCGCGCGCCCACCAATCAGATTGTTCTGAAAGATGATCGTTGCAGCCGAAACCACGTTGAAGTCTTCTTCGCCGGGGAAAATTGGGTGGTGCGCGACCTCGATAGCCGCAACGGCACGCTGATCGGAAGCCAGCGGATTTCTGCGGATCACGTCCTCAAAGCAGGCGACATCATCCGCATCGGTCGTTCTCAGTTGATTTTTGTTCATACGCTGGCCGACGCCTTCTCCGATTCCAGCGCAATAATCCGTGCAGATGGGATAGGACCGGACGGATTGCCGCTTGGTGGCGATGAACCCAGCGTGCTGGAAGACTACGGCCCCACTACAATCACGCATCGTCGCGGGCAGACGCGGTTCCTGGAACCAGAAGAAGAAGTTGATGAGCCGGGAGTGTCGAAAGTCGGACGAGCGGCGGCCAAGCTCTGCCGGCTGGCCTTCGAGCTGGCCAAATCACCGGATATCACCAGTGCGGCCGAGTTGGCCCTGGACGGCTTGGCTCGAGGCACCCAGACCGATGCCGGGGCCGTGATGCTGCTGCCCAACGACTACCAAGGGCCAGTGAAGGCTGACGCCTTGCAGGTGATCGCCTCGCGCAGTTCGTCATCGCATCGTTATCACCGCTTGCCCCAGGTCCTGGCCGAAACCGTGCTGCGCGAGGGCGAGGCGGTCCTGGCTCGAAACGTCATGGGCGACAGTTCGTTGGGCAGCCGCGACAGCCAGGGTGAGATTCGTACGACGAGCGTCATCTGCGCCCCGGTGCGGCGTGGCGGGAAGGTACTCGGCCTGATTCATCTTTATTCCATCGATCCGGAGCGCGTGGCCGATCCCGACGACCTGGAATTCACCTTGGCGGTGGCCGACACAGTAGCCGTGGCCCTCGAGAACCTCAAACGCCGGGAAGAACTGGCCGAGAACCTCACCCAGGTCCGCACCGAGAACGTGCAACTTCGCGAGCGGCTGGGCGTACAAAGCCAGATCATCGGCAAGAGCGCCGTCATCCGCCGGGTGGCCGACGAGATCGCCCAGGCGGCGTCCAGCAACGCCACGGTCTTGATTCGCGGCGAGAGCGGCGTGGGCAAGGAACTCGTGGCCCGCGGCATCCATTATTCCAGCCCCCGCCGCGAAAACGTCTTTGTCTGCCTTAACTGCGCGGCCCTGGCGACGGAACTCCTGGCCAGCGAGTTATTTGGACACGAACGCGGGGCATTCACGGGGGCGACAGAACGCAAGATCGGCAAGTTCGAAGCGGCCCATCGCGGCACGATCATGCTCGACGAAATCGGCGAGATGAGCCCCGGTTTGCAGGCCAAATTCCTGCGCGTGCTGGAGGGGCATCCCTTCGAACGCGTGGGCGGAAGCAAGCCCATCTCGGTCGACGTCCGCGTGATCGCGGCCACCAATCGCGACCTGGAAAAGGCCGTTGTGGAAGGTATTTTCCGCCGCGATCTTTATTTCCGCCTCCGCGTCTTGGAAATTACCGTTCCCGCCCTGCGCAAGCGGCCCGAGGACACCCCCCTCCTGGCCGATTACTTCCTGCGGAAATTCAACGCGGAAACCGGGCGAAAAATCGCCGGTTTCACCGACCAGGCGCGGGAAAAACTCAGCACCTATCTCTGGCCCGGCAACGTCCGCGAACTCAAAAACGTCGTCGAACGGGCCGTCGTGCTGTGCCGCGGAGAGCAGATCGACGAGGGCGATCTTTTACTCACTAAACTGGCCACAGCCGGCGACACGGCCGAATCGGAATCAGCGTCCGAGGAGTTCTTGCCGGCCTCGCTTGTCGATATCGAGCGTAGGTATATCCTTGCCACCTTGAACCACACGGCCTGGAACAAAAGCCGCACGGCAACGATCCTCGGCATCGAGCGCTCTACGCTCGACCGGAAGATCCGCCGTTACGAGCTGGAAGAAAACCGCTAGTCAGCTCTCTGGTAGGATAGGTTTTCAACCTGTCGTTCTCCCAGCTTGATACGAGCTGGAAGAGAACCGCTAGTCAGCTCTTCGCGGGCTTAGGTTCTGCGGCCGCCTTGCTCTTTTCCGCCGCGCCGGTGCTCTTCGCCGCCTCGTCTTCAACAACCGTGCCTTCGTTGATGAAATGTTCCACGGTCTCGACCGTTTGGGCGCCAACCAACACGCGGCGGATCCATCCCCGCGGCGTCTTGCGATACATCACCAATTCGGGTATGGGGCCGTTGCCGATCAACTGATGAGACAACTCATTTTCCTGGTCCGGATTGACGCTGGCAAACGCGACGCGGGAAAACAGGCCCCGCTCGCGGATCTGCGGCAGAATTCTCTTCTTCATGACTTGGCAGGCAGGACACCACTCCGTACTGACCATCACCAACATCGGCTTGCCAGTCTTTATGGTCACCTGGTGGGCTTCCGCATAAGTTTCACCATCGGGCGCGCCGAGCGCGGCAGTACACATAGTGATCAATACAAGGCTGTTCAAAACTCATCTCCTTCAATGTAGAAGACCTGCACAAAAAACCTGATAGGAGCGCCTTCTTCCCGGTGCCAGTACGTTTCTCGCAACAAATCCTCTGAGAAATTATGTTATCCTGCCAACCATCTTCGGCGGCACAAGTGACCCGTAGTGTAACTAACCTTCCTGAAGCTTCAAGGGGGTTACGAGGACTTTATGGCAAAAATAATTTAGGCAATTTCATTGCCCCTCTCCCAGGATTTTCCGGGCCGGTGACTAAGGTACCTCGCCAAGGTTTTTCGCCATTATTCTGCTATTAAATCCGAAAAAATACAAAAAGTTCTTTACTGTGGCGGTTGAGTTTTCCGGCAGGCAGCCGATATAATCACAAATATGAAACTGCGCATCGGTTTAATCGGACTCGGTGATTTCTGGCACAATCGCCACGCCCCGGCCCTAAGGATGCTTTCTGATCGGTTCGAACTGAGGGCCGTATGCGATCAGGTGGCACATCGGGCCCACCAAGTGGCCACCGAGTTTGGGGCCGCGGCAGTCGACGGTTTCCGCGTCCTTGCACAGCGTGAGGACGTAGATGCCGTTCTGGTTCTGGCCCCCCAGTGGTATGGCGCTTTGCCGGTCCTGGCTGCTTGCGAGGCTGGCAAGGCGGTGTATTGCGCCAGTGGCATGGATCTGAGCGTGGACGATGCGGCTCGCATCAAGGACTCGGTCGAAGAGGCGGGAGTCGCCTTCATGGCCGAATTCCCCCGCCGCTATGCCCCGGCCACGCTGCGGTTGAAGGAACTGATTGCCACGCGGCTAGGCAGTCCTCGGCTTTTGTTTTGCCACCAGCGATCGGTGGCCGACTTGATCGGCAATCCGTCGGCGTACCGCTGGCCGCGTCCATCGGGCAGTCGCTTTCTCGTTGAACTCGTCGACTGGTGCCGCTACGTCGTCGATCGCGAGGCATCCTGGGTTTCGGGCGTCATGCACCCTAGTGCCTCGAAAGAAGGAGAAGAGGACTATCAGATGATGAGCCTCGACTTCTCTGATTCCCAGTGTCCAGGAACCGGAACGATTGCCCAAATAAGCTGTGGCCGTTATATTCCCGCGCCTTGGCAGGAAGCGATCACCTACCGCCCACTGCCGGGGCTCCAGGTCTCCTGCGAACGGGGCATTGCGTTTGTGGATCTACCCGCCACGCTGGTCTGGTTCGACGAGGCCGGACGGCACCAGGAATCGTTGGAAAGCGAGCGGCCGGTGGGCGAGTTGCTTTTCACGCAGTTCCATCGCGCCGTGACCAGCCTGGTCCGCAGAACCAACGACCTGGAAGATTCCTATAAAGCCCTGATGATTGTGGAGCAGGCCCGTCGGTCGCAACAAGAGGGTCGGAGGATGGCGCTGGGGTAGCCGTGGGGCAAGAATCGTAGGCCGGAACAAGCGCAGCGTAGTTCCGGCGTGAGATCTCACGCCGGAACTACGCTGCGCTTGTTCCAGCCTACTGAGCCTTTTCCGGCCTACGGCCTCACCGCGGTGGCAATTCGGCCAATTCCGCCAACCAGGTACGAATCTCGTTGTCGTACTCCGATGACAGATCGCCTTTGACCAGTTGCCGGTGGAAGGCCGCCGCGCCGTCTTTGACCAGGTCGGCCGCCTCGGCGCTGGGGAACCGCCGGGCCGGATCGGGCGCGACCAGTCCGCGGCAAAAGGTCATCAGCAATTCGTTGCAAACAACCTCTTCGGGCAAGATTTGGGGCAACCGCTGGGCCAGGAAACGCTTGGCCTCCAGCAATTCGCGAAAGCCGGTCAAACCGGCGAAAGGCGGCTTTCCGGCCAGCATTTCAATGAGCACGTAACCCAGGCTCGCCAGGTCGCTCCGCGGCGTACACTCACTCCCTTCGAGCACTTCCGGAGCGGCGTAGGTGGGCGTGCAAGTCCGCCGGGCGGGTGGATTCTCGACCTCAAAAGCCGATCCAATGTCGACGATCTTCGCGTTCCCGGTCCGCTTGAGCATGATGTTCGCGGGCTTCATGTCGCCGTGTACGATACCCTCGCGATGCAATGCGGCCAACGCGGCCAGGCAGTCGCGCACAACCGCCATGGCAACGCCCGGTTTCAGCCGCGGTTGCACAGGACCGGCCGTGACAATCACCTCGTTGAGATATTTCCACCGTTCCTTCTTCACCCGTCCCTGCATGTAATCCAGCATCGTGCGGGTCAGCAACAGGCTGAGGTCGTAACCGTTGACCCATTCCATTTCCATCAAACGGATTCGATTACGATCGACCCAGTTATGCACGTCCAGGAGATTGTCTTGCTGGATCTGGGCGACGAGTGCGGCGACGACCGCCATGCGGCCCATCGCCTCGTCGTAGGCGCGATCGTCTTCGTATCGCTCCGGCGAAAACACTTTCAGCGCTACAGGGAGGGTGAAATTATCGGTGCCGCGCCTCTGGCTGAGATACACGACCCCCTGCCCTCCCGAACCGAGCATCCGCACGAGCCGGTGGTGTTCCGTCCAACTCAGCCGCTGCTGCTCCAGCATCGAGCGATAACGGTCCAGTAGCTCAGCGGAACAACGCGTGGCGTGATGTCCACCCCAGGTCCGGGTACCACCGTTGCCTTCAAGAAAAATCGTGGTGGACATCCAAGGCTCCGGCCCGCTAGTTCATCCCAGATTGACAACGCTCTAGGTATATTAACCTACCGGAGGCGGCATCGTAAAGGCCAATTACTGACTTTCCCCTATCTTGCCACGTCTACCCAAAGTGGATATCCCCCCCCGCGAACAGGAAAACCCAGTCCCTTGTTTGCCAGAAAGTTGATCAGCGGCCGCCCCTGTTTCCAACGGACGAGGTTCTGGCAAAACAGATCGGTGATCTTATCGTTTCGCCAAGCCGCCTGCCCGCCGACATGGGGCGTGATGATCGCTTGCGGCAGATCCCAGAGTTTGCTCGATACCGGCAGCGGTTCCTGCTCGGTTACATCCATGACCGCGCCGGCCAGATGACCGCTTTCCAACGCCGCGACCAGGTCGCCCTCGACAACCAGCGGTCCCCGGGCGACATTGACCAGCACGGCCCCCGGTTTCATCTTCGTCATCGCCGCGGCGTCGATCATGCCCCGCGTGGTCGGGTTCAGCGGCACACTCAGAACAAGGAAATCGACCAACGGCAACACCTCGTCGAGCCGCTCGTCTGGCCAAAGTGATTCGACCCAGTCGGGCTTATCGGTCGGGAACATGTCGACGGCTAGGATCCGTGTTTCAAAAGCACTGAGCAATCGTGACAGGCGGCGGCCCACGCCGCCCAGGCCGACGATGCCCACCGTGCTGCGGGTCAGATCGCGCGTTGGCCGGCGAACGAACTCCTTCTTCTGTTGCGCGCGAAGAAACGTCGGCAGGCTCCGCGTCCAGGCCGTCATTAGGGCGATCGTATGCTCGGCAACCTGGTCCGCCAGCGCTCCGGACGCGCTGGTCACCAGGATCTCGGACTCGATCACCGAGGGAACCAGGCAGTGGTCCATGCCCGCGGCCGACGACTGGATCCATTGCAGCCGCCCCTGGCGGACGACGCCATCCCAATCGATGGGTACTTTAGCGTGGCCGCAAAAGATGTCGGCCGAGAAGATTTCCGCGGCAATTTGCTCCTGGGAGGCATCGACGATCTCGGCCTCCGGCATGACGCCGGCGATTTGCTGCAGGTGACAGGGTTTGGTGACATAGCAGAGAACGATGCGCATGGTGCGTTGGGAAAATGGAGGTGGCGGAAAAAATGCGGCCGGCACGCGCCGTGTGCCAGCCAACTTATTGTCGGCATATCGGCGGCGTCGGCAAGGTGGTGCAAATGCGGCTACGTTTTTGGCCAAAGAGTTCTCGTGGGCTGCTTTTGACGTCAAAGTACCTGTCCAGAAACAACTCCGCGTTTTGGCCGCATCTGCCCTCACCCCCTGCCCCTCTCCCGCGTGCGGGAGAGGGAAGCTGTTTCTGGACAGATACTAACCATCGGAGTCCCGAAATACCACGGGCAACTCCACACTGATGCTGGTTCCCTTGCCCGCCTTGCTGCGGATGCTGCACTTACCGCCTAGCAGCCTTGCCCGTTGCCGGATACCCTCCAGGCCGAAATGGTTCTTGAAAACGGTTTTCGGATCGAATCCTGCGCCCCAATCACGAATTTCGACACGAAGCCGATCCCCCCGCCGCAAGAGTTGGATCGATATCCGCGCGCTCTTGCTGTGCTTGCAAGCGTTCGTCAGCGCCTCCTGGGCAATCCGATAGACGGCGTTTTCCAGGGTCCGGTCCAGCCGCTCGGAATCGAGTCTGCTGCGGAAATCGATCTTCGGCCCGTCGAGGCGGATCTGTTCGTGTACAAGGTGGCCGACAGCGGCCGCAATGCCTTCCTCGTCGAGAATCGGCGGCCGCACGCCGGCAATCAGGCGGCGGGTCTCGTAGTGGCTCTGCTGTAGCATGGTCAGTCCCGTACGGTAGGCCTTTTCCGCCTGCTGGGGGTTCTTGTCCTTGAGGTAATCGCAGGCCTGCAACTGCATGAGCGCCCCGGCCAACTGCTGGGCCAGCCCATCATGGATTTCGTAGGCGATGAGTCGCCGTTCGTGGTCGCTGGCATGCAGCAGGTGTTTGAGGTTCTCGTTGGCCTTCGCCAGTTCCGCAGTACGTTCCTTCACCCGCTGTTCGAGCACGTCGTGGGCCTTTTGCAGTGCCTCTTCGGCCTGCTTCTGTGCCGTAATCTCGATGCCAACCCCGCCGACGAACCGCCTGCCGATCGAATCATGGAAGGGAAACTTGAAGTTCCGACAGTAGCTGCGGGTGCCGTCGGGCTTGGTGGATTCTTCGACAACTTCCACGACTTGCCCCTCGGAGAGAACTTTTTGATCGTTCTTCCAGAACAGTTCGGCTGTCGCCTTTGGCCAAAGCTCAAAATCCGTTTTCCCGATCCGCTCTTCGGGCCGCATTCCGACACGCCTGGCGCCGGACTCGTTGACGTAGACGTACCGCCCCTGTTCGTCCTTCATCCAAGCGATGGCGGGGCTGTTGTTCATGAACAACTTGAACCGCTCTTCACTTTCCCGCAGCGCCGCCTGAGCCTGCCTGCGCTGGGTAACGTCGTTGGAAACGAGCATCACGGCGACGACCTGGTCATCGACCTTGACAGGACTGACATGGGTTTCGTACCACGACAAGCTGCCGTTGGGACCGGCGGCAACCGGCTCATAGGAGCCCGCTTGCCCCGTCGCGAAAGCCCGCTCGATGCACTCCCTCGCAATTTCCCGGTAAGTGGGTTCGATGAAGTCGCAAACATCTTTTCCAATCGTATCTTCCAAAGTATGGCCGGAGGCCGTGTGATTGAGAAACTGTATCGTCCCGGCACGGTCGACGAGGCAAACGAATGCGGGCATGTTGGCGACAAGCAAACGCCATTTTGCCTCCCGCCGCCGCATTTCCGCAAGTTCTTCCAGCAGTTGCTGCTTGCTCTTGTTCTGATCCAGCATGGCAAACCTCGTACTTTCGTAATGCAAGGCTTACAAGGGTGGGGCCGATTAGGACTATTCTAACCGATAGTGCGATGTCTTTGCAGGGGTGCAAGACAAAGAAATCGCAGCTCAGGACCGGCGAATCAATAAGTGTCGTGTTGTATGGGCGACTTTAGTCACCCTCTCGACAATAGGGTGACTAAAGTCACTCCTACGGCGTTGACTTCCGACACTTATTGATTCGCCGGTCCTTAGCCGGTTGACGGCGGCCACGCCGCTGGCGAAGATGATTGTCGAGGCCACTGCTCCAAAGCAAGAGATGTGCAGGCAAAGTACAAATCTGACAACGGAGGCAATTCGGGGAAACTAGAGAAAAGGAGGATGTCGACAACTTGCCAGCAGGGTTGAGTGACACTCTTGACGGCGGCGCTATAATCGGGTGTAAGCATTTCGAAGCACCTAACCCCTTGTTGAGCGATGATTACGGCGCACGCTCATGTCCGACAGCGATCACCCTCGATGCCCTACCTCACAATCGTCGCTGGCCGGACAGGCCAGGGTGGATGGTCCCGCGGAAGACATCCGGCGGCAACCGGATCTCGTGGCCTGCTTTCGGCGGACCATGAGATTCCTGCCGGATGCCGTCATTATCGTGGACGCGGGCGGCAGGATCGTGCTCGTAAACGCCCAGGCCGAGCGGACCTTTGGCTATAAACACAAGGAACTACGGGGACGGCCCATCTCGATTCTTATCCCGGAGCGATTGCGGCAGCGCCACACAGAGGGATTCTCGCGGTTTATTGTCTCGCCGCATCGCCGGAGGATGGACCACGGGTCGAGATTCTTCGCCGTCCGCAAGGACGGCAACGAGTTTCCCGTGGAAATCAGCCTCGCTCCGCTGGAAACGCGACGCGGCACCCACGTGGTGTCCATCATCCGCGACGTCACCGACCGCCGCCAGGCGGAAGATTCGTTGCGGGAGAGCGAGGAACGCTTTTCGCTGGCGGTGCGGGGAACGGATGCGGGGATCTGGGACTGGGACCTGCGCAGCGACCGCGTCTACTATTCCCCGCGCTGGAAGACCATGCTGGGTTACCAGGAACATGAGATCGCCAATGACGTCCACGAGTGGGAACGCCTGATTCACCCGGACGACAGGCAGCGCGCCTTGGACACAATTCAAGCGTACCTCAAGGGCGAACTGGCGGAATACGAGTTGGAGCACCGACTCCGTCACAAGGACGGCAGCTACCGCTGGATCGTCGCGCGGGGGGCCGCGGTTTACGATGCGAACCACGCGGCCTATCGCATGGTCGGCTCGCACCTGGACATCACCGAGAAGAAGCTCGCAACGGCGGCGCTGCGAGAACAGGAGGCGCAACTGCTGGCAGCACAACGCATCCAGGAACACTTCTTGCCTCAATGCGCCCCGCGGCTTCCCGGCTTCGACATCGCGGGGTTGTGCCATCCGGCCGAGTTCGCCGGGGGCGACTACTTCGACTATCTTCCCATGGCGGACGGCGCGCTGGGCATAGTCATTGCGGACGTCAGCGGCCACGGATTCGCCCCCGCTTTGCTGATGTCCGCGGTACAAAGCCACCTCCGGGCGCTGGCCGACGTACACGCCGAGGCGGACGTCATCTTGCAGCGCGTGAATACTCGCCTAGTGGAAAGAAACGCGGATTCGCAGTTCGTCACCCTGCTCTTTGCGCAGGTCGATACTGTATCCGGAATGCTGACCTATACCAGCGCCGGGCATCCTCCCGGCTATATCCTGGCCAGATCCGGCAATTTGAAGGCCACGCTGCCCAGCACGGCCATCGTGTTGGGCGTGCTCCCCGACGTCGAATTCGTGCGGCGGGAACATGGCGTATTGGAGCCTGGCGAACTCTTGCTCTTGCTGACGGACGGCGTGCTGGAGGCTGCTTCTCCCAATGGAATCCTCTTCGGCGCAGAGCGCGCGATTGCCCTCGTGCGCGATCATCGAGACTGCACCGCCCAGGAAATCGTCGACGTCCTCTACCGCGAAATTCTGGCATTCTCGCAAGGCGGCCCGCCCCGCGACGACGTGACCGCGGTCGTGGTCAAGCGAGAAAGGTCCTTGACGTAGGACGCAGGCACGCGCGTCATCGCGCGTTCGGGATACGAGGAAGAAGAGATGGAGGCCGCTATTATGCAGGAGGCAGGCGCCGCCGCCTACCTGCCCAAGGGATCGCCCTTGGAGCGTTTGCTGGACGCGATCCTGGCCGAGCCGGTTGCCGCCACGTGAAGCAGCCTTTCAAGTCCTTATTCGAGGAGGATCAACGTGGACCCCAAAGAACGCCGCGCCGCGATAGGAACCTGACGTAGTGCGTCACGATTGCGGATGGTAATCCCAGGAAGACTTCTCGCGGGTCTGCGGCCGTGCTGGCTTGACAGCACGCGCGGCATCGTATATACTTCGTATAAACCAAGCGGAGGGACGGCCATGATTGCAAAGATTCAGAAATGGGGCAACAGCCTGGGGGTGCGCATCCCGAAGAGCGTCGCCCAGGACGCGCGGATTGGGGAAGGCAGTAGCGTCGAATTGTCCGTTGAGGAGGGGCGTGTCATCATCGCCCCGATGAAAAGCAGGAAGTACACACTGAAGGAACTGGCGGACAAGATTACGCCGCAAAACATGCATGGCGAAAGCGACTGGGGCCCTCCCGTCGGTAAGGAGGCATGGTAGTGAAACGGCAATATGTCCCCGAGCGCGGCGACCTCGTGTGGCTCGATTTCGAGCCTCATGCGGGGCATGAACAGGCCGGCAGGAGGCCGGCGCTGGCGCTCTCGCCCAAGTACTACAACCAAAAGACCGGCTTGGGGATTTTCTGCCCGATCACCAGTCAAATCAAAGAATTCCCATTTGAAGTCGCTTTGCCGCCCGGATTGAAGGTGACGGGAGCGGTTCTGGCAGACCATCTGAAGAACGTGGACTGGCGTGCGAGAAGGGCCGAGTACGTCGATCGGGCCCCCGCGGAGACCATCGACGAGGTGTTGCAGAAGATCGCCGTGCTGTTCGGAGTGGATTCGTGGGATTGAGGTATGGGATTGGCTCCGGATGCCTCCGCGGCATGAGCCACGATGTGCCACGTCGCCTCGGGCGTCGGGGTCGGGATCTGCGTCGCGCATCGAATCGTATCCCCAGCGGGGGACGGAAGTTACTCTGCTTTGCCCGCTCGGCCCGCCGCACGAGAATGGGCATACTGCCGCACCGGGCCATCCGGGTGCTTCACTGCGGGAAGGCCACGGCCGGCACGCTACCAATGTCGATCCCCATTTCCATGGTCGTCGAGCAACTGAGCACGTTCGTACGGCCTTGCCTGTCGTCGCATTCGTCGCCCAGTGCCTTACAGATCTAGTCGAGCCGCATTGCCGAGTTGGTCAGTTCGTAACGCAAGTTACGGATGGCCGGCACTCGCAACAAACGGTTTCGGCGATTGTCGTAGTCGGCTAGTCCTTCCAGCTCGTCCGTCGTTGGCAATGTGTCTGCGATGGCATTCAATTCCGGTGGAAGTGGCGACGTGAGCGGGGAGCGGGGAGCGGGGAGCGGGGAGAGCGCGTGTTCGAAACAGGCCAGACAACAGATGCCGAAAGTGCAACGGACGATTGGACTTGCGGCGCAATTCCGCGCCGCGCACAAATGGGGCGAAGACTCCTTGCGTATTATAGGGTATAAAGCGCGCTGAACAAGATTCAGCCAGGCCTGAATACTCTGCGTGCATTTGTTCTTTGACAATTTGACCAGCCCCCGGCGTAGCGATCCGGGGGCCAACCATTACGCGCGGCGCCGACCTGCCCAAGTCGGCGTCCGCGCCGGCGGCTGCGCGGAAACTGTGGCGCGTGGGTCTCGTACCTCGGCCCGCCCCACACCCGCCCAAGGGTCGCGAACGGCCGCACTTGCCGTGACGACAATTAAATATTTTTCTGACTCTGCACTTAACTAGCCGCAAGAAAACGCCGTGTGTCCTACCCCTAGATACTATACAAATGAACACGTACCCAAAAAATGGTCACGAAATGGTCACAAAATGGCACAAAGTGGCCAGGAAATGGCACAAAGTGGCTACAAATTGGCTACGGCCTTCGGCCGTGCCAAAACTATCGTTAGAGTGTCAAGCGTTTTTTCCCCGCAGTTTCCGTTGTGCGGCAACGACCTTTAGGGAAAGCCCAACACCCCCATGGACGTAGACAATCGCCTCCGAAACTGCAAAAGGCCCCTTTTTGTGACCAAATCACACCACTGCCTAGCCCGATACGGTGGGTTAGTCTCCGCGGCCAAGGCAGCATAAATGCCGCGGGAAGCACTTTTTTCTGACTCGTCTTTTGCGTCGGCGAACTGGGTGCGATGGCTCTCAGCGGACGCACGATTTCCGCCTCGTCATCCGACTCTGGCGCAGGCCATTTCCGTTCTACTTCCAATTGGAACCGCTGTACGGAGGCAGCGAGGATACAGCGGCGCGGCTGCGGGCGGTCTGCGCCGCCGCACTGGTGCGGACCGGCCGCCGTGAAGATGTGCTCGTCGAATTGACGACCCTCTTGATGGACCGTAAGGCGGAACCCCGCCGCGTGGCGGCACAAAACCTGGGATTTGCCGTCCCCTGCGAGGCCAGCGAACTACTTTTGCGATTGAAGGTCTTGGCGGGCGACAAATCGCCGGAGGTACTCGGCGATTGCTTTTCAAGTCTCTTGCATTTGGCGCCGCAGCGGTCATTCGATTTCGTGGCCGGCTACCTACCCGACGACGACGCGGAGACGGCCCAGGCCGCGGCCATTGCCCTGGCCCAGTCGCGAGACAGGCAGCGGGCACTGGCCATCCTGATCGAGCGGTTCGAGAAGGATTTCAGGACGGAGTGCAAGGAGGATCTGTTGGCGGCGATCGCGCTGGCCCGCATTCTCCCGGCAATCGACTTTCTCGTGCAAGTCTTGCTGAAGGAACACGCGCGTCTGGCGGCGGCGGCTATCAGGGCGATGGGCATCTATCGCAGCGACGAGCAATTGAAAGCAAGGACCCATGATGCGGTCGTTGCGCGGGGGTTGCCCGCCTTGCAGGAGGAGTTCGCCCGATCGTTCCCGCCGTAAGCTGGGGCATGGATTGGATCTGTAGATTCAAGTATTCACACCGAAAACGTCCCCACCAATCCTGCGAGACCGCTGAAAAAGTCTTGTGGCGACACAACGCATAGTACATCAGTACTAACGTCTTATATTCGTCTGGACTTTTTCAGCGGTCTCGCAGGGGCGGCGATGGCGTCTACAGGTTCAGTAACTTCGCTGTTGCTGGATCCGATAAGTGAAGCAACCCGCCTCGAAACCCACCCCGTCAGGGGGCCTTGCCGGTTCTTATGCCTTGGGAAAATCCTTCGACGACTTGCGCCGCCGCGTATCTTTTCGGGTACTAGCATCTCTGCAACAAACCGATTACAATAGGATTTGTCTGGGAGTTTCCGGCATTTGTCCCACCTGCGATCCGGCAGCCCATTCCGCATGAATGTGGCCCGAACCGCACCATCCCGCCTGACTTTCGAAAATAGCGCTGTCAATACATTCTAGCGTGAAGGAGGTATCCCCTGAATACCAACAAATTCACCATTGGGCTTTCGACCGTCGTCTTGTTGGCCGTGTTGCGGCTGGCCTTGGGTTGTCATTTCCTCTATGAAGGGGTTTGGAAGATTACCCATGCCGAGCAGTTCGTGGGCGAGACGGAGGGGTTCCTCTCCGGCGCCCGCGGCCCGCTGGCCGGCGTGTTCTACAAGTTCATCCCTGATATCGACGGCCACCAGCGGCTGGAAAGCAATCTGTCCAAAGATGACAGCGTGGAAATCGAACTTACGGGCAAGCCCGCCAAGGTCTGCAAGCTGAAGCTGGCCAAGACCTGGGACGATCTGCGGCAGAAGTTTGTCGATTATTACCGTCCCAAGGCAGTTACCGACGATTCCCAGAAGCTTTACGATCAGCTTACCAAAGATGCGAAGAAAGTCAGCGACCGGCACATTCGGGGCCTGATGGACTTCCTCGAGGAGAATGACAGGGAGAACGAAAAGAAGATCAAAGCCCATTTCGAGTCGCTGAAGCGTTTCGAAGAAGGGCGCAAGACCGACCCCAACACGACGTTCCAGACGCAGCGCCGCTGGGACGAAATGCAGGACCTGCGCAAAGAGGCCAAAGGCTTGATGGCGGAGTTGGACTCCCGCGAGAACGCCCTGAAGGCCGAGTTGTTGAATCTGCTGAACAAGGATCGCAAGCCCGAAACGGACGCCGTTCTGGCGGCGGAGAAGAAAGCGGCCGCAGCCAAGAAGCTGGCGGACGCCGAGATGAAGAAGGCGGAACCCGGCCCGGCTGCGGCGAAGCCAGCAAAGACCGAGAAGCCGGCGGCCAAGTCCTTGCCGGCGACAGAGACCGCCGAGGTGTCGATGGTCGTCGTCGATCTGAGCCCCTTGGCCGAAGGCCATGCGGAACTCGGCCCCTTCGCGGCCAGCTCGAATCCTTTCCAATGGAAACGCGTCGAGCAACTGGCCTTCCTGCTGACCTGGTCGCTGTTCGCCATCGGCGTGTGCCTGGTGCTGGGGCTGTTCACGCGCCCGGCGGCGTTGGCCGGGGCGGGATTCATGCTCTTCGTGGTCATGAGCCAGCCATCGTATCCGTTCGTCATTCCCGCCGATCCGCCGCAGTTGGGCCACGCCCTGCTGATCAACAAGGACTTCGTAGAGATGGTGGCCTTGCTGATGATCGCCTCGACGTGCCTGGGACGCTGGACGGGCCTGGACTTCTTCATTCATAAATACCTGATCAAACCGTTCTGTCGCAACGGCGGCGACGACAGCATCGACACTCCTTCCGAAGGACGATACGCATGAGCAATTCCCCTGAAGTAACGCGGCGCGACTTTCTCAAGTCGGGTGTGGTTGCCGGCGCCGTGGCCGGCGTCGGGCTGGGCGGGTTCTATTTCGGCTACAACGCCGCCATCCCCTCGCCCGTCCGCGTGGGCGTGATCGGCACGGGCGATGAAGGCAGCGTGCTGATCGGCGCCCTGAACCCCAATTTCGTCCAGGTCAAGGCGATTGCCGACATCCGCCCCTTCAACCAGTTCCGCGCCTTCCATGGCGACTGGGGCGTGCCGGTCCGTCCTGGGCTGATGTCGGTCTACGGATGGAAGACCGAGACCGAGGCCAAGCGGCACGTGAAGGTCTACGGGCAGTACCAGGAGCTTTTGGAAAATGCCCGCAAGGACGGCATCGAGGCGATCATCATTGCCACGCCGCTGCACCTGCACGCCCCCATCGCGATCGCCGCCATGGAGCAGGGCCTGCACGTGATCACCGAGAAGCTGATGGCGCACAATGTCGGCCAGTGCAAGAAAATGGCCAATGTGGCCGAGGAGCACAAGGTCTACCTGGCCATCGGCCACCAGCGGCACTACAACATCAAGTACTGGCAGGCCCAGGATTGGATCAAACGCGGCATGCTGGGCGAACTCCATTCGGTCCGTGCCCAGTGGCATCGCAACAACCTGCCGCCGCCGAGCAACGATAGTTGGAAAATGCCGCTGCCGCCGGGCACGAAAAAAGAGGACATGAAAGTCAAGCTGGACGAAGAGATCATCAAGACCCGCAGGGCACTGGCGACGTCGTACGGCAAAGAGACGGAGAGTTTGCTCAAGCGGCTGGCCCAGCTCGAGGCCCAAGTGGCTGACGCGATCTTGACCAAGAAGTCCGACGGCGGTTTGCAGAAAGTCGAAGAACTGGGATACAAGGGCAAGACGGTCAAACAGGGCACGGCAGTCTACGAGTGTACGCCGCTGGAAGAGCTGGTCCGCTGGCGGCTCTGGGACCGCACCAGCGCCGGCATGATGGCCGAACTGGGCAGCCATCAACTCGACGCGGCGAGCATTTTCGTTTCGGCCCTGTACCCCGAAGGCGCGGCGCACCCGCATCCCTTGCGGGTCGTGGCCGCCGCCAACCGGCCGATCTTCGGGCTGGACCGCGACATCGAAGACCACGTCTGCTGCGTCATCGAATTCCCCATGCCGGAATATGACGAGAAAGACCCCAAGACGCATCGCAAGAAGATCGCCGTGCAGTACGCGTCGATTAACGGCAACGGCTACTTGAGCTACGGTGAGTTGGTCTACGGCACCAAGGGCACGCTGGCCCTGGAGAAGGAGCAGGACCTCAAGCTGCTCAAGGGCAGTGGCGACGAGGGCGAGGGCGAGACGACGGTCAAGGTTTCCGGCGGCGGCACGGGTCCTACACTCGATACACAGTCCAGCGGTCCGGCCCGTAAAGCAGCCGCCGGGCCCGGTGGCGGACCTGTGAGCAAGGGGTATGCCGAGGAACTGGAGCATTGGGCATGGTGTATCCGCCACCCGTCGCCCGAGAACCAGCCCCGCTGCACGCCCAAGGTTGCCATGGCCGATGCCATCATCGCCTTGACCACGAATCTCGCCGTACGGACCGGCCAGCCGATCCGTTTCAAATCCGAGTGGTTCGACGTCAAGAAGACTGACGACACGCCCGAGAAAGACCTCAAAATTGACCAGATCGCGACCTGATTCGGTGGCGGCCAAACTCACGGGCAGTCCCCTGCCCTTTCGATAAATCACTGATAGGAGAACCGTCGATGTATCTGCGAGCCAGCGACAAAGTGACCGGCGTGGCCAACTTCCACAGCGCCGTGGGCCACAGGCTGATCCGCCGTGAAATGATCACGAAGGCCCTGGGCCAGGGGATCTCGCCCCGGCAAAGCCAGTTCCAGTACGCCAACAAACTGGAGAAGCCGCTGGTGGTGGGCCTGCTCGGTGCCGGCCAGCAGGGCGTTCGCTTGCTGGCGGCCATGAATCCGGCCTACATCACCTTGAAGGCGATCGCCGACATCCGCCCCTCGAGCCAGAAGCGCGCAGTCACGGCGCTGCGCTCGTTGCCGGCCTACAAGGGCAAGTGGACGAAGGACGACGACGTCAAGAAAGACATTCGCATCTATGAGTCTTACGACAAGCTGTTGGCCGCCGCCAAGGCCGACGGGCTGGAGGCTGTGATCATCGCCCTGCCTTCGCATCTGCACGCAGCGGCCGCCTTGGCGGCCCTCGACGCCGGCCTGCACGTCCTTGTGGAAACGCCCCTGGCACTGAAAGTTCTTGATGCCAAGCAGGTCGCGCGCAAGGCCGCGGAGAAGAAGCTCATTGTGGCCGTGGGCCAGCAGCGGCACTACAACCCGATCTACGACCATGCCCTGGAAATGGTCCGCAAGGACAAGGACCTCTTGGACCAGTTGCACTACATCCGTTCGCAGTGGCACTTGGCGAGGCCGGAAGAAAAAGTCGCAAGCGCAACGGACTCGCCCAAGGCGGAAGGCGAAGAGCATGCGGCCAAGCAAGATCCCAAGAACGCCAAGATCGACTGGTGGCCGGCGGTTCCTGCCGAAGACCAGGGACGGGAATTCGCCGACTATGCCAGCCCCAAAGAACTGGTCCGCTGGCGCCACTATGAGAAGTACAGCGGCGGCCTGCTGGCCGAGCTTGGCAGCCAACTCTTCGATACGGCCGTGATGTTTGTCACGGCCTCGGCCAACCACGATCCCCAACGGCCATATCCGCTGAGCGTTACCGGTTCTGCCACGCAGGTGCTGAAAGAGGCCGAGGGCAACATCGACGACCACGTGCATTGCATCTTCGAATACGCCATCCGCGGTTATAGCGAGGATAAGAACATCCCGCCCAAGGCCCGCAAGAAGATCGCCTTGCAGTTCGACATGATTATCGGCAGCGAGTTCGACGGCTACGGCGAGACCGTGCTGGGCCGCAAAGGTTCGCTCGTGTTGGTGGACGAACAGAAGGCCATGCTCTTCTACATGGCAGACGTCGACAAGGGCCTGCACGTCGTCGAAAAGCTGGAGAAGAAAGAGGCCAAGGTCGTGCCTGTGATCGAGGTGCCCAAGGACGGCAAGCTCGATGAGGAATCGGAATCGCTGGGCCGACTGGCCTTGCAAGAGGCCGACGCGGGCTTCGCCACCGAGTTGGAGCATTGGGCCTGCTGTTGCAAGCCCTCCGGCGGCAAGGTCGACAAGCCGCGTTGCGATGCCGAGGCAGGCGTATACACGACTGTCTTGACGGCCGCCGCCGCCAGGGCCTTGGCGACCGAGACCCGCGTCGATTTCAAGGACGCGTGGTTTGACGTCAAGAGCGACGAAACACCCGACAACGTGTAGCGATACGAAACTCGAAATTCGAAATCTGATCGGGGAATTCGAAATTCAAAGCACGAAATTCGAAACAAACAGGAACGTCCAAGACGGAATATCGAAATCCGAAAGGCTCCAAGCCAATGGGCTTGCAGTCCCCCATGTTCACCAAAGATTCGCGGCCAGATATTGAAATCACACTGGGGAAAAGAACCACGAAAGACACGAAATACACGAAAAGTAAGAGGAAATACGAGTTCAAGTCAATTAGCGTGAATTAGTGTGCTTTCGATCTTTCGTGTCATTCGTGTATTTCGTGGTTCCCTTGTTTTGATCATTTTCGCTTTTGATTTTTGAATTTGTTGCCGCTTGGAACAAGCGGACGGATTTCGACATTCGGATTTCGGATTTCCCTCGCTGCATAACCCGCCTCATGCAAAGGAGCGGCTCATGGCTCTGTGGCCCCTTGGAGTTTTTGCCAGTATCGACGCCGGTCTGGGCGTGCATCTCGACGTGGCCCACGAATTGGGCGTGCCCACGATTCAGCTTCATGCCCCGCAGGCCGCCAGCCGCACGCCGCAGCGTGCCCGCGAGTTCCTCGCCCGCGTGACTGATTTAGGCATGCGGATCAGTGTCGTGTTCGGCGGTTTTGAAGGCGAGAGCTATGCCGACATCCCCACCTCAAAGCGGACGGTCGGTCTGGTGCCTTTGGAAACCCGCGCCGCGCGGCTCAAGGAGATGAAGGAGATTGCCGACTTCGCCCGGCTACTGGGCGTCGATGCGGTGGGCCTGCATATCGGCTTCGTGCCGCACGACGCCGCGGACCCGGACTACGGCCGCGTGGTTGCCGTGGCCCGCGATCTGTGTAGCCACTGCCGGGTGCAGGAGCAGCGCGTCCACCTGGAGACCGGCCAGGAGACGTCTGAAACGCTCTTGCGATTCCTGGCCGATACCGGCTGCGACAACCTTTTCGTCAACTTCGACCCGGCGAACATGATTCTCTACGGCTCGGGCGATCCGATCGATGCCTTGAAGAAGGTTGGCCACTACGTACGGAGCGTACATTGCAAGGACGGCAAGTGGGCCGCCCATCCCGGCCAGGAGTGGGGCGCCGAAGTGCCCTTGGGCCAGGGCGACGTGGGCATGGAGCGGTTCCTCCGCACGCTCAAGGAGATCGGCTACGAGGGCCCGCTGACGATCGAGCGCGAGATCCCCCAGGACCGCGAGCGACAGAAGCAGGAGATCGGCGCCGGCATGCGGCTACTGGAGGAATTGAAGGCGCGGTTGACAATAGACGTCTAGACGTCTATAATCCACCGCATGCTGATCGACAAGACTCGTTATCCGCCGGGACGTGTCCGGGACGCCATTCTTGAAGTGCTTGGGCGTTCGACTGCCGCATTGCCTGTCAAGGAAATCGAGGCCCGCGTGCGGCAGGTATTGGGACCGACTGCCACTTCGTCCGTGCGTTCGTATCTCCGCCTCAACACGCCGGCACATTTCCGCAGGGCGAATCGCGGTTGCTACGCGCTCCAACAACAAATGGCTTTCGAGTTGCCTGCCGAAACGCAACCAACACCCGACGCGGCTGCGGCATTCCGGTTTGGCCGCGCGGAATTGTACCGTGCGGATTGTTTTGAATGGCTTCAGCGACGCGACGACGACAGCATCCACGCTGTCGTGACCGACCCGCCATACGGACTGCACGAATACACGCCCGAACAGCAAGAGAAGCTCCGTGCGGGCAAAGGCGGCGTGTGGCGTATCCCGCCTTCCTTTGACGGTCACCAGCGGTCGCCGTTGCCGCGATTCACCACGCTTTCGAAGGAGCAACTCGATGAACTGCGCGAGTTCTTTCTAAGATGGGGAAGGCTCTTGATAGCGAAACTGGTGCCCGGGGCCAATGTGGTTGTGGCGTCGAATCCCTTGCTCTCCTTTATCGTGGCCATGGCCCTGGTGGACGCCGGCCTGGAACGCCGCGGCGAAATCATTCGCCTGGTGATGACAATGCGCGGCGGCGATCGGCCGAAAGCTGCCCATGAAGTGTTTTCCGAAGTCAGCGTCATGCCGCGGTCGATGTGGGAGCCATGGCTGGTGTTTCGCAAGCCGCTGGAAGGCCGGGTGCAGGATAACTTGCGCAAATGGAAGACCGGTGGGTTTCGCCGCCCTTCACCCGACAAACCGTTTGGAGACGTGATCACCTCACACCCCACACGCACGGCGGAAAGGGACTTGGCCCCGCATCCGAGCCTGAAACCGCAGGCGTTTTTGCGGCAACTCGTCCGCGCCGTATTGCCGCTGGGAGAAGGGACCATCGTTGATACGTTTGCCGGCGCCGGTTCGACGCTGGCGGCGGCGGAAGCAACGGGGTATGCGAGTATCGGCATCGAAAGGGATAGGGAATACTACGAGATGGCTTGCCGGGCAATCCCTGTGCTAACAGAACTGCGGAACGCCAAGACTGATTAAAGCCGATAGATCCAGTTTTCTCGCAGCTTCTGGATGCCGTCCTTGTGGAGCGTAGCCGTTCGCGTGCCCAATTCACCGCGGGCGTTGTGTCGGAAATCCTCGATCTTCACCTCTCCCAAATAGACTTCCCTGAATGCCATCGCGCGGCGATCTCTCGCCGGTTCGGTTTCGATATCCACGTAGTAAACGAACACGCACATCCACTGGTCGCGGGCACCGTGAGTATCGACGGCGCCCCCAGCTTTCCGCGTTGTCTTGATTTCTACGCCTTCGCTGCCGCTCTTGATGGCGTTGTTGGGATAGACCCCTTGCACGACCAAGTCCGGATGGCCGTTGAAGAACGTATTCTGGACCAGGGTCCGCGCATGCTTTGCCAAGCTGGCCGTGAGCATGTCCGAAAGCAAGCCCGACATAATGGCCGGCCGCAACATATCGTCGAGACGTTGCAAACCCTTGCGGGACAGCAAGGTATTGACGTCGTAAAAGAAATCGTAAACATCTTGAATTGCGATCTGGAAGTCCTGCAATCGCAACTCAAAAGGCAAGCGCGCTACGGAATTGAACTTCTCGACCTCGATTTGATTTCGGATGACGGCCATAGACGAAAACGCTTAATGTCCCTTCGACGTGCTCACTCCGGTCAGCGAGGTTGCCCCGCTCAAGAGTGGCCAGGAGAAGGCAAGGCAGGTCATGATCGCGAAGCAAAACAGGGGTACAATAAAGCCCTTCGACATGTTGTAGTGATCGCCGACCCAGCCCATCACCTTGGGCATCATGGCGCCGCCGGTGATACCCATGACAATAAATGAAGAAGCCATCTTCGCTTTCGAGCCCAGTCCGTAAATGCCTAGCGCAAAAATGGTCGGGAACATGATCGACATAAAGAAGAACGAGAGGAACACGGCCACTAAGGATATCCAGCCGATCTTCAAGTACACTACAACCATCAAGAGCGTGTTGATCAGGCAGTAGACGCCGAGCGTCCGGTGGGCGGATGTCTTGCGCAAGATGGCCGAACCGGAGAACCGCCCCAGCATGAAGAGCGTGAACCCGAAGGCAAGCAGCTTTGTCGCCCCTTGCTCGTTGATGAAATAAGTACCGTCGCGCAATTCGACTCCCTTGGCGCCACCAAGAAGGAACGAATTGCTGAAACTCTCGCCGACGGGCGGGATCTCAGCCACGACGTAATTGATGAAGAACGAGAAGATGCCGGCCTGCGCCGCCACGTAAAGGAACTGGGCCAGCGTGAAGGACGCAAAGTGAGGGTGCGACCATATGCTCGTATTGTGGATGCGCAGTGCGATGGGAAGCAGCACGATTGCGGCCAACAACGTCGCGCCGGCCGTGATCGCCCAAGTGAGAATCCAGGGCGCGTTGTCCTTGGTGACGTCCGCCACGGAAAGTCCAAAGTAGGGCGCAATTTGGGAGGCCACGCCCATGAACCTCTCTCCCAGATCGAACACGTTGGCCATCAGGAAACCCAACAAGGCGGCACAAATGCCGATGAATACGCCCAGATTCAATACCATGAGGATATACGAGAGGATGCGGTTTACCTTGCGGTCATCCTGGTAGCGATGCCTCGGGTCGGCTGCATCCTCATCGATATGGCAGGCGTCCGCGCCCACGAGATCCGGCAGTTTCGTGAAAGCGAAGACTATCGTCAAAACAAGTACGCCGGCAGCGATGCCCGCATACGGAATCCAAAGGCTTTTGTGGGCCGCCTCAACGCCCTCGCTCGAATAAAAGAAAACGCCGCCGACAATGGGACCCAGAATCCAACCGACGCCGTTGAACGACTGGGCCAGGTTGATTCGCGTGGCCGCATATTCCGGCGAGCCGAGAACGGTCGTATAGGGGTTTGCGACTGTCTCCAGAAACGTCAGTCCCATGGCGATGAAACACACACCCAGGAGAAACGCCCAAAATTGTGCAATGTGGGTGGCCGGAATGAACCACAGACAGCCTGCCGAAACCATCATGAGTCCGGCGATAATACCGCCCTTGTAACCAAGCTTCTTGGCAAGCACGCCGGCGGGGATCGCCATGAGAAAGTATCCGACGTAGTGAGCAAACTGAATCCAGGCGGAATCTGCCTTGTTTAGGTGCAGATAATCCTGGAAGTGCTTGTCCATGACGTCGATCATGCCGTTGCAAAGCGCCCACAAGAAGAACAGCGAACTGACCAGCGCAAAGACAAAGAACATGTTCTTGCCGTCAGCCGTAATGAAGAGACCTTTCCTGGGCGTGTTCATAGTCCTGCTATTCCTGGATGTCGTGCGTGCCGGACACCGGCATTACCTGCGGTTTCTGAAAGCACTGTCGCTTCAGAACTTGCGAAACCCCGATTCTGGCCGCCTAGCCTGAAATTGTCAAGGCTTTTCGCCCGATCGCCGGTCAAATTCCTTGACAGGTCTGGCATCTGAATGAAAATAGGAGGCACCGGGTCATCTATTGGTTCTTTCCACCTCCCGAATTAAGGAAACAACGTATGAAAATCCGTCACCTTGGGCTGCTGGTCACCATGCTTTTCCTTTGCGGCGGAATTGCCGGGTTCCTCCTGGCAATCGCCATGACACGGCCAGCCGCCTATGCCGACGAAGTGAAAACCAGCCGCGGCGATGGCAAGCTACCCCTCCGGGACGCCGCAACCCCAGCGCCCAGGGTGCAGCGCTTCGGCTCGATGATCGGTCTGCGGCCGGAAAAAAAGGAAGAATACCTCCGCCTGCACGCCCACTGCTGGCCGGAAGTGCTCGCCATCCTCAAACGCTGCCACATCCGCAATTACTCCATCTACCTGGGCGAAGTCGACGGCAAGCTTTACCTGTTCAGTTACTTCGAATACACGGGCACGGACATCGCCAAGGACACGGCTGTAATGAAGGCCGACGCCAAAACGCGGGAGTGGTGGACGCACACCGACCCCTGTCAAATCCGCCTGCCCGACACCAAAGAAGGCGATTGGTGGAAAGGCATTCCCGAGGTGTTTCATATGGAGTAGAATATGAGCTCGCCATTCCGATTTCAATCCGCCCTGGGCGCCTCCTGAAAGGACTTCATTTCATGCCTCGCCTCTCGCTGCAGATTCCCCATACGCTGGACCGCGAAGAAGCGGTCCGCCGCATCAAAGAACAGATTCCCAAGGTCCGCGGCCACGTCACCGACCTCGGCGAGCAATGGCAAGACCACACCCTGAACTTCCATTTCAAGACGATGGGCTTCAAGATTGGCGGCACTTTGGCCGTGGAAGACAAGGCGGCGAACCTCGATGTCGACCTGCCACTAGCCGCCATGATGATCAAAGGTACGATCGAACAGAAAGTCCGCGAGGGCCTCGGCACGCTGCTGACGTAGGGCGCTCAAAAATAACCCAGCCAATTCCAATGAAGCAGGCACACGCCGTGGTCCGTGAGTTGTGGACGGCACACGGCGTGTGCCTACTACGTTCGTGAACGCGCCCTTAATCCAGCGGGGCCAGCGCGAAGCACGCAATCTCCTCCCCGTTGCGGACGAACAGCCTTCCGTGGGCAATTACGGGATGGTTCCAGGTCTTGCCTTCGAGGGCCTTGAAGCGGCACAGTTCCGCATGCTTTTCCGGCCGGGCGGGAACCAGCGCCACGTCGCCCTCTTCGGACAACACGAGCAGCAGCCCCTGATCCGTCAACAACAGCACTTGGCCGTTGCCGTAGCCGCTGGTTCGCCAGATTTCCGAACCGTCCTCGACGTTGAAACACACCAATTTGTTCAGGTCGAACCCGTAGAAGTAGCCGTTGAAGACCACAAAATCATTGAAGTACGGCTTGATCTTGTGAGTCGCCCACCGTTGCTCGGTGGACCACTCATCGCCGCTGTGGTTGACGTGGATTCGCCGCGTGCCATTGCCCAAGCCGGTGCCCAAGAGCAGATCGTCCTCACCAACCAATGCGGGCTGGATGATACGGGCCGTCTTCGAGACCAGCCATGCGTAGTGCCAGAGTTCCTTCCCTGAGGCCGGCTCGAAGGCTGACAGGCCGGCGTCGGTGGCCAGCAGGACCTGCTCGACGCCGTTGACCGCCGCCAACTGCGGCGAGCAGTAACTCAGGGCCACCTTTTCCGGCGTCGGCCCCACGCTGGCCGTCCATGCCAACTCGCCGCTCTCTACCTTGTAGGCCACCACCGTCTTTCCGTCGCGAGCGCCGGCGAACACTACGACCACGCCATGCGCGACCAGCGGCGAACTGGCGAAGCCCCATTGCGGGATGTCCTTCTCCGCGTCACTCGCCTTGAATTCGGCGGCGACATCGTGCGACCAAACCGGTTCGCCGCTGGCCGCTTCGAGACAGTTCAGGTGACCGTTGGCGCCGAACGTATACAGCCGTCCCAGGTGAAACGTGGGAGTCGCCCGCGGACCGGGACCGGCGACCACCTCGTAGAACCGCGTCGTATCGTGAAACGTCCATACTTCCGCCCCGCTGGTCGCGTCGTAGCAGACGACATACTCGTCCGCGCCCCGCTGCTCCTGTGTGAAGAGCCGATCGCCCACCACGGCGAGCGACGACCAACCCGGGCCGATACGATGCCGCCATAACAGCGGCGGCGGCGATTGCTGCCAGTCGGTCTTGATCCGCACGCCCGACAATCGGCTGTCGCGCCGCGGACCACGGAAACCGGGCCAGTCGCCGGGCTGTTCGCTGATCTTGACACTGGCTTGCGGCGCAAGGGGCCGCACCTTCGACTTCAACTCAACGAGAAGCTGCTCTTCCGACGTAGGCGTCCACCGCCAACTAAACTTGGCGACAAAATTCCCGTCCATGCCGTCCACGCGGACGCACAAGCAGAGCACGCCCACCGCGATGAAAATCAGCAATATGCCTGCCCGCCGGACCGGCCAAGACAACCAGAACGAAAGCAGCAGCCATGCCGGCCATGCCGTAACCACAAGAGGCAGAACATAGAACAACAGCGCCGGGCCGCGAAAACTCGGGTCGGCAAGGAACATCGTGCTCGCCGTCACCGCCGCGAACGTCCCTACGACCAGCAGGCGATCCGACCAGCGCAAGCGGCTGGCAAAGAGCCACCAGAGCAGAAGGCCCGCCAGCACGACCAGCGGCGCGATCAGCAGCCCGATGAAAAACTTGTATTGTGCAAATTCGCCGATCGTGGCCCAGCCGCGCATCAGCCAGAGGAGGGCCGCCAGCACAATGCCGGGCCATAAGCGCAGGAGGGGCCGCAGTCCGACGTACAGCGACTTGGGCGGGGTTTGTGGAACCTGGTTAGGTCGGTTGATCTGGTCACTCATGGGGCACTCACGGAAAGATTTTTCCGTCCACGCTAGGGAATTGATAGCGGGACCACAGAAAAGATGATGAGATAATAAGGGCTGCAGCGCGATCTGTCAATCGGGTTCTTAGATGCGACCAACGAATAACTTTCGGATTCGGGTGGCATGCCTTGAGCCTTCTAGGCTAGGCATGTTTGCCGCCGACATGCCTAGCCTAGAAGGCTTAAGGCATGCCACCCTCGCAGAAACACGGAAGTTATTTATCGTCCGGTCCTTATCGCACACCGCCCGGCTTACGATCCTTGGCAAACCACGACCTTAGCAGATTCTCGCGGTCCGTCGGCACAACCGCGCGGCGATGATCGTCGGGGATGCCGCCGTGCTCCACGCTCCAGCCGTCCCACTCGCGGAAGGCATGATAGCTCCAGTCCCAGTCGTGGGCCTCGAAGATATCGATCAGGTCCTTCAAGTAGCGACAGGCGCTGCCGTCGGGTGCCCAGCGAATCGCGCTGAACTCGCCGATGTATATATGGACGCCGTAGCGCCGCTGAAAATCGACGGCCGGCTTGAGCGCCGCTTCCAGGGCGGTCTTATCCCATTGCTTGCCGTCGATCTCGCCCGGGTAGCGATAGCTTTTGCCGCGACCGCCGACGCCTTGGTGCGTGAAGGCGTGCGGCAGATACATATGGACGCTGTAGACCACATTGGGGACCGAAAGCGGACAAAGCTCGCGCAGCCCCGAAGGATCGCCCCAGTCCGGCGGTTCGACGATGATCGTCCGCTGGGCATCGATTGCGCGGATCGCCTCCGCGGCACGTTGGGCCAAACCCTGCCAATCGGCCAATTCCTCACCCGCGGTCGATTCGACCGGCTCGTTGGCCAGATCGTAGCCCCAGATCGCCCGCGAATCTCTGTACCGCCGGGCAATGTGTCGCCAGACCTCGACGAACTTCCGCTGGCTCGCCGTGTCGGTGAACAGGCCGCGATCCGAACCGGCATAGCCGCCGCCCGTAATGCCTCCACCCGGCGGCGAGTGCAGATCGACAACTACCCGCAAGCCATATTTCTCGCACATTGGCAATACGCTGTCCAGTTTCTTCAGTGCCGATTGCAACCAGCGATCATAGGCCGCGAGGTCCAAGGGATTGTTGAACTTCCCCAGCCGGACAAGTTGCCAACGAATGAGGTTGGCGTTCCACTCCCGGCCAAATACGCGGAGGCCCTCCTCGTCGATTTCGGGACCGACCATGGCCCCGCGCAGCCGCGGCAGATCGTGGCCCTTGTAGACCGGACCAGTGGAGACGCGAGGGCCATCGCCCGGCGGCGGCTTCCAGGCGATAACGCGAATATCGTCGAACCAGGCGGCGCCGGAAACCGCTTCCAGACCGACCACCAAGTCGATCTGCTGGGCGTCTTCCGGGACCACAGCGCGAAAGACGGCCTTTTGCCAATCGAAGGTGCCCACGCCGAGTTCCGCCGCAGGCCATGTCTTCTCGTGGTCGGCCACGATGGCGGCCATGAACTTCACGCCGTTATAGGGCAGCGGCTTTGGGCTGACGTTTTCGGCTTTGATCCGGGCTGAAACCTGCACGACATAGCCGCGCATCTTTTCCACGGGCAGTCGTCGGACGGCAATCGCGCCGCCTCCCCCCTGCCCCGTCGGCGATTTCAGGACCAGCACGTGCCCACCTTGGAAGCCGCAGTCCAGAGCGCCGGGACCGGACCACTCTTTAATCGCGTCACTCTTTTCAAAATCGCTGGCGAAGAAGACGTGGCCCCGGGCAAAAGGCGGCTGCGATTGGGCCGGGAGTGGCGTTGTGGCGAGAAGGAAGGCAAGCAAGAAAAGCGTTGACTTGAACATGACATGGGGCCTCTTGTGATTACTCACTCTCCAGGCATCAAGAACGTACAATTTTCGCACAGTATTACCCCGGCACGAAAGTAGGTCAGGCTTTCCAGCCTGACGGAACAGGCATGTCAAGCTCGGGCACCATGTACAGATGGTCGGCCTGACCTACGTGAGGATCTTCCATGCCGGGGTAATATAGCCGATTTCGCGGCGATTGGCAGCCCTCTCCTTCTCGGATTACTTTTCGGCAATTTCACGCCATGGTCCGCCTCGCGGCCAGACCATTGACAACGGCTCTTTTCCGGCAATCGCTGTAATCACGGGCAACAGGAACACGCGGAGGGCCTCAACGATCTCACTCAGATCTGCGTTTCCGGCATCGAGCTTGCCTTTGCCAAGAAAGGCCCGCCATTGCACGCGCTTGCGTGGATCCTGGCAGAACTCGGGAGACAAGGCCAACGGAAGCCCACTGGGGATGGCCGTTCGTCGCCGTTGGAACGTGGCACGGATCGCTTCCGCAAGTAGCGGCCCTTGGAACTCGAACTGCCGGGCGAGGACCCACAGGTCATAAAAATCCTTCATGCGGCTGTTGGCAATACCCAGCATGACCATGGCATGAAACTTTTCGGCCACGACCGATTCCCGCGAGTAGGCCGGTAACACGGGGGCGGGAAAATCCAACAACACAGGATACGTCACGTCGGTCGCAGCGGGTACCACAACGTCGCCGAAGCCAATGTCAATTTGGACCGGAATCCGCGCGTTTTCCAGGCGGCAAGACATGCGCAACCGTAGCCCTTCGTACTCCTGGTCCTCCTTGATTCGTTCGCCCTGGACGGATGGGGCGAGGAACACGAGACCATCGTCCTCGACCGGCAAGTTGCAGATTTTCTGGAAGATTTTCACGAAGCGCGTAATGGAATCGTCGCCGCGCCCCAGCAGATCAAGATCGCGGGTCGGCCGGTGCGGTTGGTCGGCCCAAAGCTGAAAGAGCAACGCCCCTTTGAGTACGAATTCGTCGCGATGCTCGGATCGGCTCAAGCGATAAAGCAACCGCTCCAAGGCATAACGGGTGAGCACGAGTTGGAAGTCTTCGTGCTTTTGATGGGCCAAGTTCGTCAGTCGCTGCCGCACCGATGCCGCCATGTTGATCGGGTGTTCTTTACTCACGCCAGCGACTCCAAGTACGGGCGCATGACATTCGCAACGCGGCAGATTTTGGCGGCCTGCCAGAACTCGTCCATCGTAGCCCGCCGCTCCTTCCAACAATCGCGCAGGGCCTCCAGGGCAACGTCGATCCCGATCTTGTTGCGGTACTTGAAGCAATCCGCCACGGTCTTGGCCGGAGCATAAACTCTCACCGGCACGCCCTCAATAAGATGCTCCTCGATCCCTTGGCTCAGTGCATCGCCCGAGAAACGGAAGATGCGCACGGGAATCTCGGTGGGCGTCGGCCGCCATGCCTTGCGATCGATGGCAAGCCAAACCTCGTAGGGCGCCTGCGTCGTCAGGCGGTGAAACTGCAGGGCCGAAAGCAGGCATACGATGCCGCCGGGAACGCGTTTGGCAACCTCGGCCAGCGTGCGGTTTTCGGTCGGTTCGGCTTGAGAAAGGACGTAAAGCCCGCGGCCAATGCGGCGAAGCAAACCCGCCTGGCAAAGCCGGACTAGGTGCTTTCGCGAGAGACCATGTTCGTCGAGGTCCCGCGGCCGAAGCACGGCCGATTGGCGAGCAAGTGTCAGGATGTGCTGCGTTGCGGGACTCAGCATGGCGGGCTTAGGTCCATTTCCTCGGCACTTATGAATAAGTGCCGATGTTTTGTACTATATTTTCGTCCCGAAGACAAGCGGAATCAAGGGCGGAACCAAAACATTCGGCCGGCCACGCATCTCGGCCATGCAACCGTTGGAACAGGCATCGCCCGTTTATTCTCTCCGGAGTGCCGAATATTCCCCCCGTTGGTTTGCAAATGTACGGCCACCGCAGTCGTTTTTATGCTAGATATTCTTGAAACCAAAATGGTCCCGCAGAACTCATAATCGCTACAACCTGAAGAACGCTCATGCTTGTTATTGCCGGATGCGTCATGGTCATTGGGTGCGTGCTGGCCGGCTTCGTCTGGTCCGGCGGCAAAATACCGGCGCTCATTCACCCCTCGGAAATCCTCGTGATCGGCGGGGCCGCTTTGGGAGCCTTGATGGTCATGGCGCCCAAGAAAGTCCTCATCGACCTTATCAAGGGCATGTTGCAGTGTTTCAAGGGGACCCCGTTCAACAAAGGGGCCTACGAGGAACTGTTCAAGTTGCTCTACGACTTGTTTCGCCTCGCCCGTCGCGAAGGCCTGATTGCTCTGGAGCAGCACGTTTCCAATGCCAAGGAAAGCGACATCTTCAAGAAGTACCCGCGCATCGCGTCGAACCATCACGTTACGGAATTCATCTGCGGCGCCCTCTCACCGATCATCGAGGGCACAGTGAAACCCGAGCAACTGCCCTCGCTACTGCAGACTGAATTGAGGGTCATCGAAGAAGAGCACCACGCTAGCGTGGCGGCCCTTACCAAGACGGCCGACGCCCTGCCTGGTTTCGGCATCGTGGCAGCCGTGCTGGGGATCGTGATCACCATGGGGGCGATCGACGGGCCGGTGGACGAAATCGGCGAAAAGGTGGGTGCGGCCCTCGTCGGCACGTTCTTGGGGATTTTGGCTTCCTATGGGTTCATGAACCCCTTGGCCGGCCGCATGGACTTCCTTGGCATCGCGGAGATGAACTTCTTCAACACCATCGCAAAAGTCATGCATGGATTCGTCAACGACCTGCCTCCCAAGGTCGCCTTGGATCATGCGCGGCGCGGCGTGTCCACCGAATACCGCATCGATCGCGAGGCATTGGATAAGCTCTTCGCCGAGGTCGAGGCTTCCTGAAACAAAGATGTTCGACAGTGCGGGAATGACTTCAAACAAGCGGCGGTTTCGAACCGGACGGAGATAGGGTAAACGACAATGGCAGGCCACGGCGGAGGAGCTTGGAAAGTAGCCTATGCGGACTTCGTGACCGCGATGATGGCCTTTTTCATGGTCATGTGGATTACGGCCCAGAACAAGCAATTGAAGATGGCCGTGGCCCACTACTTCAACGACCCCTTCAATTCCATGTCCAAGACCAAAGGACCTGAGGCCGCCGGTTCGCCGACCACCGGTCCTTTGGCGCCCGGTTCCAAGACGCTCATGCCTTCGCGCACACCTGGCGATCCGCCCGGCATCAAGCATACGAAGAACGCCCCCAGGCCCATCGGCCGCAAAATCGAGGAAACCGGGCCGAAGGCCTGGTCCGGCGAAGGGAACCGTTCCAGCGGTGTAGGCAAGCCGACCTTGTTCGTCTTGAACAACGGCAAGGAGCAAGGGATGGGCACCGTCTTATCGTTTGGCGAAGATTCCACGGAACTCGACGCCAAGGCCGAGAAACAGTTGAAGCAGATTCTCCCGCTCTTGATGGGAAAGCGGCAAAAAATCGAACTCCGCGGCCATGCCCGGCAGCGCGAGGCCCCATCTGAGGGCAAACAAGATGTCTGGCAACTCTCCTACGCCCGTTGCTTGGCGACGATGAACTACTTGGTGAAAGCGGGCGTCGAGGTCGATCGCATTCGCCTTAGCCAGGCCGGCGCCAATGAACCGCATTCAATTCGCGAGGGGGCAGAAAGCCGTACCGAGAACTCCTGCGTCGATATCCTGGTCCTGCCCGAGTTGGCAGAGGACTATTTCGGCAACCAGGAGGAGCGAGCCGCACTTAATCGCACTCCCTAGTGAGTGCATTTCGGTCCTGCTGCAATTGGATCCAAATCGCATGGAAAACTGTCAGGCGAGACGATCGTTCCGTTCAAGAAATTCGCCACCGACCAGCCATTCGCCATTATTGTTGTCCGGGGGACATGTACGAACCACGCGGCATCGAATGTAAATCACCGTCTCGCCCCGAGTGAGAGCCACGGTGCAAAACTGAGTGACCGGAGAACTGGACACGAAGAATGCGATACCGCGGGGCGAGATATCTCTGCAACGCATCGGCGCGAACTTCACAGTGGATGGGATTTGTGCTTCCTCGTGAAATGCAACGCGTTGGATCGCCGAATACCGACTACGATTGCTCGTCCGCTTGTCGGTATCGGTTACCTGAGTGTCGTTTGGCGCCGGCGTCTCATGGTTCATGATGATCTGCTCGTTTACGTTCATTGTGCCCAGCCGCGACAGCGTCGGTCACTACACACCGGAAAGCACTCGACGAGACTCGATTGAGGCTCTCAGGATGTCGCGGCGGCTTATCAGCCCAACCAATTTGCCTTCCTGCACAACGAAAATCCGACGAATCCTGTGAAGAATAAACAAATCCGTAATCCTTGCGATGGGGGTGCCCGGTTCCACCGAAATGACATCCTTCGTCATGTAGTCCCTGACTGGTTTGTTGACAATGTCCGGTTCGTAGACGATGGCAAGCAATGCAAGCTCCGAAATGACACCGAGGATCTTACCATCACAATCGACGACCGGTAACCCGGAGACCCGATGCGTTATCAGAGTTTCGACTGTCTCTTGCACTGTCGCTTCGGGTGAAACGGTAATGATGTCAGAGATTTGAAGGTCTCTTGCAGTCAACATGGTTTAATATGTTCCTTTCCTCAAACTTACAGAAACCAGTCACCACCTTTGGTAAATGATAATTCGTCGCAAGGTCGTTAATCACTGCTGCGGCTGCCATCTCTAGGACTTGAACGAGAAATCGAGATGTTAGCGAGATAAACCGCCTGCCATTGGAGAGGGCGACGAATGGCCGGGTAATTCTGCCGGATTTCCAGGGCCGCTGCATGTTCAACAAGTGCTGTCATGGTTTGGGCTGGCCGCCGTGGTGACGGCAGATCGATTTGTAATCTCGCGATTGGTTTGTTGAGGCATTGCGCGCAGAAGTAGGGTATGCGAAAGCATAGGTCACAATTGTTATGAGCACGTCAATAATTACTTACCGTTGAAGTGCCTTGCTGGCCGCGCAAGTGGTACGCGTCTTTTGAACAACTTCGGCACGGAAATGACACTGTGATTGAAAAAGGCCGATTTTACGCGGTATCAAAGGACCATTTTTGAAATGGCACATTGATGCACGATGATGGGGCTAGAATTGTTTTGTCGCCAAATGCTCCGCGCTTGTTCTACATGCGCCGCCCGCTGATGAATTGGCTGATTCCGGTCCATATTTTGATGACCGTTACTGCTAAGATGTAACAGGGGTTCCGGCCCAACGGCTCGTGTACGGCCGTGCCGTTGCACATGCTTAAGCCGAACACTGGCAGCCGCCTCGGCGGTGTCGACCGGCTCGGAACGCAGCATCTGGATGGCGAGGCGACATCGTACTTGTTCATCAACCGTAGGCCAACCCGCCGACGTCGACGAATCCAATCGTTGTGGAAGACAACCTACCCGTTGTACTGCCTGCAACGAAACCTACTTCGTCGGTTTCAGAATAATCGACCGAAGATTCATCACGGCACCGCCAGGCATTCTCGTCGCCTTGAGCGTAATCGTCACATTGCCGGCCTCTAGCTTCAATGCCGATAACACAAGCGGCCTGTAATCTGCCCAGTTCTTGGTTTGCGCGATCGTCGCTGAAGATTTCTGGTTGCCGGCGGAAAGTTCGATCTGGCTGCCGCCCGAACCGGGCTGCGCGGAATACGTTAGCTCCGGCGTGTATGAACCGGCCTTCTCGACACGGAACGTCCATGCGGCGTAGTCGTTGGCATCGATCCAATAGCCGAGGTTCGCCGGATCGCTTCCTTCAACCGCCAAATGCGATCCCGTAATTTCGGCGTCGGTTGCGGCGAGGCGGATCGATCCATCGGTGGCCGGACCAAGGAACGAAGTAACCTTCGCCCTCTCGATATCGAGAACCACGACGCTAGCGATCGCATCGGGTTTCTCCTTCGGCACCGTCACGCGAATTCCGTTCGCGTCGCTATCGACCTTGAGTGTCTCGTCCGGCCGTGACAACAAGTAAGCCTTCGCGACCTGGCCGTTCACCGGCACCAGAAGTGAGCCGTTCTTCGGCCAATCGAATACGGTGAGGAAGAGTTTGCCCGGTCTTTGCGTCGCTCGGCCCCAGGCAAGCTGCTTCTTGAAAGGACCGGCCGTGGTGCCATAGAGCGCCACGCCATTCGTCTTGAGCCAATCACCCATCTCCTTCAGCCGCTCGACCTCCGGCGCGGGGATGATGCCCTCGTCGGTCGGACCAACGTTGAGCAGATAGTTCCCACCCTTGCTGGCGATGTCGATCAGGTTACGAAGCAGTTCCGACGTCGATTTGAAATTATGATCGTTGGCAGAAAAGCCCCAATTGCCATTGATCGTCATGCAAGTTTCCCAGTCGCGGTTGAGTCCCGACGCCGGGATACTTTGCTCGGGTGTGCCGAAGTCACCCGACCCGTTGGCCCGGTCATTGACGATCAGTTGCGGATCGAGTTGATGGAGGTAGCCGACCAGGTCCTTTCCGTCTTCCGAGGTCCAACCGATCCAGCCGCCGTCGAACCAGATGACGCCCGGATGGTACTGCGTGATCAGGTCCTTGAGCTGCGCCTTCATATAGGACGTGTATTTGGCCTTCTGTTCGGCACTGGAGAACTTCGTCGGATTGTAGTCGGGGTGTTTATCGTCGGACTTGGCGGCCGTCTGGTAAGGCGTATGCCAATCCATGATCGAATAGTAGCAGCAGAATCGCACGCCATGCCGTTTACACGCCGTGCTCAACTTGGCGAGCGGATCTTGATGCCACGGCGTCGCGTCGACGATGTTGTATTTCGTGGTGCTCGTCTTGAACATGCAAAATCCGTCGTGATGCTTCGCCGTGATCACCAGGTATTTCATGCCCGCATCGTGCGCAATCCGGGCCCACTGATCGGCGTCGAACTTCACCGGATTGAATTTCGTGGCATACTTTTCGTACTGGGCCAGCGGAACATGGTTGTTGGTCATGTACCATTCGCCATCGGCGGGCACGGCATAGACTCCCCAATGGATGAACATGCCGAATCGGGCCTCACGCCACCAACGCATGCGGGCGGCACGTTGCTCGGGCATTTCGACAGCCGGTTTGGTCAGTTCCCCTGCAGCTCGGGCTGGGGCGAAGGCCATGGTTCCAAGGACAAGAGTTATTGAGAACAGGCACGAAATGGCAATTTTCACAAGAGACCTCCTGGCGGTAGGTGGGAAGGTTTGCGAGGATTCAGACTGAACAGGTCATATATTGATCGATGCCTGCCAGAAAAGCAAGTAAGTTGAGAAAACACGCAGCGGTGTCCATTTCCACCTCTTGTTCCCCGTTATCCGCGAGTGTGTCAATGTCCTCAACGTCGGACGGTTCACTGTCGATTGGCCGCCCAGTGGACGCAACCCAATTGTATTTCCGGAAATGGAATCGCCGTTACTGGATGGTCCAGCCGCCGTCGACCAAGATGATCTGGCCGGTGATGTTGCGGGCACACTCGCTGACGAGGAAGGCGACCACACCGTACAGTTCCTCGATGGAGATGAAGACGCCTTTGGGCATGGGTTTGAGCATGATGTCTCGGACCACGTCATCCGCGCTGATGCCGTGTTCTTTCGCCAGGCTGGCGATCTGCTTATCAACCAAGGCGGTTCGTACATAAGATGGGCAGATCGTATTGATCGTGATGTTTGTCTGGGCCGTCTCCAGGGCAATGACCTTGGCAAAACCCAACAGGCCATGCTTGGCCGCCACGTACGCGCTCTTGAACGGCGAGGCTACCAGCGAGTGGATCGAGCCAATGTTGACAATGCGGCCAAAACCATGACGTTTCATGCCGGGCAGGACGGCCCGGGTCATCTTGCACGTGCCGTTGAGCATGACGCGGACGAGCAAGTCCCACTGGTCCTCGGGGAAGTCTTCCAGGCTGGCAACGTACTGGAGTCCAGCGTTGTTGATGAGCACGTCGACGCACCGTTCCCCCAGCGCCTCAATGACCCGTTGAATGCTGTCCGCACTGGTCACGTCCAGCGCGAATGGTTCGGCCTTGCCTTCGTTGGCGACGATGGTCCGCACGGTTTCGTCAGCGGCGTGCCGATCGAGGTCGGTCACGATCACCTGCCAGCCGTCGCGGGCAGCGAGTTCTGCCAGTCCGTTCCCGATCCCGCTGCCTGCCCCGGTGATCAGCATTACCCGTTCTTGCATTGCGAGGATCCTTATCGGGTCGGCAAGAGAGCCGACCTCCGGCTATGATATCTGCTTTTCGTATTCTGCGCGCAGTGTACGGCGCATCACTTTGTTCGACGCCGTACGGGGTAGCGAATCGGTAATAACGACGTCATGGATCTTGAACAGCGGGTTGAGCCTGGCGGCAATCGCCTGCTGCATCGCGAAACGCAGGTCGTCTGCAGACCACTGCATCTCCCCGGCCGGGACGATGTACACGACGAGCATGCTCGGTCCTCCCTCAGGGGAAGAGACCGCGACGGCAGCCGCCTCGGAAACGCCCTCGACGTCTCCGACAACTTCTTCAATCTCAAGAGAGCTTACCTTGATGCCGCCGAGATTCATGCAATCGTCCGCCCGCCCGTGCGCACGGAAGTAATCGTTGGCGAAACGTTGCATCTGGTCGCCGTGGCGGCGCAGCAATTGGCCCTGGGGTCCCATCGGAGTGCCGGCGTAATACTCCTCGTGGTGATCGCGGTTGAGCATACTCGTGCTCAGCCCCATCGAGGGCGGAATCAGGAATACCTCGCCGCAATCGGCGGGCCTGCCCTCTTCATTCAGAATGACCAGATCGCTGCCCAAGGCCGGCGTGGAGAACGTGGCCGGCGCGGCGTGCTGGACCACCGTGCCCGCGATATAAGCGCCTCCGATCTCCGTTCCGCCGCAGTATTCGATCACGGGCTTGTACCCGCCTCGCGACATTAGGAACAACATATCCCGCGGATTGGAGCATTCACCGCTGGAACTGAAGGCCCGGATCCGCGACCAGTCCAGCCCGTTCAGGCAGCCCGTGCTCCGCCACGCGGAGACTAGGCTCGGAACCAGGCCGAGCATGGTCACTCTGGCGTCCTGGACGAACTGACCGAACGCTCGGGTGGTTGGCGCACCGGAGAAGATCGCCATGGTGGCCTTGTTCATCAAAGCGGCGTAGACCAACCACGGTCCCATCATCCAGCCGATATTGCTCGGCCAGCAGAGCACGTCACCCGGACGGATGTCGTGGTGTAGGTGCGCATCAACGGCGGATTTGATCGACGTAGTCTGGTCCCAGGGGATGGCCTTTGGCTCGCCGCTCGTGCCCGAGGAGAAAAGGACTGTCGTGGCATCCTGCGGACCGCAAGGCACTGCCTCGAAGTTCGCCCGGTCGGAAAGAAACTCCTGCCAGGCAAGGTCTCCGTCACGAAGCGCGCAGTCAACGGTTGGGCCACAGGGCAAGACGATGGCCTGTGGCGCACCGGCGGCACGTACTTTCTCATACAGGGGTAGACGCTTGCCGAGGCGAGTCGCGAAATCCTGCGTGAAGATGCAACGGACCTGGCCGATCTCCAAACGCACGGCAATCTCGGCCGGGGCAAAGCTGTCGGCCACGGCCACCACCGGGCACCCCGCTGCCACAGCTCCGAGGTAGATCGCCGCCGACTCCACGGTCATGGGCATGTCGATCGCGATGCGGTCGTGCGCCTTCAGTCCGAGTTCCGCCAGTCCGTTGGCCACCCGTCCTGCCATGGACCGTAGCTCGGCAACCGACATGCGTTCGATGGGCCCGTCCTCTGCCTGATGGATCACCGCCAGGGAACTATCGGGCGCTCGAAAGCAACTGTCCACGACGTTCAGTTTTGCGCCCACGAGCCAGCGCGGGTGCTCGAGTCCGTCGGGCAGCTCCAAGACACTCGTGAAGGGCTCGCGGAACTGCACCTCCAGTCGATCAACCATCGTCGCCCAGAACTCGCGCCGCTGGGAGACCGACCAAGCATGCAGGTTGCGATAGTCCTTCGCACCCGCCTTGCGCATCAGCCAGGCGATGTTGCTGGAATCCGGTTCTGCGGGGAACCAAGCCGGCGCCGGGCCGTTAGCGGAGTCCCAATCGGCAAAGACCCGAGCGTGCAGTTGCTCATGGACCTCCATCGGGTGCGCAGGTCTCAGCAGATTTTGTGTGATCCACTGCCACATCTGGGCAGAAGTCATCCGCTGATCCATTGTCCCGATCGCTGCGACGAAGGCCACCGCCTGATCTTCTCGCAGCCCCCAAGCAGCCAATTCGGCAACATTTAATTCGAGTGAGGACATGATCCGAGTCCACGGCAGCCAATACGTTGTGGGATCGAAGCCAACCAGAAGTCAGATATGATAAGGCAAGCCGCATTGGAATGCTAGCCACCACTGGTCACTCCTCCAAGACCACTGCGTTCAGTCGGCTGGTCGCCCGTCGAGGAACACGCGGGGAAGACCGCGGTCGAGTATTACGGCCACATGTTGCCAGACGCCGGGCTTCAATACGTTTTGGACCAGTCTCTGCTGATCGCCGACGATCAGTCGCAGGCTCAGACCCGGAAAAGTGTCGAGCAAGAAGCCGTCGTTCTGGCCGGCCGTGAGTTTGTCGAGCACGCGGCCGGATTCTTTGTCCGCGGGACAGATCCACGCTTCGAAGGAGACCGATCCGACAAAATCCGCGGCGCTCGTCGGCAGCGTATCACCGGGCTTTGGCTTCAGCCGGCAACCGACAACCTGCGGGGCCGCGACGGGCTTGGTTCGGTCGCCGACGGCCAGATCTCGAATCGTCCGCGGCGAAAGCTTGCCCCGAAACATCGTCACGCGCCCGATCTCGCCGCGAAAACGGTTCTCTCCGTTCTGGTCCAAACCGACGCGAAGCGGATGAACATTGGATGGGACGGCGAGCAGCTTGCTGGCCTGCGGCTGGCAGAGCACCACGTCCGGTTTTCGCGAGGCGGGCTGAATGTCCCACGCGATCAGCCTGCCGTCTTTCACCGTTGCGGCGAGGACCGCGCCACGCGTCACATGCAGTTTGAAGTCCACATTCCAATCCGCCGGCCATGCCGGCAGGAGCAGAATTTTTCCCCCCGCTTCTTGCACGAGCATCCGTTGCAAGGCCACCGAGCCGGCGCCGAAATGATCGAAGTCCGGACAGGAATCCGGTCCCTCGCGACCGTACAGCGGGAAGCGGCACGCGGTCGAGGCGATGCGGAATCGCTGCACCAGTCCGTTGGCCGCCTCCGCGGCATGACCGGCATAGGCCCAGTGGATTTGATCCTGCGTCCAGCAGGCGCAGCCAAAAACGTCCTTGCAGGTGCGATGTTGCATCGTCCAAGCCACGAGTTCGCCTGAACCGAGGCCCAACCCAAAACAGCGGAAAGGAAAGACCGGGTAGAGTTCGCCGTTCTCGCAGTTAGACTGCTTCTCGTATTTGTCGGCGGGGGCAAGGGCCTTGCGACCTTCAACGGTCCGCATGGGCACCTCCGGAATTTCCGTGCGAAACTTGCGCCAACCAGCCTGGTCTTCGTCCGTCCCGGCTTTCATGGCCAACAATTCGTCCAAACAAAACCGCAGTCCGGCCACATCCGGCGCCGGGTTGACGGCGATCCACCAGGTCTCGATCACCTGCGCCGGGTCGAGGCGGAGTTTGCCGTCCGCGCCCCGCAGATAGTGTTTGTCGAAGAACAGCAGGACCTCCCGGGCGAAGGGCACCAGCACGCGGTCGCGAAAGGCGGTATCGCCCGTGTAATCGACGTAGTCGAGCATCATCGCGGTCGTCTCCAGGCCGCTGGTGAAGTAATAATCGTGATACCAACCCTCGTGTTTTTCGCCGGGCCTGGTTTTCGGTGGGTGGCTACCTTTGTCACAATCCCATTCACCACCGGTGGGGGCGATGTTCTCGCGGTAATAGGCGCCGTCGTGCCCGAACCAAGCCTGCGTGATGGCCCTTCGCATGGGAAGCAGGTTCGAGTAGTAATCGAAGAACGGCTTCATCAGGTCGAAGTCGCCACCGGCCAGCAGTGGCCAGTACAGCAGGCGTTGGTTTTGGTATGTGAAGCGGCGTCCCCACAGCCGGTCGTCTTCGCCCGTGAGTCGCGTTCCCTGCGGCTGTGGAACGGCAGCGGATCCGGGCTTGTCGTCTTTCGCTTTCACGCGCAACTGCTGGGTGAAGATCCCGCCGTTGAACTTGGTCTGGATCCGGCCGCGGCTCTGGCAGGCCATCAAAAAGCGGAAGACGTTGTAACTCTGCGTCGCCAGCGCGGCACCGTCCTCCTCGTCGCGGCGGCCGTCGGGCGGAGCCTCGCCCTTGAATTTCTCCCGCGCGTCCGCTGGCACCGTGTTGTCCGAGGCGATGATCCAGCTTCGCTTCCAGAAGCTGGCCCACCACGCGCAGTGCTTTTCCCAGTCCCTCGTCGCGTCCACCGGACGCGCTGCCTGCTTCTCGATGGCCTCGATCCAGTTCGCAGCTTTGGGCGTCTGCATCGAGCAGGCATGGATGCGGATGTCGAAAGACTTCCCCCTCCCTGCAAGCGCGCCCTCGTTGAGCGCCAACGTCGGACTCTCGATCAGGTTCCCAAACGTGTTGAAACGGTAGGGATCCGGGAACGTGGCTGCCATGTGCTCGACCTGGTAGGTCTTCAAGTCGGCCGGGTAGACGCTTTTGTCGCCGACGGGAAAATACCAAAGAATTCTCCCGCCGCGATCGAGCCGCACGTCCTGCGTGCCGTCCGGACGCTTCCAGAACTCCGGCCGGACGCGGACCGCGATCTCGCGGGGGGCTGCGATTTCGACGTGATAGACGGGCCGCAGCGCGTCCACCCAGACCCGTACCGTCACGCCGTCCGCCTCGATCCGGATCGAGCCACTCGACAAGTCCAGTGTCTGCCGGAACGGCCTGCCGGACTTGAACGGATTGGGGTTGAGCGACACCCGCACGCGCCCCGTCTTGTAGAGTTCACCGGAGGAATTGAACGCGTCATTTTTCGACAGCAGCAGATATAAGTCGCCATTCTCGATTGCATACGCGCCGGCGCCGATGTCGCCGTTGCCGATGGGCATCACGCCGGACGCATCCTGCGATGGACTGTTCCAGACGACGTTATAGCGGGCCATGCGTTGCGCGGCGGAGACCTCTGCCACCGGTTCCGTCGCGTGCAACGTGGCCCGCGGCGCCAGCAGTAGGGCGGTGATGAAGACCACGAGAGAGTATCTTGATGTCTTGTTCATTAAGGGGGCTTTCGTACATAGGTGGAAACCTGTCCTATTATGCACTGCTATCCGCTTTTCTTCTTGCCGAATTGCTTCCAATAGAGTTCTCTGAAGGGATTGACCGCCGGGCCAACCGCCGTCTCATTTCCCATACAAGGCAGGACTTCTTTCCACCATGCATCGTAGGCAGTTTCCAATTGTTTGACGATCTCCGGATGCTCTCCGGCGATGTCGTGCTTCTCGCCGTAGTCGGCTTTCAGGTCGTACAGTTCCCAGCGTTTCGATCCGTCCTTTGTGTCGCAGACCAGGCTGTACCGCTGGTTTCGAACGCGGCATTGCCGATATTTCGACGCGGCCGCCTGGCCCTTGGGCCAACGGCCGACATGGGTGAACAGACAGCGGTCAGGCCAGGCTGCGGCGGGGTTCCTCAGCAATGGCACGAGGCTCCGGCCGTCGAACTTCTTGGCGACCTGCTGCGGGACCTTCGCTCCCGCAAGTTCCGCCAACGTGGGAAAAACATCGATGTGTGCCGCCAATCGGTCAACGTCGGCTGGCTTCAGCGCGCCTGGCCAGCGCCAGAACGAGGCCGCGCGCGTGCCACCTTCCCAGGGCGTGACCTTTTCGCCCCGCATGCCCGCATTCCACAGCGGAACGCCGACGGTGCCGCCGTTGTCGTTCATGAGGATGACCAGCGTCTGCCGCTGGATGCCCCACTCGTCGAGGCGGGCCAACAACCGGCCCACGTTGTCGTCGATATTGGCCAACATGCCGAAGAACTTGGCCACGTCAGGCCGCACCTTGCCGGCGTAGCGACGCTCGTCTTCCGGCCGAACCTGTAACGGCATGTGCGGGGCGTTGGTGGCAAGGTAACAGAAAAACGGCTGCCGCCCCTTCACCGACTCCATCCACTGCGTTGCCTGGCGAAAAAAGACGTCCGTGCAATAGCCATCGGTCTTCTCGAATTTGCCATTGTGGAGGATGGCCGGGCTGAAGTAGGTATTGCCCGGCGCATCGCCGCAGCTTCCGGGATACGACTGTCCGATGCCGCCCGCCCCATGGATGAACATCTCGTCGAAGCCGCGCTTGTCGGGCCAATGGTCCGGTTCATCGCCGAGATGCCACTTGCCGAAGATGCCGGTTGTATAGCCGGATGAGCGGAGCACCTCGGCCAGCGTTGTCGCCTTGAGGCTCATTCGTTCGCGTTCCATGATCGTGTGCGTCACCCCCGACTTGAACTCGTGTCGTCCCGTCATCAGCGAACATCGCGTGGGCGAGCAGGTGGGGCTGACGTGGAAATCGGTAAACCGCACGCTCTCGTCGTGCAACCGATCGAAGTTAGGCGTCTTGAGCACCGGATTGCCGTGACAGGAGAAATCGCCGTAGCCTTGATCATCTATCAGGATGAAGATGATGTTGGGCCTGGCGGCTGTTTTCGACCCATCGGCTGCGTGTAGCGCGGCCAGCGGAGCCAACAGCAGGGCGGTAATCGTCAGCAATGCAGTTCGTTTCATTTGAGGTTTCTCATGGTGCCTTCTTCAACCCTTCCCATTTCATTACCCATGATCCATCATCCGGGAAACCTGGAGCCGACCTCTCGGGCGCGCCGTCCCAGCCCGCGGCCATCATCGCCACGGCATAGAGCAGGCCTCCATTCCCAGGCAGATACCAACCGCCATTGATCCCCTCGATGGAATAGCTGTTCCTGGAATTATCCTTGAGCAAGGCATCCACCGCAATCCGCGGCTGGCCGGCACGCGCGGCGGCCATAGCCATCCAGGGAAAATCCCAGCCCCAGCAACGGTTCCAATCCCAGGTCGTCCAGACCTTGACGACCGTGCGCCGCGCCGTCTCGGAATCCACGCCCGCCACAGGCGGTAACATGCCCAAGACACCTACCGGATCGGGATGTTCCCAGGCGCGCTTGGTGTAGGTGTCCGTCCATTCCACCGAATGGACGAACAGGCCATCGACCACCGGCAGAGGCGCCAGGTTGCGGCGCACCTCGTCCCAATGCGAGTCGCGCTCCAAACCCCGCCGCTGCCGCCACTGCTGGGCCTTGTCCAGGCCCCAGCGCCAGTACGCGAGATCGAACACCGTGTCGCGGGTGATACCCTGTTCGCTCGGCGGCATGGCCGGCGTGAGGGAATAGATGCCGGTCTTCTCATCTTTGCTGGGATAGTCGGCCATGTGCTCGGCGGTGCCTTGGACGATGTCCGCCCATTTGTCGACGGTGGCACGAGTCGGACGCAGGCGATACTCCAATTCGGCGAAGAAGATCGGATGCGGCTGTTTCCACAGCAACACCTGATTGCCAACCCATGGTGCAGTGCGGCCTTCGGGTCCCACCGACTTCTGCCATTTCAGGCCCTTGTAGCCGAGTTGGGCAGCCAGTTCCCGCGCCGCCGGGGCAAAACGCTGGTAGCAACTGATGGCCTTGTCACCCATTGCCCAGCGATCCCAGAGAGCATAATGGGCGAGGTGCCACCACACCATCTCCATGTGGAACTGGCCACGCCAACCATCGATGCCCAGCAGGCCGTTCTCAGACGAGGGCCAACTGCCAGCGGACATGGCCGCCATTAGGTATTGCGAGAGTACTATGCGGCGTTCCAATTCCCTCCACCGCGGATCCTTGCTGGCAGAGAAATCGATGGCGCCACCGGTGCTCCAGTGCTTCTCCCAGCGCGCGACGCAGGCAGCCTTTGTTTCAGCCCAGGATGGCAGGATGGACGGCAATCGCTTGACAGAAAAGGCACAGACGAGGGCCATGACCTTCGTTCCGTGTGCCGACACCGTATAGGAATTGCTGACGCCGGCCGGTATCAACAGAGTCTGATTGTCGGGGACTTCCGCTTTCTCCTCCACGCCATCGAGGGAATAGGTGACCTTCAACCTTTTGGGGACGCCCGGCGCCGGATCCGCACCCAGGGCTTGAAAATTTACCAATTGTGCGATTCGGTCGTCCAGGACTGCGGCAGCAACCTTGGCGGTCACGTCGACCCATTTGTCACCGGCCCCGTATTCGGCACGTTTGATGACGAGCTTCTTCACGGCTGAAGCGGGTCTCGGTGCGCGAATGGAACAGCCGTGCCCCACGGCAAGCGCGGCATGATAGGTGACCGCATCGACCCTGCGCGTGAAATCGATGCGTCGTTCACCCTGGCACGTCGCGATGGTGGCATGACCGCTGGTCCGGGTGAAGTCGCCCACCCAGGCCGAATTCTGTAATGACGGATAGGCGAAGTCCAAAGCTACTTCCAATTCGCCGCTGGCCACCAGCGGCGACTCGATTCGAACCGCCACCAAGTCGAGGCTCGGATGCACACAGGTCTCGACGTTCACTTCCTGGCCAGCGATCCGATAACGCGAGGTTTGCACGCCCGCCCACAGATCGAGGGTTCGTTTCAGACCAGTGATGTCGTTGGGCATCAAGACGCGTCCACCTGGGCGCATCAGGCGAAGACGTCCGAGATTCATTATGTGAGGATTGTCGAACATCCAGGTACGAATGGCATCCGTGCCGGCAGGAAAATTGTCCCCGCCAGTATTGCGGCCCTTCTGGAAGGTCCCTGTCGCCGGTACACGATCTGGAGTCCAGCCCTCCGGTAGCGGGAAGCTGTGCCAGCCCCAGTGGGACATGGAATTGCCGGCAAAGGTCTGCAGACCTGAACCATCGGTACCGAAGCAGAACTCGCCATTTCCCAGGGGCAGGCGACCGGCGACTTCATTCCAAGTGATGTTGTGCCGCGTCACCAGTGCGTGGCGGTCAATGGTCGATTTGGCCGCGGGTATTGGTGCGTCAGCGGCATATAGCGCCGCCAGCGGAGTCAGCAGCAGGGCGGAGAGGGTGAATAGGGAGGGTTTCACGGTCGTTGTTTCCTACGGGTGTCGGATTGCTTCTGATCGACGTAAATGGTCGCGACTTCCGACATTTCCGATTTAGCCATTCTAACCCGAAGGCAATCTGTTCGCTATAATAGAGAACTGGTGGACCGGTCAGTTGCCAAGGGCTACAAAGAGAGGATTCAATTATGAATACAAAGAACGTTCGAGATACGTCGCGTCGTGAATTTCTGAAGAATACGGGCCGGGTTGCCGCAGCTTCGGTATTGGCCGGCGTCGCTATCCCGGCCGTCCATGCTGCCGAGAACAACACGATTCGGCTGGCTCTGGTCGGCTGTGGCGGTCGGGGGACGGGGGCGGCGGCAAACGCCCTGGCTACTAAAAGCGGTCCCATCAAGCTGGTCGCCATGGCCGATGTCTTTGAGCATCGGCTGAAGGGCAGCCACCGAGCCCTGAAAAGGGCAGGCGGAGGCGCTGCCTCCTTGTCTTTCTTGTTCTGCCAGTCCTCGCCCGGTTTGAACTTGCCGTTGGGATGGAACGCTCCTTTCGACAGGCATATAGCGTCGCAGGCAAAGAGGATGCCCTGCGGGACCTGCTTACCGTTGTCAACTGCTTCACGATTGTCGATCATAATCTGCCGCCCGATCTCGATCCAGTGAAATGACGTAAATAATCTCAGAAATCCTGTCATACGAGCAAGTGCGCCGCGGTCATAATGAAGGAACGTCGGCCGATTATCGTAACGCAACAACCGAGTGCCCGCATTCATGAAGAACCGAAACCACTGGTCGTGGATTGTTGACCTGTCGCGAAAACAAAACGATTATCGCTCAATCGTAATCCTGCTCATCTATTGGATCTCGGCTGTCGCGTGGTAAGGTCTGGGCATGCACCGCAACGGAGAATCGCAGGAAGCGAAGGTCGTCAAACTGAAGCAGTTTGCAGTAGCACCATCTCGCGATAGCGCGAGTTCGTTTGCATCAGCTCCTCGTGCCGGCCTTGCTCGACTATCCGACCCTTTTCCATGACGAGGATGCGGTCGGCATGGGCGATCGTGCTCAGGCGATGGGCAATGACGAAACTCGTGCGGCCCTGCATCAACGTCTGCAGGCTCGCTTGAATAAGACGTTCCGATTCCGTATCGAGATTGCTCGTCGCCTCGTCGAAAATGAGGATGCGGGGATCGGCCAGGAGCGCTCGGGCGATGGTGATCCGTTGCCGCTGGCCGGCGGAAAGTTTTACGCCCCGTTCCCCGATCAAGGTCTCATACCCGGCGGAGAGGTTCTTTATAAACTCCTCCGCATTCGCCGAACTCGCGGCCTGCTCGATCTCGGCGCGCGTGGCGTTTCGCCGGCCATAGGCGATGTTCTCGGCAATCGTGCCGTCGAAAAGAAACGTATCCTGCTCGACGATGCCGAACAAGCGGCGATACGAATCGATCGTGATATCGCGGATGTCACGGCCGTCCAGCGCGATTGAGCCGCTCGTGGGATCGAAGAACCGCGCGACGAGATTGCAGAGCGTCGTCTTGCCGGCGCCCGAAGGCCCAACGAGCGCGACGACCTGCCCCGCCGCCGCATCGAGATCAATGTCGCGTAGTACCGGCACAGCGGCGCCTGCGTGCGATTCTGAATTCTCCGGTGTCGACTTGCCGTCTCGCGACTTGCCGTCGCTAGATTTGGCCGGCGGATACGCGAAGCTCACATCCTTGAACACGATCCGCCCTTGTACTTGCGACTTCGTCAGCGTGACGGCGGTGCTTGCCGACGGCATCTCCCGCGGCTCTTTCATCAGATCGAGCACTCGATCCAGCGCCGCCAAACTCGTCTGCAATCCGGTCGCGCTGGCCGCCAACGTGGCGATCGGTCCCAAGAGCGCGACGAGGTACGACAGGAACATCACCAGGTCGCCCACGGTGAGCGCCTGCTCCGGCTTGATGAGATGGGCCTTGAGCAGCTCGCTATCGGCAAGCACCTGCCGGCCGCCAAAATAAAGCAGCGTGGCCGTAGCGACGGGGATGAGGACCGACCACGTTACGTCGATCCCGCGCATCCACAACCACGCGAGAACTTCCTGCCGGCTCATGAAGTTTCCGCCGCGGGTGAACGCGCCTGACTCGTACTCCTGCCGCGCGAACGCGCGGACGATCCGCATCCCACCAAAGGCCTCGGTAGTGTGGGCGTCGATGTTCTGCCGCGTGTTGCGTATGTCGCGCATCAGCGGCCGGATGCGGCCGATCCACGTGCGGTGCGTCATCCACACGATCGGCAGCAGCACCAGCGACCCCAGCAGCAGCCGCCAATCGACGAATGCCAGCACCGCCACGCCGCCCAGCAGTTGGATGATCGCCCGCCAGGGGTTGTAGAACAACGAAAAGATCAGATCGGCGATGGCCCCGGCGTCTTCACGGAGGATCGAGGCCACGCCACCCGACTTCAGATCGTACACGCGATGCAGCGGCAGCCGCACGGCATGGTCGAAGACCTGCTTGCGGACCGATACGCGAACAAGCTGCAGCGCCCGCGTCGAGTTCCACCTCGACCACAGGCTGACCAATTGGCACGCCACGGCCAGCGCGACCATCACTACGGCCACGACGCCCAGCAACTGGGCGCGGTCGGCCGGCAGGGCCACGATGCGCGTCAGCCGCTGTGGCAGCGGGCGCTCGCCGAGGATGTTGTCGAAGACGATCTTCGTACCGTAGAGCGGCGCCAGTCCCAAGAGCGTCGAGACGCTGAGTGTGCCCAAGGCGACGTAGATCGTAGCGCGATGCGGGCGGATCAGCCCCCAAAACTCCCTGAGCAGTTGGAAAAAACTTCGCGAGCGGCGGTGTTTCGTGCGCTCGCCGTACCGCTGCCGCGGCGCGGCCGAATACCCGCTTGCGGCTGGCGAGCCGTTGCTGGATGGATCGAAAGTCCGCGCGCGAACCTCGCGGCGGTACTGGCGAAAACGCTCTCGACTGGATCGGGACGGCATAGGCGGATGTCAACCTATTGTATTCCCCGCGCTCCGCGCAAGGCAACCTCAAGTCCGACTGACGCAACATGCGGGAAAAAGGGCATCTTTTATCGGAGAGACGCGGCCGATGCGATTATCGTTCGCAGCTTTGCGAGCGGAGGTGGGGCACCGAAGCACGCTGGATAGGACCTTCGGCAGCGGATTGCCGTAAACGGTTTGCATTCCCTCGCGGGAAATGTACAGCATCAAATAGCCGAAACCAGGCCCAGCCAGCAACGTGCTGCTCATCGTGTTGACGCGTATATTGCCTTTGCCGTCGCGCGTCGGTATGCCGTCCAGTTCGTTGGGACCATCGGTGGTTGCGTCAAGTAACAAATAGGGCTATGTGAATAATCAGATCAAGACTGCAATACTCTTTGGTTCCATTTGTGCGAAAACTGAATCTTGGCGATCGCCTGGGCGCTCGGGTCTCGGGGTTCACTTGCAGTCCGCCCACGTCCTGCCCGCCTTTACTTCGACCTTCAGCGGCACCGCGAAGCCTGCGGGGATGGCCTCCATCGCCTCGACCACGATCTTCCACGTCTGCTCGCCGCAGGGCTAGGGACCATTGCACTATGCCAACCTTTGGTGTAGGGTAACAAGTTCCATTTGGCTCTGTTCGAAGAAAAGGCATACCGTGGGGAATGGTGAAATGTTGCCCTTTAACTTGTTTCGAGTTTTCACAATCACTGCCGGATTACTCAGTTCGGTGACGTTATCAGCTTGGGCGGCCGATGATGCTGCGACGTCCGCGCAGCCCCATCCCGTTGACGTTCCCAACCCGATTTACGGCGACCCCCAGGCGCCAACCAAAATGAAGTACTTGCGGGAGCAAATGCAAAGTACCCTGCAAAGTCAGCGGGCGACCGACTATTTTGCCCGCTTTCAGAGTTATCTCGCAGAGAAACTGCAACAGTCGGCCGGGAGCAATACGGGCTCAGAACTGACTGGCAATGGTCGATTGAGTTCCTACGAGCACATGCTGCGCGATCCGCTGCAGGCCCCTGCTGAAGCCGAACAATTCACCCGGCAATTGCACAAGGCAATCGTGGACGACCCGTCGGGCTTGGGGCCGGCACTGGCTACCGCCTCACAGAGCCTCGATCTCGGCAGGCACACGGTCAGGGCCTTTGCGAAGGTTTCATCGCCCGAACAGGCTTTGGATGTGGTAAAAAAAGCCCTCGAAGAAGCGCGTATTGCTCACGCAAGGGCGCTGTCGCCGCTCAATAAAGCCGAGATTGACACGATGGTGCGTGAGCTCTATCCGGTCCTGGTGTCGGAGAACCAAGCCGGCCACACGCTCAACGACCGCGTTCGTGGCCGAGCGCTGGTCGACCTGATGGAAAAGATGGACCGCCGGGCCCTCATCGAGGCCGCTGAAGCACTCGTCCCCTTAACCGATCCCAAATTGCTGGATCAGCTTAAGCAGTTTCCCGACGACGGCAACGTTGCGGTCGAAGGCGTCACCGGCCACGTGGTAGCCAAGATCGATACCCCGGTGGGCACAATCCTCATCGGTGGGAAGGAATCGAAGACCTACAAGCTGGATGCAATGAAAGATGTCGCGGTAGTGATCGATTTGGGCCACGGCAACACGTACGAAGAGGGAACGACTTCGCTTGATCGGCCGGTTCTCATCGTGCTGAATCTAGGTGGCGGCAATATTTTCCACGGTAAGAAGCCTGGTATACAAGGCGCGGCCATGCTTGGCGTTTCCCTGGTGGTCAACCGGGAGGGGAACAACTCCTACCAGGCAGCCGACCTCGCCCAAGCTTCGGCAATCGCCGGTGTTGGAATTATCGTCGAACATGGCGGGAAAAACACATATCGGGGTGTGCGTCGTGTGCAGGGACAAGCATTAGGCGGCATGGGCATCCTAATTGGCCGCGGCGGCGAGAACGATTATCACGCGGCCATGTGGGCCCAGGGCTTTGGGGCTCCTTTGGGGTTTGGCTTGCTGGAGGACACTGTGGGCCACGATCACTACTATTGCGGCGGCCTCTATATCACTTCCTACAAGCATCCCTCAAATTCCCGCATCCCGGCAACGCCAGGTTACGAAGGTTTTGGACAAGGTGTGGGCGCTGGTATCCGCCAGGTGGGTGACGGTGGCGTCGGCATCATCCTCAACGGGGGTGGCCATAACGTTTATGAATTTGATTATCTCTCGCACGGCGGAGGTTACTGGTGCGGCATGGGATTCGCCCGTGACTTTGGCGGCAACAGCCAACGGCTTATCGCACGAACGGCCTGGGACGGCAGCGTGCGTAGCGAGCCACTCTTTCAACGCTTTGGCTGCGGCTGGGGATGTCATTATTCGGTGGGTTTTTTGTTCGACGATGGCGGCAACAGTCTTTACGAAGGCACGATCATGGGAGCCGGCATGGGCTGGGATTGTTCCGTCGGCGCGCTCTGCAGCTTCGGCGAAAAAGACCACTTTAAGACTACTGGCGGTCTGACCCAAGGCTGCGGCGCGCAGGCCAGCCTCGGTATTCTTTACCATTATGGCAACGATGCGGTTTATGAAGGCGGCAGTCCAGCGTACGCTCCGCCAGGAATCAGCTACCACAAGTGGCCCGCGTGCGGCGGCAATTTCAGCTTCGTGATCAACGAGAAGGGCAACAGTAATTTTAGCTTTGGCGGCCAGCAGCCCACGCGCCTCGAGCCTGAAGCGGGCGGTCCCCCCGATCGGCCGGAGCGGCGGTTCTTTGGTCGTCGATTCGACGCCCAATGAAACGCCGGCGCCAGTGAAGTGACGTAACCGTGAACTCCGTTCCACTTCACCGCCCGCTATTGGGACGGTTACACATACCAGCCGGGCAACAACGGCAGCGAAGGCTGGATCAACGAGGTCGACAGCCCGATCTGGTTCGACGGAGAATATCATCTCTTCGGCCGACCTGTTGCACTGGCAGAAGCAAAGCAGCATCCCGGACATGTTCGAGTGCCCGGACATGTTCCCGCTGGCGCTGGACGGCGAGGCGGCGAAGATCCAGTGGGTCGTCGTTAACGGCGACGGCCCGTCTTGTTGCAACAATCTTGGGGTCAGAAAAAAGTGCTTCTCGCGGCATTTCTCCCGCCTCGGCCGCCGCTGGCAAACCACCGTATCGGGTCAGGCAGTGATGTGACCACATCGAAAAAAGGTGCCTTTCGGCGTTTTTGCGGCGATTTTGTACTTCCACGGCTATATTCTGTTTCCACTAAAGGTATTGCTCGCACGGCGGAAACTGCTGAAAGAAAACGCTTGACACTCTAACGATAGTCTTTCCATAGCCGAAATACCTAGATAATACCTGGCCACTTTGTCCCATTTTCCAGCCACTTTTGTGGTCAACCTAGCCACTTCCTAGCCACTTTTTGGATACATGGCCATGTGTATAGTATCCAAGGGTTGGGCACAGGGTGCTTTCTTGTAGCTATTTAAGTGCAGAGTCATAAAATTAATTAATTGCTGTCACGGCCCGTGCGGCCGTTCGCGACCGTTGCTCGGGCCGTAGGCTGGGTCGAGGTGCGAGACCCACGCGCCAGAGCTTGGGCAAGCTCCGCGCGGACGCCGGCGCGGACGCCGACCTGCGCAAGTCGGCGCCGCGCATTGTCATGGCCCCCGGTTCGCTACGCCGGGGGCCGGTTCCGAATTGTCAAAGAACGATTGCGAGCTTTTCAAATGCGCTGCCTAGCGCGCTCTACATAACAATACGCTGGCCGGCGCACAGCCATTTGTCGCGGCGCGCCCGTTTTGCGCAACAGTTTTGGGGCATGGTTCAATCTACGGGCCGTTTGGGTAGCACTGCAGGGAACGCCGGGGCACCCGCGCAGCGGGTCGATGGCGTCCGCCAATTTGGAGTCGCTACATTAGCTTGAGAGAAGAATAAAGTTGCCACAGAGGGCACAGAGGCCAGCGAGAGAGACCGGTTCCGCTCTTCGCCCCTCGGTGAACTCTGTGTTCTCTGTGGCAACTGAGATTGTCTTTTTGACATGTTTCGCAAAAGGCACTATCTTGGTGATTGTGACTCGGGCCTTCAGCGTTAATGGCATCCGCTGCATCTACAGTCCAACCAGAAGTCGTGGGGATCAGGCTGTTGACGTCGTACATCGTTCCGCCGCTGTATAGGAAGGCATGTTCGTATTGATTGCTGTTCCACGCGACACCCACGACCTGTCCGCTATCGTTGATGCCGTACGCATAGCTATCCGCACCGCCGAGCGTGCCGAGGTTTTGCATCATTCCGCCACTATAGAGAAAAGCGTAAGTAGGGTAGCCACCGTAGATTCGTAAGCGTCAAAGAATCGGCAGTGCCTATCGCAGCCCCAACTCCGCTGCCGGGCCACACTGCAAGTCGCGATAATCGAGACGGGCAAGAGCGACGGCGGTGGCGTGGTTCCCAGGACTTCCCGCCGAACTCTATAGAAAATGCCCGGCGGGGCCTTCGAGCCTCTTTCCAGAGACCCTACCAGACCCGCCGGGCCTTGCGGTTTTGCCCCGATCCGGCACTGGCCGGGTCGGGGGCGGGACCTTGTCCTGTTCGGCGGACGTGTTCCAATTTCCGTCGAGCTAGGGAGGCACGGAAGCCCAGGTTGTTGTTGCGGTTCCCAGGCTCGTTGTTGTTGCGGTTCGCCGAACGGCAGTTCCTGGCGTCGTTGTTCCAGCTCCCGCCCCGGTTCACGCGGTTCGAGCCTCCTTCGGACAAGACCCCTCGATGCTTTCAACGACGCGGTGGCGGAATGTCATGCTTTCCGCCCGCCGCACGAATGCCACGAGCGGCTCCGCGTGCTGGGCGACTTCATCTTCCGTCCATCGACCGCTCATGTAGTTGTCGTGGTACTGGGCCAGATTGCGGCGGAAGCGGCTTCGGCTTCGTGCGGCCAGCCGGACATGCCCCGGATACACACGGTAGCCCAGGAAGGTCATGCCGCAAGAGCACTTGTTCAAGCAGACCGGCTTCAAGTCCAGCCTGAGCGTGTCGCCGAGGAATCCAGCGATTACATGCCCGACTTGTCGCAAGCGACCCTTCTCCGAGTCCCACACGACGAAGTCGTCCATATAACGCACGTAGCGTCGGCAGTGCATGATTTCCTTCAGGCGATGATCGAGGGTGGCCAGGTAGTGATTGGCAAAGAACTGGCTGGTGAGGTTCCCGATCGGTACGCCCCGGCCCGGCGACGCCGCGTAGCTGTTGATGACGCCGTCCAAAAGGGCCAGCAGCGCGGGGTCCTTGAACCGGCGGCGCAGTAACCTCTTCAGTACCCCGTGATGGATGCTGTCGAAGTATTTCCGCACGTCCATCTTCAAGTACCAGTCTCCGGGCCGGGAGAAGCAAACTGCCCGAGCGATGGCTCCGTCCAACCCCTTGCCTCTTCGGCAGGCGTAGCTGTCGTGAATCTGGTACGACTCGAAGTGGGGCTCCACGACGTTGATGATCGCGTGCTGCGCCACGCGGTCGCGGAAGGGGGCGACGCAGATCATTCGCTCCTTCGGGTCGTAGACCTTGAACGTTCGGTAGGGTCCCCAGGCCACGGAGGCGGAGAACAGTTTCTCGCGCAGGATACGCAGCCGCGCATCCAGATCGGCACGAAAGCGAAGGACCTCCGCCTTCGCCCGCTTGCCTCGGGAGGCTTTCCAAAACGCCAGCCGCAGGTTGTCGGCATTGGCGATGCGTTCGATAAGCTCACCCGCCCGTTTCATCCTTGTGCCCAATCCCTTCTCGGACCACCGCGAGGAAAGCTTCCCCGTACTTGTCGGCCTTGGCGTCCCCAAACCCGTTGATCGTCTTCAGGTCGGCTATCGTGGCGGCGCGGTTCTTGGCCATCTCGGCCAGGTGTTCGTTGGTGCAGACGGCGTAAACCGGGATCGCTTCCTTCGCAGCCAACTCCTTGCGGGCCTCCCGCAAGCGGACGAACACCCCAAAATCGTCCGCCGAGAGGATCTCTTTGTAGTCCACACGCGCGCGGCCCCCCGCTTTTCCCTCCGGTAATGGGCCGTTCAACAGATACTCCACGCAGAAGCACCAGCAAGGCGTGTCGCCGTTCTCGATCAACTCCTTCTGCACGGAGACGGCGCGATTCGACCGCAGGAAGCGGTTCAATTCCTCCTCCGCTCCCGCATCCCCGTCGCCGGGATCGTAAATAACTTAAACTGCATTTCGCACTTTGCTCAGGTGAACAATACGCCGACCAAACTTCGCCAGGGCTTCGCCCTGGACTGAGGAACACCTTGTTCTGCACGGTTCACTCACTCCGCCTGTGCTTGCCCGGCTACGGCCCGGCTGCGCTTCGGGCCTACGCTCGGACTGCGCACCGGCTTCGCTCGCTCACCTTACTTGTCCGCCGGAACTAGGGAGGCACGGAAGCCCAGGATGATGACGCGGAACCCAGGCTCGCGGGAGTAGCGGCCCGCCGAACGGCAGTACCAGGCGCCGTTGATCCAGCTCCCGCCCCGGCTCACGCGGTCCGAGCCCCCCGAAGGCCCCGTTGGATCGTCCGTCGGCGACTTCGTATAGTAGTCCGCGTCATACCAATCCGCACACCACTGCCAGGCGTTGCCGTGCATATCGTACAATCCGAAGGCATTGGGCTTGAACTTTCCCACCGGAGCCGTGAACACGTAGCCGTCGCTGGCCTTGATCGTCCACTTCCAGTCCGGGAACTTCGCCCTGGCTGTCGCGTCGGCCACGTTCGCCACCTTGGCCAGCGTCTCGGGATCGTCGCCGCTGGAGTACCGCGTCGTCGTTCCGGCCCGACAGGCGTATTCCCACTCGGCCTCGGTTGGCAGCCGATAGGTCTTGCCCTCCTTCTTGCTGAGCCATTTGCAGAAGGCCACCGCATCGTTCCAGCTTACGTTGACCACCGGGTGTTCGTCGGTCTGCTCGAAGCCCGCGTTCCGCCAAGAGTAATCCTTGTTGAAATCGAACGTCTTCTTCTTGGCGTCCCATCCATAGGCCCCCGGATTGTCTCCCTTCTCCGCGTCCGTCTTGTAGCCCGAATCCTTGACGAACTGACGAAACTGGCCCCGTGTGACATGATAGGCACCCAGGTAGAACGGTTTCGTGATCCGCACGCGATGCTGCGGGTGCTCGTCCTTGAAGGAATCCGCCGTGAGAAAATCCATGCCGTAGTTCTTCTTGAAGAAGACAGCCGTCTCCTCCGCCGATTCGCCGCTGCCCATCTTGAACTCCCCCGCCGGGATGAGAACCAATTCCATCTTCACCCCACCGCCCAAGTCCACCGCAGCCTTCTTGGGCGGCTCTTTCGTCTCACTGAAAGCGGTGGCCGCCGTTGCGAAAAGCACGATGCACCCAACCACGAAGTTTCTCATAACCTGTCCTCCCATAAAAGACTTTACTGGCCTGGCGATGCTCACGCCGAACCACGACGGCCAATGGACCTGCCGAATGGCGGGAATCTTGAGCAAACGCAACTCGCCCTGATTTTATCGCGGCCGCCGTACACTGGGAAGAGTCCCTGGAAAAGCCGCCTATTGGGCGGCGGCAAGCCGACGAGCGGCACGCTTCCGGCGACGGCGGGCCTGGGCCTCGCGGGATTCTTCCTTCCGCTGTTCCAGCCGATGCTCAGGATGTGCGGCCAGCCAGCGATCCGGCAGCAGGGCTTCCAAGGTGGCGGTGTCGCCAGGGGCAATGGCCGCGATCCGGCGCAGCACGTCGGTCAGGTAAGGCCACACGTCCACGCAGTTCCGCCGGGCACTTTGCACCAGCGTGTAGAGCGTTGCAGCCGTCTGACCGCCATGCTCGCTTCCGAAAAACAGGTAATTCTTGCGGCCAACGGCGACGGGCCGCAGCAGCCGCTCAATTACGTTGTTATCTATTGCAATCCTTCCGTCGCCAGTATACCGGACGAAGGCATCCCAGCGGTTCAGCACGTAGTCGATCGCCTCGGCCAGCTTTGCCGTGGGACGCAACGTGGGCCGCACTTCATCGAAACGGGCCTTCATCCTCGCCAGAATCGGCAACGCCTCGGCTTGGCGTAATGCCCGGCGATCGTCTGGCGACATCTCCTTGGCACGATCCTCGATGTCGTAAAGCTGCTGCGTCCAGATCATGGCTTCGTGGACGAGCGGGTGGCTGGTCGCCGGAATTGCTTCCTCGAAGCCCCGCCGACCATGTGCCCAGCAGGCAACGTCCACAAGGCGACCTGCCGCCTCGCGCACGAGCGAGGTGTAGACGATGTAGCCGTCCGTTTGAAGATAACCACGATAATCACCCAAGACTTCCCTCGGCCCGTCGCGACTGCAGCTGGGCCGGAAGTCGTAGAAAACGTAGCGATGATCCGCATCCCCGGCATAACCGCTGAGGTATCCCGTGATCGCCTTGCCGTTGCCCGGCTTGAGCATCTTCACCTCCGTTTCGTCGGCGTTGATGACGATGCTGGCAAGCACCTGCTCGTGAATCAATCGTTCCAAAGGCCGCAAAGCCTGAGCCGTCCGACTCAACAACCCGCAGAGCAGTGCCCGCGACAGCCACCGCTTCAGCGGACCAAGCAACAATTCTTGCTGCCGATAGACTGGCAGGTGATGTAGGAACTTCCACGTCACCAGCGAGGCCAGGATGCTTGGCCCGAAGGGGCTTTTCTCCACGGCCTGCGGCGGCCTCTCGGTGGTCTGCATCTGCGAGCCGTCGTGGCAGTGGGAACAGCCGTAAGTGAACCGCACTTCTTCGACCACGTATATCTTTGCCTCTTCCATCTCCGCCCGCTTCGTGACGTGGGTGTGGATGATGACCCGCTCGACGCCACAGCAACCACAAGGCAATTCCTCCGGTGGCAACGGATACTTGATCTGCCGGTGTTCCCAGAATTGCGGAAACTCGATCCTCGGTCGTCGCGGCTTTCGCTTGGCCCGAGGCGGCGGCGAATCCGCATCGGTGTCTGGCTGAGTGGTCTCCTGCTTGGCCTCCAGCCCTTCGATGGCTTCGGGCACGAACAGCAAGGTCTGGTCGGGCGAGGGAGCGTACCGCTCGCGGCGTTGGCCGAACATCGCCCGCTTGAAGAATCGCAGTTGCTCGGCGGCCTTCGCCAGTTGCTCCTGGTATGTGGCAGCCATCTCTTGTTGCTGGGCGATAACCGTCGCCTGATGTGCAATGGTCTCCTGCTGCTGGGCGATGACGGCCTGCTGATCCGCAGTTGTCTGCTCCAGGTCGCGAATCCGTTGCTGGCAGGTCGCCAGTTGATCGACAAGAGATGGACATCCTTCTTCCATGCACAGTCATACGCTGGACACAGCGATTTGGTTCTGTCGGTATCGAAATTTTTTCGGGATGGCGTCATGCACGACGCCAGCGTGGACGCCGTCTCACACTCGCCAAGTCGATGCCTTCCAAGATCAGCGTCAGATCGCTGAGTCGCATCTCGATTCCGGCGGACGAAGGTGAGCCGTCCTCACGCACTGCCATCGCTGGTTTCGGCACCTCAAAAGTTCCAAGCTCAAGCCGCTTGAGCTTGGCATCACAGTACCCTTGTTTTTGCCTCGTTACAGGAATTTCATGCGGTCCTGCAGGACCTGGCTGCGGAAACATTACTTCTTAAGCTATCGTGCCGAACGCTTCTTCGGAATGATCAAATCCGGCCGTCGGGCGGCGATCCAAGAGCTTTTCTGCTCTTCCAATTGCTGAAGCCGGCGAATCTCGTCTCGATCAGCCCACACGACCCAGTGCTTTCCGGAAGGTGTGCGACGCGCGTGGATCCATCCCTGCTTCGCCCAGTAGTGGATCTTTGTTGCGATGACTCCCAGTTTTCGTGCCAGGTCGGGAATCCACCATTCGTGTTTTCCGACAAGGTCTTTGCGAAACAGTTCGCCCACGAGCCCCAGTTCCCGCACCAAGGACCCGATCCCGCCCTCCGTAAAAACGCCGCGGCGGCGCGGCGGCACAAACCCCTCTTCATTAACCTTCTCGGCGATCTGTGCGAGGTGGAGCCCTTCTCGGTGGAGTTGCGTAATTCGTTCCGTGAGGCGGCGGTAGTCCTTCAGTTGTTCGTAGCAGCCGACAGGGCGAGTGACCTGATGCTGCGTTGTCATGCCACCCTGCCACACAATTGTGATTTCATTGAGTTCCGTCGCTCGATCGGTCACAACGACCACCCGTTCCACCACGCAACGCACGATCTGTTTGCGATCCTGCGCCGACGTGCCAGACGCTTGCCAGAGCGCGACCACGCTGTCGGAAAGAGACAGAATCCGCTGTCGGTCCGCGCTGCCCAGTGTCTCGGGCAGTCGGGCAAGGAACCGGTGATAATTCTCTTCTACCTGACGCTGTTTCTTCAACGCATCTTCCCATCGCGTCTCCAGCGTTCGCGCAACGAGTCGGTTCTCGGGCTCCACGGTATGGTACTGTCGCTCCGCTTTGGCCACCTCGTGCTGTGCGCGTTCGAGCGTTTGACGCCATTGGTCGTGAAGGCGTTTGCGTTCTTGCTCGACGTTCTCGATGGCTCGTACGCTCAGGTCGATCGCTGCCGGCTCCAGGGCGCGGAGCACTTCACGCGCCACCAAGTCGTCCAGCGCCTTCGCGGTGATGCGACCGCAAGGCTCGTTCAGAGCCGTGCGCCAATACTCCTCGCAGTAATACGAAGGTTTCTTGTCCCCCGGATACTTCGTCGCCATGTGACGACCACACTTACCGCAGACAACCAAGCCAGGTAGCAGCGCATCACCGCGTCTTGGAACGCCTCGCGTGTTAGACAACGAGCGATTCTGTTTAAGCCGCTCCTGATGCGCCAGATATTGATCCCAGGAGATGTACGCGGCAAGCCGGTCCGGAATGAGCACCGCCAGTTCCTCCGGGGGCACGAACCACTTTCCGCCTTCCGTGTGCCCCGTTGTCGGATTCCTCGTTCCCCCGCGGTGTAGGCCGTAGGCGTAGGCGCCCGCGTAGATGGGGTGCCGTAGGATCGACAGAATGCGGTTGGGTGACGCGGGTTTCCACTCCAGTTCTCCGACGCGTCCACCGCGCTGGCGACGAAACCCCAGTTGTAGATTATTCACCACCAGATACCGAAAGACCGCATAGGCGGAACCGAGCTCCTGGAACTTCTCGAACACCAAGTGGATCATTCCCCTGGCCTGCTCGTCGGGTTCTTGGATGATTTCTCCCGTGGGCGTCTTGAAGTATCCTACGGGAACAGACAAGAAAAGCTCTCCACGCTCCGCTTTGTTGCGACTGCCGCGAAGCAGGCGATTTCGCAATGTCACCAGTTCGAACTCGCTCATGGCTCCCTTCATGCCCAGCAGCAGGCGATCGTTACTGTCCAGGGGATCATAGACTCCGTCTTGATCGCACAACAATGTGTTGAATATACCGCATACGTCGATGAGTTGGTGCCAGTCCTTATTCGACCTCGACAACCGACTGAGTTCCAAGCCCAGCACCATGCCCACATGGCTCAGGCTCACCTCCGTCATCAATCGCTGGAAACCCGTGCGATCGTCGGCCGTCTTGCCACTCTGACCTTGATCCTCATCGATGATTTCGACACGCTCCGCCGGCCAGCCCAATCGTTGCGCGAACTGCGCGAGAGCGTATTGTCGCTCGCGCGATTCGCGATTCTCCAACACTTGTTGCGGCGATGACTGCCGCACATACACCATTGCCAGGCGATCAAGATGCAAGTCTCGAATCTTTGAAGTTGCCCTTAGTCCAAACGGTACGGTGGGGCAACTCGCTTGCGCTGATCCCTTGTCGCGATCGGCGACCTCAACATCACGAGCGTTCATCGTGCACCTCCTGAACGCCGCGAGGCGCGTCGAGTTGCCGAAGCACGATGCCGCTGAGAGTGGCCAGCGTTTGTTGGCGCTGCTCGTCCGTCAGCAGGTTCCAGAGTTGGTCGAGCGATAACCGCCCGACGATGTGCGGGCGCGGGGGGGAGCGACTGGTACGACGATTCCTGACATGGGTCACCTCCTTGGACCAATTGCGAGTGAACTTCTATCCATTCAGCCAGCCGCAGTAGGCCAGCCAGCGAGATTATAGGCAGGTCGGTAACTTTCTGTAAAGACGAAAGAAAGGGGGTAGTCTTCTTCTTGCTTCTTGTACCAAATGACTAGTCCGTCGCCCGCAAACCACAACACCTTTACGCGGTCGCCACGTCGGTTGAAGAACAGAAACAGGTCGCCCGATTCCACCTGCTGACCCAGTTCTCGCTCCACCACTCCGACTAGTCCCTCGAACGACTTTCGCATATCGGTGGGACCGGTCTTGGCAAAGACCCGAAGGGACGAAGGCAAGGTCAGCATGGCCGCGTCCTTCGTGTTGCCGGGGCCGCCGAGAGAGCAGCCACCACCGCACCAATCATCTGGGCGTCGCAGCCTTGAACCCGCAGCACGACGCCACCTGACCACTGAACTTCCAGGCGTCCCGCATCAGCCTTGGGATCACTGACGATCTGCACGGGAACCAGGGCCTGGTTCGCTAATTCCCGCTCGGTTCCACCCCGGGATCGCCGCAACCGCCGTTTCCAGGCATGAAACGACGCCGGGGCCAGCCCCTCCTTGGAGCAAAACCCCACGATGCTCTGTCCGCTCGCCTGCTGGCGCTCAACTACCGCCTGCCAATACCGCCGCCGATCCGCCCTGTTGGCCTTCGCCATTGCTTGGTCCTCCGAGTGTCGCTGGATAAATCAAACCCACGCACTCAGCTTACCACGGCCCGCAAGGCTGGCGATTTATTGACGGTTACGTAGATTCCACCGTTTCCATCGGCCCGACCTACGACTTGCCCACTGCTGTTGATGCCATAGGCGTAGCTGGACGGGCCGCCAAATGTGCCCAGATCATGCATCGTTCCGTTGTTGAACAAGAAGGCGTGAGGACTGCTGCTAGAATAAATCTCTCCCACGATCGATCCGCCGTTGCGAGCGATCAGGATGCTGCCGTCCCTCGCGACTTCACGCCGATCGAAAGGGCGTCGAGGACCGGCGGCGGGCACGTCAGCGGGTGATTCTGCAGTTGGGCAGGGCCTGCTGGAGCTTGGCGACGCCTTCATCGGTGACCTTGGTCTTGCTGAGGTCCAATTCATGGAGTTCGCCTAACCCTTTGAGAAACTCTAGCCCAGCGTCCGTGACCCGAGTGCCGATGAGATCCAAACCATGGAGGTGCGGTAAGCAACTGAGCTGCTTTAGGCCATCGTCTGTGACTCTGGTGCCGCCGAGCATCAACAATTCTAGGTGATCCAATCGTGTCAGGTGTTCCAGCCCGGCGTCGCTGACCTTGGTGTTGCAGAGGATCAAATACTCTAGTCCTGTCAAAACCTCCACATATTCCAGTCCGGCGTCCGTGACGCAAGTTCCGTCGAGATGCAATGACCAGAGCCGAGGCATGCATCTGAGGCATTCCAGTCCGGCGTCCGTGATCTTGGTTTGGTCGAGGTCTAACCGTCCAAGTTTCGTCAGGCCCTTGAGGTGGCCCAGTCCGGCGTCCGTGGTTTTAGTGTTGCTAAGAAGCAACACTCGCAGTGTCGTCATCCTTCCGATCTGTTCAAGCCCCGCGTCCGTGACCCGAGTATCGTCCAGATATAACGAAGTAACGTGGGTTAAGCCCCGGAGTCGCTCAAGCTCAGCGTCCGTGACTGGCAGTGAACTAAGGTGGACGCCACGCACGTTACAAAAGAGACTCGCCCCCAGCCGACTTTGCAGCCATGCTGGTCCTGATGGCCACGACCAATCAACGCTCCCGCCCAACTGTGCAACCAGCGTCACCTCGTGTTGTTCCTTTCTCATTTCGACTGCCAGCCAACTGCACGGCAGAGCCACGACGACCACCATCGCCAGCAACAACCGCAAACGGAACTGGAATCGCCACGGAAAGAGCAAGGCCGCAAAAAACCATGACCCCAACAGCACCATCGCCAGCCCAACCACCGCCACACCAGTCAGCACGGCATAGCCCTTGTGCCACCCCAGCCAGCCGAACCTATCCGACAGCCACAGCAGACCTTCGACCGCGAGAAGCCCGATCACGAAGCGGCTGGGCGTGAAGTGGAACCAGCGGGTTTGGGTGGGGGCGTCCATAGTGGCAATCATAATCGATGTCGGGCACTCGATAGCTCGCGGGCACAGATCAATTTCAGGCGTTGCTAGCGGTTACATAGGTGATTTGCAATGTCCGCCACCGTGCGGAATTTGCGTTGATCCCGTCCCATCTCATGTAGTAGATAGAAACCTGACTCTGGCTCGTACAACACCTGCGTGTGCTCATCGAGTTGGTAAACTTGCCAAGTCCCGTCAGGCTGCTGAACTGGATCACGCACTCGTGCATCCTTCAGCACAACTTTTCCCCGACATGATGGTAGTTTGCGTCGGTCGTGATCAATCCGTTGTGCAATCTCGGACGCAAGTCGCCGTTGCTCCGCATCTTGCTTGAGCGTTTCAGGAATGTGCTCACCAGATGCACCGTCTATAACCTCAACCGTGCCACAATCACACTGAACGTGGTAGGAGTAGCTGCCAAGCCGAAGAACGGACACTGAGTGAACGCGTATAGACCGGAGGCAATGAGGGCACCGAGCTGTGAAGTAGTCTGGCATGAGGTTAAAGCGGCTCCCGCTTCTTCTCGGTGTTTAACTCTGGCCCGACCTTCCTTCGTTTGTACGTCACGCTATACGCCACCGTCTGCTTCTTTCCGGGCTTCAGGTCCAGAAAATACTTGACGTGCTGCTGATCGACCCGTTCGACGTGCCCAGCGGTGTGCAGATCGACGTACGCTCCGGCCTCGTCGCTCGTCCAGCCTTTCGGCTCGCCTTCCGAGCCCCAGAGCACCACGTTGGCGTCGAACTGCCTTTCAACTTCGATCTTGGCGGGCTTGCCGGAAACCAGCTCTTCCTCGTAGAAGAAGGTCTCGTCGTAATCGACCAGGTCGTAGTACAGCACGAATTCGTTATCGAGCCTGCGTTTGTACTGCCGGGCGATGACGTTGCCGATCTTCTGGTCTTTCACGCGACGACTGATGGTAATGTCCTTGTCGGGGCCGACATTGACCTCCACACGGTCGCCGATGGGCACGTACTTGGTCTCAGTGCCGCCGACGTAGGCCAGATCGTGGTTGGCGTATTCGGAGAAGAGCCTGACGGTGCCGTTGGGCAGCGGCGAGAGCCCGAGGTTCTCCATCGCCGAGAGCTTCTTCTCTTTCCCCTGTTCGTCCAGGAGCTTGACGTTCTTAAAGCGGTAGAACTTGGTGAAGCCCTGGTCGCGGGTACGGTCGGTGAGCTTGTAGACTGATTCCAGCGGCACTTCGGCGACCTTCAGGGCCACGAGCCGCTTGGGCTCCTTGTCCTTGATGTCCTCGCGGCCTTCGATGGTGAAGAGGAAATATTCGGAGAGGCCCTGCTTGATGACCTGCTTGGGCTTCTTCGCCGCGTCGTATTCACCACCCTTTTCATCCTCTTCCGCGTCGTGAAGTGCCTTATCGAGCTTCTCATACGTCTCCTTGCGGCGGTGCATCAGCCCTTTCGGCATCTCGCGCGGAGGCTGCACGATTGTCTGTGATTCTGGTGCCGGCCTCCTCGCCAAATCCGCGATCTTCTCTACTAGGTTGATGTTGCCGACCACCAGCCGAGTTTCCGCGTTGTCGTACTGCTCGCCCGACCCGTTCGTCACCCGCACGTAGCCTGTCAGGTTGATTTTCGTTTCGTCCTCGTTGGCGATGCCCACGTAGTCGGCTGCCCACGTGATACCGCTCGTGAAATACCTGATCTCAACGGCGATCTTGCCGGCCACCTGGCTCTTGATGTTCCATTGCAAGGCGTCGTTGCGGCCGGCGGGGAAGGTGGTATCCACCAGATCGACCTTGTCCTGCTGGTCGAGGATGCGGAACTCGATGGAGGTCGGGTCGATGAGCGTGTTGGCCCAGGAGAACTGGATGCGGTTGACGCCCTCTTTGACGGTCAGCAGGCGGTGCTCGCGAACCATGGTGATGTCTTCCGAGTTGTAGATCGTGAGCTGCGTAGTTTCGCGGGTGGGCAAAGTGACGAGGTCCACGGCGGCGTGCAGAGGGGCAGACAGGACCAAGAGCGGCAGAAAAGGCACGAATACGCGACTTGGCATGACAGGTTCCTCAGCAGGGTTATTCTCTATCGTACTACGGAGGTGGCGAGTACGCCACTAGCCCTGGATTTGACGCTTAGCGGCGGAAAATAGTTCCAAAGCGGGAATGCCGGTATTCCGGCAGCTTGGCAGTAGTGCTCGGGAAGAGCGGTAAGAAGAGGGGCTGGCACATCAAGGACCGCAAGGGAGCAAGTTTCTTAGCGGATTAGCGGCAGAGCATGCCAGCAGCATGACCTTATTCACGTTTACAAAGTGCGGACATGCGGCGGGCTATGCTGATTGCCTTCGCTTCTGCCACGCGTAAGCAGCGAGGCTGATGGCACCGACACCGACGAGTACGAAGGTGGATGGTTCGGGAGTGGGCGTTAGGAGTAAGGCGTGCGTTTGCCCACTGGAATTGGTGCCATAGCCGACGATCTCGCCTTCAGCGTTAATGGCCTCCGCTGCATCTACAGTCCAACCAGAAGTCGTGGGGATCAGGCTGTTGACGTCGTACATCGTTCCGCCGCTGTATAGGAAGGCATGTTCGTAGTTGCCGTCGTCGGCGTCGCCGCCATTCTGGGCGTCGCCTACGATCAGCCCGCCGTCGTTGACGCCCAGAGCGTCGCTAGAGTAGGTGTAATTGGAGAGCGTGCCCAAGTCCTGCATCGCCCCATTTTCATACAGGAAGGCGTGATAGGAGCCGCTGCTGGTCTCGGCGTCCCCAACAATCTGCCCTCCATTGTTTATCGCATTGGCCTGGCTGGATGTACCACCGAGCGTCCCCAAGTCGTACATCGTTCCGCCGGTGTACAGAAATGCATGTTCGTATTGATTGCTGTTCCACGCGACACCCACGACCTGTCCGCTATCGTTGATGCCGTACGCATAGCTATCCGCACCGCCGAGCGTGCCGAGGTTTTGCATCATTCCGCCACTATAGAGAAAAGCGTAAGTAGGGTAGCCACCGTAGATTCCACCGTTTCCATCGGCCCGACCTACGACTTGCCCACTGCTGTTGATGCCATAGGCGTAGCTGGACGGGCCGCCAAATGTGCCCAGATCATGCATCGTTCCGTTGTTGAACAAGAAGGCGTGAGGACTGCTGCTAGAATAAATCTCTCCCACGATCGATCCGCCGTTGTTGATCGCGGATGCAAAGCTGTTATACGTGTAGCCGCCAAGAGTTCCCATATTTTGAATTGTTCCCCCGCTGTAGAGAAAGCTCTGCCAGGAGGTCGCGATGTTGCTTAGAGAGTAGCCGACAACCTGTCCGCTGTCGTTGATGCCGTAGGCGTAACTCGCCGATGAATAGCCGGGGAGTGTCCCCAAGTCGGTCACGGAGTATTGAGGGGTGGCAGCAAGAGTTTGGTTTACATAAACCCAAGGCAAAACAGACAACAGCAAAATTAACCTTCTCATATCACCGTCTTTCATCAAATGCTGCAGCTTCGCATCAAGCGACCTGGTCCGCGTTCCGTCTCCGCTTTCGCCAATGCCTATCGCAACGACTGCGACGTAGCAAAACCGGCGATGCCCTCAGTATGCACCAGGAAATTACGTTGTCTATGGACAACCTGTGGAAGCTTTGTGGAAGGTCTGTGGAAGGTCACCTGGCAACTTGCGATGGATTTCATGAACCCCGGCGGCGTCCGAAAGCGAAACTGCGGCGATGATCGTGGCCGGTGGCGGGCAAGGCACCGCTAACATCAAGCAGATCAACGTCGAATCAGGCATCCAAGTATCACGCCAGATACCTCGCTCTCGCCCCATGCCAACAACCTGTCCTCTCCCGGACAATAACCCGTTAGAGTGGGGCGGTCGAAATCCCCTGGTTTTTGCGGGGAATTCACGGGTCGCGGACGAGGGCGGGGTCGGCGGTTCACCTTGCTTGCGGGGTCGGCCGGGCCCAGCGTCGCAAAGCGGCAAGGCGATAAGGACAGGCTGCCGCCGGGAGTTGCGTGCGGCTGGCGATGCTGGGGCAACGGTGACAGTATATCTATGGTGAATCTGCGTTGCGGGCGGCTTGTACCCCAGAACACGTCTTGTGGTACAACTGCCGACCACCTATTCGAGTGCAAGCATACCACCTATTGCTATATGACTTATGCACCAGAAGGGCTGCGATTGCCTCATTTGAGGCTGCGGGGCGGCGAGTAGCCGTCGGCCCCAAATGAGGCTGGCGAGCAGGAATGGGCTGGACTGGGATGTAGCCCACCTATTCGAGTGCAAACATGCCACCTACTGTGCCACTACTTATGCACCAGAAGAGTGGGCATTGCCTCATTTGGGGCTCGCGAGGTCGGCAGAGGCGGTCAGCACCAAATGGGGCTGATGGGGCCAGCAGGAACGCCGACGATGGCTACCTCGGCTTACGATGTGGACGCCCGGTCTCTTCCCGCGATGCACATCGAACGCAGAGTGCAGCATAGGGAATTGCGTCCAACCGAGCCTTGGCAATGCTATGGCCGCACTCCTCGCAACGGCCGTAGCTGCCATCCTCGATTCGCTTGAGGGCGGCATCGATTTGGCCCAGAACTTCCTTCTCGTTGCCCAGAAGATCGAGGGTCAGTTCCTGCTCGAAGGCGTCGGTGCCGATGTCGGCCATGTCGCTGGGCATCCGCATGACATCGATATTGCTGAGGGCCGCGTTGGCCATTTGTCCCATGTCGCCCAAAAGCCGTGCCCGAAGAATGAGAAGCGTGTCGCGATGTCCGTTGATTGCAGCCATGGTGCCACCCGAAAGTTGTGGATTCAAGATGAGGTCGCTACTTTCCAGGATAATCGATAAGCGGAAAGACGCAAATGAAAGGCATTGCGGCGTAGCCAGTTGACGGCGGCCAAGCCAGCGGCGAAGATGAATAGGCCGTTGGTACAAGCAGAGGTGCGACTGCCCGGCGGCTTCTGCTATTCTACGATTAGAAATGCAATACCATGAACCGTGCCATTCTCCTGCTGATGCTGGTCTTGTCGCTTGCCCCTGTTCTCTGCTGGGCGGCCGAACCGAAGGTGGACGAAGCGAAGGCGATTGCCGAGATCGAGAAACTCGGCGGCAAGGTCACCAGGGATGAAAAGAGTCCGGGCAAGCTGGTTATTGGCGTAGCTTTCAGCAAAAGCAAGCTGACCAACGCCGAGTTGGAGCATCTCGCAAGCTTGCCACACCTCCAATCCCTGGAGCTGGATAACGCTCAGATCACCGATGCAGCGTTTGCAAACATTTCAAAAGTGCCCCAACTGAAACGATTACTGCTCATTAACACCCCGATCACGGATACGGGGCTGTCGCATATGGCTCATCGCAATAAATCTGCAACATTAGTATTGACACAGGTCGTTTGTGA
>CAZTPX010000006.1:0-145572 GCA_964615095.1 uncultured Planctomycetaceae bacterium | reverse complement strand
AGTTTCGCAGTTTTACCCAAACAATGCAATATCAACTTAGCGCTGTAGTATTAGGGGCGACCGACGAATAACTTCCGGATTTGGGTGGCATGCCTTAAGCCTTCTAGGCTAGGCATGTTTGCCGCCGACATGCCTAGCCTAGAAGGCTTAAGGCATGCCACCCTCGCAGAAACACGGAAGTTAATCGTCCGGTCCTACCCGTGATCGGGGATGGCAAACGGCGGGAGGATGCTCTTGGGCCGCGGCGGACGCACCAACCCCAGGCCCGAACCGCTTTGCGAGGGGCCCAATATCCCGGAATCGCTCCCGGATCCGTTGGCGCCGCTCGTCTGCTTGGGGGCGATGCCCGGACTGCGGGCGTCGCTCATCAGACGGCCGTCAGCCATGCGGATCACGCGGTCGGCCCGCAGGCCCAGGTCTTCCGAGTGCGTGATCAGCACGATCGTCATGCCGCGCTCGCGGTGCAACTGGGCGAAGAGGTCGAAGACCGTGTCGGCCGACTTGGAATCGAGATTGCCGGTAGGCTCGTCGGCCAGCAGCAGTAGCGGGTCGTTGGCCAAGGCCCTGGCGATGGCCACGCGCTGCCGCTCGCCGACGGAAAGCTGCTGCGGCAAATGATTGACGCGGTGGCTCAATTTCACCAACTCCAGCAGTTCGACCGCCTTCTTGGGCCGCTGCGCCAGGGGCAGACTGCCCTCGAACATCGGCACCTGCACGTTCTCCATCGCCGAGAGCACCGGCAGGAGATAGAACGATTGGAAGACGAAGCCGATCTTCTGGGCACGCAAAGTATCGAGATTGCGGACCTGGGAGATGGGTTGGCCATCAAGGAAGACCTCACCAGAGGTCGGCCGGTCGAGCATGCCGAGCATGTTCAGCAGCGTCGACTTGCCGCTGCCGCTATGGCCCATGATCGAGACATATTCGCCGCGGTAAATCTCCAGGCTGACGTCCACCAGGGCAGTGACTTGCCCGTCGGTATAGAGCTTGGAGACGTGATCGGCCCGCAGGATGGGCGATTCAGAAGAGCCGTTGACACGGCGACCGTTGTTGTTACTCATGGCGCAGGGCCTCCGTGGGCAGCAAACGTGAACCTCGATAGGCGGGAAAGGCGGCGCCGACCAGTCCCACGATGATCGCAATAGCAAAGCCCAAGACTACGATCTGGACACTGATCGCCGCCTGGACGATGCCGTTGACTGTGGGCAATCGGCTGAGGAGTTTGATCAGTCCTATTCCGCAAAGGGTGCCGACGACCCCGCCGCCGATGCTCAAGAGCACAGACTCCATGAGGATCATCTGCATGACGCGCGCAGGGCGCCAACCGATCGCCCTGAGGATGCCGATTTCGCGGGTCCGCTCGAAGACCGACATGAACATCGTGTTCAGCACCCCAATGAAACCGATGAACAGCGCGATCGCCGAGGTCATCAAGGCAAACGCCATCGCATACTTGACCTGGTTGTTTTGCCGCACGAACTCGTCGGGCTCTTTGGCACGGATCTTCCCCGCCAGTCCGCGTGCTGCCGCCACCGGGCCTTCGATTTGCGCACGGACTGCGGCGATACCTTCCTCGCTGGCATTCTTGACCTTCACCGTACACCCGGTCATCATGCCCTTCTTGCCTAGGGCATCTTGGGCATCGCCCAACTGCATCACGACCATGCCGTTTTCGATATCTTGAGAACTGTTGAAGACGCCTACAATATGAAATTTCTCGTCGGAGATCGTGATCGTCTGCCCGACCTTCAAGTTCTTGACACTGGCCAGTTTGATGCCGACAACGACACTCTTGGTCTTTGAATTCTGGTCCAGCAGGTTCTCGCCGGCGATGATCGTCAACTCGCGGAACATGTAGTTCCCAGGCGGCCATCCTTGAATCCCAACCATTTCGGTGCCACATTCTTCGACCGTCTGAAAATCAACCAGTCCCGCGCAGGTTGCCGCCACGCCGTCCAATTTTTCGATGTCTTCGGCCACCTTTACCGGGAGCGTAACGCCCAACGGGCTAACGGAGTCCGAACGGGTGACAATGAGCGAAACTCCACGATCGGTATAGAGTTTCTTCATCGACTTGCTCAGACCATCCGCTAGGCCCACCAAGGCCACCACGGCGGTAACGGCCACAGCCATGCCGGTCATGGTGAGCGTGGAACGGATCCGCCGCCGTAGAACGTTTCGGAAAACAAATGTCGAAAATCGCATCGATGCTACCCGTTATCCATCACGGAAGCCCCGTCGTCCCCGAAACGGCAACTTCCGCAAACCTAAATGATATCCCTTTTCCTACGCTGTTCCAAGTGCGGAACGCATGCCGCAGGAATAAAAGTGCCGGGGGAACCATCTGAATTGAGGAATCAGGCAAGTTAGGTGGCTTGTGCGGCAGATTTGCCTCAAGCCTCAAATACATGCAGAAAACGTGCCGCAACGGCTACTCAGCTTCCTTGTGCGCTGGCTGCGGGAGCGCTTATGCCCTCGGGCACTGGCGGAGTTGTAATGTCTAGTTCGGTGGGGAGTTTGAACTCGGTGGGAAGCTCAAGGACAGGCGGCTTTTCTGCGGTAGCGGGGGGAGTAGTCTTCGACGCTTCGAATTTGGGAGCTTCGGGGGCATTTCTGGCTGAAGCGGGCGGCAGCATGCGGCCATCGGCGCTCATCCCGCGATCCTGGGAACTGCGAATCTTGTACACGGCAAGTCCGACCAGCATTAGCAGCACAATCGCCGAAATAAAGATCACTTTTTTCATGTGTTTTGACTCTATTATTGCCTGGACCGGTTAATAATACGGACGCCTTGGGGTGCTTTGGCAATAATGTCTTCCTTCTTTCATCATCGGATGTTTCTTGGATTACACCTACGATGAATTTTACGGAAATGGGCGGTTCCGTCATTTTTGCATGCCCGGGTGGGCGGATCAAGTGGCTATCCGGAAGAACATGCGAATACACCCTGGGGTGCGTTCGACGAGCGGCATGGTTAGCGAATCCCGCAAAAAATGAAGGCGGAAGGGGGCCGATTGGGAGCCCGCACCTTCCGCCTTCCATCTCCGACGCACGACACGAGGCTTCGAGGTGGGGGCTGAAGCAGCCTCGGCATGCATCGGAGAATGATAGAAAAAAACCTATCCGAAAACCGGTTGTTCGCCTGGCAGTCGTCGCGCTCCCGAAGGCTCTCGGATAGGCCCGCACGACGCCCAAGGGAAGGGGAGTCGAGGGTCGCCGTGCTAAAACGACAATCCTGTGTTGGTGGCTAGTTTGTTGGCAGGGTTCTTCAGCGGGTATTTGCAGGGAGCAACCCGCCTACGATTAAACCCGGCCGGCGGGAAAAAGTTCCGCGCCCGCAGATTGCAGGACGGACTTTAGTGGCTCTTCCGGTTTTAGGTGCGAACGTCGCAAAACGTCTGCTGGAGTCCCGCCTTTAGGCGGAATTACCGCCTAAAGGCGGGACTCCAGCGCGGTCAACCATCCAGTTTGCACCTAGAACCGGAAGAGCCACTAAAGTCCGTCTGGGCGGAGCAAAGCCCACCCTCCTAACCTTCTCCATCACCCGTTAGTATGCCGCTTTGATCTCCACTCCCTTAGGCTTGTTCTCGTAGATCTTTTTCAGGTTCTCCATCTGCTGGCCCTGGAAACTCTTATTCTGCATCTCCAAACCTTGCAACAACTGCTTCTCCTGCGACATGGGCTGCTTTAGCGCAGGCATCGCGGCCTGGGGTGCTGCCGGGGCCGAAACGGTAGCGGGCGCCGGCAAAGCCAGCTCCGTCTGGCCGCGGAAGAAGGCATAACGCGACGGTTCCGCCCGGGCGATCACGGTGGAACGGCCATGGATGCCGTCGGCCACGAAGATCCCGCGAAGGTCGGTGTCGCCAGCCACGAAGTCGTCGTTGCGGCTGCCAATCACCTTGACCTGCACGTTATGCACATAACTGTCGGCCTTGACGTCCTTGACCGTCGTCCGCACGCGTCCGCTGATGGCATCCTCCTGGATCTCGACGGCCAGCGGCGTGACCAGCGCCAGTCCGCTGGCGTGCAGGTCGCCACCGCGGCAGACCACCAGGTAGGCCCCTTCGTCCTTCAGCGGCAGGGCCAGCTTCTGCGTGCGGTCGCGATAGTCCAGGCCGTCGCCCAGCTTGACGCTCGTCTCGTGCAAGGGGCGAATGCCGGCCAGATTGATCTGCGCGATGCCGCCCAGGTTCCGCCGCAGGAGGCTGAACTTCATCAGGTCGATGCGGTAAACCTTCACGTCGCAGGCCGGGATGTTGCGGAACTTCAATTCCACCTGGGCCACCTCGCCCGGCTTGATGGTCGTCACCTCCGGCAGTTCGATCGCCTTGCGAGTGAAGTAGGCAATGGCCTCCTTGGCGTCGACAAAGCGGTCTTCCACGCGACGATACTCGCGGATGGCGTTGGCCGCCTCGCCCAATCCGTGATAAACTTGCCCCAGGATGTAAATCGCCTGCCACTTGTTCGGGCTTTCCACCTCGCGACCGGTCGTCTTGTCCAGGCGTTTGGAATCGGCCACCTTCTGGCACATCTCTAGGGCCGCCTTGTGCTGGCCCGTGGCGAACTCGCAGTAGCCGATGATGTACCAGTAGCTGTCGACCAGGTCGCTCTGCAAATAGCGCTTGGCATAGCGGTTGCAAGCCGCCGCCGCTTCGCGATAGGCCTTCAGGTCCAAGAGCGTACTGGCCGAGGCGAAGGCCGCCTGGTCGGCAGCCGGATCGTCGGGCCAGGCCGTCAAGAACCCTTCCAGCATGGTCCATGCGCGGCGGAGCAGATCGACACTGTTGACCTTCTGCTGCCGCAGCTTCGCATCGGCGGCGGCCTCCGGCGCCTTGGCCGAGACCTGCTGGGCCAGGGCATAAGTAGCGGCGGCAATGTAGCCTTCCGGCGGATAATTGCGCAGCAGGCCGTTCATGGCCTCGACGCTCCGCAGCAACTCGCCCTGCGATTGCAGGAAGCCGGCCACTTCGCTCTCGCGGGCGAAATTGCTTTCGACCGTGGCGCGGAAGACCAGGTAGCTGCGCTCATACTCGCCCATCTCATGGTAGGCCGCGCCGACCTTCACGATCCGGGCGAAGGAGATTTCTTCTTGCGGCCATTTCTCCTTGATGATCTCGAAGTAATGGACGATCTTGGCCGGCGGTCCGAGCTCCAGGTGAAGGTCCAAGAGCATCTGCACGGCGTCTTTGTAGACCTCCGGCCGCAGGTTCCACTTCTCGACCAGCTCGGTCAAGTGCGTCATCGCCGTGGTGTGATTTGTATCCGGCACACTCCGTGTGCCGTTGCCCGTCGGCACACGGAGTGTGCCGGATACTTTGGCCGCCAGCCGCTTGCCCAGCTCGTAAAGCTCCTGCGGCGTGAGGCGATAGGGGTCGGCCGACTTCGCACCTTGCGGCAACACGGCCAGCGATTTCGGCGTGGTCACCAGGAGCTGCTCGGGACGGTGGGCGTTGCGGACGATCGTGGGACCCACGCGGTACTTGCCCGGCACGTAGCCGTAGAGCTCGTAATGGATCGTGCCCAAGCCCAGGCGGCTACCGATATAGAAGGTGATTTCGCCCTGCCCGATCTCGAAATGCTCGAAGGGGCCGCTGACCGACTTCTCGATCACCGTCGTGCCGCTGGGGATCGGCTCGGTGACCACCAAGTACTCCAGCCGTTCCTCGGGCGTGCCCCAAGCCACCTGGCGGGCAAGATCGATATTCACCACGCCGCGGCGGCCGACGGGGAGCTGGTCCAACGAATTACGGAAGCTCTGGTATCCGCCTTCCAGCACGCTGAAGCCGCGGGGGATCTCGCGGCCGTCGAGTTCCAGCGGGGCCGGCTCGTAGTAGCGACGGACCTCCCAACTGCCGGCCGTGCTCTTAAGCTTATCGGCCGGCACGAACCCGCCGAGAATGCACTGATAGGTGTAGCGACCGCGGCCGGCGAGGCGGAAGTTGACCCGCTGCCTGCCCTTCTCGCCCGGCTTGACCAGGAACTTCTGCGGCACGTCGATCGTTTGCGTGCCAGCGGCCGGATCGATGTCCAAGACCTTGATTTCTGCGTCGTTCACCAAGACCGTCAGCTTGTAGCGTTCGCCGGTAAAACGACTGTCGGCAAACCAGCGGCACGTGGCCAGGGCCGCCGGGCCGGTCGCCTTCTCCGGCGCCCAGCGGTTGCCGGTGCGATGGGCCATGAGCCAATCGACCAGTTCCTTTAGTTTGGGCGATTTGGGCGCGACCTCTTGGACCGCCAGGGCATAGAGTGCCCGTAGCTCGGCTGGCGAGTGGCTCCAGGGCAGCATGCCAATGGCCGCCTCGCGCCGCGTGGTCCTGTCGTCCAGGTTCCGCTTCTCCAGCAGCGTGAGGATCTCTTCGGCCGTGGCCTTGCGCTCCATGGCGGCAAAGCTCAGGGCCAGGTGGGCCAGCGCGGCCGAGGAGAGCGCGTTGCGTTCGCGATAGAGCCGGTTGGCCAGCGCGAAATCGCCTTTGCCCGCCACGGCCAGAACGTGCAGCAGCATGGCCTTGCTCTCGTAGTCGGCGTTGTCGGTCGCGGCAACCTGGCCTTGCAGGTAGCCGACGGCCTTGCCATAAGCCGCGTCGGGCACCACGTAGCCGGCCTTGCGGGCCAGCGTCAGCGCCCAGACGATGCGGCAGCTTGCATAGCGATTACTGGCGGCCCCGGGCGTGCCCGTCCAGCTCCAGCCGCCGTCGTCGTTCTGCGTGGATAGCAGCAAACTGACCGAGCCGCGGATGCGGCTATCCAGCGCCAATGCCTCAGGGCCGCCCGCCTCGCGGCTGCCGCCCAGCAGTTTTTGCAGGCCCAGCGAGGCCATCACGTCGCTCGTGGCCGAGTCCAGCCCGGAAGCCAGGCGGCCGATTTCCAACTGGCACGACGGCGCTGGGGCCAACACGATGTCCAGCAGGCTGCGCTCGACCGTCGGGCCGACCAGGATCTGCATCGTGGCAGAATCCGCCGGCATGCCCTCGGGGGCCTCAACCCAGGCCGTGCCGTCGGACGTGTTCGAGCCGCTGGCGGTGGCAAACACCGGCACGCCGTAGGGCCGTAGCGGTATGGAACGCTCCACGAGATCCTCATGGCCGGCGGAACGGACTATCAGTTCAAACTGGACGGTCTCCTCCGCCTCTCTCCCCTTCTCCCCCTCTCCCTTTCTCCCTTTCTCCAACTCGTCTGGCCGCTTCAATTCCACCTTGAAGCTGACCTCCTGCATGCCCTTAGCCGTCACGTCCACGGTCTTCGTTTCCTCGACGCGTCGTCCGCCGATCGTGGTCTGCAAGACGACCTCGATGCGGCCTTTTTCCACGGCATCGTTGTGAACGGTCACGGGGATCTCAGCCGTATCGCCGTCGGTGAAGGCCAGCGGCAGCTTGATCTCGCCGAAGAGGTCCTTCTTCACGGTCAGGTCGTCGCTGGCCTCGCCCGCCAGCGTCTCGGCCGAAAGGCCCTTGGCCAGAAACTTCCAGGCCGTGGAGCGTTCGGGCACGGTCAGGGTGACGGTGGCCTTGCCGTCGGCGCCGGTCATTACTACCGGGTTCCAGTAGCCGGTTTCCTGGGGCAAGAGCGCGGAGAGCAGGATCGCGCCGGAGGAATTGAACTCGGCAGCCATGGCGGCTGCCTGCTTGTCGCCCAGCTTGCCGTTGTCGGCTAGGCGGACGCTGCGGCACATGCCCGACTTGTCGACCACAAAGACATCTTTCTGGTTCTGGGCGATCAGGTTATTGAGGTCGCCGCCGGTGATATTCGTACCGCCGGTGTAGAAGTTGCCGCCATTGACGTTCAGGGCATAGGTCCCCTGCGCGAAAGGCATGTTGAGATCGGTAGTGAAAAGGCCGTTGCCGTTGGCGGGTTGGTTTCCACTGCCGCCGTTGTTGAATCCGGCGAAGAAGGAGAAGATCTGTGTTTGGTCATCGGCCTGAGCGGCAGGAACCGCATAATTTCCTCTGCTGGCTAGTTGGGCCGCCTGCTGGGCCAAACCGGACTGCGGCCGGTTGAGCGCGCGTTGCCGACCGCCTCTACCCAAACTCTGGTAGTATCGGACGGCGCCGGCAGGCGCATTGAGCGTTGGATCAACACTCAGTTCGGCAGGTGTCGATTCCTCCATCTCGCCAATCTCCACTCTTTCCTCCGCTTCCTCCTGGACCATGATTCCCGGTGTGACATTCGCTCGAAGTGCGTCACTAGCTACTTCCATTTCGCGCAAGGCCGATTCGGTCCTTGCCACGGCAATCGCTGCCCTTCGGCTTTCCGCTTCCTCGCGGGCTATCTCCTCCCGATCCTTCTCCGCCAGCAAGCGCGGGTTGATCGGCTGGGTGGCGGGGCGGTAGTTGAAGGTGATGCTCGACGTGCAGCGGACGGCCGGCTCGCGCTGGGCGCCGCGGAAGAAATCGCCGATCGTCGGCAGCGGTGAGATGAACCGTTCCAAAAGCGATTGTTCGATCATAGCCAGGCTCAACTCGGCCGCCACCGGCTTGCCCTGCGGGTCGGTCGTGGTGACCGTCACTTCCAGTTCGTCACCAGGCCGGACAGTCCCTTTGGCCTTCGATTTCGTCGTGATCTTCACACGCAGATCACGTTCCACGGTGAACGGGCTGGTGGACGCATGGAACCGTACGATCGGCACTTTGGAGTGCGGTAGTCTATTGCCGCTTTCCTTTTCCGTTGGAGTTGCACCTTTAGGCGGTTTTTGTGACGCCGCGCCGGCTAAAGCCGGGACTCCAGCGCCACTCTTCTCCGCGTCTCCCTTTCTCCCTTTCTCCCCCTCTCCCTTTCCCCCCTTCTCCAATTCCGGCCTGGGATCGGTCATCACCGCCACGGCCAGCTCGAAATTCGGCGCTAGGTTGGCCGTCATGGGGATCTCCAGCTTGTTGATCCCCGTCTTCAATTCCACGAGCCGATAATCCAAGACCCGCGCGCCCTGGTAAGTCACCAGCGCCAGGGCCGGGGCCTCGCGCCAGTGCAACTGCACGGCGGCGGTGTCGCCGACCTTGTAGGTGTGCTGGTCGGCCAGGATCCGCAGCCGCACCAGGTCGTCCTCGCCGCTGATCTGCAGCGTGGCCTGCCCGGTGATCGGGTTGTGGAAACGATCGACCGCCTCTGCGCGGAGGAAGTACGTGCCGCCCTTGTCGAGCTTGATCGTCTGCCGAGCCTTGCCGTCGGTGGCCGTTGCCAGCTCGTGCTCCTCGACCAGCCGCTCACCGGGCCGGCCTTGAACCATCGTCCGTTCCAGCACTTTCAGCTTAAGCTTCTGGGCCAGCGGCTTGTTCTCGGCGTCGCGGACATTGACCGTGGCCTCCAGCGATTCGCCCGTCACGTAGACCGGCCGCACCGTGCTTACGACGATGGAAAAGCCCTGCGCGGCCAGCACGAAATTGACCTGCACATTGACATTGCCCTCGGGCAGTTGCACGTTGAGCGGCAGGACCTGCGACTCGCTATACTCGCGCGTGGGCAGGTTGATCTTGACTTCGCCCTTGGCGTCGGTCGTGCCCGTCTGCACGCGGTCGCCGGCCAGTTGGTAGCGGATTTCGCGGCCGACCACCGGTGCGCCGTAGTAGAATTCGGCCCGGATCGTGCCTTCGATCGGCTCGCCGCGATAATAGACCCGCCGTGGCGTATCGACCACCAGGCGGATCGGCTCAAGCTGATACTCGTGGACCAGGAACGTGCCCTGGAAGTTCTGCGAGCCGTTATCATGCACAAGCACGCGATACTGGCCCTGGGGGCTGTTAGGCGGCAGGACGAAGTGGGCGTGGAAGCTGCCAAAGGCGTCGAGTTTTACCTTGTCCTGGCGGATGGGCCGATTGCGGGCGTCGAAGACATCGACCGTATAGGGCTTGTCCTTGTCGATCACGTAGGCATCGTCGGCCGCGCGGCGGAGGCAGCCGCGGATGTTCACCAGTTGCCCGGCACGATAGGCCGGCCGATCGGTGTAGATGTAGCCCTTGTCGGTCAGTCCCTGGGCGACGCCGACCCCTTGCAGGTTGAGCATGTTCGAGGCCACGTTGTTTTCGAAGACGGCGAAGACGCGAACGTCGTTGGAATCGATCGGCACGCCGCGGCGTTCGACCGCCGCTTTCTGCACCGCTGGCGCCGCCGCGTTTAACCCGGAGCCAACGGCGACGGCGGGCGCGGCCGGCGCTGATGTTCTCATGCTTCCCGGTCGGTACGCCGGCTCAGCCTGGCTCGTGTCCGGCGTGGCCGCCGCTTGCGGATCTGCGACGACTTGCACCGGCGCGGGTTCGTAGGCAGAGAATGGATTGCTGTCTGCCGGCACGGCACGGGTTGCCGGTGGTGGCGCTGCGGGTGCCGGCGTTCCACCGAACGGGTCATCCGGTGGCTTCGGTGCAGGAGTCTCTGGTGTGTTGGGCGCAGGGATGGTTCCCGGCAGCGGTGCCTCGGATGGCGGCGTCGGAAGAACTGTTGCAGGAGTCTCCGGGGCATTGGGCGCAGGGTAGATTGCCGGCGCGTCGGGAAGCAGCGGCGAAACATCTGGTGGCGCAGGGGCTGGCCCATTGCCAGTCGATGGAGTATAAGCGCGGGGCGCGGGTTGTGCCGGGATCACGCCGCCCGGGGGCGCATTCATGGGCACAGCAGACACGGTCGGCGCAAAACTCGTGCTGGCCGGCAGATCCTTGTAGTTCTTGCGGAACACGCCGTCCTTGTCGGTCGTTCCCTCGCCGATGACTTCGCGTCCGTTGGAAACCAGGAGCCGCACATTCGGCCAGGGTTTGCCCGTAAGCATGTTCTCGGCGAAGACAAAGATCTCGTCGCGCGAACTCTTCACAATCACGTCCAGATCGCTCTGGACGACCATCGTCGTGGCCTCCAGGGCCTTGCTGCTGACGGTAATGGCCATCACCCCGCCACGTAGATCAGCCTTTCCAGGCTGACTGCTCTTAGGCAGCGGCACTTCAATCTGACTCTCGATCTCCTGGTGCTTAACGTACTCGGGCACTTTGAACTCGAACGTCCGATCGGGGTCGATGAGGCTGATGTCGAGGCTTTCCACGCCCCGGGCCAGGTGCATCTTGCGGAAGTAGGTCTCCAGGTCGACCTTGTAGGCGCGGACCGTCACCGTCTCGATGTTCCGTGTCACCAGTTTCAGCTTCGGCGTCTCGTCGCTGCGGAAGACCCGCTCGGTCGCGACGGTCATCGTCTTGGCTGTCAGCCGTGCAGCGGCCACCTGGGCATCGCCCATGGCCGAACCCCAGGTGACCTTGCGATATTCCTCCAGGGCCTCTTCCAGCTTGCCCAGCTTCTGTTCCAGTGTAGCGCCGATCAAGTACTGTGCCCGCGAAGCCTGGTTCGTACCCGGATACTTTGAGACCAGCCGCCGCCAAGCGGAAATCGCTTCGTCCCACTTCTCCTCGGCGATGTTCTGCTGGTTCATGAGCAAGAGGATCGCGGGGGCGCGGCTGTCGAGAGGGTACTTGACCAGAAACTCGCCAAACAGCTTGTTGGCCTCGGCATACTTCTTGGCCACGAACTGGTCGCAGGCCATGAGGTATTCGGTCTCCACGATCGCCTGTTGCACGGCGCTCCAGGCATTATGGGCCGGGTACTTGGCCAGGAACTCCCGCCAGGCCGCCAGGGCCTGGACATATTCCTTCTGGGATTGGTAGGCGCGGCCCAACAGGTTCTGTGCGTCGGGCAATTCCTTGCACTCGCGGCAGCGGGGATCGGCGAGGAACTGCTTCAAGGCAGTGACCGCATCGCCCGGTCGGCCGCGGTTGAGATAGCTCTGGGCGATCTCCAAATGGGCCTGGCCGGCATGGGCGTGCTTGGGGAAGCGTTCCAGGAACGCCCGCAAGGCGGCGGTGCCCAGGTTCAATTGCTCGTCGTTGCCCGGGTTGGGGATGTTCCACGTCCGCGACAGATCGAACTGGGCGTCGGCCACCCGGGGCGACTGCGAATCGACGTACTTGGCCAGCAGGTCTTGCCAGACCCGCCGGGACTCGTGGGCGTTGCCTTCCGCCAGGCGGCACTGGCCCAACCGATAGCGGGCCTCGATATCCAATGGGCTTGTGGGATGGTCCTTGCTGAACTTCTCGAATGCCGCGGCCGCTTCGGCCTGCTTGTTAAGATTCTGCAGGCATTGGCCGACAAGCAACTCAATCTCGATTTGTCGTTCCGGCTTGGCCCCGGTTTCCAATGCCTTCTTGTAGAAATCCAAGGCCTTGGCGTAGTCGGGCTTCTGATCTTCTTTGGGCGGCTTGAAATAAGTGTCGGCGAATTCCAAGTAGATGTCGGCGATCTGCTGCTTGCGATCGGTGGAAAGCAGGTACTCCGCCTCGGCCCGATAGATCAACTCGGCGCTGCGGAAGTCGCCCTTGCGGGCCAATGCCACCGCCTTGGCAAAGCGCGCCCGGCGTGCCCAGGGGTTTTTCGGCTCCTTGCCAAGCTGGTCGAAGACGGCAATGGCCTCGTCGTACTTTCCATCCAAGTGTAGGGCGCGACCCTTAAGGTAGAACAGGTAATCGCGGGGCGCGTCTTTGGCCTGGACGGCTTCGTCGATGGCCATGACAGCATCCGCATAGCGGCGGTCCTGCATGGCCTCGCGGACCTTGTCGGCCACCAGCGGGACATCGGCCGAAGGCTTTTCTGCCGCCGCATGCGTGGCGACCGGCAGGACTATGCCAACCAGTACGGAAAGAGAAGCAAATAATTGAAACGGCCAACGACGCGATTTCATAATTCGACTCCAAGCAGGCGATGAGGGAAGCAAACGGTCAGAAGTCCTTGCAATATCTTACCTTACGGCTTCGTAAAACGGAACTCACAGCACGCCTTTCTCGTAGAACAAGCGGAATGAACTCCGTTCTCGAAAGGGAAGAGCGAGATTTAGACGTTTGCCGACCGCAGAAGGTTCCCTGACATGTCCCCTCCCTCTGGGAGCGGGGAGGCTTCTCGGATAGCCTCTGACAGCGAGTCCTTTCCCAGCACTGGGAAGACAACCTACGCCATAAGCGATGTCAGAACTTCTCCAATAATCGTTAGAATATTACGGAATCAACAAGAATAGCAAGCACATTCGGGGGGTGTAACACAGATTTTGTTCTAAAAAGTGCTAAACTATTGCAGCGCTGAGTATTTAACATAAGTGCGTATCGTGAAGCGATCGCGCTGGGTTTTCAGCGGTGTTTTTGGGCAGGAGCACTGTGATGGCGTCGATTTCCGTGGTAGCCGTAACCAACCGGCGGCAAGAGGACCAATTTCTGGATCTGCCGCGAGTTCTCTACGCGCGCGATGCCAACTGGGTGCCGCCGGTGCGAAGCGTGCAACGATCGCTGCTGGGCTACCGCCCGCATCCCTTTTACAAGTCGGCCCAGGCGCGGACTTTCCTGGCGTTTCGCGACGGCGCCGTCTGCGGTCGCGTTGCGTCGGTGTTGAATTGGTCGCATAACGAGTACCACCAGCAGGCGGTCGGTTTCTTCGGATTCTTCGAGTGCATCGACGATCAGGACGTCGCCAATGCCCTGCTGGACGAGGTCCGCGAGTGGTTTTCCGTGCGGGGCATAAGTTCCTTGTGCGGGCCGGTGAACCCCGGTTTCGAATACACGGCCGGTTTGCTGGTCGCGGGTTTTGACGAGTCGCCGGTGTTTCTTACGACGTACAACCCGCCCTACTACGCACGGCTCTTAGAGACCTGGGGTTTTTGCAAGAAGCAAGATCTGCTGGCCTACGGCGGCCATGTCGGCATGCTTCCACGGATTGACGCGCGTTTGAAACCGGTGGCCGAACAGATCGCCGAGCGTTTTCAGATTGGCGTGCGGCGACTGTCCCAGCGCGACCTATTGGCCAATATCGATTCCTTGACGGACATCTACAACCGGTCGATGACCGACCACTGGGGATTCGTGCCCATTTCGTGCGACGAGGTCCGCTACCTCGTCCGCCAGATACGACACCTGCTGGTGCCGGAATTCACGCTCGCCGCGGAGATCGATGGGAGATTCGTGGCCTTCACCATCGGCCTGCCGGACTATAACCAGCGCCTGAAGCAGATCGGCGGTCGTTTGTTCCCCTTCGGCTTCTTGCGGCTGCTGGGAGGCCGGCGGCAGATCAACTGCCTGCGCGTGCTCAACACCCACGTGGCACCCGAGTATCAGCGCTTGGGCGTTCCCCTCGTGCTGCTGCGCGCCATGGCGCCGGCCGCCCTGGCGTCCGGCGTGGAGAATGTCGAGTTCTCCTGGGTCCTGGAATCCAATCGTTCGTCGCGCGGCAGCCTGGAAAAGGGCGGTGCCAATCTGGTCAAGCGCTATCGCATCTATAGTTGGACGCCGCAAGAATGCGCCGTCGTCATGCCCGATGCCGTTGCCGCTCCCGTCCGGAGTGTCCGTGAGGCAGTTCCGCAGCTTGCCTGAGACAGCTCTCCGTAGCACGTAATTCACTCCGTCAGCCCTCCGTAGCACGGAATTCATTCCGTCTAAGAAGGGCAAGGTCACGGGATAAATTCCGTGCTACGAAGGACTTTGCAGTTCTCCCCCTGGCCGCGGCGGGGTGCTTGCAGGTAGTCTCACCGGCCAGATATAATTGAGCTTTACTTCACAGGGCAAAGATCGCTAGTGAGGTGAACTTTATTGAAACATTAGTTATCTTGGAGGGTTTTCACGTGGCGCAGGGCAAGTTCTTGTTCACTAGCGAGTCGGTCAGTATGGGACACCCCGACAAACTCGCCGACCAGATTTCCGACGGTGTTCTCGATGCCCTGTTTGCCAAGGACCCCTTCAGCCGCGTTGCCTGCGAGACCCTGGTTACCACCGGCATGGCGGTGGTCGCGGGCGAGATTACCACCAGGGCCACGATCGACTACGCGGAAGTGGTCCGTCGCGTGATTCGCGAAGTTGGCTATATCGACGACGAACACGGCATTTCCGCCAACACCTGCGCGGTGCTGCTCTCTCTGGACCGGCAAAGCCCAGACATCGCCCAGGGCGTGAACGAGGATGCGGCCAAGGGCAAGGAAATAGGGGCCGGCGACCAGGGATTGATGTTCGGCTATGCCTGCAACGACACGCCGGAACTGATGCCCTTGCCCATCGCCTTGTCGCACCGCATCCTGGCGCGGCTGACCGCCGCCCGTTTCGCCAAGGAAGTCGACTGGCTGCGACCCGACAGCAAGAGCCAAGTGACCATCGAGTTCTGCGGGAACAAGCCGGTCCGCGTGGACACGGTCGTGGTCTCCACGCAGCACAGCCCCGAGGTTACGCACGAGCAGATCCGCGAGTATGTGATCGGCCAGATCATCGATCCGGTCCTGCCCAAGGAACTGGTCGCCAAGCCGGTGACGTACCACATCAACCCGACCGGCCGGTTTGTCGTGGGCGGTCCGCACGGCGACTGCGGCCTGACGGGGCGGAAGATCATCGTCGACACCTATGGCGGCTGGGCACGCCACGGTGGCGGGGCCTTCAGCGGCAAGGACCCCACGAAGGTCGATCGCAGCGCGGCCTACATGGCCCGCTACGTGGCCAAGAACGTCGTAGCCTCGGGTCTGGCCGACCGTTGCGAGGTGCAATTGGCCTACGCCATCGGTGTCTCCGATCCGGTCAGCGTGCGGGTCGATTCGGAAGGTACCGGCAAGTTGCCCGACGAGCGGCTGGTGGCCTTGGTGCGCGAGCATTTCCCGCTCACGCCCAGCGGCATCATCCGGCACCTGGACCTGCGCCGGCCGATTTATCAGAAGACGGCTTCGGGCGGCCACTTCGGCCGCAACGAGCCGGAATTCACCTGGGAGAAGACCGACCTGGCGGCCAGCCTGGCCAAGGCCCTGTAGGGAATGCCCTCCGTGGCGTTCCTGGCTTGCAGGATGGTGCGAGTACCACAGAGAAAGAAAATACGAAATACGAATGTCGAAATACGAAACAAAATCAAAGCAAGAAATTCAAAGGCAGGAAACAGCCGTTTCGAATTTTGCGACTTACGATTTCTGATTTGTTTGAGATTTCGGGTTTCGTTTTTCGGATTTCGGCATTGGGATACAGCCCCACCCTACGGTTCGTGGGTAAAGTTATCTTACGCAGTTCGTCGGGGGTGCTAACCATGTTTGCCCACACGGATCGAGCGCCTTGCCGGCCAATGTTCGCGACAGCGGACATGGCCCAGTATCTGCGATCGGCCGTGGCGGCGCTGGTGGCCGTCGTGGCCGTCTTTGTCGTCGTGCGCAGGCTGGCCGGCGCGCTGCACACACCGCTGGGGCCTTTTCCCCTGGTTGTCGCCGGCCTGCTGTTGGCAGTGCTGGCGTGGACCGCCCGCGCGCCGATCCACAGGGGGTGGTCGCTTGCCGCGAGCATCCTGATCTCCCTGGCGATCCTTGCTCTGGCTGTGTCGCTCTCGCTGCCGGACAGCCATCCCGCAGCCCTGTTGCTGTTTTGGTCGGCAATCGTCGGCGGAGAGCTGCTGGCCTGGCGGAAGATGCTGCCGGTGAGACGGCCGGCCGGGAAGGACTTGACGGTCAGGCCACCCCTTGCCCCGCCGCCGGCCGACGGCGATCTGAACGCGGAGTCGGAGCCTGTGCAGCCTGAGGCCAACGTCTTGCAGCAGCTTACGCTCCGCACTACGGCGGAAGACAGCCAGGAATTGTCCGGCTGGCTGCGCGTGCGACTGGTTGCGGGGCAGCGCACGGGCAACCTGCACGTGGCCTTCTGCCCATCCTTTGCCCAGATGCCGCGGGTGCAGGCCGAAGCGGTTTCCGGCCCCGACTGCCGCATCAAGGCGGCTCAGGTCTTGCCCTACGGCGCGCGGCTGGACATCAAGCTTGACGAACCGGCGACTGCGGACGAGAGCGTGCTGGTCTGGTTCTTCGCCGCCAGTTAGGTAAATCGCCCAGATGCAGGAATGGTTATGAAACAGAAAGAGCAATCGGCAATGACAATTTCCCTTCTGCGTCTCGCCGTGGTCCTAGCGCTCTTCTGCTGGACCACCCAGAACAGCCTGGCCGGCACCTACTATGTTGCGGTCAATGGCAACGATGCCGCCGGCGACGGCTCGCGCGTGAAACCCTGGAAAACCATCGAACGGGCCACGCAGCGGATCGCCGACGACGGCTCCACGATCGTGCTCTTGGACGGCCTGTACGAGCAGTCGCTCTCCGTGCCCCGGCAATTCTCCAAGCCATGCACGATCCGCGCCGAGAATCCCTACCGCGCCCGCCTGTGCAGCCCCCACGGCCATAACCGGCTGCTGACTTGCTACGCGACTGCCAATGTCACCTTCCGCGGCCTGGAACTTTTCGGCTCGGGCGGGACACAGGGCGAATACCTGATTCACGTCAGCACGCCGAAAACCCATCACCTGCTCTTCGACGATTGCCTCATCCACGATTGCTACAACAACGATATGGTCAAAGTCAACGACTTCACCCACCACATCGTCTTTCGCAACTGCGTCTTCTTCAACCAGACCGATCACGAGGGCGATCAACACCTGGACATCAACACCGTGGTGGACATCGCCGTCGAAGACAGTATGCTCTTCAACGACTACGCCGGCAGTGGCCGGCCCAGCGCCAACCGCAGCCAGGGATTCGTGGTGGTTAAGAACTCGGGCAGCACCCCGAATGTCACGCGGCGCATCGCCTTCCGCCGCAACATCTTTCTTGGCTGGGACGGCAGGCCGGACCAGGCCTATCTCCTGCTGGGGGAAGACGGCAAGCCGTTTTACGAGGCGCAGGAGGTAATGATCGAGAACAATCTGTTCCTGCACCATTCGCCCGTGCGGTCCTGGGGAACGCTGTTGCTAAAAGGCGGCTTGCGGGGCATTACGTTCCGGGCCAATACCGTCCTGGGGCACCCGAACGTGAAATGGTCGGGGGCCTTTGCCGCCGTCTGCCTGCGCATCGACGAGAACCCGCCCATGGGCGATCTCACCTTCGCCAACAACATCTGGTGCGACCCCAGCGGCAACATGCCGCGCTTCACGATGAGCGATGCCCATGTCTTTGCGCCGGGGAGCAAGCAGGCGATTGCCAACAACATCTACTGGAACGGCGGCAAAACGATCCCCGTGGAGACGAAGGACGTGCTGGTCCCCGATCGCGACAGCAAGAAACTCCTTGTGGATCCGCAACTCGGCAATCCCGGTGAAGGCGTGACGCTGCCGCGATGGGACGCGGCGAAGGGCCGTTTCCTCTCGGGCCAGAAGACAATTCGGGGCGAGTTCAAGCGGCTGGTAGATCGCTATGCGGCCTTGGGCGAAGAGAGTCCTGCCATGCATGCCGCAGACCCCTCCTGCATGCCGCCGGACGACATCCTGGGCAACCCCCGCGGCGACCGGCCGGATGTCGGTTGCTTCCAGAAGAGCCAGGCGAGCCGGTAACCGATTCGAATGCGGCCCAGGAGCGAATCGTGGTTAGCGCCCTGAAATATCGCAACTTCCGGCTTTTCTTCTTCGGCCAGGGCATTTCGCTGATCGGCACCTGGATGCAGCAGTTGGCCATGATGTGGCTGGTCTACCGGCTGACTGGCTCCACGTTTCTGTTGGGGCTGGTCGGCTTTTGCAGCCAGATCCCCAGTTTCTTCCTGTCCCCGGTGGCCGGCGTTTACACCGATCGCTGGAACCTCCGCCGCACGATTATCGCCACGCAATGCCTGGCCATGCTGCAGGCCGCGGTGCTCTTTGTCCTGACGCGAACGGGCGTGGTGGCCTTAGAGCACGTGCTTCTGCTGAGCGTCTTCATGGGGCTGGTCAACGCCTTCGACATCCCTGCGCGGCAAGCGTTTCTCATCCAGATGGTGGAAGGCCGCGAGAACCTGGCGGCCGCGATCGGGCTGAACTCGTCGATGTTCAACGGGGCGCGGCTTCTGGGGCCGGCGGTCGCTGGCTTTCTGATCGCGGCCGTGGGCGAGGCCACCTGCTTCCTGCTCAACGCGCTGAGCTACGTGGCCGTGCTGGCCGCCTTGCTGGTGATGCGGCTGCCGCCGCCCGTGCCGGCCAGACCGCCACAGCACGTGCTCCACGAACTGCGCGAGGGTATCCGCTACGCCTTTGGCTTCCCGCCCATCCGCGAGATCCTCATGCTCCTGGCCGTGGTGAACCTGGCAGTCATGCCCTTGACCGTACTCCTGCCCGTCTTTGCCACGGATGTGCTCCACGGCGGACCGCAAACGCTGGGGCTCTTGACGTCGTCGCTGGGCATGGGATCGCTGGTGGGGGCACTGGTTCTGGCTTCGCGCAAGACCGTGTTGGGCCTGGGACGGCAGATCGCTTGGGCCAGCGGGGCTGTCGGCCTGGCCCTGATTCAATTCTCGTTGTCCGGCGTACTATGGCTCTCGATGTCGTTGTTGGTGTTGACCGGTTTCGCGTTGATGATGGAAACGGCGGCCAGCAACACCGTCCTGCAAACGATCGTCGACGACGACAAGCGGGGGCGTGTGATGAGTTTCTACGCCATGGCCTTTCTGGGCGTGGCCCCCTTGGGAAGCCTGCTGGCGGGCAGTCTGGCCAGCCGCCTGGGAGTGGCGCACGTGGTGCAGCTTGCCGGGGCGACGTGCATGGTGGCCTCGCTGGTCTTCGCCCTGCGTCTGCCCGCGCTGCGCGTATTTATCCGGCCGATCTACCGGCGGATCGGCATTCTCCCTGACGTGACGTCCGGGATACCTGCGGAAGCCGAGTGTGCGGCGCCGGAGGAGGAGGGGCAGTAAAGGTCGTACCGCTCTCCTTCTATCCTTTGCGCCTTTGCGCCTTGGCGTGAGAACTCGCACCGGAAAACTCTTCATGGCTTGTCGGTCTCCTGTTGAATAGCGGTCCTGGGCTAAGCACGCTGAAAGAACGGGTTGCTCGAAGGGGCCGAATGAGCAAACGGCGCCAGCATGCGGGGGTTCTCACGCAAAGACGCCAAGGCGCAAAGACAGCAAGGAAAAGACAAAAGGGAAGACAGGAAGATAAAAGCGGCCCAGAGCGATCGATCGCGAATAAGGCGCGGCCGGAGCGGCAGTCGTGTGGGTGAATTTGCCAGTCGTCAGGCGTGTCGATCATTTCGATCTTGCCTATTTCCCCTCTCTGACCTCCGCTTGGGAAAGCGATTCCACCAACTTCGCGCCGTCGCTCTTCTTCACGCGGATAAAGAGCGGCGCCGGCGTGACACGGACGGTCGCGATGTTGCCCGAAGAGACGGCGGCCCGGCGGACATTGCCCATGAGGTCCAGGAACTCCGGCTTGATATTGCCGAAACGGACCGTGATCTGGGGGCCGCGTTCGAAGCCCTCGTCGGCCTTGTCGATCGTACACCAGAGTGCGGCAATCCAGTCATCGCCGCTTTCGAAGGCGTAGCCCCGAATCCCGTCGGCCGGCCTGATGTCGGCCTTGAACCGCGGATTCGGGAAGAGATTCCCCAGCACGTTGGGAACCAGGCAGAAGGAAACAGGCGTGAAGCTCTGGTCGATGAATGTGCTGCCGCTCCAGATGTTGCAACTGCGGAGCTGCGGCCAGTACTTCATGCACATGATGTAGGTGCGGGCAATCCAGCAGGCCTGGCGAAACTCCTTCCAGCCCGAATCGTAGCTCGGCAGGCCGTCATCGTAATCGTCGAAGCAACCCGTGTCGCCCCATTCCGGAATGTTTACGAACGTCAGGTTGCAAGACTCGTCGAAGTCGACAGGGGTCTCTTGCCCATAGCCGTGCTTCTTCATCAGATCCAGAAGCCTGCCGGTTTCCACGTCGAGATCGTTGCTGCCGTTGACGCCGTCGAGATTGCCATAGGGATGAACGGCGATGGCATCCCATTTCACCTTTCCATCGGTGGCGGTCAGGTAGCCGTCCATTTCGGCATAACCCCGCGACTCGCAGAAACCGGAGGTTCCGCCGTCGGGAAAGACCTCGGCATCGGGCCTGGCGCGTTTGACGCCGCGATGGAAGGCCAGCAGGACTTTGGCATATTCGGCAAAGTCGCGGCAACGGACCAGCAAGCTGCCTTCAGACTCCGTCGAGATCGCCCAGCGCTTGACCCAGCGGTTCGCCTTCACGGCATCATAGACCGTGTCCTCGATAAACCTGGCGTCCGCCGCGGAGATCTTGCCGCTCCACTTGGGGTCTTCTTGGTTGATCGGACCGCCCCAGATCGCATGCTGGAACTTCCCGATCAAGTCCTCGTCGCGGATACTCCCGAATCCGTTGAAGTTGTACGTGATCAGGCAGGGACCGTAGCTGATGCGATACTTGCGGAAATCGTCATCGATCTCCTTGGGTGTGTTGTATCCGGTCGTGGAACCCCAGCCCCAGCGCATGAACATCCGGTAGTACTCGCTGCCGCGGGTGGAATGGCCGAAGGTGTTGTTGCCGAAAAGGTCCTTGCTCGCATGCCGGTTCTCCAGCGGCTGAATGATGGCCAGGCGATAATAATCGGAATAGGGCAGGGAGCCTTCCGGTTGGAAATCGGCCTTCACGACGAAGATGCCCTTGCCCAGGGCATCTTCCAGCGGAAGCGGGAAAGAAGCCTCTCCCTGGTCGTCCAGTTCATAGCCCTTTTTCAGCCTGAAGACTTCGGTCCGATAGAAGTCGCGGAAGGCAAGGTCGACGGCCCCTTTGCCGCCGGGCTTTCCCGAGAGCATGAACCTGGCGCCCAGCAGCTTGCCGAAATCCAGCGCGTTGTCCGCGAACGCCGACTCGATGCGGCCTTCCACAGGCAGGGAAACAAACTCGCTGGCGCGGTCTCCCTCTTCCAACTGGATGCCGTCGATCAGAACCGGGCGGCCAGCACTGACGGAAATACTGATACAGCGCGTGTCCGAAAGGAATGTGCGGGACTTGCGCACCCATTTGCCCACCTCGTCCGCGGCGATCTTGTGGAATTGGGCGCCGGCCCGCTGCCAGTCCAGCAACTTGCTGCCATGCATCCCGCTCGTCGCGTTGACATGCACGTAGGTGTCCGGCTGTTCGGCCTTGACGTAGTAGCTCAACGTGTAGGTCTTGCCGCTTTCGACCGCGATGGGCATGCTGTAGGCGGGCAAAGCCGCATCATAGGGACAGATCGACAGGGCCTTGCCGCCAAACAGACCATGATTGCTGATCGTATAGGCCGGCGGCGCATCGGCCCGGTATCGGCCGCCGCCCGGCCCCCATTTCCAGTAGCGAAAGCCCTGCTCGAAACTGCCGTTGCACACCAGGTTGCGGGTCACCGGGGCGGGCACCCGGACGGCATCGTGTTTCCAGAAATCGACCCCTGCCCGCGGCGGTTGTGCATCCTTGCCTTCCACGGCAGCCTGTCCCATGTCGATGATCATGCTGCCCTTGCGACTGCCCGTCAGCATGCACTTCAGCTCCAGTCCCTTGCCCACCCTGTACTCCGCTGCATTGCCCGCCGTCTTGGCCGAGAACTCCAGCGAAAATCCCTGCAGCGGGCTGTACGGGGCGTAGGCCATCTTGGAGAGTAATTCACTGAAGACGGGCGATTCCTTGCGCTGCGCAGGGCTTAGTATGGACAAATCCGGAAAGCCCACCCGCTTATCGTTGACTGTCAGGCCCGCCACACGATAATCGTCCGTGAACAACAACCAGGGCGAAACCAGGACGCTCTTGTCGGCATCCGCGCCCACGCCGCAGTCCCATGAAAGTTCGGCCTGGCCCACCGCCGGGCTTTTCAAGGTCCACTGAAATGTCGCCTTGCCGCCGCCCGGCAGCGTGTAGGGCTTGATGAAGGTTATGGTCTTGGCCGCGGCGTTGAATTCCAGTTTGGGCGGTTGCCCTTTGATCATCTGGAAGGGATAGCCATAGCCCAAATCCTTCAAGGCGCCCCAGAATTGGATCAATAGCACTCGGCGGTTGTCGATATAGAGGCTGAGCGATTGGTCCTGATTCTGGCGGTATCCGCGGCGGTCGATGATGTCGATGTGCTTGTTCCCGAACCACAGGGCCGGTTGTTGGACAATGCCTTCTTCGGCCTCGAAGGACGCAACATTGAAATCCGCCGCGACCCGTTTGCCGACAGTGGCTGCAAAAGGCGGCACAGGATCGGGCAGGTCTTGCACCTTGGTCGCGGTTGCCGCAACCGGAGCAGCCGCAGCCTGCGGCTGGTGAGGCTCATTTCCGCGAGCAACGGGCAGCATTCCGAGAATCAACGCTATCAGGATCGCGTCGAGGTTTTTCATAAGAGACACGGAAACCATAGCTCATCGCGAGCCGCCTCTAGCCGCGCGGAGTTCGCAGCCGGGTCCGGCAACATCCGACTGCGTATTCGCTCCAGCAAGCAGCTCAAAATCGCTTCAAGATATTTGATGTTTGCGATACTTCGCATTGACTACGAAGGCGTGCGGTTGCGCAATTGCTCCTGCAAACTGCTCGTCAGAGCCCGAAGCTGCTCCAAGGTCAAGGTGCGCAGTTCTTGCTCCTCGCTGACGGGCATGCGGAGGAGGCCTTGAAGCGATTGGATCATTTCAATCCTGACCTTGGTCTCGCCTTTGATCTCGCCTTTGGTCTCGCCTTCGCTAAAGGAAGCCTTCAGTTCCCATTTCCGATCGCGAATCGCTTTCTCTCGTGCGTCATACATCGCTTTGTCCTCCGTTATTTCTGCAATTCGGGCGAGCGTCTCCGTCGCTTGCCGTATGGCCGGTTGCGGCAACAATTTCAGCAGGGCCGCAGGCTCGTACTCGTGGGCGTGTAAAAGCCAGTACAGCCAGCAGTCCAGCGTGCTGGCCGAACGCAGTTCTGCCTCCGTTAGATTATACCTCCCCAGTTCCAGCGTGTGAATCTCCAACGTTTCCCGCAGAATCCGCCCCGATTCCTCGTCGGCCAGGCGAAAGGTATGGTGGACCTGGCTGGCCACCGACCAAAGGATGCCGTTGAGCAACCAGATCGAATAGACGGGGTGCAGGTTCTCGTAGTCGTCCCCCCTAGTGAGTTGGCCGGCGTAGAGTTCGCAGCCGTAATAGACGATCCGCTGCACCAAGCCCTCGAAAATCGCCAACTGCACCTCGATGTCGTAGATCGCCCCCGTGCAATTCTTGCTGGACTCAGTTAGCAACTCCAGGCACAATATCCATTGCTCATCGCTCCAGCACGCCCACGCCCCATGTTTCCGGTTCCAAGCGGGCCTCGCTGGGCAAGTCATAGACGACGGCCGCACCGTGGCGGCCCCAGTGAATGCGGGCGACATTGCGCTGGCCGGCCGGGTCGCTGAAGTTGATCGAGATGTCCAATCCGATCCGCTCCACAGCGCTTTCCAGGCCGACCAAGGCGCGGGGTATGGCTGCTTCCAAGCGGTAGCCGCCAGCCGTCCTCTTCACGGCCGCTTGCACCTCGCCGAGCACCTCGACCCGGTCCATCCAGACCTCGCCCGAGGGCGAGCGGAAGGGCACCGGCTTGCGGTCCACAAGCACCTTGGGCCGATAGGCCACGGCAATGGTCCGCGCACCTTGCGGCGCTAGCAACACGCGGACGTCCTTGGTACCCAACGCCCGGCGGCCTGCCGAGGGACCGAGCCAGAGGTCGATCGCATCGCCCGTCTTGAACAACGTGGTCAGGTCGCTGCCCGCGTTCTTCCACGGTGAATCGTCCTGCACGTCGCAACCGAGATACAGGTAGCGGTCGTCGTACAGCAGCCGCGCGGTGCCCCGGGCATGCTCGTGCAAGACCATCTCCGCGGCCGGCGCGGCGGCAAATTCGTCCAGGTCGCCGTCGATGCGAACGGGCCCGCGTGCGCGGCGGATCAGCAGCGTCCGCTCGCGGCCACCCGAGCGCCCGGCCGCTTCGCGCCGCGCGGCGTCCAGTTCCGCCTGCGTCACGCTGAACTCGCCCTGGAAGCGCAGCGGCTGCTGCTCGATGCCCAGCACCTCGAAAACGTGGATCGCGTCGCTGGCCGCCAACAGGTAGACCTTGCCGGTCTTGGAATGACGGAACACGCGACTATTGAACAGTTCGACCCAGACCGTGTAGGGCGACGGTAGCGGGCCGCGGGAACCATCCTCCAGGAGCGTGTCGACATACAATCCGTGTCGCACGTCCCAAACGTGAACCAGGCTGTTTTCATCGGTCCAGAACAGGTAGTCGTCGACCACGCCCGCGGGACCGGTCGGGCAGTAGTGCTGGCCGGGGGCGACGAAGGCGGCCGCGCGTTGGCCCGCATGCCACATCGGCCGCCCGGTCTGCGCGTCGTAACGCGTGATCTGGGCGAACTCCCAGTCGTGGCCGTGCCCCACGCCAGGCAACTGCGCCGCATTGTAGCCGCCGTTGAAGGCATATACCGCGCCGTTGTGATAGAAGGCGCTGCGCGCCCCGCTGGCGCCATGCTGCAAGCCGTGGCCCAGCGGCAGACCGACGTGCCGCGCGTTCTCCCAGAGATACACCGGGGCCTGCGGCGTCCAGCGGGCTACCGGAATCTGCCACACGCCGCCCGCCGAGTCGTCGGACCAGTCATGCATGTACAGAGTGAAGTCCTCGTCGAAGTACGCGCCCCAGCCCTGCTGTGGGCCGCTGGCCTGCGGCGGATAAGCCGAGCGATCGGTCACGTGCCATTCGTCGTCCTGCACGCGGCCGTCGCCGTTCGTGTCGGACCAGGTGCCCATCAGGCTGGCAGGCTTGCGGCCGAAAGAGGGCCGGTAGCCACCGTCGGGCAGTTTTTCCATTCCGCCGCCATAGACGGCCGCCACGCCGCGGACGCGGTCATCCTGCAGTTCCAGGATGCCGCCGCTGCCGCTGCACCACCACGTGCGGCCGGCGTTGTGGCGGATCCGCGGCCACCACTTGACCGGCGCGTTGGAGTCCTTCTCCACCGGCATGCCCGCGTCCTTGTAGGCCTCGATCCAATAATGGTCCACGTTCCAGCGGCCCGTCTCATAGTCGACCACGTAGCGAATCAAATCACTGTGCGTATCGCCATAGACGTGCTCGGGCTGCTGCTCGTCGATGCCGAACATGCCGCTGTAATAATAGGGACCGTGGAACTCGCGCTGCAGTTTGCCGTCGGCCGACCAGCGGGTGAATCGCTTGGGGGCCGCGCTTTCGGCGACGAACAGTGTGCCGTCGGCCGCAACGCACAGGCCCACGGGATCGCGAAACACAGCGGGAACCATGCGTCCACACTTGGGGCGTCCGCCGGGCTGGCCCAAGGCCCGCAGTTCCTTTCCGGCGGCGTCGAAGTAGACGACTTGGTGCCGGGGTGCGCCGACACTGGCCACCAGCGCTCCGCCGGGCGCGGCCTTGAGGTCCCAGATGGGGCCGCCGGCATCGGCCAAGGTCCGCTGTGGCCGTCCGCTGGCATCGAGCGCGACGATCTTGTTGCCGCTACCCACCAACAGCCGCCCGGCGGCGTCGGCAGTCACGCCCGAGACTTGCGGTACGGGCCAGGCCGCCAACTCGCGGCCAGTGCGGGCGTCGGCCACGAAAAGCGTGTCCTGTGCCGGCGCGGTCAGGTAGACCTTACCACCGCGCACCGCCACGTCGGTCACGATCCGCCCGCCCGCCAGATAGCGGCCGAACATGCACTGCCGCTGCTCGTCGGTGCCGGGGAAGGGCCGCTTCGCACCGCTCTTGGAGTCCACGCGCCACAGCATGGGCCGGTTCATCTCGCCGCCGTAGTTCGATTGCCCCTGCGATGCGCCCATCGCCGAGGCCGCGGCAATGTAGATCGACTGCCCGTCGCTGGCGACGGCCATCTGCTGGGCCTTCATCCACCAGTCGAGATGCTGCTTCCAGCGGACCGCGCCGTCGCGGCTCATCCGCACCAGGCCGCCCTCGCCTTCCTCGAACGACCAGAGGACGACAATGTCCGCGTCGGGCGCGTCGTCGACCGTGCAGATGTCCATCACGTAGCCCCACACGCCGCCCCAGCTTCCCTTGCCGTCGGCCGTGCGATAAGGCGGATTGCCGCTCTGGCCGATGCTGGTCACGTAGCGCAGCGCGAGCTTGGGCGCCAGCATGGCGTGGTAGCGGTAGCGGCCCGGTGCAACCCACTGGCCGTAAAGATCGCGGCCATCCCAGGTGATCGGCCGGTCCGCGGGCTGGGCGCAGGCCACCTGCCGCACCGTCACGTCGTTTGCGTCATAAACGTTGAGGCTCAAGCGGCCGGACTGCGGCGGGCTGAACGGAATCTGCGTCGCCACGACCGGCGACTCCTCGCCGCGCGGCAAGCGCACGATGTCCGGACGCCAGAGCGTAGTGGTAGCCGCCAGCACGCGGCCGTTGCCGTTGTCGGCCACGTAGACCGCGTCGATATCCGCAGCAATCGCGGAGGGGTGATCCAAGTGGTCCAAGCCGGCGCCCGGCTCGCCCCACACGCCCAGCCGTGCCTGTCGCCGGCCCGTCTCGGCGTCCAGCTTGTCGACCACGCAGGCGGCCGTGTCGCAGACGTAGACCGCCTCGACCGTGGCCGCCAGGCGGCGGATGGCCCGATAGGGCACGGCGCTCGCCCAAACCTGACCGCTACCATCCGGACCGAGCCGGACAACCTTGGTGGCCGTGGCCGCATAGACCGCGTTGGGCGCTACGGCCAGCCCGACCACGCCCGGCATGCCCGTGCGCCAAGCGGAGAGGCGGACGTCTTTCCCTACCAGCGGCCGCCGCCAGATCGTGCCCGACTGCGGGTCGGCCAGCAGCAGATCGTTGCCCTGCAAGGCGGCCTGGCCGATCGAGCGGACCTCGGGCAGGGCCTCGTCGAGTTGTCGCGAGGACGGGCCTTCCAACCGCAGGCCCACGCCCTTGGAATTACGATAGACGACGATCATGCCGTCGGGCGCGGGCACGCAGGCCTCGGCATGAACGCTGTGCAGAGGAGGGCCGACACGGAGCATCTGGCCGATGGGTTGGTCCTTGGGCAGTTCGATGCCGTGCTGCACGTCCTCGTTGCCCGAGGCGGTGTAGGCCAAGCCGCGGAGCGAGGCGCGGTCGGCTGTGATGTCTTCCAAGTAGACGCCGCCGATGCGACGCGTGTAGACGAAATTCGTGCCGTTCCAGGCGGCTTCCACTGCCCCGCCGCGCCCGGCCAGGAAGTATCGCTCGCCGGACTGGGCTATCTGCCCCGCCATGCGGATCTCCGGGGCCTCCGACCCGCACTCGCCGGGCACAGCCACCTGATCGCTCACATCCATGCGCCGCAACCCGCCTTCGTAGCCGAAGTGGTAGCGGAAGCCGCCCAGCAGTTGCCCTTGGATCGCGTCGCGCAGGCGGCGGCCATCGATCGTAAACCGCCCATTCCAGTCCACGCCGCCGGAATGCTCGATACTGATCGCGCCGTCGGTATCGACCTGGATCAAATGCCGCCAGGGCGGCTGCGACCCCTTGGGCTGGTCCACTTCGAATAGCCGCATGGCGCGTCCACCGTCCGCCTCAAGGGCCAGCACCGAGTAGCGCAGGGCCGAGGGCTGCGATTGGCCTACGATTACACGGCCCTGGGCATCCAGCGTGTTGGACAGCGCCCAATGACCGGGGCCTGCCGCGATGCGCGTCGCCTTGAGTCGCGCCGGGTCGGCAGCCGATGCGTCGATGCGAAACAGCGCACTTTGCGCCCCGTTGGCCGCCAGGGCCACGCCGAAGACCGACTGGCCGGCCCTGACCAGCAGCGACCGCGGCACGTAGCCGGGCAGATCGTCCAGCGGCAGCACGGCCAGGCAGTGGCCGTCCTGATCGCAGACTACGATGCCTTGGGCCGCCCCGCTCAGGAACAGCCGTCCCCGGCCGTCCAGGGCGATGCCCTTATAGAAGGCATAGGGCAGCGGGCGATCGCTCGTGCCCGACGTATTGCCCAGCACGCCGACCACGCGCAGCGGCTTCTCGGCCGCCGCAAGCGGGACCGCCGCCATCAGGCAAGTCAGCAAAATCAATAGTTGCCGGCAGAGGCCGGTTTGGGAAAGAACCTTTTCGGCAGAATTGTAAAAGAATCTCACGAGCATAGCGGCAGCGGCCAAGAGAAGCGAAGGGAGAAGACGGCGGACGCGGGAGACTCGCCACCTTCGGGGGTCGTTTGTCGGCGTTTGTCAGGCGGTTTGTCAGGAATTCGGTTCTCCTGCTGTCTCCGGAAGCGACCACCTCTAGCGGAGTAGATGGCACCTCAAGGGTCGCGAAAGCCCGTTAGGAAGGGCGTTTGTGGCTCCTCCTGTCTCCTGGCGTCTTCTGCGGGAGAATAGGGGCGAGGTGAAGCTACCAACAAACTTCCAGCTCATTGGCGATCTCTCGAACGCCCGCCACGCGGCGGATCGCCTCTTGGGCCATTTGTTTTTGAAAGAATGTCCCCACCGTGCCACGCAGGGTCACGCGGCCTTCGCTCGTCTCAAAACGAAGCGTCTTGGGGGCAATATAAGGACTTTGTTCTATCGCGCAATGCACGCGATCTTCGAGGGGGCTGATGTCGACCATTGAAGAAATGGGGTGGAACTGGGGGTGTTCACCGGGGCGGCTGCCTCAGAGAAACTGCGTCTAAGGTGTCGGTACAAGAAAAGATCGGTTAGGAATGGCCGCGCGCATTATGTCTTGACACTGAGAAAGATAAAATAACTGCGAAAACTAGGGGAGTTATACTAGGTGTCCCGAATTTTCCGTCGAGACACAGGGCTAGATTACTTGCAGTCCACCGATTGCAAGCTACGTTTTCGTGTACCTTGCTGATCGACCGCGAGAATCGAAAGCCTCCGTCCATGCGCGCCGAATACATCAATCCGTTCATCGCCTCCGTCAAGAACGCATTCCAGACCATGTTATCGATCGAGGCCCAGCGCGGCGCCCCGTACCTGCGCACCGCGGCGGGATCGGATTTCTGCGTGAGCGGGGTCATCGGGCTGTCGGGCGACGCGGTAGGGACCGTCGTGCTCAACATGCCGAAGGAAGTCGCCCTGGGCGTAGCCTCGGTCTTGCTCATGGACCAGTTCACCGAACTCACCGCCGACGTGGTGGACGCCGTGGGCGAACTGACCAACGTGATCGCCGGGGCGGCCAAGTCGAAACTGGAAGAGTTTCACCTGGGGGTAAGCCTGCCGAATGTCGTTACCGGCAATGCCCACATGATCCACTTCCCCAAGGACGTGACGCCCATCTGTGTGCCCTTCACGACCATCTGGGGCTCGCTGGTTCTTGAAGTCGGCCTGACACCCGTACGGCAAGCAGTGACCGCGTAGTGTAGTGTCGCACGCAGATTGGCATTTATGCGCCGCGCTGGAGTTCCGCCTTTAGGCGGCATTTCCCGGCTAAAGGCGGAACTCCAACAGGTACGGCAAGCGGTGACCGCCTAGGCTTCGCGCTACGCTACTCGATGACTTTCAAGAATCGCCCATACGCGTCGTCCCAGGCGGCGATGTTCCGCGGTTCATACTGTTCCACGTCGAAACTCGAGCGGACGACCTCGCGGGCCTCGGCAATGGAGCTAACCGCGCCGTCGGCCACGGCCTGCATCATGATGTTGCCGATGGCGGTGGCCTCGACAGGACCGGCTACGACACGGCGGCCGGAAGCGTTGGCAGCCGCCTGGCAGAGCAAACGGTTCTGCGTGCCGCCGCCCACTATGTGGATCGTCTCGATCCGCCCGCCCGCCAGCTCTTCGCACATTCCCAGCACATGACGGAACTTCATGGCGATACTGTCCAGCGCACACCGCAACACGGCCCCTTCGTCTTGCGGAACCGCCTGTCCGCTCTTGGCGCAGAATTCGCCGATGGCCCGCGGCATGTTCTCGGGCGAGAGAAAATCGACCGCGTCCGGGTTGATGAAGGAAACCAGCGGCTGGGCGGCGGCCGCCAGCCGATTGAGGTCCTCCCAGGTCCAGGCTCGCGATCCTTGGCTCCAGACCCGGCGGCATTCCTGCACGAGCCACAGGCCGGTGATGTTCTTCAACAAGCGGATCGTATTGCCCACGCCGCCTTCGTTGGTGAAATTGCGTTGCAGAACCAGGTCGTTGATCACTGGGACTGGCGATTCGATGCCCATCAAGGCCCAGGTGCCCAGGCTGATGTAGCACCAGTCGGGCCGCTTGCCGGGCTGGCTGTCGGCAGGGACCGCCATCACGGCACTGGCGGTGTCGTGCGTGCCTGGCAATACCACTTGAGCCCGCAAACCGGTTTCTGCCGCCAAGCCGCCGCGCAGCGGTCCGATCTTCGTGCCCGGCTGCACAATCTGGCCGAGCATCCGCGTTGGCAGCCCGAACTTCTCCAGCAATTCCGTGGCCCAACCGCATTTCGTGGGATTATAGAACTGCGAGGTGCTGGCCTCGGTCATCTCGTTGCACTTCACGCCGGTCAGCAGCCAATTCATGAGGTCGGGCACCAGCAACATCGTTTCGGCAACGTCCAGTAGCGCTGAGTTGCCGAGTTTCATCGCCAGAAGCTGGTAGAGCGTGTTGAACTGCATGAACTGCAAGCCGGTGTGGCGGAAGATCTCCTCGCGGGGCACGATCGAAAAGGCCCGTTCGAGGATGCCGTTGGTGCGGCTGTCGCGATAGTGGTACGGATTGCCCAACAACTCGTCGTTGCGCCCCAACAGGGCAAAATCGACACCCCAGGTATCCACGCCCACGCTTATGATGGTTTCGCCGCCGTCAGCCGCCGCCGCGGCCGCCAGACCTTGTCGCACGCGGCTCCACAATCCCGGCAGATCCCAGTATAGCCGCCCGTCCATTTCGACCGGGCCGTTTTCAAAGCGGTACACTTCCTCCAACCGCAATCTGCGGCCGTCAAAGCGACCGATTAAATGGCGCCCGCTCGACGCCCCCATATCGACTGCCAAGTACGCCTTTTCCGCCATCTGTCGAGCCTTTCAAAATTGGAGAACCAAGACGCCTCCTATCGTCTCGCCCTGCGCGGCACTCGTCAAGACCCCCCATGAAAGATAGGCTCGATCGTTAGTTTGCCAACTGTCAGGCATCACCACACCCCACTTCTGGTCGAGTGTGGTTCTAAGGGGCGATGTTGGCGGATCGCTATTATTGACATGCGCAGCAAGTTCCTTTATGCTGCTCGCGGCTGCGACCGACACTAATCCGAAGCGCCAGCGAGGGTGTTAATTCGTTCCCTCGCCGGCGCTTCGGGTTAGTATGAATTGTGCCAAACTGAACTGTTCGCAGTTTAGCCCCATGAATTTGCGGAAACTCCCGCCAACCTTGATTACCTTGAAGTATGGTTTCTCTGTGGGGACGCTTGCCTTCCGGTCAGTGCGCTGACGTTGTCCGGAGCGACTCCCACTTCGTTGACAATATGTCGTAAGTCGTTTAGACTTAGTAGGTTGTCGATTTTGTCATAGGCGGTCGTTTGCAATCTGAGGTTCAATTTGTCGCAAAAGGTGTGGGGCGGTGTATTTGACGTGGCGACCGATTGTCGTGTCGAGCAGTTCACTGAAAGCGTGAGCTTCGATCGTCGTTTGTTTGTGCAAGACATCGAAGGTTCCATCGCCCACGCGCGGATGTTGGCCAAAGTTAGCCTGCTCACATCCGAGGAATGCCAGCTTATCGAGCAAACCTTAGGCGACATACGCCGGGAAATTGAGCAGGAGAGCTTCCCGTTCTCTGCGGAACTGGAAGACATCCACATGCATATCGAAAAAGCCCTTGTCGATCGCATCGGCGATGTTGGGCGAAAGCTGCACACGGCCCGGAGCCGCAACGATCAGGTATCGACCGATCTTCGGCTCTGGGTCCGCGCGGCGATTGACAAAATTGATCGGCGGTTGTTCGACGTGCAAAGGGCGTTGGTTGGCCGTTGCGATGCCGACGCCGATGTGATACTGCCCGGCTATACCCATATGCGGCGTGCCCAGCCCGTTCTCGCCCCCCATTACTGGCTTGCCTATTGCGAAAAATTCCGCCGCGATCGCCAGCGGCTTGCCGACTGCCGCCACCGCACGAATTGTCTGACGCTCGGCGCGGCGGCCTTGGCGGGCACGAGCCTGCCGATCGATCGCGACGACGTGGCCCGCCAGCTTGGTTTCGAGGAGGTTGCGGCGAACAGCCTCGACGCATCGAGCGACCGCGACTTCGTACTGGAATTTGCCTTTTGCCTGGCGTTGATTGCCGAGCACCTCAGCACCTGGGCAGAAGAGTGGATCCTTTGGTCGACCGTGGAATTCAACTTTCTCAAGTTGCCGCAGGCATTCTGTACAGGCTCGTCGATCATGCCGCAGAAGATCAATCCCGACGTGCTGGAGTTGATTCGCGGCAAGACGGCCCGCGTGGTGGGCAGCTTGCAGACGCTCTTGGTGCTGGTCAAGGGGCTGCCGCTGGCCTACAACCGCGATCTGCAAGAGGACAAGCCGCCGTTGTTCGACGCTTTCGACACGGTCGCCGCATCGCTGGAGTTGGCCGCGCCGTTGATGGCAGGGGCGGAACTCAATCGCCCGGCCATCGCCCAGCGGTTGGACCGCGGGCATCTCGATGCCACAACCTTCATGGAATACCTGATTCGCCGCGGCGTTCCCCAGCGGACTGCGCATGGTTTGGTCGGAGGCCTGGTGCGCAAGGCCCTGGACCGCGATCTGCGGCTGTCCGATCTGCCCCTGGAAGACTTCCGCGAAGCCTTGCCGGAATTGGATGAATCGGTCTACGACGTGTTGGGTGTCGAGCGCGCGGTGGCCGCGATGCAAAGCTTTGGCTCGACGGCCCCGGAACAGGTACGGCAGCAGATCGAAAAGTGGAAGAAGGAAATAATGACTGACAAAAACGCCCCCACCGACCCCGTGTCGGTGGAATGATGACTGACAAGCTATGAACTACATTCGCCCCACATTGCTTTACGTCGCGATGGCATGGATAGCCGGGATGTGTTCTTCCTTGAGCGTGTCGGCGCAAGATGTCGACGACGCGCCAGCCGCGGACAAGAAGCCCAAGGCCGCAGGCAAGGCAACCGTGAGCGATAGGGCCAAAGCCGCAGGCAAGGCGGCCAACCTTGGCCCGCCGGACGATCCGGTCGTTATGGCCTTGCTGGCCTCCAATCCTTCCAGCCCATCGGAGATTTTCCATACGGCCCAGTCGCTGCTTCAGGCCCAGCGGCCGGAGTTGGCCAAGCGATACCTGAAGAAACTCCTGGATGCGAAACTCGACGACGAGCAGTGGGCCGCCCTGGTCAACGAATTTCACACGCCCACCTTCACCGATCTGGCGGGAAGGACGGAATTGCGGCCCGAGAGCGAGGAATTGGTGCGGGCAGCCTTGGGTGCGGTCAACCGCCGCCTGCACGATCCGGCCCGACTGGCCGAAGAGGTCAAGCAATTGCAAGACGCGTCGCCCGAGGTCCGCGCGCGGGCATTCGCGGGCCTGCAAGCCGCGCACGGCGCGGGCGTGAATGCCCTGATTGGCGTGCTGGCCGATCCGCAGCGGGCCGCGGAACACGGCGCCGTCCGTGCAGCCTTGGTGGCCATGCGGAGCGATGCCGTCAGTCCTTTGGCCGACATCATCGAACGCGCGGATGCGGACCTCACGATTGAGGCCATTACCGCCCTGGCCCAGATGCGGGCCACGCAGGCAACCGTCTATCTCTTCGCCCCGGCGTTGTCGGAGGAAAACGACACGCGGGTGCGTGCCGCGGCGCAGAGCGCGATCGTACAATTGATGGGCCATCTACCCACGAAGGCCCAAGCGGCCCAGCAGTTGTATGAACTGGCACGAAGCTACTTTGCCGGCAAAGAGATGATGCGGACCGATATCGACGGCCGCGTGACGCTGTGGACGTGGGACCCGGCAACCAAGCAATGCCGCGCGCGGAATTGTCCGCCGGAGGATGCCGCCCGGGCGGTTGCCGCCCGCTTGGCCCGCGCGGCGAGGTCGCTTGCCCCGGACGACCGCCGCGTGCGGACGTTGGCGCTGGCCGCCGCATTGGACCAGGCCGTATATGATCGAGGGCTCGGCAAGCCGCTGGATTTCAAGGATCCGAAGATGCGACTGATCACCGCCGTGGACTGGCGGATGATCGAGGGCGTCTTGGCCTTGTGCCTGGCGGAGCACCATCCGGCGGCGGCGAAGGGGGCTGCCGAGATTTTAGGCAGAGCGGGAAACCCGCGGGAGTTGTTGCAGGGTGGCAGCGAGGCCTCGCCCCTGGTGCGCGCGGTGCGGAATCCTGATTGGCGCTTGCGCATGGCCGCCGCGGAAGCGGTGGCCGCCTTGAAGCCGCAAACGCCCTTTGCCGGATCGAGTTACGTGCTGGAGTCGCTGGCCTATCTGGCCGCCACGACTGGCGGCCGCAGGGCGCTGGTCGTCACTCCCAGCGCCGACGTCTTGCAAGAGTGGATCGGCGTATTGAAGTTCCGCAACATCGATTCCGATTCGGCGGCCAGCGGTCGTGAGGCGCTGCGATTGGCCTTGCGGTGCCCCGACTATGAACTGGCGGTCATCGACATGGCTACTCAAGGGCCGCCGGCGGAAGAGATCGTGCAGCAGCTTCACCGCGACTATCGCACAGCCAGCCTGCGGGTCGCGTTGGTCGCCCGGGCCGGTTTCCTCAAGCGGGCCGAACGCATCGCCGAGGGAGATCCTTTGACCATCGCCTTCTCGCAGCCCATCGATGCCGAGGCGGCCCGCTGGCAGTTGGGCCAGATCATGGCCTTGGCGCCGCCAGATTTCGTCGGTTTTTCGGAACGGCAGAATCTGGCCGTGCGGGCGTTGGACTGCCTGGCCAAGCTGGCCAGCATGCCCGGCCCGCTGGGCGACGTGCGGCGGGCGGAGGAGGCCGTGCTCTCCGGATTGCTGGTGCCGCGCTTAAGCGGCCATGCCGTCGCCGCGCTGGCGAACATCGGCACGCGGACCACCCAGTCGGCCCTGGTCGATCTGGCCAGCCAGTCTGTCAACCCCCTGGCGATTCGCCAAGCCGCGGGCATTGCCTTTAGTGTCAACGTGCAACGCTTCGGTCTGCTCTTGGACCAAGACGCAGTTCGCCGCCAGTACTTTCGCTACAATGAAAGTGCTTCCCAGGATGCGGCCACGCGAAAAGTGCTGGCATCCGTCCTGCACACGATCGAGTCCAGGGCCACGCCGTCGATGCTGGATGCGGCCAAGAAGGCCGCCGTGGTCAAACCCGCCCAGACCAAGCGGCCGGGCAAGACGCTGGATAAGATTCCGGATTGAGAGAGACAAGATTCCTGCCATGACGCGCATTCCATCATCCGCCGCACACGGCGACCACGGGCCGCCGATCCCGGGCCTGATCGGCTCCGGTCCCGCCATGCAGCATTGCTACCGGCTCGTGCGGCAGGTGGCCCAGTCGAACGCCTCCGTGCTCTTGCTGGGCGAGACGGGCACGGGCAAGGAACTGATCGCCAAGGCCATCCATCGCCTCAGCCCACGGGGCAGCGGGCCTTTCATTCGCGTGAACTGCGGCGCACTGCACGAGAATCTGCTGGAAAGCGAGTTGTTCGGCCACGTCCGCGGCGCCTTTACCGGGGCCGTGGACAATCGCACCGGGCGTTTCGAAGCCGCCCACACCGGTACCGTTTTCCTCGACGAGATCAACTCCACCACCGCCAAGCTGCAGGTCAAGCTGCTCCGCGTGTTGCAGGAGCACGAGTTCGAGCGCGTGGGCGACACGCAGACGATCCGTGTCGACACCCGCGTGATCGCCGCCAGCAATCGCGATCTGCTGGAGGAGGCCGATGCGGGCCGTTTCCGCGAAGACCTCTATTATCGCCTCAACGTGGTGACCATCTATCTGCCTCCCTTGCGCGAGCGCCGCGAGGACATTCCGCAATTGGTCGGCCACTTCCTGCGGATCTACAACGAGCAGAACCTCCGCCACGTGCCGCACGTGCAGCCCAAGGCCATGGAGATGCTCTGCGCCTACGAATGGCCGGGCAATGTCCGCGAATTGCAGAACTACGTCGAGCGGGCCGTGGTGTTGGCGCCCGGCGACGAACTGACGTGCGAACTGCTGCCGGAGGCCGTCATGGGCCAGAAACCACGGCGCATCGGCCGCCCCCGCCCGGCGAATCTCGACGCCCTGGTCGCCGAGCTGGTCGAGCAGGGGATCGCCGCCGCCGGCCCCCAGGCCGACAATCTTTCCGCGTCGATCGTCAATCGCGTCGAGAAGGAGTTGATCCTCCACGTACTGGCCGACTGCGACAACGTGCAGACCAAGGCCGCCGACCGCCTGGGGATCAATCGCAACACGCTGCGGAAGAAGCTGGAGGAGTATGGGCTGGAAAGGCCGTGAGGTTCGACAAGAGATAAGGACCATGCAAAGAAACCTGCGATCGCGTCTGTTGTCCGTGTTGAAACGATCATTGCAGACTTTCCCAAGCACGTTGGTCTCTCTTGGCAAGAGAGACCTACATGAAGTTTGGTAGGCCAAACTTTTCCCCGCAGCCCGTGCGTGCTGAATAGCGGTGGAGCCCATGAGTACATGGCGCCCTCACCGCACTCCAAAGTGCCGCCAATAACGCTACAGTGGCTCCCGCCGCTTCTCCGTATTCAACTCTGGCCCGACCTTCCGCCGCTTGTACGTCACGCTATACTCGACCGTCTGCTTCTTGCCCGGCTTGAGGTCCAGGAAATACTTCACGTGCTGCTGATCGACGCGTTCCACGCGGCCAGCAACCGTGTGCAGATCGACGTAGGCCCCGGCCTCATTGCTGTTCCAGCCCTTGGGCGGTTCACCTTCGCCCCAGAGCACGACGCTGCTGTCGAACTGCCTTTCCACCTCAACCTTGGCCGGCACGGGCTTGCCCGAGACCAGTTCTTCCTCGAAGAACAAGGTCTCGTCGTAATCCACCATGTCGTAGTAGAGGACGAATTTGTCGTCGAGCCGGCGTTTGTTCTGCCGAGCGACGACATTGCCGGTCTTCTGGTCCTTCAGCCGCCGATGAATAGTAATGTCCTTGTCGGCTCCAACATCGACCTCCACGCGGTCGCCGATGGGCACGTACTTCGTCTGCGTGCCGCCGACATAGGCCAAATCCTTGTTTGCGTATTCGGAGAAGAGCCTGACGCCGCCATTGGGCAAGGGCGAGAGGCCCAAGTTCTCCATCGCCGAGAGCTTCTTTTCCTTACCTTTATTTGGGCCCCGCTCGTCCAAGAGCTTGACATTCTTGAAGCGGTAGAACTTGGTGAACGATGCCCTCACCCCCGGCCCCTCTCCCGGAGGTAGAGGGGAACTTTGGCCGCGGTCGGAGAGCTTGTAGACCGATTCCAACGGCGCCTCGGCCACCTTCAAGGCCACCAGCCGCTTGGGTTCCTTGTCCTTGATATCCTCGCGGCCCTCGATGCTGAAGAGGAAGTATTCGGAGAGGCCCTGCTTGATGACTTGCTTGGGCCTTGCGCCGCTTCCGCTGCTGCGTTTGCCTTCGGCATCCTGTAGTGCGTCGTCGAACCTGTCGTACTTCTCCTTGCGACGAGCTGTGAGGTCACCCCAAACGTCGGCATCGGGATAGACGATGGGCGGTTCCCCGGAGTTTTTGCCTGGCGGCGGCCTCCGCGCCAGATCGGCGATATTCTCCACGAGGTTGATGTTGCCGACCACCAGTCGCGTTTGCGCGTTGTCGTACTGTTCGCCGGAGTTGTTCGTCACCCGCACGTAGCCGGTCACGCTGAGCTTGGTTTCGTCCTCGTTGGCGATACCCACGTAATCGGCGGCCCAGGTAATGCCGCTAGTGAAATAGCGGATTTCGACCGGGATCTTGCCAGCCACCTGGCTCTTGATGTTCCATTGCAGGGCGTCGTTGCGGCCGGCGGGAAAGGTGGTGTCCACCAGGTCGACCTTGTCCTGCTGGTCGAGGATGCGGAATTCGATCGAAGTCGGATCGATGAGCGTATTGGCCCAGGAGAATTGGATGCGGTTAACGCCCTCTTTAACGGTCAGCAGGCGGTGTTCGCGGACCATGGTGATGTCTTCGGAGTTGTAGATCGTAAGTTGCGTGCCCTCACGGGTGGGCAGCGTCACCAGGTCCACGGCGGCTGTGGCGGGCGTGGCCAGTAGGAGAAACGACAGAAACGACGAGGATATGCGGCTGAACATGATCGGACCCTTCCAAGGAGTTGCTATCTATCGTAATCTGGCGGGCTGGGGTTTGCCAGTAGCCTGGAGGTTAGACGATTAGGAACTGCGATTTGTCCCGGCCACTTTTCCACGATCGACGAAATCTGTTATAATGAATTGGAAAGGAATTCCATGAACGTCGGAGCGGCCCTTCGTGAACGACCACCCCAATAAGCACATTCGAGAGGCGATCGATTACGCCCTCGAGCACGGCTGGCGGCTGCGGAAGGCAGGGCCGCGTGCGCATATTTAGGGAGTGCTCTTGTGCCCGCACGCAGCCCGGGATGGCTGCCGCCAGCAAGTATTTTCGACGCCGCGGGTGCCAGAGGATCATGCGGCACGCATCCGGCGAGTTGTCGACCAGTGCCGACATTTGCGCGGCGAGAAAGACCAATGAGCCCTACCACTTATCGCTTCACTGTCGTATTGTCCGGCCTACGCGAGATTTCCGACGACTTGGCCGAGGCCCTGTTCAAAGCGGGTTGCGATGACGGTTCCCCCTGGTCGAGCCAAGGGGTGGCCGCCATCGGTTTTGACCGCGTGGCCGAATCGTTTGAACAGGCGGTGCGCTCGGCCATCGCCGACGTGCAGAAAACTGGGTGTCACGTCGCGTGGGTCAAGATCGAGCCAGAAGATCTTGCCTTCGCCGCTTCGGCAAGCGAAACTACGACTGCAGGGTAGTGACCTTTATTACGCCGGCATGAAAGATCCTCGGTTGCCGTCCATGCGTTCTTAGCTTTCCCCGCCCCGCAGCCACCAGCCCGCCCCGACCAGCAAGAGCAAAACGGCCAGGACCGAAAACAGCGTCAGCGCGGGCCAGTTCCGCTGCGGCAGCGCAATCTCAGTACGCACAGGCAATTGCTCGGGCGGCTTGAGCTTTTCGGCGTTGAGCGTCTCCAAGAGCGCGGCCCGCTGCACGGAACCCTCGGCCTGGCGGGCAATCGCGCCCAACGTCGTGTCTTCGTCCGCCTGGTAGGTTTTCCCGCCGGGCAACGCCAGTTGCGTGCCGCGGGCGACACGAACGTACTGTGGCAACCGCCCCTCGTTGATCTCGCGGATCTCGTCCGCCATGTCCGCAATCTGCTGTTGGTACTCCTCCCGCGCGGCGGGCGTCGCTAGACCCAAGTCGGCGGCGGCCGCGTCTTCGTATTGCTGTTGCAGCGGCTGGGCCTCGGCGATGGCCGTGTGGCGATACTGCCAGACGCTCAACTGCCTGGGGATTTCGTCGCTGAACGACAAGAACGTGACGAGCACGGCGCCGATGGCCCCGCCCGCCACATAACCGGTGGACAACAGCACGCCGGGCCCCATCTCGCTTTCTGCCTCGGTCGGTCGGCGGCCGTCGGCGGTCCGCGCGGCACGGTCGGCAAGGTAACGCATCAGCCCACCCACGAAGATCGGCGCCGAGGAAGAAAGCGGCAAGTACACACCCACCGCGAAGGGCAGCGAGGGCACGCCGCTAAGCTCCATGACCAGCGCAATGCCCACCCCCAGAAGCACGAGCGTCCAGGGAAGCTTCTGCGTGAGGATGCCCTTGGTGATGAAGGCAAACAGCACGGTCTGCGGCGCGCAGAGCTTCCGCACGGGCGTGCCGTCGTCGCGATGATTGAGCGTGCCGGTGATCCCCGGATCGACGCGGTATTTGACCTGGCCCCGGTCATCCACCAGGTACTTGCCCGGCGGCACACCTTCCTCGTTGTCGTCGAGCGCCTGCCAGACGTGGTAGAGCGCGGGGTTGTCGGGCGCGGATTCCATAACCGGAAGCTTGTTGACGTCTAGTGCATGGGCAAGCTTCGGCAGGTTCTTGGCCGTGTAGACCGTGTTGGCGCGATTCAGCGCGATCAGGATCACGCCGATCACCAGGGCCGAGGAAATCGAGCCTACGAGGATGGCGTATTGCTGAAACTTGGGCGTGGCGCCGACTAGGTATCCGGTCTTCAGGTCCTGCGAGGTCGTGCCGCCGTTGGACGACGCGATGCAGACGATGGCCGCGATCGAAAGCGCGATCAACTGGTGCGCCGGACTGACCCAATGCAGCAAGAGGAAGATCAAGCAAGTCAACAGCAGCGTGGCCACCGTCATCCCCGAGATGGGGTTGGACGAGGAGCCGATCTCGCCCGTCAACCGCGAGGAGACCGTCACGAAGAGGAAGCCGAAGAGCACGATCAGCACGGCAGCGATCAGGTTGGTGACGAGCGTCGCCCCCATGCTCAATTGGCCGAAGGCGCCGAAGCTGAGCGTGGCCCAGATCAGGAGCACTAACAGCAACGATCCCACGCCGACCACGCGGAGCGAGAGGTCGCGGTCAGTGCGTTTGCCGGCCGTACCCGAGCGGTCGGTCTGGCGGAGGTCGCGGAGTGCCGAAGCGAACGAGCTGACGATCAGCGGCAGGGCGCGAAAGAGGCTGATGATGCCGCCCGTGGCCACCGCCCCCGCACCGATGTACAAGACGTATTTCTTGTGGAGCTCGCTTTCGCTCATCTTGCTGATGAGTTCCGTGGCGGGGAACAACGGCGCGGCCAGCCCGCTGCCGAAGAAGCGGATCGCGGGAACGAGCAGGAAGGAGGCCAGTACGCCACCGGCCACCATGATGCAGGAGATGCGCGTACCGATGATGTAGCCCACGCCCAGCAAGACCGGGTTGACCTCGACGGAGGGAGTGGCCTTCTGGAACCAGGTCAAGGGGTATTCCACAGTCTCTTTCCAGAGCTTGGTCCCCATTCTCAGCAGTTCATAGACGAAGGCGATGCCGAAGCCCGTGAACACAGTCTTGGCGCTGGCGCCGCCCTGCTCACCGACGATCAGCACGTCGGCGCAGGCGGTGCCCTCCGGGTAGCGGAGCGTGCCGTGCTGCTTGACGATGAAGGCCCGGCGAAGCGGGATCATCATGAGGATGCCCAGGGCGCCGCCCAACACCGCGACGGTCATCACGGTCCAGGGATTCATGTCGAAGCCCACGTACATCACCGCCGGCATGGCGATGCCCACGCCGAAGGCGATCGATTCACCCGCCGAGCCGGTCGTCTGCACGATGTTGTTCTCCAGGATCGTGGCCCGGCGAACGCCGAAGACTCGCGAGAAGAGGCGGAAGAGGGTGATGGAGAGCACGGCCACCGGGATCGAGGCCGAGACGGTCATCCCCACCTTGAGTACCAAGTACAGCGACGAGGCCCCAAAGACGATCCCCAGCACGGCCCCCACGAGCACGGCCGGCAGCGTGAATTCCGGCTGCACGACCTCGTCCGGCACGTACGGTTTATGACCGGCAAGGGCAGACTCTTCCGGCAGGGTAGACGGTTCTTCCATCATCGCGATTTCTCCACACTTCGACTACGGTATGCGCAAAAGGGAAATCATAGCAGAAAAGGGACCCTAGCAACAATACTGGGGCTTCTCGCGATCAAGCAAGGAAGAGATCACGAAATCTCGAAGGGACGAAAATACGAAAGGAAGGCGATCGGCCAAGGTGAAAATCTCTCTAAATTCCGGCTTGTTTCGTGCTTTCGTACTTTCGGGATTTCGTGATTACCTAAATGTTCTTTCTCCCATTTTCCTTTCTCCTTCTTCGCTTTGCGCCTTTTGCGCGGCCATACCACGGAACCGGACCTCGAAACCTGGACGCGGATGCCGTACAATAGGGAATGGTTTCCGGCCCCTCTTCGCGTCTTCCGCAGTATGCGGGAATACGAACATGCGCACACGGATCGTCGTACTCATCGCCGTCACGGCCCTGGTTCTCGCCGCGAGTTTGACGGCCTGGTGGGTTTCAAGGGGCGAAGCGGTTCTCCGTGTGGCGGCGATCCTCGCCCGCTACGACGCGGGTCAGCCATGTGCTGCGGCGACGATCCGTTACCCGTTTCCAGACGCCGTCTTTCCGCCGGATATCGCCGCCCCCACGTTTCGCTGGGAAGACGCCCAGACCAAGGCTGACGCCTGGGTGCTCCGGATCGAGTTCCCCGACGGCGGCCCGCCCCTGACTTTCCAAAGCCGGTCTGTCGAGTGGACGCCCGCGGAAGAAGACTGGAGCGCGATCAAGCAGCGGTCTATCGGCGCCGCGGCCAACGTAACGATCGTCGGGGTCCGCAGGGCACGCCAGGACGTCGTCCTCTCTGCCGCCCGCACCGTCTTTCACACGTCGCCGGATGAGGTCGGCGCGCCGATCTTCTATCGGGAAGTGAATCTGCCGTTCATCGAGGCGGTCAAGGACCCCTCGCACATTCGCTGGCGCTTCGGCTCCGTCGCCGCTACGGACGCGCCGCCCATCGTGCTGGAGAACCTGCCCGTCTGCGGCAATTGCCACTCCTTCTCCAAGGATGGTTCGACGCTCGGCCTGGACGTGGACTACGCCAATGACAAGGGTTCCTATGCTATCCTGCCCGTGGGACCGGAAATGGTCCTCGACCGCACGAAGATCATGACCTGGAGCGACTACCGCCGCGAGGACCGCCAGCCGACGTTCGGGCTGCTGTCGGCGATCTCGCCCGACGGCAAGCACGCGGTCAGCACCGTCAAGGACCGTTCGGTCTTCGTGCCCACCGACGACCTGGCCTACTCGCAGCTCTTCTTCCCCATCCGCGGGATTTTGGCTACGCACGACCGGCAGACGGGCGAAATCCGCGCGCTGCCCGGGGCCGACAATCCGAAATTCGTGCAAAGCAACGCTACTTGGAGCCCGGACGGGAAGTACATTGTCTTCGCCCGGAGCGAGGCCTACAAGTTGCGGCAGGAGCGAGCGGAGGCCAGCGTGTTGCTCAGCCAGGCCGACTGCAAGGAGTTCCTTACGAAGCAGAAGGCGTTCCTCTTCGACCTGTACCGCATTCCCTTCAACGAGGGCAAAGGGGGCAAGGCGGAGCCGCTGGCAGGCGCGTCGGCGAACGGCATGAGCAACTACTTTGCCAAGTATTCACCCGACGGCAAGTGGATCATCTTCTGCCGGGCCAAGAGTTTCATGCTCTTGCAGCCCGACAGCGAACTATGGATCATTCCCGCCGCGGGCGGTGCGGCACGGCGACTGGCCTGCAATCTGCCGGGCATGAATTCCTGGCACAGTTGGTCGCCCAACGGCCGCTGGCTGGTCTTTTCCTCGAAGACGTTTACGCCCTACACGCAGCTCTTTCTGACGCACATCGACGAGCGCGGCGAGAGCTCGCCCGCGGTGCTCCTCTCACGTTTCACGGCGCCCGACCGGGCTGCGAACATCCCGGAATTCGTGAACCTCAAGCCCGATGCCATCCGGCACATCGCCGTCAATTTCCTTAACGATTACAACTACGCGCGGCTGGCCCGCGACCAGATCCTGGCGGGCGACATCGATCTGGCGGAGAAAGCCTGCCGCAACGCGCTGGAATTGAACTCCGACAGTGCCGATGCCCTCTGCAATATGGGTGTGGTGCTATCGCGGCGGGGGCGATTGGACGAAGCGATCGAGTTCTGGACGCGGGCGGTCGCACGCGATCCTAACAACATCGACGCGCAGATCAACCTGGCCGACGGCTTGACGGAACAGGACCGCCTGGCGGAATCGCTGGATCACTATCGGGCGGCCGTACGGCTCGACCCCCAGCGGTTCAACGTGCGGCTGACCCTCGGCCAGAACCTGCACCACTTGGGCCAATACGACGAGGCGATCGAGCAGCTTTCGGCGGCTGCGCGGCTGCACCCTTTGGATGCCATGGCCGAGTCGCACATGGCGGCCGCCTGCCAACAGCGGGAACGCTTCGCCGAGGCGGCCGAGCATTACCGCGGCATCTTGAAGCGGCAGCCCGATTTCGTGCCGGCCTTGATGGGGCTGGCCGTCGTTTGCGCCGTGGCCCCGCAGCCCGAGGTGCGCGACGAGCGCGAGGCGCTGCGATTGGCCCTGCGGGCCTGCGAGTTGACGGACCGCGCCGACCCCGAGTCGCTGGCCGTGCTGGCTATGGTACATGCCAAGGCCGGCCGCTATGCAGAGGCCGCGCATGCCGGGCGGCAGGGCCTGAAAGCGGCGAACCGCGCCCGCAATTCGCGCTTCATTGAGACCATGACACCGTTGATCGAGTCCTACGAGGAGAAGACGCAAGGGGGGAAATAGCCGTAAACGCCCCCGCCGCCCCTGCGAGATCGCTGAAAAAGTGTTATGGCAATACAACGCGTAGTACTCTGTGCTCTGTGCTCAGTACTCAGTACTCAGTACTCCCGTCGCAGTGGCCAAACATCGCTCCACGGGGACAGGTCATCTGGTGGCGTCGTATTCTTGGACAACTCCGCTTAGGCCGTAGTCTATTTTATCGGTAGCGCGAACAACGTCACGCTGCACGGCGCGACGGCCAACTTCCCGGCGACCTCTTTGATCACCGTGGTCTCGATACCCACCGCCGCCGGCTTGCCCGGGTCGTTGAACGCCATGGGATTGCCGCCGGCGATCTGCCAACGGGTTGCTGATCCCGCCAGGGTCGTTCCCTTGACGGCCAGTTCTATACTGAGCGGTTTCAGGCTGGGGTTGACCACGGCCACGGTCAGCGTCTTGCGGTCCTGGCTCAAGGCGGCCACGGCGTCCAGCGACCCCGACTGCGTGGCCACGGGCAGCACGCCGAAATGCCGGCGATAGAGCTTCAGCGCCAGCCCCGTCGTCTCAAAGGCGGCGGCCGTCTTGCTGGTCTTGATACAGCCAATGACGTTGACCGTCTGGGCATAGTTGGCCATGAAGAATATGTCGCTGTTGCGGGCCATTTCATTCAGTCCGGCAGCGATGCCCAGCGCGTCCTTGAGGAAGTAGCGGGTGCCGATCTCGCCGAAGACGTCCGGCCCGTACCAGTAATTCCATTCATCCAAGGCAATGCGGATGTCCTTGCCTTTTAGCACGTCGAACCGCTTGCGATACTCGCGGTGTGCGTCGGCCTTGCGGCGGACCTGCTCGGGAATCTGCCGCACGTGGTCCGCCAGATCGGGTTTCGACGAGCAATAGAAATGCTCGCTGATGAGGTCCATGTGCGCGGCGCAGTTCTTGAGCATGCCTTCGCTCCACGGCCCCACGTCGCCCACAGCGACCAGCGTGACCGAGGGATCGGCAGCCCGCATGCCTGTAGCGAAGGCATTGTGTTTCTGGACGTATTTCTCCAGCGGCATGTGGCCGAGCTGCCAGTTGCCGTACATCTCGTTGCCGATGGACCAGAAGCGGACACGGTACGGCTCGGCGTGGCCATTAGCGGCGCGGAGCTTACCCATCGGCGTGGCCGCCGCCGCATTGGCATATTGGAGTTCGTCGACAGCCGTTTGCAGATTGCCCAGGCCGCTGTTGACCGTGATGTAAGCATCGGTGTGCAGCATGCGGCAAAAGGTCATGTATTCGTCGATGCCGAAATCATTGGGTTCGATGCCCTTCCAGGCGGGGTTCTTCCGCGGCGCGCGGTGATCGGGGTCGCCCAGTCCGTCGCGCCAGTTGTATCCGCTCACGAAATTGCCGCCGGGCCAGCGATAGACCGGGGCATCGAGCTCTTTGAGCAGCGCTAGCGTGTCGGCCCGCATGCCGCTGACATTATCGGCCGGCATCAGGCTCACCGTGCCGACGCTGAGCGTGCCCTCGCCCATGGCGGAGATTTCCAGCCGGCCGTTAGCCGAAGTCTTGGCGGCGGTGAATTCCAGCGGCGTCTTGGCAAACTTGTCGCCGGCATCTTTAATCACCACCGTCTGCCCGTCATTTGCCCCGTCGCCCCAGACGAGGCTCACGTGGACCGCGCCGGCCGTGCTGCGGGCCAGCCAGATGCGGCCCGCGTAGGTCTTACCCGCCACCAGGCCCAGGCCCGCATGCACGATGCCGCGGGGCTGGTCGCCGGCCAAGGCGATGCGCGGGCTATGCTCGCCCACAAAGGCCCCGTCGCGGACCATGCTCACGGCATCCGCGGGGCCGACGGCCTTCCAGGGCGACTCGCCCTTGCCCACGGGATAGAAGAACTTGCGGTCTTCCAGCATTTCAGCCCAAATGCCGCCGTAGATGCAGCGGCCCAAGTGTTCGATGAACTGGCCGTAAACGTATTTGGAGATCGGCTCGCCGACCTGGGTGGCATCGATGCTGACAGTGGCCTTCACCGCGGCGTCATCGGCCAGGCAGTGGGAAGATGGCATCATTACCGTACAGAGCAAAGCGGCAGTAAACAACAAGGAAAGACGTGTCATGGGATACGGTCCTCAGGGTCCGGGGTGAAAGGGCCAGGCGGCGGGAACACAATTGTCTCACGCTCGTGAAAAACCATTATAATAGAACCGTGGCGGTAGTGCACGGTGGTCAAGGCGCGTGGTTGGTGCTATAGTTTGCGCGGCTAGATATGGCACGTTGGAGTCCCGGCTTTAGCCGGAATATATGCCGGATTGCCGGCTAAAGCCGGGACTCCAGCAGTCTGATTGTTTGAAACAGGCCAACCGGCCTAGGAGGTCCTCATGAAGTTGACGCGCGTTTCCGTAATCGGTTTGGCGGCAGTCTTGGCATGGGTGAATCTGGCGGTCTGCCAGTTTGCACGGTTCGAAGGCATCGTAAGTCTCGTGCTCCAGAGAGATTTTCCATGAATAACACTGCGGAACAAAATCCGGAAGGAATGGCCGGCCGGGAGCGCGTTCTTCAGGCCATCGAGATGCGCTGTCCCGATCGCATTCCGATCGTGTTCTGGAACCGCGATCAGGCGCGGGGCGACGTGATGCTCTATCACCTGTCGCTGGGAATGCCGGGCGACGGCACGGTCAACGCCTGGGACTGGTCGGTCAACGAGTGGGGCTACGTGCTGGAGAAGCTCGGCGACGGCACGATGGGCCATCCGGTAGCGCCGGTCTACAGCGACCTGCCCTGTGCCGCGGAGATCCGCGTGCCGGCGGCGCGGGAAGAAGAGCGGATGGCGGCCGTGCCCGCCTTCGCTCGGGCCTGCGGCCACCGTTACCGCCTGGCCAGCCTCGACCTCAGCGGCTTCACGGTCTACACGCTGGTGCGGGGTTTTGCCGAATCGATGCAGGATTTTCTGCTCGACCCGGCCGGATTCGCGGTCCTCATGGATGGGATCATGGACTTCGAGTGCGAGATGATCGGGATGGCGGCCCGGCACGGGTTCCACGGCATCCATTTTGCCGACGACTGGGGCACGCAATCGGGGCTGATGATCTCGCCCGCGCTGTGGCGGCAGTTGTTCAAGCCCCGCTACGCCCGCCAGTTCGCCCTGGCCCATGAACTGGGGCTGCACGTCTGGTACCACTGCTGCGGCGAGTTCTTGCCGATCATGGAGGATTTCCACGAGATCGGCGTGGACGTATTGAATATCGCCCAGCCCAATGTGAACGACATCGCGGAGGTGGGACGTCGCCTGCGGGGCCGACAGTGTTTCATGGTGCCGATCAGCTACCAGACGGTGTCGATCCAAGGCACGCCCGAGGAAATCTATGCCGAAGCCCGACGGCTCTACGATTGCCTGGCCGGTCCCCAAGGCGGTTTCGTAGGCTATGTTGAGGAATACGGCGTGATGGGCATGTCGGAAGAGAATTTCCGCGCCTGCGGCGATGCGTTTTCCAGCCTGGGGTGCCGGACGCGGGGATGAGTCAGCCGCAGGACGGGCTTCGGCCCGTTTAACCCTGGAGCAAGAGAACCCCGATTTGTTCCTGACTCGGTCTTTCGATCACCAGAGAAAAGGGAACTGGGATACATTACGTTCTTATCGAAGAAGTTACCCCGACGAATGGGCATTATATACTGTTCCCGATCAGGATTGTCCGATCCGCTAGTAACCCGAAGCGTAAGCGAGGCAATGAATTGTGGTCCTCGCTTACGCTTCGGGTTACGATCAGTCTCGTCCGCGCGCATTAAACTTGCGGCGACTGACAAGGGCAATACGGAGGGAAATCGCTTGACATCTCGCGCGGCCGGGGGCAGAATGACGGCGTGTTGTTCCGTTCCCGAAACCCACGTAGTCTGGATTGGAGTTCTCATGCGACATACAATGCGATCGATCGGTGTGCTGGCGAGTTGTGCGGTTCTGATCAGTGCGGCGGCCGCGTTTGCCCAGGATTGGCCCCAGTGGCGCGGGCCCCATCGCGACGGCAAGGCAGCCTTCACGGCCCCGGCAACTTGGCCCAAGACCTTGACGAAGAAATGGACGACTGAAGTCGGCCTGGGCGACGCTACGCCCGCACTGGTCGGCGATAAACTGTATGTTTTCGCGCGGCAGGGCGACGATGAGGTGTTACTGTGCCTGAGTGCTGCCGACGGCAAAGAGCTCTGGCGGAACAAGTACGCGGCCGAGGCCATCGGCGGCCCCGCCAGCCGGCAGCATGCGGGCCCGCGGAGCTCGCCCGCCGTGGCCGACGGGAAGGTCGTCACGTTGGGAGTGGAAGGCATGGTGTCGTGCGTGGATGCCGCCGACGGCAAGCTCGTCTGGCGCAAGAACGACTTTCCCGGCAAGTGGCCGCGGTTCTACACGGCCATGTCGCCCCTGGTGGTCGATGGCATGGCGATTCTGCAACTCGGCGGCGGCGCCGGGGCGTTTGTCGCCTATGACCTGGCCGACGGCACGCAGAAGTGGAAGTGGGCTGGCGACGGCGCGACCTACGCCTCGCCCGTGTTGATGACCGTCGACGGCATAAAGCTGATCGTCGCCCAGACCGACAAGCGGATGATTGCCCTAGGCGCGGCCGATGGGAAACTCCTGTGGGAAGTCCCCTTTGCGCCCACGGGCATGGCCTATAACGCCATCACGCCGATCGCCGACGGGCAAACGCTGATCTACTCCGGGCAGAAGCGGGGCATCAAGGCCGTGAAGTTCGCGAAGAAAGGCGACGGCGTCGCGGCGACCGAGCTTTGGAGCAATCCGCAGCTCGGCTCGCAGTTCAGCACGCCCGTGCTGGAAAATGGACTGATTTTCGGCCTTTCCGACGGCGGCAACTTCTTCTGCATCGATGCCAAGACCGGCAAGACGGCCTGGACCGATGCGGTCAAGCGCGGCGGCTACGGCGGGATACTCGACGCCGGCTCGATCATCCTCGCGCTCACGAGCAAGTCGGAACTGGCGGTCTTCCAGGCGACGGACAAGGCCTACACGCAGGTGGCGCAGATCAAGCTTTCCGAAACGCCCACCTACGCCTCCCCCATCGCTTCCGGAAAACGGGTCTTCGTCAAGGACGAGGACAAGTTGACAATGTGGTCGGTGGAATAACGTCCGCCGTTACGGCTCCAGCGGCGCCTCGTTGACCGAGTAGCCGAACGTGGTCAGGTAGATGTGCTTCGAGTCATCGGGGTCGTAGAAAACACACTGCGGTTCTCCTTGGGTCGTTCAATAAACTGCGCGGACTACTTGGCCGCCGGGCCTTCTGATTCCTTGGACGGCACGACCTTTGCCCCCCCGGCGGCCGCAAAGTCCTGCATCTTCACCTCCTGTGGCTCGATGACCACGTTGCGCAGCAGCACGTTCTGCTTGCCCACCACGATCACGCGATCCGTGGTGGTGAGCCCTTGTTCGACTACCCGCAGGCCGTCGAAGGTCGTGCCCAGCTTGACCGGGCGTTTTTCGGCTTCGTTCTTGTCGTTGAGCACGAGCACGCAAGCGAGAGAACGGAAAACACGGTCGAAGCCTCCATCAAAAAAGTAGCTCGAGGGCCTGCGAGGGGCAGATGCCTTTAATGATAGCGAATAACGGGGGGTTGGCTAGCCCGAACGCTGAGAGACTATCGAAGGCCCTCGATCCCGCATTTTCGCCAAAACCGGCACCATCGCTTCCCCGTCAGGGCAAAAATGCCGGAATTCCTCTCGGCCGCCTTGTTCAGTTCATTAACTATCCCCGATACTTTCAAGAGGTGGGAAGGCTTTGGACAATATGGACCAGCGATTACGACTCTTGACCGCGGCGACGGTGATGCTCATCGGGCTGGGGCTAGCGCTGTTCTTCCGCCGCTCGTCGGGCGAGACCAACTTGCCGGTCATTATCCAGAGCGACTCGCTAGTGTTGCGCAAGCAGCCGGACTCCCGGACGTTGGCCGCCGCTCAGCCGCCCGCCGCGCCCTCGCAGTCAGCCACTCCGGCGGAACCGCGGCCCATGATCGTGACTCCCAGCGAGCAGCCGGCCTCGCCCCCGGAGTTGCCCAAGAGTTACCCCACGGGTGGCCAGCCGCCCGCGACGCGCTGGGGCAGCTCGATGAGTGAAATGCTGCCGGAATCCGCCTCCTCGCCGCCCACCCACAAGATCATCGACGGTGACTCGCTGGCCTTGTTGGCGGAACGCTATCTCGGCTCGGCCTCCCGCGCCAGCGAAATCTTCGCGGCCAACCGCAACGTGCTCTCGCAGCCGGAAATCCTGCCCATCGGCGTCGAACTGAAAATTCCGCGTGCCGATCGTGCGCCCGCTCAGGGCATTCCCCAGAAGCCCTGATATAAAAGGGCTTTCGGCCCCCTTTCCGCTAGGGGCAATTCTCGGCTAACATAGAGGATAGGCAGGCCGCAGAAAATAATTTACGTGCGGTTGTCCACGTAGGATAGGTTTTTTGACCTGTCGTGACAGATTACAAATCTATCCTACAGGTAATGCCGCTTGGAGCTTTCCAGGCTGCCCGGAGGTTTATCGCTTTGTTTGTTTGGATATTTCATCGCATCAGCGGCATATTGCTGATCTTCTTGCTGGCATTTCAGTTGTGTACGGGTTTTCTGCAGGCCGGTTCCGCCCAAGGAGAATCGCTGAAAACTGCCGCGGCTTTGCATCGGCACGCGGCCTTGAATTGCCTGCTGGTCTTCCTGGTGATCTTTCATGGGCTGTACGGTCTGCGAACGATCCTCTTGGACCTGGGGCTGCGGCGGGAGCGGCTGCTCTTCTGGGGTTGCACGGCGTTGGGCAGCGTCGGGTTCGTGACGTTTCTCGTCTTTTACTTCAGGCAGATCGCCCCATGACCGAACACGACGTCTTGGTGGTGGGCGGGGGATTGGCGGGGTTGCGGGCGGCCGTGGGATTGGCCGACCAGTGCGACGTGGCGGTGCTCTCGAAAGTCCATCCCGTGCGGTCTCACTCCGGCGCTGCCCAGGGAGGCCTCAACGCCGCGCTGGGAAACGCCCCGCAAGCCGGCGACGATTCCCCGGAAAAACACGCCTTCGACACCATCAAAGGGAGCGATTACCTGGCCGATCAGGTGGCCGTTTTGCAGATGTGCCGGCTGGCCCCGCAGGTGGTCCGCGAGTTCGAGGGCTGGGGCGCGCCGTTCAGCCGCTTCGACAGCGGCGCTGTCGCCCAGCGTCCCTTCGGCGGCGGCGGCTTCCCGCGGACCTGCTACGCCGCCGACCGCACCGGACACGTCCTGCTGCACACGCTCTACGAGCAACTCGTCTGCCGCGGGATCAAGGTCTACGACGAGCTGGCCGTCACGCGGATCGCCGTGGCCGACGGCCGCTGTCACGGATTGGTCGCTTACGACCTCAAGCGCGGGCGGTTCGAAACTTTTGCGGCCAAGTTCTGTGTGTTCGCCACGGGCGGATATGGTCGCGCTTATCGCAATTCGACCAACGCCCTGATCAATACCGGCAGCGGCATCGGCATGGCCCTGGCGGCGGGCATTGCGGTCAAGGACCTGGAATTCGTGCAGTTCCATCCCACCACGCTGCTGGGAACGAATATCCTGATCACGGAAGGGTCGCGGGGCGAAGGCGGCTACCTGGTCAATCGCGCGGGTGAGCGCTTCATGGCCCGCTACGCGCCGCAGGCGATGGAACTCGCGCCCCGCGACATTGTCGCCCGTTCGATCCAGACGGAGATCAACGAAGGCCGCGGTTGCGAGGGTGGTTGCGTCCACCTCGATCTGCGGCACCTTGGCAAGACGCGAATCGTCGAGCGGCTGCCGGGCATCCGCCAGATTTGCATCGATTTCGCCGGGCTCGACCCGGTACAAGAACCGATCCCCATCCAGCCCGGCCAGCACTATTCGATGGGCGGCATCGACACCGACGTGCGCGGCCGCACGAGCATCGACAATTTCTACGCCGCCGGCGAGTGCGCCTGCGTGAGCGTACACGGTGCGAACCGGCTGGGCGGAAACTCCCTGCTCGATACGCTGGTCTTCGGCCGCCTGGTGGCCGAAGACATCAACGCCCGCCGCGGCGAATTCTCGTTCAAGCCCCAAGAGGCCGTGCTGCGGCGGTGTCTGGCGGAGCAAACCGCGCAGCTCGAAAGCATGTTCGCCCGCGGGAAGGGCCTGCCGCACTACCAACTGCGTGAGTCGCTGCGGGCCGTGCTGGCGGAGCAGGTGGGCATTTTCCGCCACGAAAGCGCCATGACGCAAGCCGTCGAGCAGATTGGCGGCTTACGGCAACAGTATGCCGCGGTCGGCTGTTGCACGCCGCTCGGGCCGTTCAATTTCGAGGTTCTCCAAGCACTGGAGTTGGAGGGGCTGCTTTGTGTTGGCGAGATCATCGCCAAGGGGGCGCTTGCACGGCAGGAGAGCCGCGGCTCGCACTTCCGCACGGACTATCCCGTCCGCAACGATGCCCAATGGCTCAAGCACACGCTCGCCCGTCTGGACGGCAGCCAAATCAGTTTCTCTTACACCGAGGTGGACACCAGCCAGCATGCACCCCAAGCGCGAACCTACTGAGGAAATGGTCAAGGATAGCTTCTCGAATTCCAACGTATCCGGCACACTCCGTGTGCCGCTGCTAATCGGCACACAGAGTGTGCCGGATACATTGTATCGCTTCGATGTCTTTCGCTACGATGCGGCCAGCGGCGGGCCGCCGCGCTTCCAGACCTACGAATTGGAGGTCAATCGGCAGACATCGGTGTTGGAAGGACTGCTGCGGATCCAGGACGAGCAGGACCCCTCGCTGGCTTTCCGCTCCAGTTGCCGCGGCGCGGTGTGCGGTTCGTGCAGCATGTCGATCAGCGGCCGGCTCAACTTGGCCTGCCGCGTGCAACTCCACCTGCTTGCCGAGCGGCGCGTGGTGCTGGAACCGCTGCCGGGACTCGACGTCGTCAAGGACCTGGTCGTCGACATGGACCCCTTCTGGGCAAAGTACGAGCGGATCCAGCCCTGGTTGCACGCCGAGATCACCAGTGCCGAAGACGACCGCATGAGCGAACCGCAACGGCAGCGGATCGATCAGTTCGTCAATTGCATCCTCTGCGGGCTGTGCTATGCGGCCTGCCCGGTCACCAAGTCCGACGAGCGCTTTACGGGTCCGGCGGCCCTGGCCAAGCTCTATCGCTTCCTGGCCGACTCGCGGGAACGCCGCGACGGGGCGACGCTGGAGCAGGAAGATTCGCCCGCGGGGATGTGGGGCTGCCATACGATCATGAAGTGCTGCGAGGTATGTCCCAAGGAAGTCCGCCCCACCGACGGCATTCGCGGCGCGCGGCGGAAGCTCCTTTCGCACAAGCTAAAGCAAATCTTGCGGAGGAACCCTCGTGAAACTTGAACAATCGCATCTCGAACGGCGACGTTTCCTCTGTAACATGCTCGGCGGCGGGGCCGCGGCCTTGGGCGCCTGCGCCGCCGTGCCGCTGGTCCGCTATGCGGGCAACTTCCGCCGCCTCCCGCCGCCCGACTTCCTCGCCCTGGACAAGGCGGACTACGACTTGCCGCCGGGAAAATCGCGGATGCTCATGTACGGAACGGTCCCCGTGCTGCTCTTGAGAACGCCGCTGCCCGAAAGTGAGTTGCGGATCTTCGTCGCCACCTGTACGCATTTGAACTGTACGGTCGGCTATCGCGAGGCGGAGAATTGCATTTTCTGTGCCTGTCACGAAGGCTACTATGACACCGCCGGCCGGGTCCTTTCCGGTCCGCCCCCGCAACCCCTGCGGACGTTCTTCAGCAAGTTCAAGGACGGCAAGCTGATTATCGCTTTGGAGAACGAAAACCTTGAAAAATGAGTTGCGAGCCCGGATCGGAGCTTGGTTCCAGGAGCGGATCGACTTTGCACCGGTGCTCCGCTGGATGAGCAAGAAGACCGTGCCCAGTCACCGGCAGAGTTGGATCTATCTGCTGGGCGGGGCGGCGCTGTTCCTCTTCGCGCTGCAACTCGCCAGCGGATGCCTGCTGATGCTCTACTACCAGCCCAGCGAGTCCTGCGCCCACGAGAGCGTGCGCCGGATCATGCTCGAAGTGCCCTACGGCTGGCTCGTCCGCTCGCTCCACGTCTGGGGCGCGAATCTGTTCATTGCCGTGGTCGGCCTGCACTTTCTCAGCGTGCTGGCGACCCGCGCATATCGCCGCCCGCGGGAATTGACCTGGGTCTCGGGCATGGTACTTTTCCTGCTGGCCTTGGGTTTCGGATTCAGCGGCTATCTGCTCCCCTGGAACGAGTTGGCCTACTTCGCCACGCGGGTCGGCACGGAAATCCCCGCCATCGTGCCCGGGATCGGCAACCTGGTGGTGCATCTCCTGCGGGGCGGCGAGCAAGTGACCGGCGATACGCTCACGCGTTTCTTTGCCGCTCACGTGATGATCTTGCCGCTGGGCTTCGGGCTGATCCTGCTCGGTCACTTGCTCTTGATCCAGGTGCAGGGGATGGGTCTTCCCTTGGGCCTGACAAAACACGCGGTCAAGGACCAGCGCCCCTTCTTCAGCGAATTCCTGCTCGCCGATGCCTGCGTGTGGCTGTTGCTATTGGGTCTATTGGCCACGCTTTCCCTGTTTCTGCCCGCGGAGATGGGAATCAAGGCCGACCCGCTGCAGCCGGCCCCGCAAGGGATCAAGCCGGAATGGTATTTCCTCTTCATGTTCCAGACGCTCAAGCGTCTGCCCGAGGGCCTGGGTGTCGCCCTCTTGGCGCTGGGGGCCGGATTCCTGCTCTTGCTGCCGTTTGTGGATCGCAGCGCGGCGCGTGAAAAGAGCGATCGACGTATCACGGCCCTGTTCGGCGTCATGTTGGGCTATTGCCTAGTCTTCGAACTGTGGGCCTGGCTCGCTCCCGGCACAGGTCACGCGCGCGAACCGCTCACTGCCGAAACCTACGATCTTCACGGGGGCAGCGTGTCGCTGCTGTTGTTGTGGTGCGTGATCGGCTTCCTGATAATATATCTCCGCAAGCTTCTCCATCAGAACACGCGGATCCGGAAGCTTTACCAGGTCGAGGAAGCCGCAGGGCATCATGGTTGACATCTCGCAGGAAGAAACCGCTTTGGCTCCGTCGCCCGGGACCGATCGGCAGGCGTTTTTCGCGGTTGCCGCCGGGTTCCTCGGTTGGACGCTGGATGCCTTCGACTACTTCCTGGTGGTGATCGCCATGCCACAGATTGCCGCCGACTTCCACGTGGAAACGCCGGACATCGCCATCTCGGTGATGCTCACGCTGATGTTCCGTCCGCTGGGGGCCTTTCTGTTCGGATTGATGGCCGATCGCTACGGACGCCGCATTCCCATGATGGTCGACCTGGTCTTCTTCTCGGTCGTGGAGGTGGCCACGGGGTTTGCGCCGAACCTCACCACGTTCTTGGTCCTGCGTGCCCTGTTCGGCATCGGCATGGGGGGCGAATGGGGCGTGGGCGCGTCGCTGGTCATGGAGAAGGTCTCCGCGAAATGGCGCGGCGCGGTCAGCGGTTTCCTGCAGCAGGGCTACGCCGTCGGCTATCTGCTGGCGGCCGTGGCCGCTTTCTTCATGCTCGAGCGTTTCGGCTGGCGGCCGATGTTTTTCCTCGGCGGCGTGCCGGCGCTGTTGGCGCTATTCATCCGCGTCGCCGTCAAGGAATCCGACGTCTGGCAAAAGACCAAGGCGGAGAGCTGGTCGCAACTGGGCCGCGGCATCGCCTCGCACTGGAAACTCTGGATCTACCTCACGCTGCTGATGGCGGCGATGAACTTCTCGTCGCACGGCACGCAGGACATGTACCCGACTTTTATGAAGGAGTTCCGCGGGCTGGATGCGAAGGTCTACTCGCAGATCGTGATCGTAATGATGCTCGGCGCGATCCTGGGCGGAATCCTCTGCGGCCTGGCCTCCGACCGCTTCGGCCGGCGGCGGATGATGATCGCGGCCCTGCTGGGCGCGCTGGCGGTCGTGCCCTTGTGGGCCTTCTCGGCGAGCCTGGGACCGCTTGTGGCGGGGGCCTTTCTCATGCAGTTCATGGTGCAAGGGGCATGGGGCGTCATCCCCGCCCACATCAGCGAGCTGTCGCCCGATCGCGTCCGCGGCTTTCTGCCGGGCTTTTCCTATCAGTGCGGCAACCTCATTGCGGCATCCATCGCCTGGGCCCAGGCCGCACTGTCCCAACGGCTCCCCTACCCGTACGTCATGGCCGGCAGCGCGGCGGCGATCTTCATCCTGGCAATCACCGCCACCGCGCGGGGCCGCGAGCGTCACGGTGTCGTCTTCGGACAGCGGGAACATCCGGGTTGATGCCCTGCTTCTTGGCCGTGGGTCAGAAAAAAGTGCTTCCGGTGGCATTTCTCCCGGCTGGGCCGCTGAGGCCAACCCGCCATATCGGGTCATGCAGTGGTGTACTCACACCAGAAAAATGTGCCCCCTGGCGGTTTCTGCGGCGATTTTCTATGGCTATAGGTGTGTTCTGCTTACACTAAAGGTCGTGGTCGCATAGCAGAAACCACGGGATTACGATCACTTGACACTCTAATGATGGTCTTGCCACAGCCGAAGTACCTAGACAAAACCTGGCCAGTTTGGCCCATTTCCTGGCCACTTTTTGGCCAAATGTGACCATTTCGTGGCCATTTGTTGTGTACATGTGCATGTGTATAGTATATAGGGGTAGGACACACGGCGTTCTCTTGCGGCTATTTGAGTGCAGAGTCATAAAAATAATTAATTGCCGTCCGGGCAAGTGCGGCGGTTCGCGACCGTTGCCCGGGGCGTAGGGGTGGGTCGAGGCACGAGACCCACGCGCCACGGTTTCCGCGCAGCCGCCGGCACAGGCGCCGACTTGGGCGAGTCGGCGCCTGCGCATTACTAATGGCCCCCGGTTCGCTACGCCGGGGGCTGGTTAAATTTTCAAAGAACAAATGCACGCGCCGAGTATTCAGGCCTGGCCTGAATCTCTTTCAGCGCGCTTTATACCCACATAATACGCAAGAACTCTCGCCCTCATTTGCGCGCAGCGCGGATTTTTGCCACAAGCCCAAGCGATTGCAGCGTTTCCGCTTTCCAAAGAACGTTGGCTTGGGGATCGTAATTGGCCAGAGACGTGGGGCATGACTGACGAGCGTAAACGCCCGTACGTCGTGCCGTTCGAGCGGGACACTTCGCCAGGGCTACACCCTGGACCCGGGAGCACCTTGTCTTTTCGCTCACTCGTCACGCCTGTGCCGGGTACCCGCTTGCGGGTGCGGCTACGGCCTGGCTGCGCTTCGGGCCTGCGCTCGGGCTGCGCACCGGCGTCATCGTTACTTGTCCGCCAGAACTAAGGAGACACGCAGGCCAACGCATTCGGGCATCATCTCCGCGTTATAGACGCCACGGTATGCGGACCGCCAGAACCTCGCCAAACTGCCCCAGCTACCACCGCAGATTACACGAGACCAACCGCCAGAGGGTCCAGCCAAACCATCTTCCCCCGACTTCAAATAGGAACCCCGGCCGTACCAGTCTTGGCACCACTGCTACACATTCCCGTGCGTGCCATACAGTTGGCCCAGGCCGCTTGATGCTCGTTGGCTTTCGCGGCGTCGAAGGGGCGACGGGGCGAGGAACTGCCGGGCCGCGGACCGCGACCAGTACCTGAGCTTCCGTGTCTCCCAAGTTCTGGCGGACAAGTGAGGTACTGATGAGCGAGGAACGCCGGTGAGGAGCCCGAGCGCAAGCCCGAAGCGCAGCCAGGCCGTAGCCGCACCCGCAAGCGGGTACCCGGCACAGGCGTAGGCGAGGAGAGGCAAGCCAAGTTGCTCCCGGGTCCAGGCGTCAAGCCCCCGTTGTTACACACAAGTCGCGGAACGACCCCATCCAGCATGCCTGGATCGTGAATGAGGTTGGAAGGCTGTAACAACAGCGATGAAAACCAGACCCCATCCAGCTTGCCTGGATGGTGAATGAGGTTGAGAAGCTAACACACGATGTACCGCGCCACCCTCTTTCTTCGCCGGGAAGGGCCGCCGTAGGCGGCCCTTCCCGGCGAAGAAAGAAGATCAAGGGGCGGTTTCGCATAGCCATTCAACCTTGTTCACCATCCGGGCAAGCCGGATGGGGTCCGAGTACACGATCGCGCAGCCGCCATTGTAAGCGGGCCAGCGTCCAGCCGCTGGAACCCAGCCACCGCAGCGTGTTCCAGCAGCGGCCCCAGCCGTTGCGGCGAAGATGCTCGATGGCTTGCGGAACGAGGCCGGAAATACGAGCGACGCGTGGTTGCCGCGGGCCCGCGTGCGGCGAATGGATCTCGACGGCCTGCCTTGGCCGGGCGCAGGCGGCAAGCTCCTCGAGTTGGCGGAGAAGGACGGCCTCGAATTGCCCCTGCGCGTAGTTCTTTTCGATCTCCGTACGGGCCTGCCGCCGAATCCGCTCCCGCAGATCGGCGTCGTCGACCAGCCGCCGCAGGGCCCGGTGCCAGGCCTCAGCGTCGTTGCCGACCAGCAGGCCCGTCTCGCCGTGGCGCACGCAGGCCGAGTAGACTTCGACGTCGGAGTAGGCACCCGCGATGCCGCAAGCGCCGTACTCGCGGAACTTGGTGTTGGTCTTGGAACGATGAAAGACGTCGTCGACCAAGGGGGCCAGGCCGATATCAAACCCGGCGGCCGAGAAACGGCGGAGGAAACAATCGTAGTCATGGACCACGGCGTGATGCCGCACGGCGGGCAGTTCGCCAGGCGGCCGCGGTCCCCAGAAGTGCGCCTCGACCCGCGGGCCCTCCTCGCGGAGCAATCGCCCCAGCGCCGGGAGGAAGATCCGCCCCAGCCCGTCGTCGAGCCGGCTGGTCGCGTAGATCAGCTTGACGCGTCCGCCGGACGGTTTCGGGGGCCGCCGTACCTGGCCTAAATCGACCGCGCCGCAGACCATTTCCACGCGGGCATTCAGCGCCTCGGCACGGGCCAGCAAGGGCCGGGAGTAAACTCGCACCAGGCTGGCCGTCGACAAGTACTCATTCAACATGGCCAAGTGCTGCGGCTGGGCAAAGGCCCGCCCGGCGGCGGAATCGGGCGGCAACTCGAAAAAGTTGTCGTCCAGGTCGTAGAGCACCGGCACGCCCGCGGCAGTCGCCGTGCGGAGCAAGTCGGCATAGTCGGGCCGGACGTTGCGACAGAACACCACCACGTCGGACTGCAAGACGTCGCGCGGCGAGGCCATGCTCTCCAACGTCACCCGCGCACGGACGTGGCCAGCCTCGTGCAAAGCCACCAGGGGCTTGACGATGCTGATCCAGGTCGAAGGGCAGATGCGGGGGAGGATCGCCACGACGCGCGGTGGAAATGTAGGCATCTACGAGAGTCCTGCTACGAGTTCTCGGGAAAACGGCGCGGCGATGCTCTGCGGACGCCCGGCCCGTAGCTTCAGCACGTGGTCCACGATCACCGCCGCGCGGTGTTCGTAAAGGTGCGATTGGAGCGTGCGCCGCTGTGCGCGGCGGGCTGCCTCGATGCGCTGGCCGGGGTTGCCGAGATAGTGTTCGATCTTGGCTTGCAGGTCCCGCACGCCAAGGAACAGGTCCATCTCGGCAGGGATCTCGAAATAGCGGTGGATTTCCGGCCGATCGGCGGCAACGAGCTGGAACCCGCCCGCCGCCGCCGCTTCGAACGTCCTGGGGGCCGGCGTGGAGGCGGGGAAGTCGTGGTCGTTGGAAAGGTTGAATGCGCGGGACAGGTTCAACACGATCCGCGCGGTATTGTGAAGGTCCGCCAGTTCAGCGTTGCCGATGCGGCGGTTCGAAGTAAAGCGCAGCGACGGCCAGTCAGGCCCCGCGATCAGCGTCTTGTAGCGCGAGAGGAGCGGCGCCGCCGCCTCGATCCAGACGCGGCGATTGGGGAATGCGACACCACAGAACACGATGTCCCACTCGTAGTCGCTGTCGGCGGGGCGGACCTCGCGAAAATGTCGCTGGCGGTCCGCAGCCAGCGGGACGTGAAACACCTCCGTCCCCCGGTACAAGCCGGCGGAGCAGAGGTCGTTGGTGGCCACGAAATCGAAGGGCCGTGTACGCGGCAGATTGCAATCGATCTCGTAGGGATCGTCGGTCAGCCACCAGCCGACGATCGTTTTCCGCCTCGCCCGCAGCGCGGCCAGCGGCGCTACGAGTTCGCCGTAAATCTGGCTGGAGACGGCAAGAATCAACTCGGGCTGAAAGCTGGCGGCCAAGGCTTCGAAGTCCGCCCGCGTCGCGCTTTCCACGTCTTCCGGCAGGCCGATCTTGCCGAAGGCCTCCACGATCGAGCGGACGATCTCCGGATTCGGATTCGCCTGCGGACCGATGGCATCGAGGATCAGGGTTTTCACGGTGGTCTTTCTGTCACGAGCGGATCCAGGCGGAGGTCCGCTGCCACGCGCGGCGGAACAGCACGCGGGCACCCTGGGTCTTGTAAATCCGCACTGCCTTCTGTAAGGCCGATTTGGCCGCCGGGTTCTGTTCGGCGGCAATGGCCGCCGTTTCTTCCCCTTGCAACGCGACGGGAAACGACGCCCCCGGCAAGTTGTACTCCGCGGCCAGGCCGTCATAGAGCCGTTCGAATCCCGCGGCGTCTTCGGCGAGTGTGGGCACGCGGCATGCCCGCACGCCCGCTTGCAGCCTGGCCAGCAGCGACGGATTGTCCAGCAGTGCCCGCAGGGCGCGGACATAGGAACCGACGTCGCCGCGCACGACGAGTCCGTTTTCCCCGTCGCGGACGCGCTCGCCGTAGGCCCCCAGGTCCGGGCCGACGGGCACGAGGCCGGCCTGCAGGGCCTCGGAAAGCGTGAGCATGAAGGTTTCCGGCCAGGGCGACGCGAAGAGGGCTACATGGCAGCCGCCCAAGATGCCGCCGAGTTGTTCCGGTTCGTAGGGGCCGAGCAGTTCGACCGCGTTGCGCGGTAGCCGCTGGAACCGGTCTCGATATTCCTTCTCGATCGCGCCGGCAACGCGGAAATGGAACGATGACGACGCCAGTTGCTCCACGATGCCCAGCAGCGTGTCGGCGCCCTTGTTGCGAGCATGATTCGCCAAAACGGCGATCCGTAGCGGCGGCATGGCCGGCGGTGGCGGCGAACTTTGTGGACAGATCCCCAATCCCTGCACGAAGGCTTTTTCCTGCGAAATCGGCAAGACACGCTCGATGAGCGCTCGCTGCGAATGGGAAAGGAGATGGATCCTGTCGACCGCGCAGCAAACATGGCTCAGCAGTTCGCGCCGCCGGCCTTGAGCGCCGGTGGGCAGGCCGTCCATACGGGCCAGGCAGTGGTCGCATGTGCCAATCGCCGGCAGATTGCAGAAGCGGCCGGAATGGTCCAGGAGGTTGTACTGCGGGCAGGCGAGGAAGAAATCGTAAAGTCCCAGCACGCTGGGCCGCCCCAGCGATCGGGCCGCTTCCACATAACCGAAGGAATGGAAAAGGAAGTGGACGAAATGCACGAAGTGGACCTCTTCTTCGATCAGCAGCTTCCGAAAGGCAGCGTCGCGCTGCGGATCGATCCACGACCGGAAGGCATTGTAGGGACCCGCGTAGAGCACGCGCTGCCGGCCCGTGCCGGGATGACGGTGGATCATCGATCGGCCCGCGCGGTGCGGGCTGGTGTACAGCAGGTGGATGTCGTATTTGTGTCCCAGTGCTCTGCAGAGCTGGTCGACGTGCAACTCGGTGCCGCCCCAGGGCCGTTGCCCGCGCACGCCATGCACAACCAAGAGCAACCGCAGAGGCTGTTGTTTCGCCTTGGTTGGCCGCCGCGGTGTGCTGTAGGGAACGCCCTCCGTAACCTTCCGAATGTCCTCCGTGGCGTTCCGAACGCCCCCGGAACGCCACGGAGGGCGTTCCCTACAGACCGCCGGGAAGCTCACAACTCGATCGAGAACCGTGCGGGCGCGATGGGCATAGAGGTGCTCGGCCAAAACCCGCGCGCGGGCCGCCTGGCCCAGGGTCTCCAATCGGGCCGGGTCCGCCAGCAGTTCATGTGTTACTCGCGCGGCCTCTTCGGCGCTGCGGGCCAGGACGATTTCCTTGCCTGGCTCGAAATAGGGCGCGATCGTCGCCTCGTCGGCAATCGCCACCTGCGCCACGCCCAGGGCCGCCGTTTCGAACAGCCGCTTGGCCGGCGGCAGGCAACGGCGGCGAGACTGCTGGCCGCTGTCGTCGCCTTCCAGGTAGAGCACGATCTTGCTGTGGCGGGCGGCCGTCAGCCGGTCCGCGGTACCGAGGCGGACGTTCCACTCGCACTCGGGCAACGGCAGGCGCGGCTTGCAGAGATACCGATCGCCAGGCAACAGGAATTGGGTTTTCAAACCGTCGAGCCGAGGAATGAGGTCGCGGAGAAACCGCACGCGACTGGGCCAGGCGATTCCCGCGAAGAAAACGTCGCAGTACCGCTGTTCCAGGGGAAGCGGACCGTCGCCGGTCTCTGCCGCCGGTGGCAGATGATGTGCCTTGCCGGCGTAGTCGGCCAACGATCCCGCGTCGTTCGTGAAAATGTGGTCGAAGGCCACCGCCCGCCGCACATTGGCCGGAAGCTCGCATGGGTCCTCGGTGGTCCAGAGGATGTTCTGCGTGCTCAGCCGCAACAACTCGCGGACGATCGTGGTGTGCATCGCACGGCCGTTCAAGAGCAGCACGGCGTTGCAGCGGGCCTTGCGGAACAGCAGGCAGGCGTCGGCGTACCGGGCCACGTGGACGCGATCGGGCCCCAGGAGTTTCGCAAAACCCTCCGCCACGGAATATGTCAGGCGGGAATTGGGACTCGGTTCCACAGTGTTCAGGATCAGCAGTCGCAGATCTTCTTCCAAAGCGCACTGTTCCTGAAAAGACATGACCATCCTCTAGGCGGCTGACGGTTCTTTCCGATCACTCCGGCAGGGAAGACTGTCAACCACGATGGGAATTTCGTCAGACAGATCGGCAATCCGTCCTACATAGACGATGTTCTCCTTTCGCGGCGGATCAATATTCGTACGGCGTGGCAGAAGTCTGCGCAAGCGGGACAAAGGGACGATCTTCTCGAACAACCGTTTTGCCTTCTCGATGTAGTACCTTACCGTCAATTTGCTGTGAACCGCAAGCACGTCTTCGCGGAGATACTGAAGTTGCGTACGATTCTCCCGCAGACTGCTTTCCAGGCCGTGGAGAAGATTCTCCAGGCCGCGGAGGCTGGCCTGCAAGCCTTGGATTAGCCGGTAATCGATGGCGGCTCGAACCTCGTTGCACGACTTGCCGACAATCCACTTTCCCTGGGTCATCCACAGGTCGACGTCGTCCTGGGGCAAGGGCCAGGCCCCGAGGCTGCCCAATTCTTGTGCCACGCCGATACATTGCCGCTTGAAGCGTACGATGTTGAAGCCGCGATAACCTTCTACCAGCAAGCATGACGAATCGGGCGGCGTCATTTCCCCCGCCGTCCCGCGGTAGCGGCCGAAAAACGCGGCAACGTGCTTCTCCGCTTGTTGGCCTTCAGGGCCGGCGGAGCCGTCGTATCCGTAGATCTGCATGAAGTCTTGCGGGAGGGATTGAAACAGGCGGTCGTGTTCTTCGCCGAACTCGTCCCGGTAGCTGCCGATCCGGCCCTTGCGAAAGGTCAACGATTTCGTGTTGAAGATGCCTCGTACGAAGTCGCCCGGCCTGCCGGGCACGTGCAGCGCCAACTGCAGCCGCCAGAGCGTCTTCAGTTGAGACTGCTCGTTGCCCCCGCCGGCCGGTCCCACGATGTCCTCGAAGCGTATGGGAAGCACATTGCCGAAAGGGCGGGTCACCCAGTCGGCGTAGGCCATCATCAGGTCCCGGATCGTGCCGCGGAAACTGAAGTCGCGATTGATATAGACGGGGATGGGATAGTCGCCGGTAATGACGGTCGCCAAGCGTTGGGCGGGACGCAGCGATTCCATGTACGAAGAAAGCAGATGGTAGTCTTTCTGCTTGACGAGGTAGTGCGCCATCGACACCGCCACGTCACGGGGATCGCGATAGATGAAGGGAACGGGCGAGGCCGCGAAATCGTCGGCGAAGCAGCCAACGCGGGCGTAAGGCTGCCCCAAGCTTTCCAGCCGCAGGTGCTGAAGGTTGTAGAAATGCCCCGGGAGCAGTTCATCTTCAAAAGCGGGGAGGTCGAGCGACGGCGGTGGGCCGTAGCCCATCGCCTTGGCGACTTCGAACAGCAAATGCGTGCCGCATTTCGGAACGCTTTGGATCAGCAGGGGGCGGCGGTCGAAATAGTGCTCCGTGATCGGCGCGCAGAGCACGACGTGTTGGGCCTCCGCGTACTGCATCAGCGCCGTGGAAAGGGCCGGCCCCGAAGGCATAAAGAGAAAGACCGCCCCCGCGTCGGGCATTGCCGCCCGCACGGGCAGGCCCTCGATGCAGGCTTGCTTGAGATCCTCACCGAAGGCCTGCAGTTCGAAGGTGTGTTGCGCTTTGAGCTCGCCGGCCAGCGCCAAGAATGCACGGACTTCCGGGGACCACCCTTGGACGGTAAACTGGCGTGTGCCCTGCGCAAGGAGCGCCCGGAACACCTCCAAGTACTTTCCGGCTTCGTGCGGAACGAATTCGATGGCAGGGCCCGGCCCGGGGAGACCGCCCCAGGGAGCATGTCCCGCCCCGGCGAGCAGATTGCCGCCGGCCGCATCGACTCTTGTGTTGTCCTGCATCATGGGCTCCTTGCGCCGGGCATTCGCGCCGGCATCAGGCGGCAAAACAATCGGCCTCGTTGCAGAGCTCCTGAAATTGCTCCGTGGGAAGGCCCTGCCGCGCGAGGTCCTCGTGGGAGTAGTCGACTTCCTGGTCGAACAGCACGACCTGGCTGCCCTGCGACTCGAATTTGAACGGCACGTGGATCAGCCGACTGAGCTTCTCCCGCACCCGCACGCGCCGCTCGGGCGGAACGAACAGCAGCATGAACCCGCCACCGCCGGCGCCCAGCAGCTTGCCGCCGATCGCGCCGGCCTCCAGGGCATCGGCATAGATCCCGTCGACCCGGTCGTTGGTCACCTTTCCGCTCAGGCTGCGTTTGATCGCCCAGGCCTCTTGCAGCAGTCCGCCAAAGTCCTGCAGATCGCCGCCGGAGAGCACGGCCAGGCCTTCCTCGACCAGGTCTTGCAGGATCCGCATCGAGCGGCGACGGTCCTCGATTTCCTCGACGTAGGTGTCGGCCACGCCGGAGGCCGTGCGCTTGATGCCCGTGTAGAAGAGCATCAGCCAGGAATTGAACTCGCGGGCGCGGTCGGCGGACATGATGATCGGCCGGACCGAGATCTCGCCGCTGGGCAGAAAGCGGATATGGTTCAGCCCGCCGTAGGCCGTGGCCACCTGGTCCTGGGAGCCGACGGTCTCGCGGAGCAACTCCTGTTCGACGTGGATGCCCTCGGCGGCCAACTGCCGCTTGCTGACCATCCGTCCTTCCAACGCGTGCAAGGCGTGCAGCAGCCCCACGGTGAAAGCGGAGCTGGATCCCATGCCGCTGCGGGCGGGCAGATCGCCGTCGTGGTGGATTTCCAGGCCGCGGGTGACTTGCAGGTATTTCAGGGCCTCGCGGACCGACGGGTGCGCGATCTCGTCGACCGTTTGGCAGTTCTCAATCTTCGAGTACACCAGCCGGATGCGGTGTTCGAAGAAGGGCGGCAGATAACGGCACGACAGGTAGCAATACTTGTCGATTGTCGTGGCGATCACCGCACCTCCGTGGTTCCGATACCAGCGCGGGTAATCGGTCCCCCCCCCCAGAAATGAAATGCGAAACGGCGTCCTTGTAATAATCATCGACGGAACTCCCCTCCTTGGCAGTTGCAGACGAGCGTTTCATTTTATAGCAGTTCTCGCAAAATGGGTCAATGGCGAGGATTTAGGCGTTCATAGTCCCGGCTTTAGGCGGTTGCCCACGCTAGCGTCCGCCCAGGCAACGATAGCAGTGCTAGCAGACGGTTGAGCTTGTGAAGACGAAATGACAAACCATCCGGACAGATTTGTCCGGCAGTTTAGCAGAGAAACCACGAAATACACGAAAAAGATCGGGGGAGTTGCGGCCACAGATGGAACACGGATGAAACACGGATTTTCATTTCCGTGTTCCATCCGTGTTTCATCCGTGGCTCAATTCTTCTTTCCTCCCCCTGCCCTACGGAGCCAGTTTGACCACGACCTCTTTTCGCATACCACTGGTCACCTGCAAGCGGTGTTCCAGCTTGTGCCCTTCCACATCCAGCACCAACCGATACGTGCCGCAGAAACCGCGGAAAGTGAACCGGCCATCATTATCGGTTGTTGTGCGCAGTGTAGTTTTCCATTCTTCATGGATCAGCCGCTTGAGTTGCTCGTAGACCGGCTTGGGCGACATGTCGGCCCGTAACATCCCGCCGCCGGGCCGCCAACAATCTCGATCGCTCAAGTCCCACCAGGTAATTGCCCTCATAGCCGGGTGCGCGAAGCAAACGCGGTAGAACTTCACGGCGTAGTCGGCCTGTGCCGCCTCGTCCCATACGCCCTCACGGTGCGAACCGCTGATCTTCCAACCGGCCGACGTGGGCGTGAACTCCGTGATGTTCAGGCCCTTGCCCAGCGTGGCGTAATGATCCAGAATCTCCTGCACGCGATCCAGCGGGAACCGCATGGTCGATGGCTCGTGGGCCTTGATGGCGATCTCCCAATAACTGGCCGGACTAATGAAAACGTCATTGGTCGGGTCTTCCACAAGGGCTTTCGCTGTCGCAGGCAATTCCGGGTCGTCCAATACGAACCAGATGAACGCATGAGTATCGAGCAGAATGCTCATCCCATATACATACTCCTCAAAATCCTTGAGATACTCATCGTCATCGGCCACGATGGTGAGCACTCCCTTGCAGTTGCCTGCCTTACGGGGCTTCCGCTTCGGTTTGTCCTCGGCCGTCAATCGGGCGATCAGCAGTTCGTTTCGCGTAATCAGCAGTTCCTCGCCCGCGGTGAGTTGCTCGATCAATTCCGGCAACTTGGCCTGGACTTCTTCAAGCGTTACAATAGTCATGTTTTCACCTTGGGCAATCCCTCAGCCGTGCTCATGCCGCGAACCTCGCGTCCTTGATACTTACTGGACCACCAGCCGGTGCTTCGGCGTGGGCCAAGGGAGGTTCAGTTTTTGCAGACTCTCCAGATGCACGTCGAGGGCTTCGCAGGCGTTGGCGAAGGCCTCCGTCAACGTGTCGCCGCTCGTGATGACGTCGGGCAGATCGAGGAAATCGACCGTGTAGGCTGGTTCCTCCGGCTGATAGGTGATCGAAAAAATATAGCCTCGGTAGTCGTGGCTGGTGGTCATCGCTGCAATGCCTCCAAAAGTTTTCGGATGTCCGCCGCATGGCACGTCTTGTGCCGCGCGTGGGGACGAACGATGGTGAGGACTCGCCCGTCGGCCCGGTGGTACGTGCAATGGCTGCCTCGCTGATTGAACAACACGAACCCCTCGTATCGAAGCAAGGCAGCCACCTCACGGAAACGAATATTCCCCGGCGAGGATTGCATTTTGCTCAGAAGTTTTTCTCGTCGGCCCACCTGCAGCCTCCCTTATTGTATACCTGAAAAGGCGCCAACGCCACTCCGTTTGCGGGAAAAAGGCAACGGAATCAATTCCATTCTACGAACTTCGCGCCACCCGTGTTTTCACTCATGCCGCCGGCCCTTCGTTCATGGCCTTAAGGATGCTTCCAAGCTGCTGGCCGACAATTCATAAGCCTTGCCCAGGCGGCCGAGCCCATTGAACGGCACGTCGTCGAAATCGTCCTGCTCGATCCGCAGGCTGCTGGCGATATGGTCCTTGATGGCGTCCAGCCACTTGCGTTGTTCCGCATGACCACTGTTCACGGTTTGCCGTAATTCATCGGCAGGAATTGCAGGCGTTCCCAGGGGAATCCGATGAGAAGGGCGTAGGTCGGCGTGCCCTTGAACAGAGCGGGATACGGATCGGCCTGTCCGAGCTTGGTGTAGGACTTGGGGTTCTGTGCCCGCAACGAGATGCCCCTGGCCTTGTCCCAAACCACCAAACCGTACTTCTGAGCAGCCTTGGCGATGATCTTCCCAATCGGGTGCATCTTGAGGGCATCCACATCGACTCCCGGATCGAGACGGAACCGCAGACCTTCGGGAATCCGTTCCTTGTTCTCCTCACTCTCAACTAATCGTCATTCTAATTCAAGGTCTCGCCAATGCCACGAGGCCGGGTTCGGGAATCCCACGCTACGCCAATGGCTTCTTCAGCAACGCCAACCGGAAAGTTGTGCCTGCGGGAATGCGGCTTATGAAATCTACCCGGCCTCCCAAGTACCGTTCCCCGAAGAGTTTCATGCTGTAGGTTCCAATTCCTCGGCCCGCCTCGCCCTTCGTGCTGAACGACCGCTGGAACACTTGAAGTTGCACTTCTTGGGGCATGACCTCCGGGTTGTGGACCGTGAATGTCGCGGTGTATCCGTTTTCGATGCAGGATAATGTGACGGTGCCACCCGGTGACGTAGCCTCAAGGGCGTTTTTCAGCATGTTGCCGAGAACGCGATTGAGAATCTGCTTGTCCGTAATGATCGTCCCGTCCCACGACTGGCCGATGGAGATGTTCCGGTTCTCCGCTACCGGGTGTTTGAGGTACTGATTGCGAAGTTCCTCCAAGACTTGACCGGCCCTGAGCGGTACGGGTTGCGTCTTCAATTCTCCCGATTCGGCGTGGAGCAAATCCCGATGGGCTTGAATCGACTCGATCAACTGCCCGGAGAGGCTCGACAACCGCTGGCACACTTCCGGGTCCGCAGTCGAGTCCGAGGCAAGGTAATCTGCATAGCCCCGAATACAGCCTGCGTTATTAAGGACATCGTGAAAGAACGTGCGTTGCAGGACGGCCACGCGTTTCTCATGGCTGATGTCTTCGACTGCCACGAGGACGAAAAAGTCCTTTTCGACTTTGAACGGAGAAGCCGCCACCCGAAGGTCGAGCGGGACAACTTCGGTGGGCGTTTGGGCCAGGATTCGGCATTCTCGCACGGCTTCGGCGTTGCTTGTCAGGGCATCCATGATCGCATTGACCACCCCACAGTTTGTGCAATGAACATCCGTGCCGCAGCCGTCAGGCCCATCTTTGATCCGAATACAATTGATCGCCTCGCCGGGTCGTTTCTCGACGAGTTGTCCTTGGCTGGCACTAAGAATCTTGAGCAATTTCCGGTTGGCCGCAACGATCTGCCGATTGCTGTTGAGGATCATCACCATATTTGGCATCGCATCCAGAGCGTTTTTCAGCAGCGGCAGACGGTCGATGGTCGCTACCTTGCGAGAAAGCTCTGCAGGTGCGTCCCGGCCAGCGGGGGCAAAATACGTCTTCGCTGGTGGAAGCGGGGGCTGGACGTGCAATAAATTGCTTTCGCATTGGGCGGGGCAGAGAATTTCGTTCATATTGTATCTTCCGATCTCGGGGGCTTATTACAACAAAAGGCACAGACGAGATCTTCTCTTCCCGACGAAGAGGACGACTTCAAATGTGCCTTCAACTGGCGGGCCCAAAGTCCCGCCCTTTGAGATTATTGCCGCACGCTGCGGGGCCATTTTCAGGGTTTCTTGCCTGAAACGTGTTCTCGTAACTCTAGCTCGCAGATTCTACCGGACGAAAAGGCGAGGATAATAATTCACCGGTGGCAAATCCGGCATCGTCGATTCATGCGGTTCTTCATCGACTATGCCCCCCTGATAGTTTCTGGTATCCTATGTTGAGAATGGCATCCGGGTTTGGACGGATGCCCACCCCTTCGTAAGATCGTGAATTTGGGGCAGGCACATGGAAGATCACGGCAGGAGCAACGAGCAATTCGCCAGGGAATTGACGGAGCTACACCACCTGACCGAGGAAGCCATGGGTACAAACAGCGATCGAGCAGTCCAGCCATGATTTTGCACGCGGACATGGACGCCTTTTACGCGTCGGTCGAGGAGCGGGACCGTCCGGAATTGGCCGGCAAGCCGGTAATCGTGGGCGGCCCGCCCGAGAAGCGAGGCGTGGTGTCGGCGGCCAACTATGTCGCCCGGCGATATGGCGTCCATAGCGCCATGCCGTCGGCCACCGCCCACCGGCTCTGCCCGCAGGGCGTCTACCTACCGCCCAGGATCGGCCACTATGCGGACGTCTCCCGCCAGATCCGCGACATCTTCGAGCGGTTCACGCCCCTGGTCGAGCCGCTGTCGCTGGACGAGGCGTTTCTGGACGTGACCGGCAGCGAACACCTCTTCGGCACGCCGGCCGACATCGGGCGGCAGATCAAGCAGGCAGTCCGCACGGAGCTTCGGCTGGTGGTCTCGGTGGGCGTGGCCCCCAACAAATTCCTGGCCAAGATCGCCAGCGACCTGAAGAAGCCGGACGCCCTGGTGGTCGTGGAGGCGGACAAGGTGCAGGAGTTCCTCGATCCCCTTCCGGTCGAGCGGCTGTGGGGTGTCGGCAAGCAGAGCAGCAAGGTTTTCCAGAGGCTGGGCATCCACACGATCGGGCAACTGCGGCTCTGCCCTCCGGACGTGCTCCAGGCCCGCTTCGGCTCAAGCGGCGAACACTTGTGGGAGTTGGCCCACGGCCGCGACGACCGGCCGGTCGTGCCCGAGCGGGAGGCCAAGTCGATCTCCAACGAGACGACGTTCGAGCGCGACATCCGCGACATGGAGGTGCTGCAGGCCTGGCTCATCGACCTGGTCGAGCAGGTTGGCTGGCGGCTGCGGCGGCAGGGGCTGCGTGGGCAGACCGTGCAACTCAAGGTCCGCTTTGCCGACTTCTCCACGATCACCCGCTCCCAGACCTTGCCGGAACCCACGGACATAACCGATGAGTTGTGGCGGGCGGCTGACGAGCTTCTGCGCAGGCGGCTGCCCGCCGGGCACCTGCCGGTGCGGCTGCTGGGCATGGGCGTGAGCGGCCTCGACGACACCGGACTGGTTCAGGGCATGCTCTTCGACGGTCAACAGCGGGAGAAGCAGAGCCGGGCGGATGCCGTGGCCGACCAGATCAAGGAGCGCTTCGGCACGGGGGCCATACGGCGTGCCAGCGGCCTGGACCACGGCAAAGAAGGTTAGAACCAAATGTATCCGGCACACTCCGTGTGCCGGATACCTTGTTACTCCCGGCGTTGCAGATAGGCAGCGAAAGCCGGGGCGAGCAATCGCGCGTCGGCTTCCAGGACGGCAAGGGCCTCCGCCGCCCCTTGCAGACATTTGTCGCGCCCCATCGTTTCCAGCCGCCGAACTTGTTCGAAACCCTGGCCGGAAGCGAAGTAGCGAATGGTTCCCTTCAGCGTGTGCGCGGCCAATTGCAGTTCCGCCGCGTTGCCCGCCGCCACCGCGGCGCGGATCGCGGCAAGCAAGCGTGGAATCTCTCGGGCGGCAGTTTCCACGATCGTCCGCAGCAAGCGCTGGTTGCCGCGCACCGCCCGCATCGCTTCGGGCCATTCTGCGCCGGGCGGCAGGGCGTCCGGCAGCGGAGCAGTGTCTGCGGGCGGGGCAGCCTCCACGGACGCGCCAACGAGGGCCTCGATCGTGTCAAAGAACTCGTCCGCGCGGATCGGTTTGGCGATGTAGGCGTCCATGCCCGCCTCCAGGCAGCGCTCGCGGTCGCCCTTCAGGGCGTAGGCCGTCATGGCGGCGATCGGCACATGCGCGCCGGAATGCCGCTCTCTTGCCCGAATCCGCGCCGCGGCCTCCAGGCCGTCCATCTCCGGCATCTGCACGTCCATCAGGATCAGGTCGAACGCTTCGCTTTCCCAGGCGGCAAGCGCCTCCCGGCCGTTATTGACCAGGCGGATCTTATGCCCTTGCTCTTCAAGCAAGGCCGTGACCAGTTTCTGGTTGACAGAGCTATCTTCGGCCAGCAGGACGTACAGATTTGCCGCCCGCCGTCGCGGCACGGCAGGCGGAGCAACGGCCGGCAGGGGCGGCGGTACGGCAGGCCCGCCGGCGGCCAGGCCGAGGCGGACGGTGAAGTGGAAGCGGCTTCCCCGGCCGACTTCGCTGTCCACCCAGATGCGGCCGTCCATGAGGCCGATGATTCGCGCGGCGATGGCCAAACCCAGTCCCGTGCCGCCGTGACGGCGGGTCGTCGACGTGTCGGCCTGCTCGAACATCTCGAAGATCGTCGACTGCTTCGCCGCCGGGATGCCGATTCCCGTGTCGGCCACGATGAAGTGCAGCAGCACGTCGTTTCCCGCCTGCGATTCCCGCATCACCTCCAGGCTCACTTCGCCGCTCTCGGTGAACTTGAGAGCATTGCCCAGCAAGTTGATGACGACTTGCCGCAGGCGGTTGTAATCACCCAACACCATGCGGGGCACTTGGGGATGGATGAAGCTGGCCAGTTCCAGCCCTTGCTGCTGGGCGCGAATGGCAAAAGGCTTCAGCGTTTCGCCAAGGTTCTCCCACAAGTCGAACGCACGGGAGTCCAACTCGAGCTTGCCCGCTTCGATCTTGGAGAAGTCGAGGATGTCGTTGATCACCGCGAGCAAGGCCTCGCCTGAGTCCCGCACGGTCTGTAGAAACTCCCGCTGCTGGTCCGTAAGGGGGCTCTTCAGCACGAGCTCCGTCATGCCGATGACGGCGTTCAAGGGCGTGCGGATCTCGTGGCTCATGTTCGCCAGAAAGGCGCTCTTGGCGCGATTGGCGCTCTCCGCCGCTTCCTTGGCCAGTTGCAAGGCCTGAGCCTCGCGTTTCCGTTCGGTAATATCGCGAGAAATGCCGAAGGTGCCGATGACCCGCCGCTGGTCGTCGTACAGCGGCAGCTTCGTGGTCAGGGCCCAGGTGGCGTGGCCGTTGCTCCACGTTTCCTTCTCTTCCTTGTCCACCACCGGTTGGCCCGTACGAAGGATCTCCCGCTCGTCGGCCATAGCCTGCCGGGCGTGTTCTTCGGTGAAGAAATCGAAGTCGGTCTTGCCCAGCGCTTCCGCGGCGTCGCGCAGGCGAAAACAGGTGGCCAGGGCCTTGTTAATGCGCAGGAAACGGCTAGCAGTGTCCTTGAAATAAATATTGTGGGGCAAGGTATCCATGAGGGCATGCAGCAAGTAACGTTCCTGTTCCAGCGCGGCCTCGGCCTTCTTGCGGTCCGTCACGTCCCAAAAAACGATCTGCACGCCCACGATTTGCCCGGCCGCATCGCGCACGGCCGACTTCATCACCTCCATGTAGCGGGAGTCGCCGCGGCTGCGGTTTTCCTCGACCGTCTCCAAGAGTTCTCCCGTTTCCATCACGGTGCGGTCATCTTCGCGAAACTTGCGCGCCAGGGCCTCGGGAAAAAGGTCGAAGTCGGTCCGCCCTAAGATTTCCGCCAAGGGCCGGTCCAGCAGTTCGCAGAAGGAGCGGTTGGCGAAAACAAAGCGACCCTCCAAGTCTTTGCGGAGGACATGGACCGGCAGGTTCTCCACTAGCGACGCGTAGAGGGCCTCGGAGTCGCGCAGGACTTGTTGCGCGCGTTCGCGCCGGCCGATTTCCCGCTCCAGCGCCTCGTTGACCGCGGCCAATTCGGCCGTGCGCTGCTGCACGCGGCTCTCCAATTCGCCGTGCGCGCCGCGCAATTGCATCAGTTGCTGGATTCCCTCCTTGGTCCGCTTGTGCTCGGCATCCGAGGCTTCCAACTCCGCCACGCGCTGGCGCAATCGCTCCAACTCTGCGAGGAGTTGGCTCTCCGATTTGCCTTTGTCTTCCATGTGAGCACCTTGCTCTGGCCGACTTCGACGCTAAGTGTCCAAGGCCACACCGACTGGTTTGCACGCCTCTATCATAGCCGAGATTGCCGCTTCCGCACACTCCTTCTAGAACCAACAGCCGTGGCGATGACGCGCGCCGGGGACGCGTGCCCAGACCCCTCGTTGGATGGAAGAATTGGTCATCGGTTCAGGGATAAGGAAATCACCCACCGGATTATTGGGAGGAAACACCCCTCTGTTGGTGAGGCAATGTCCGTCCCACCTCGCCAGTCCCCCTTATCCTCTCCCTTTGAGAAGCTACACTGAGAATAGGGAGGCGGTTATTCGGATCAGTAATGTTCTCGCCTCCGATTGCGTTTGTCTGTCCCCGCGTGGACTGCTATACTGCTGACACCAAGACGGATCGTGCGAGCAATGAGGGTGTCGGTGCAAACCCCGCAAGGCATAAAACCGGCGCGGTGGATATCATTTTGAACTAGAACACACCCCCAATGGGTTGGTATCGTGGTTGTTTTGGCCAGAAATAGGCCATGGCAGCCTGGTAAGTCAGTTCTCAGTGAAGGAGTTTTTTTGGTGCAGATAAAGATTTCCGCTCGGCATGGGCATCTCAGCGACGAGACACAGGCCAAGATCCAAGAGAAGCTGGAGAAGCTGCCCCGCTATTACGATCGCCTGACAGCGATCGAGGTTACCGTCGATCTCGAGCATCGCGATGCGCCCGACGTGGATCTGCGGGTGTCGGCCGAACACAAGCACGATTTTGTGGCCCAGTGCCGTTCGCTGGAGTTGATGGCGTCGCTGGATGACGTGATCGAAAAGATGGAACAGCAACTGCGCAAGTACAAGCAAAAAGTTCAAGACCGCCATCGCGGTCCCGGGCACCGGCAGGCTGAAACGCCGGAAACCCCGGGGCCGGAAACCCCTGAGAACCCTTAACCCTACGTGAGTGAATTTCTGCAAGGCGACCCCGGGTTGGCGAGGGCGGTGCAGAGATTCCAAGTACCCCTTTTGAGATTAGTTGCGGACTTGTCTTGACGGAGTCGAGGTGATTTCTCGGACAGGTCCCAGGGAGATTGGTGCATGAAGTTTTCCGACTTTATCTGCCGCGACGCAATTCGTGCGAATATGGCGGCGTTGGACAAGGAAGGGGCCATCCGCGAGATGGTCCAGTCGCTGGTGGACGCCAAGCGCGTCAACGCGACCGAGTTTGAGAGCATTGTCAAAGCGATTTTGAAGCGCGAAGAATTGGGCAGCACGGGCATCGGCCGGGGCGTGGCTGTCCCACATACGAAGCACCCTAGTGTCGATCGCCTCATCGGCACGGTCTCGGTCAGTTCGGCGGGCGTCGACTTCGCCAGCCTCGACGGCGAGACGGTCAACTTGTTTTTCCTTTTGATTTCCCCGCCCGACCGCCCCGGCGATCACCTGCGGGCCTTGGAGAACATTTCCCGGCAACTCCGCGACGACACGTTTTGCCGTTTCCTCAAACAGGCCAAAGCGCCGCAAGACATCGCCTTGCTCCTGGATGAAGCCGATAACCATCAATTTGGATCCTGATTCGACGCAGTCGGGGGTCCTCTGGAATGCCGCGGGGATTTCCAGGCGATCGTTTCGCGTCAACGCGAGCCATGTCCGAGCCTGCTCTGAAGCGAACCGTAATCGTGGCCAACCGCGAGGGGCTGCACGCGCGTCCCGCGGTGCTGATCGCCAAAGAAGCCCGCAAGTTCGACGCCCGCGTGGTGATTGCCAAGGGGCTGCACGAGGTCGAGGCCACCGACGTGCTGCAATTGATGTCGCTGGGTGCAGCCCAGGGGGAACAGTTGTCGCTGGAAGGTTCCGGCATTGAAGGCCGGGAGGCGGTCGAGGCGATCGAACAACTTTTCCTGAAAAAGTTTGACGAGGATTGAGCGAGAACTTGTTTCCAAAACCATCGGAACGCCCCTCCAAGCAACACTTCCAACCCATAATCGAAATAAGTTCCAGACCAACCGCATGCAGAAGCTCCAAGGAATAGCCGTTTCGCCGGGAATTGCCATCGGTGAGGCGTTGGTGATGGACAACGAGGGATTTCGCATTCCCCGGCGGTTCGTGGCGCGCGATGCCGTGGACGACGAATTGGAACGGCTGGAGAAGGCCATCGCCGCAGCCTCGATCGAGATTTCCAGCCACCGCGACGCCATCGCCCTGGAACTGGGCGGGAAATACGCCGCCATTTTCGACGCGCACTTGCAGATGCTGCAGGACTCGCGCCTCCGCAGCGAGTTGGAGGACATGATCCGCCACCGCCACTACTCGCCCGAGTATGCCGTGAGCCGCACCTTGCGCCGCTACGCGCAGGTTTTTCAGCGGCTGGAGAGCGCGCATCTGGCGGAGCGGGCCGCCGACATATTCGACACCGAGAAGCGGCTGCTGCGGCACTTACTAGGCCGCCGCCGCGAAGGCATCGCCCACCTCACCTCGCCCGTGCTGGTGCTGGCCCACAACCTCACGCCCAGCGAAACGGCCAATCTCGACCGCCGTTTCGTCCGCGGTTTCGTCACCGAGATCGGCGGCCCGGGCAGCCACACGGCGATTGTCGCCGAGGCCCTGGAGATCCCCGCCATCGTGGGCACCGGGCCGTTCTTGGCCGACGTCTCCGGCGGCGACCTGGTGATCATCGACGGCGACAACGGCCTGGTTATTCTCCAGCCCGACGAAGAAACGCTGGCCCACTATCGCCACGAGGTGGAGGAGAACCGTTCGGCGGCAGTGCGGCTGGAGGCCCTCCGCGATCTGCCGGCCGTGACCACTGACGGCGTACAAGTCAACCTCTACGGCAACATCGAGTTTCCCCACGAAGTGGCGCACTGTGTCGAGCGCGGGGCCGAGGGTATCGGCCTCTACCGCACCGAGTTTCTTTTCCTAGGCAACGAAATCGAGCCTACCGAGGAGGTCCACTACCGTGCCTACTCGCAGGTCTTGCAGGCCATGGGTAACAAGCCGGTCACGATCCGCACGTTCGACCTCGGCGCCGACAAGGTACCGCACTTACCCCCGCCCGAGGACGAGCGCAACCCCTGCCTGGGGCTGCGCAGCATCCGCCTGGCCCTGCGGCACTTGACGATGTTTCGCACGCAGCTCCGGGCCATCCTGCGGGCCAGCGTGCTGGGCGACCTGCGGGTGATGTTCCCCTTGATCTCCACGATGCTGGAACTCCGCCAGGCCAAGATGGTGCTGGCCGACGTGATGGAAGACCTCGACGAGCACGGCATCGAGTTCAACCACAACATGGCCGTGGGCATGATGGTCGAGGTGCCGGCGGCGGTGGTGATGATCGACCGCTTCGTGGAAGAGGTCGACTTCCTCAGCATCGGCACCAACGACCTGATCCAATATACCTTGGCCGTCGATCGCAGCAACAAGGACGTGGTAGGGCTGTACAACCCGGCCGACCCCGCCGTGCTGCGCCTGATCGGCATGGCCATCGACGCGGCGGACAAGAAGCCGATCCCCATTACGATGTGTGGGCAAATGAGCGGCAACCCCTGCTACGCCATGCTGCTGCTGGGCATGGGCCTGCGGCATTTCAGCGTGTCGCCCGCCGCCCTGCCGGAAATCAAAAATATATGTCGCCGTGTGAGCGTGGCCGAGTGCCGCGAAATCGCCGGCCGCGCGGCCACGATGGAGAACGCGCGGGACATCACGAACTACCTCCGCGAGGAGCTGAAACGACGCGTTCCCGCTTTCGGGAACGAGTAACAGGAAATAGAGTTTTCCGCCACTCTTGTCTTGGCGGAGCAGATTGATTCGAACCAATGGTTCGACCGCGAGTACGCATTCGATTTTCGAAACAGTCGGCACTGCGCCTGATCGGCCACCGGGACCTGATGCGCAGCATGGAGCGGCTATTTCGCCGCGCCGGGCTGTCGCTGGGCATGAGCGAAGGGTATCGACCCAAGCCGCGCATGAACTTCCCCTTGGCCTTGGCGGTCGGCATCGAAGGACGCCGCGAAGTCATGGAACTTGAACTCGACAAAGCGCCCCCAGCCGATGAATTGTCCGCTCGACTCCAGGCCCAGGCTCCCCCTGGGCTGCGCATCGAGTCGCTGGAGACGCTTCCGTTGGGCAGTCCGGGTACCCGCTTGCGGGTGGCTCGGGCCGTAAGCGCCTCCTATGAACTGGCCATTCCCCTGTCGCGATTGCCCGGGCTGTCAGAACGGATCCAGCGGTTGCTTTCCACATCCCCCTTGCCGGTGCGGCGCCCCAATCGTGCAGCGCCCATCGACCTCAGCGCCTCGCTCCTTGCGTTGGCTCTCGAGGACGGCATCCTGGCGATGCGGTTGAAGACCGACCCCGGCGGCAGCGCCGGACCGCGCGACGTATTGGCCGCGCTGGAACTGGACGACCTCGAACGCGAGGGCGCCGTTCTGGCGCGCAGCGACGTGGAGATCGATTCATGACAGCCAGGTCATCCTCCCGCCGACGCTTCGCCGCTCGAATGCCCGCTCGTCGGTCTTGCCGAAGAAAGCGAGACCATGAAACAAGAAATGCTGATCAATGTCGCGCAGCCGGAAGAGTGCCGGATTGCGATCGTCGAAGACGGGATCCTGGAAGAGCTCTACGTGGAGCGCACGGGGCAGGATAGCTACGTCGGCAACATCTATAAAGGCGTCGTCGTCAACCTGGAGCCGAGCATCCAGGCGGCCTTCGTTGATTTCGGCGTGGGCCGCAACGGCTTCCTGCACATCAGCGACGTCGAGCCGCAGTACTACGCCCAGGGGGGCTACGATCCCGACAAGCCGCTAGGACCTCCCGGCGATCGGAACGATCGCCGCGGCGGCCGCCACAATGACCACGACGACGACGGCGAGAGCGACGACACCGATTTCGACGACCAGCCCAAGAAGCGGACTTTCCGCGGTGGCGGGCGGCCGCGTTTCAAGCCGCCCATCCAGGAGATTCTCCGCCGTGGCGACGAAATCCTCGTGCAGGTCATCAAGGAAGGGATCGGCACCAAGGGGCCGACCCTTTCGACGTACATCAGCATCCCCGGCCGCTACCTCGTGCTCATGCCCGCCCTGGGCCGCATCGGCGTCTCGCGGAAGATCGAGGACGAAGACGTCCGCCGCAGGCTGCGCGACATCATGCTCGAGCTCAATCCGCCCAAGGGCGTGGGATTCATCGTCCGCACGGCCGGCGCCGATCGCTCGAAGCGCGAGCTCTCCCGCGATCTGGCCTACCTGCTGCGGTTGTGGAAGGTCATCGTACGGCGGATCCGCAAAATGCCCGCCCCCGTCGACATCTACCAGGAAAGCGACATGATCATCCGCACCATCCGCGACATTTTCACCGCGGAGGTCGATACGATCTTCATCGACGAGCAGTCGGCCTTCGAGCGGGCCCACGAGTTCCTGCAACTGGTGATGCCCCGCTACGCCAACCGCCTGCAGCATTACGAGGGCAAGGAACCGCTGTTCTTCAAGCACCGCCTGGACCAGGAGATCGCCAAGATCCACGCGCGCACCGTGCCGCTGAAGGCCGGCGGCTCGATCGTCATCGACCAGACGGAGGCCCTGGTGGCCATCGACGTCAACAGCGGGAACTTCCGCGCCGAGGGCGACGCCGAGGAGACGGCCTACCAGATGAACATCCACGCCGCCAAGGAAATCGCGCGGCAGTTGCGGCTCCGCGACCTGGGCGGCGTGATCGTCAACGATTTCATCGACATGCACAAGGAGCGGCACCGCCGCGGCGTGGAGCGGGCCTTGCGCGACGCGGTCCGCCGCGACCGGGCGCGGACCAAGATCCTCCGCACCAGTCCCTTCGGCCTGGTGGAAATGACGCGCCAGCGGATCCGTCCCAGCCTGAAGCGGAGCGCCTACAAGGACTGCCCCTGCTGCCGCGGCACGGCCGTGGTGAAAACTCCGGAAAGCATGGCTATCGACGTCGTGCGGCTCTTGATCGTGATCGCCCAGAAGCCGGCGATCGTGCAGGTCCGCGTGACGGTGGCCCCCGAGGTCGCCGATTACCTCAACAATCGCAAGCGGCACGACCTGGCCCGGCTGGAGGACGAAGGCAGCATGACGGTGCAGGTGGTCGGCGCGGAGCACGCAGGCCCCGAGCACCTGGTGTTCGAGTGCTGGGACGCCGAGAACCGGGAAGTCAAATTCCCTTGATTTGAAGCGCGGCGCGGGGATTGCCTTCCCCCTCCTGCAACCGCTTGACAAGTCAGTTCCTCCCGGTTTAGACTGAGTCGTATCGGAAATCAAATTCCCTGTCAGTTTATCAGTTCCAACTAGGGGTTCGTTCATCGTGAAGGCAACGTCATAGAAGGCCGAATTGCTGTCGCTCTTCGGCCTCGATGAGGGGCAACGGAAGTGAGTACGATTAGTATCGGCAGCTATCGCAGCACCCGTATCATCTGGTTGCCGCCTCGTTGAAACCTGTAGTCCACGGATTCGATGGAAACTTCAAAGTCGTTATCCTTGAGCAAGTGGCACACCGGTTCGACGTGCGGCGACGGCTGCCCGCCGTGGTCCAGTAGGGGAAAAACTCGAACTTCTGTTGCAACTCGGCACATTTCCAGCACGGCCCGGCAGTGGAAATCCAGCGACAACTGACCGGAATATGTGAAGAGTAGATGGGAACACAGGGCCAAGTCGAATTCACCATCGGTAAACGGCAACTGGGGCAATTCGTAGGATCGATACCGACCTTCGTCCTTTCCTCGCTCGAAGTCCCGCAGGAATGCTTCCATTGTCTTCATGCGAATCTGGCCCAATTCTTCCGGCGAGCGAATCGTCGTCCACACGTAGGACGATTGGTTCGCAACGAGTTGTTCAATAATCGTCCGAGATGCTTCCTTCACCCGCCCTCGAATCTGCTCTGCCGAGAACCGGTAGAGTGGATCGATGGAGACAACCCTTTTGCCCTGCCGACACATCGCAGCATTGAAACTGGCCGGGCCGTCGCCACAGCCGAGTATCTTCTTCTCCAAGTCGGCGTCCGTCAGCGAGAACATGCGGATGTACTCTTTGGACGACCGGCCCCAGGGGACGATTTGTTCGAGGCGAAATGCCATTTACCCAGTACCTTCCTGATGGCGGTTTAGCATCAGATTTACCTACTTCGTCAGGTTCAACCCGGCCTGAACATGCCCCTTCGCCTCGTCTGCAATCTCAATTCGTTCGCCTCCTTGAAGTCGGCAACCGCTGATCGTCACGCCCGCCACCTTGGCCCCGACACGGAGTTGCGGCTTGCCGGCGTTGAAGAAATCACAGGCTTGAATCAAATTGCCAGGATGACGGTGCCGTGTTCCGTATTGGCGTGGTGCGGTGCCTGCCATTCACTTGAGAGGCATGCACCGGGCGGAATCACCAGATGCTCTTCGACCCGGTGCAGACCTTTGGGCATCTCCACGACACCACCACGATCCTCGGCCGCATCCAGGGCCTTTTGGACAGCGGCGGTATCATCCGTTCTGCCGTCAGCCTTGGCCCCGTAGTTTAGCACGTTGACCTTGGCCATCGAAATACCGGGGGCCAAGGCGACCAGTATGAAAGCGAACCTCTTGCAGTTCATCAATGAGCAAGAGCAACTGTCGTTATCCCTTTGCCATGCAACAAATCCGTGGCTGGACCGATTCCCCTTCAAGGCTGTTCCTGGCGAGACAGATTCCGTAGAATATCCAAACCTACGCATTGTGAATCACGTTACGGGAGTTTTCCATGAGCGCTGGGGCTGCAGCAGCCGCCGCCGCTGAGGCTGAGCGGCGGCGACAGGAGGAAGAAGAAATGACGAAGTACACCGATGCCGATCTGCAAGGAGATTGGGAGTTCAAGATCGTTCGTGCCAATACTGCGGCGTTCAGGAACCCGGAAGTGCTCCGGCAAGTCTGCGCCGAGGAGGCCAGTGCAGGCTGGACCCTTGTGGAGAAATTCGACAATCAACGTTTGCGATTCAAACGCCCGGTCAGTGCAAGGGCAGGCGATGCGGGCCTGGCGTTCGATCCTTACCGCACTCAATACGGAATCTCATCAGGAGCCCTAGTTGCAGTCATTCTGGCATGCACTTTCTTGGCAATTGCCGGGATCTTCGGATTCATTTTCCTCCTCGTCAAGTAGTGTCCGTACCTTTCACCGGACGAACCCCATTCCTCATGAGATCCGGCAGCCGGTCTGGTATAATAGTGACTAGCCGATCCCCGAAAACAGAAGTCGATCCAGGCGACCCTCTGGAAACTCGTCCTTGACGATGTTATGCGGGTCAAGGAATTCACTGCCCGATAGAAATAGGAACGCCATGCCCAGACTCAGTGCCGGTCTCCTGATGTACCGCATCAAGGGCGGAGCCATCCAAGTCCTCCTAGCCCATCCTGGCGGTCCCTATTTCGTGAACAGGGACGAAGGGGCGTGGTCGATTCCAAAGGGTGAACCCAAGGCCGACGAGGATCTGCTCGTTACCGCCCAACGAGAGTTCGAGGAAGAAACGGGCGTGAAACCCAGCGGCCCGTTCATTCCATTGAAGGCCATCCAGCAGAAAGGTGGCAAGATCGTCCACGCTTGGGCATTCGAGGGCGACTGTGATCCCAAGGCAACCGCAGCCATCTCCGCTTCACATGGACGATGGATCGCTCGACTTCTGGTATCTTCGATAGCAAGGGTCTAAGCGCCATGAAGACAACCTGTAAGGTCCCCGAACGATGCCGCTGCCCCTGGGCAAAGACCGAGCAGTACATCGAGTACCACGACAACGAATGGGGTGTCCCGGTCCATGACGACCGCACGCTCTTCGAGTTCCTCATCCTTGAAGGGGCACAAGCAGGTCTGAGTTGGGAGACAATTCTCAAGAAGCGAGAGAACTATCGGGAAGCGTTCGATCATTTCGATCCGGCCATCGTCGCCAAGTACGGCAAGCGAAAGCAGCAGAGCTTGATGTCGAATCCCGGTATTGTTCGCAATCGACTGAAGATCGATGCGGCGATCCAGAACGCCAAGGCGTTCCGGGCGGTTCAGCAAGAGTTTGGGACATTTGACGAGTACATCTGGGGGTTTGTCGGTCACATGCCCAAACAGAACGCCTGGAAATCTATGGCCGAGGTGCCTGCCCACACGTCCGAATCGGACGCCATGAGCAAAGACTTGAAGCAACGCGGTTTCAAGTTCGTTGGCAGCACCATCTGCTATGCCTTCATGCAGGCGGTTGGGATGGTCAACGATCATCTCGTCGAGTGTTTTCGGCACACAACTCGAAGCAAGCAAGTAGCTACAGAGTGATTTCATGCGACTTGGCCTATGCTGCCTGTTTCGGGATCAGCCCATCAAGTTCGTCACGACGACGGCTACGTCCATCGGCAAGATGAAGCGACCGGACGCCCTGGCGAAATTGAGCCGTCTCTGCATGAAGAATGCCGATGCCCTGCTCGCCGCCCTCCGGTTCTGCGCCGACAACGGCATTGGCTGTTTTCGCATCAATAGCCAGATTCTTCCGATTAAAACGCATCCGGCCTGTGGATACGAGATCGACGATCTGCCTGAAAGCGATGCAATTGTTCGCCGGTTTCAGGAATGCGGGCAATTCGTTCACAAGCACAAGCTGCTGACGGAGTCGAAGATGGGCACATGTTGGTTCGTCTATCTCCTGCGATGTGCCGACGGCTCTCTCTACACCGGAATCACGAATGATGTGCCTCGTCGATTGAAGCAACACAACGCCGGAACAGCATCACGATATACCCGGAGCCGTCTGCCCGTTGTCTTGGTCTACCACGAAGCTCAGGCTAGCCATAGTCATGCCCTGAAAAGAGAGTTGGCGATCAAGGCCCTTTCTCGCCAGGAGAAAGAGTCGATGATCCGAGCGGCTGGCCCAGCCGAACAGCGACTTTCCCATTAGTTGCACGCCTAAAGTGCGTCAGATACCGCCCTACCTGCCGGATTTTCAGATTATTCAGATCCCAGATCATTGAATGGGAGCCTTGGCCTTGCCTTGTGGATTGTTCCGGCGATTCTGCGGGTAACAATTGTTGATCCAGTCGTAATGCAGCCGTCGATGACCTTGTCGCCCTCCTTGAATGTCCTGATAGCCGAGTGGCCCTTGCCGTCAAGCGCTACGGCCTTTCGGTTCTACCAGCCGTCTACCCGTTTGCCGTCAGGCCGGTAGACCCACTTGCTCTCATCAAGCTTCGTGCCGTCGAGTTCATCGTGCCAAATCATTTTCCAGGTCTTGCCTTGGGGTGCCGATGGAAGCTCATCTCGAACTTCCTGGGCGGCAGTTTCAGAAGCCCAGAGAACAACAAGCAGGAGAGCCAGCGAAGCCAGTTTCATGATCGTCTTCCAGTCACACATTGGTGCCAGCACAGCCCCATTTTACCCGCCTGGCTCGCCTGTGACCACCAACCCCACGGTCGCTGGCCTTCGAACCAACGGCGTGTTATCATCAGTACGAGATTCCGAAATAGTCACTACGAAAAGGAAACAGCTATGCGAACGATCTTCCGAAGTGCGATGTTAGGAGTGGTCATTGGTCTTCTTATTCTCTCGGCCAGTCGGGCCGTAGCCGGTGATGCCGGTCAGCAGAAGCCCGCCGAACTTGACCGAACGAACAAGGTCAAGATGAACTACCTGATCTATCTGCCGAAGGATTATGAGCAGAAGGAAGCGTGGCCTGTGCTGCTCTTTCTGCACGGAATCGGGGAGCGGGGCGACAACCTGGACCTCGTTAAGAAGCATGGGCCGCCGAAATTGATCGCCGCAGGCAAGCAGTTTCCGTTCATCGTCGTGTCGCCACAATGCCCTAATGGGCACTGGTGGGAGACAGCCGTGCTAACGACGTTACTCGACGAGATTGCCAAGAAACATAAGGTCGATCAAGACCGCATCTACTTGACCGGCCTGAGCATGGGCGGCTTCGGCACCTGGGCCTTGGCCGCTTATCAGCCGAACCGATTCGCCGCCATCGTCCCGATCTGTGGCGGCGGTGATCCGGCCAGTGCGAAGCGAATCGCCCACATTCCTGCTTGGGTGTTCCACGGAGGAAAAGACCGAACAGTGCCGATTGAAAACTCCAAGAAAATGGTCGAGGCCCTGAAAAAAGCCGGTGGCGATCCGAAGTTCACCATTTATCCCGAAGCCGGGCACGATTCATGGACGCAAGCCTACAACACACCGGAACTTTACGAGTGGCTGCTCCAGCAGAAACGGACAACCAAGAAGGCAGATGAGCCGAAGAAGTAAGAATGCAGGTAGGCTGTCACTGAGGCGGGGAACATGAGAGTATTCAAGAGAACAAACGCCTTCGAGGTCCGCCTGTACGTCGGCTCACGCAAGGGTTACGGAGAGGAACAATATCCAGCCGACAAAGTTATTCGGGCCATCTCAGAGTTCCAGGCAACCACAGAGCATGACGAACCGCCGATCCCCGTCCGTCTTACCTCGACGACGTTTGTGAGCAAGGACTACGTGGAGGAAGGCTGGGAAATTGCCGTGGTGCGTTATCCCTTGCGGCAGGACTCGGACGAGGAGATCATTCAGTGGGCCGGTGAACTGGCTGCCGTACTGATGAAGCGATTTCACCAAGAGCAGATCAGTGCCGTCATCAGGGATGAACTGGTGATTTTCTCTCAGGACTGAACGAACAGGACGTTAGTATTCAAGGGCTAATCTGCGAATTGCGTATTCGCCAATGAATCGATGTGCAAATTCTCCGGCGACGGCCAGCGGCAACTGCGACACTTTATGGGAAGATTGGCGATTGCCTGCTATAATGATCCTTTCCCTTGATGTACCAGCCTTTGATCGTCTGGCCGGTGATGCAGCCGCTGGTGGCCAGTGTATGCGGGCTTACCGTTCAGCGGGCGTCCTAAAGCGGATAACGGCCGCAGCGCATGCTCATCCGCACTTCTTCACTATCCCCCGCAACGTGGCCCATACGCCGTTCATTTCCTCGTCGGTCGGATCGGGCGGCACGGCAACGTAGTAATCCTCGTCGATCCCCAGCAGTTCCTTCACGGCCTGGCCGGCCTTCGGGTCGGCATCCAGGAGGCTTTCGCTGTCCTGCCAGTCCTCGTCCCAAAGCACCCCGTCTGCCAGGGAGCTGACCAGCACCTCCCATTCGTCGAGATCCTCGGACTGGACATCGAGAAGATCGTCGATCTCACGTTCCTAGCGGGCAGAAAGTAACAATTTCCGCCAGCTTGGCGATTCACGCAACTCGGCAGGCTGGTCGATCGCCATCTCCACCAAGAGCCGGATGGCCTCATACACGGCGCCCACCGCAGCCTCCAAAGCGGCCGTCAACCTGGGCATGGGCTGATCCTCGCAAAGCAGGGCGGTGCCGACTTGGGTCAGAACGGCCAGTTTCTGATTGGGCTGGAACTTGTCGAAGGGCGGGGCAGCGAACTGCCAGAGGCCCTCATTGTCGTCGCTGACCATGTCTACGATCATGCCCAGGGCCTCCCGAAAGAGTTGGCCTTCCGCACCCCGCAAGATTCGCTCGCCGTCTGGCGTCCACCACATAGTCGGATTCCCTGTCTTGGTTCAGGTCGGTGTGGGCTTTCCGCCGAGGATCGGGCCGCTGCCCCGTCGGGTAAAGCCACGGCGGATACCGCTGAATAGTTCACGGCTCGGAAAGTAGGTAGACGGCGAACGAAGCCAGCCAGTGTTCCCCAGCATACTCACCACTGCCAACATGACGGAGGGCTGTTTCTGCGTGCTGGGTGGCAGAATCAGCCAGCACCTTCCTGGCGGGATCGTCCTCGGGGAGCGCTGTGGCAATGCTTTGCATACACCACGCCCGACTCAGGTTGACACCGTCCAAATGCACAAGTTGCAGATCACAGCGGTCGGTCACCTCGGCCGGCGTGAACAGCGATTTGGGTTCGCCGCGGGCCATGCCCGGAAGGAACCGCCCCAACCAGACACGAAACTCGGCCGGCGGCAGCACCCGCCGCATCAGGTCCGCCTCCATCAAGCTGGGCGAAAAGAAGTCCGCGCCACTCGGTTCCCATGCCGCTGGAATCCCAACATCGGCGGCGAAATAGAGCCGGCTCCGCTCGTCGATCAGGTCACGGAGGGGCTTGTGGCCCGCTGCCCGCGCATAGTCGAGGGCGAATGCCAGCCCGAACGCCGTGTTGGGATGGACCCCGCTACGGATCGGATAGGTCTGTTTGGGGAGGAAGGTCAGGTATCGCGTCACGATCGCATCGACCAGCGGTTGCAGGTTCCGGGACCACTGCCGACCTTCTGGATCGTCCCAACCGCGGAGTTCCTCGGCCAGCTTCAGTAGCCAGGCCCAGCCATAAGTCCGCTCGAAGGTCTGGTGGTTCGGTTGGGCGAAGTAGTCGGCCTCGATCTGGAGGTTCTTGGCAGTCAGATTGTTCGCCAGGACGACGCGGATCTGTGGCCCCTCCGGCAGGTCGGAGAACAATCGCAGCAAACGTACCAGCATCCAATGGCTGTGAACCGACGAGTGCCAATCGAAAGACCCGTAGAACGCGGGGTGCAACGTCCGCGGCCCCTGAATGTCCGCCTCACTGTTGAGGACGTGTTCCGGTTTGTTCGGGTATTCTTTCTGAATACCCTTGAGGGCTAGGCGTGCAAACGAGGATGCTTGTTCCCGGCTCAGTTTCAAGGTTGCCTTCACGGTCAGATTACCCGGTTGTGCCGGCGCCGGCGGAGCCGAGGGGCGCGTCTGTGCACGTACCGTCGAGGCGAGCAGCAGACACAAGAGCAATGGGACGTACAGTTTCAAGTTCGTTCTCATCATGATATTGGCTACCATCGCTTTCTAGTCCTCTCTGGTGGCTGACATTCGCGTCTTGACCACAGCGGCCTCGCTCGGCTCACCGGGGGGGTTCCTTGATCGAATTGCAGTGTGCGATCACGAAGTCCACGAGTTCCCGGCAATGGAAAAACTCGTCACAGACCTGGTGCCCCTTGCCGGGAACGACGATCAACTGTACTTGACCGCCCAGCGCGCGGTAGCGACGGGCCAGTTCGCCCGCGTTTTTCTCCAGCGGGACTACCTTGTCGGCATCACCGTGAATGTGCAAGATCGGCACACCGGCCTTGGCCAGTGGAGAAAGCCGGTCGATCGGGTTGTGCTCGGCAAGGTGAGCCTCCAGTTCGGCCGCGCTCAGGCCGTAGGTGCCGCACGCTTGCTGTAACCCAGGATAGCTCCGCAGGTCGCACACGGTATAGATCCCGACGATGCAGGCCACGTGCGTGGGATTCTCCGCGGCCCAGTTGTAGAGCATCAGCCCGCCGCGGCTCTGGGGCAACAGGCAGGGCCTCTCGGACATCTTGTAGCGGGTGGTAAGTGCCTCCCACAATGCCGTGTAGACCTTTCGTCCTTGAGGGCTGCCAAACGACTCTCCCACATCGACACCTGCCATGCCGATCCCCTTTTCCAGCCACTGTTTGAGCAACCAGGCGTGGCTGGTGTTCGGGTGGCCGATAACCGGGGCATACCAAACCCAGGGCATTGGCGAAGTCGGAACCTTGCCCTTGGGTCGAATAAGAAACGCATGACACCGGTCAACGTCGAAGAAATCGACCGTGCAAGGCAACTGCTTGGCCAAATCAATGACGGGCGGGATCGGCTGCACCATGCGATCCGTCTTGCCGGCATCAGTCTCTGGCAGCTTGGGCGGAGCTGGACGCTGCTCGGCGATCGCCAGATTCACCCAGGTCAGAAATATCGCCAGACCGAACACCAAAATGCGTGCCAACTTCATCCCACATTTCCTCAGCCAGAACCAAACATCACCTGATTGGAATCCCGATACTACCCAGGATACGCGCCCGAGAGCCTTTTCGCCAGTAGGGTACTGCCACCGGTTCGCTGACACCAGTGGTCCAGCCGCGGCCGGTCTTGCCTCGGAACCCGGTGCGCAACTCCATGTATTGGGATTGAACTCCGGGCGCAAAAAAACTCCCGAAAAGCAAGCGTCCAAGGGGGGACGAAGGATACTTACTTCTTCGGGAGCGATTGGACAGTCTGCGTCCGCGAGATGCCCACCAGTGGCGTCTGGGAGCCTTCATGCTGACGGAAGAATACGGTGATTGGTTCAGCGGGTCAAGACCGACCAGGGCGTTCCCCGCTGGAAAAATGGGCGATCTTTGCCGGTTGTGGCGAGGCGGGCCTTCCATCTTGTTCAAGATCGTCGCTGATGCCGATTCGCTATATCTACTCAAAAGAGCGGCAGCATGGACGAAGGCACACGCCAGATTCTCTCCACCAACTGCTGGCGAAGAATTTCGCGGAACTGGGGGCGTCGGAAGCCTCCCTCACCCGGACGATCCTGATCAAGGACAGATATTTTATCGGCCACCGCTATCGTTGCGGCGGGATGCAAGCGGTTGTGCTGGCGGGCACGAAGGAAATCGAGTTCTACGACGAGACCGGCAAATTGCTGAAGTCGGTGAGCTTGGAAGATGCTGAAAAGAAACAAGCCGCTTGAGACCGATCAAAAACAATGAGAGTCATGTCAGTATGCTTAGCCCTCCCCCGGCGCTTGCCTTGGGAGGGTTATTTCATTTGGGGTGTCTGCGGTAGCTGCGACCCATTCACTGGATGGGACTAGATCAGGTGGCCACCAAGGAGCCCTGTTGAGCGGAGACGACCGCATCAAGCTCCTCTTCCGCCACGATCCATCCCCGGCAACGCGCCGTACCACACTGACAAGCAATCGCCGCATCGGCAGGCCAGGAGTAGTCGATGGTCATCGGTTCGCCCGCGGCAATCTCGCTGAGGATTTCCAGCCACACACGCGGATCAGCGGGATTTCCATCAGCATTGTCTTCGTCGTCGATGACCAGCGCAGAGTTGGGTTGACAACTATGATTGAGGAAGCGGAACGGGGCGGCAGGCTCTAATGTTCGATCGCCATCGCCAAGGTCGATACCGTATTCCGAACCGTACTCTGGGTCCGTCACGATCTCGCCTTGGATCGGACCGATGTAATCGCCGGCGGCGAATGGGCGCAGAGCAAAAACCCCCAGACCATGCCGGGCGGGACCAACGTGAATGCCTTCCTTCGTGAATTCCATGCTCTAACCTTATCGGCCGGAAAGCAGACTGTCAACGGCCCGAAGACCGAGGGAGGCTCGCGAATTAGAAACGAAAAAGCCAGACAGACACACTCCGCATCGCCTTAGCGTTGAAGTCCCGGCAGTCCAAAGACGATTACTCATCCTCTTCGTCGTCCTCTTCCTCTTCATCATCGTCATCGACTTCTTTCCAGTCGTAGTCGAGATCCTCGTCATCAAGCTCCTCGTCCTCATCCTCATCTTCTTCGTCGTCATCCGCATCGAGATCGTCCTCGTCATCCGCTTCGTCCTCGTCGTCAGCACCCCCGACCACGACAGGGACTTCATCCAACTGGCCCACATTTTTGTACGGCACTTTGGTCAGATTGTTGGACGGAACGACTTGTTGGACGGAACGACTTCTTGGACGGAACGACTTGTTGGACGGAACGACGGTGGTGAAGGAAATACTCAATTTGCATCCTTGTTTTGAAGAAACTATAGGGGGTGATTAGGTTCACTTGTAACGGAATCGCTGGGACGATCGCGATGGTCACGGCCCGAGCGAGTAACTGTATACTGGCCAGCTCACGTCGTCTAGCCGGGGGAAGAGTAAATGCAGTCGAGTTGTATTCGAGAACTTCCCCAGTCCAGTTGCTTCGGGCCGGGGCGTTTTCCTGCGTGGGACTTGCGGACAAAGACCGCCTGATGCTTTTGGGTGGGAGGCTTTCGTTGTGTCCACGATTTAGTACGATGGGATTTTTTACAAGGAAGTAGACCATGATTGTCAGGAAGTGCGAACACTGCGGACATACGTTTTGGGGCGATACCGAGGCGAGGCTTTGCCCACTCTGTGCGGTGGCCGAGAAAGCCTGGGAACGCCGCCACGGGCCGATCCCGGAGGGTGCTTTCGTCGCCATGCGAACCGACTGGTCCAAGCGGTGGCCGGATGTCAAGGCCATGCGGAACGAAGATGCCAAGGGCGTGGCCCACTACCCTGGTTGGAGCAAGGAAGTCCTGAAATACTTGTACGAAGAGCGGAAGATCACAGCCAGCGGTCACGAGACGACCGACACCGATCCGGGGACAGCCACGTCGAAAGACGACTATTCGCTCGAAACCTATATCCTGGGCACCGATCACTATCAGATCGAGTTGCTGACAAATCTTGACAAGGTGCCCGAGGCCGGGGCGATTGCGGTCGTGGCATTTCCCAAGCCGAAGGGGGGCTCAGGCTTTCCGGCGAGAGTGTTTGCGATTGTGCCGTGAGGCAGGCTGGTTCCTCTCGCTTCATATAATTCAGAACAGACGCCCACACCGGCAGGGCTGGTATGGGCGTTTTGTCCATTTGGGAACCCTCGGCCCGCATACTTGTCCCTGCGCCGCCTGTAAACAATAATTTTCCAGTAGTTCTCGCATCATGGAGGAAGTATCTATGTCGATTTCACAGAAGGAACTTGATGGCTCATTTCAGCGGTTTGCCGCACCCCTGGTCAATGGTGAGGCTGCCAAGCGATTTGGCGAACCGGTCGCCAAGCAACTTGCCCAGACCTTCTGGCACATGATGATCCAGGGGCCAATGTCCGAGGCGCATCTATGGAACTCGTTTGGTGAGTCCTTCACGTCCGACGACGTTGCTATGCTGCGGCGGTGCTTTGAGGAGGAGATGAAGCCCTCCCTGAGTCTTGCGCAACTGACCGGCCTGGGCGAGTGGTATCTCAAGGGCGAAGAGCGGCAATTCGCAGTGGGCGACCATGTTCGAGTGCGGCATGGCACGGTCGATCCCGATTATTCGGATCTCCCCTTGGGCGGCTGGTGTGGCACGATCACCGAACTGGGCGAAGAAGGCTACTGCTCCGTCAAGCTCAGCCGCCAGACTCTTGACCAGATCCACCCGGTCTACAAACGGCGATGTGAACGGGATGGCGTTGACGCCGAGTACCTGAGCGTCTACCAGGAAGACCTCGATCCTGACTTCGGCGAGGACTTGCCTCTGGAGAAGCCGACGAGCATCCAGACTAAGCCGCTTGATGCGAAGGAATTCGAGGATCGCATCCGAGCGGCATTGGGGCTGACGACCGACGACGCCATACCTGCGGTCGGGAAAGCGAGCCTGCTGAAATACTTCGAGTACCTCAAGGCGAATCTGGCGTTTCCCTTTCGGGCCGAGTATTCCTACGACGACGGGAGGGGACGGATTGTCCGCAAGATTTCCGTGATCGGGATGTGCGACGAGTTTCCCATCGATGACGAGTACGGATTGGTCTGCCGGGTCACGGACGACCAGGAGCAATGGGAAGTACCCGTCTTGCTGCTTGAACTGCTGAAACAAGACCGCAATGAGCGGCTTCTTGAGGACTATCGTCGCTGGTATGATGACTGGAAAGACGACGACCAGTTTGCTCGAACGGAAGAACTGTCAGGAAAGCAAGAGCCACCAGAGGACTACGAGCCATTGGAAAATGACAGGCCGTTGAGGCGTCAGGAGCAATCTCCGACGTTGCCGGTCAGCAAGAAGGTTGGACGCAACGATCCGTGTCCCTGTGGTAGCGGCAAGAAGTTCAAGAAATGCTGTCTCAACAAGCGTCAGGCTGGTGGTTTGCTCGATTGAAGGACTCTTATGGGACGCATCAGCAAGAAACTCGGGACTAGGTTCAAAGTCTGGGCCAGCCAATATCGCCAGCAGCTAGCCAAACTGAAGAAGTCGCTCCCCCTCCCCAAAGGTGTGCATGACGTGCAATCGCTCGTGACACAGGGCTACGATCCGCTGCATGCCGTCTATATTGCCGTGCAGAACATCGCCTCGGTCTTCGCCGAGTCCGTGTCCGTCCTGCCTGAGTTGAAGTCCTATTCCAAGACCATAGGGGATGCCGATGAAGAGTACATGCCCGACGGGCCGCCCATGAGTCCCCTGACTCGCAGCTACTTCACGACCTGGGCGTTCTTCGATTTCCGCTTTGGCGGCGACCACGAAACCATCGGCACCTGCTTGATTGACCTCGGGGAGCAACTGGGTTTGGACGCTGGAATGATCGAGGCCGTCCGCCAGTTCCAAGAGTCCCGCATGGGCATTTACGAGCAATATGGCACAGTGGGCGGCAGGATCAACCTTGAGGAACTGCTCACGGGCCGGAAATTGTCCTGCTTCTGTCCAGCGGGGTACGGAGGAAAGCCCGGTGAACTCTGGTATGTCCGGCTTTGCCCGCCGCTGCTGGACTTGGTGGATTATCATGTGACCCTGACCACCCCTTACATTCTGACGCAGGCAACCAAAGCCGACTGGACGGCTTATCTCAACCGGGCCATGCTGGACCTGGAGGGGCCGGATAATTCGCAACGGCTGCACGACTTGCTGAAATACGGGCCGTGGACGCATCATTGGAACGAATTTGTATTGGAAGGCTTCCATCACACCCAGCACGATGCAATCTTCCTGGCGGGCATCCCGGACGTGAAAGGCAGCCTGCCTCACCCATCGAAAGGAAAGCGATAATGGCAAGTGTGAAGGCGGACATCCTTTTTCGGTGCAGGTTATTTTCCGTCCTATGCCTGCTCCTTCTCCCGCTCTCGGCCTGGGGTCGGGCCGACGAGCCGCTGAAGGTACTCTTCATCGGCAACAGCTACACCTATGTGAATGATCTGCCGTCGCTTGTCGTGGGCCTTGCCGATGCTGCGGGTGGCCGGAAGATCGAGACCGGCCAGTACCTCCCTGGCGGATATACGCTTGAGCAACATGCCAGGGACAAGAAGGCCCTTGAGATAATCCGGGAGCGGAAATGGGACGTGGTGGTCCTTCAGGAGAACAGCCTGCAATCGACTCTCAATCCAGAGTCTACGCACAAGTATGCCCGATTTCTCGACGCAGAGATCAAGAAACAGGGGGCCAAGACCGTCCTCTACTTGACCTGGGCACGGCAGCACATTCCGCAAATGCAGGACGGCGCAAATCCGACAACGTCGCCCGACTACGCCAAGGCGATGTTTCAGATGAGCGGGGCGAAGAACATCGACTTGGAACAATGGTGCAGCAAACATAAGCGTGGTCTGGTCGGCGGGATTGATGGCGCATACTTCGACATCGCCAAGGAACTGCATGCCCAGGTCGCTCCAGTCGGCGTGGCCTGGAAGAAGGCGTTGGCCGCCGATCCCACGCTCGTCCTTCATCAGCCCGATAAGAGCCATCCCAGTCCCAAGGGCTCCTACTTGGCAGCTTGCGTGTTCTATGCCACGCTGTTCGACAAGAGCCCAGTGGGACTGCCGAGCGAACTCAGGAAGGGAACCAAGGTCTTGATGCGGCTTCCACCCGACGAGGCGAAGGTACTGCAAGAGATCGCATGGCAGACCGTACAGAGCATCCGTGCTCAACGACCCGCCGGGCCTGCGGAGGCTGCCGCAAGGGCACGGCAGTTTCTCGCTGATCTTTTCGACCCTGGCATCGGCCTGCTGCCGGAGTTCCGGGGATCGAAGACGTACTGGCTTTACCACGACAACTACCTTGCGGCCAAGGTGCTCAAAAAGAGCCATCCCCTCGTCGCCGAGAAGATCACCAAGGCCATTCAGAGCTTCGGGGTCACCGAATCCGGCAAGATCGAGATCGTTTTTGGCGAGGCCAGGAATCCGTTGCCGTTCCGCCATTTCCAACTCAACGAGGTTCGTCGTATCGGCAGCAAGCTCATCAAGACCGAAGTCGTGACCAACCATGTGATCGATGGCTGGGAGGGATATGCTGACCTGTTGTTCCTCGCTGCCTTGGCCGAGAAGGAGCCCGCCAAGGCACGCCAGCATTTCGCAGACGGAATGGCGATGTGGGACGGCAAAGGACTCAATGACCGAGTTGTGCAGAAGAGCGGCATTTATGCCACGTACAAGCTGGCCCTGGCCCTCCTCGCCGCCGCCCGGTTGGAGGAGCACTCAAACGCCCTGGCGGCTGTCTTCGAGCGGCTCTTGGCCCAGCAAGGAAGAGATGGCGGTTGGATCACCGATTACGACAAGACCGACAAGCCGATCGGCATGGCAAACGTGGAAACGACTTCGTTGGCAATCCTGGCAGTGGAAGCAGCATCCTCCCCTTCGTCCAGAGCCCGGCCAGTTGCCGCCCGTCGTGAATAGAGCAATGCAATCCACAGTGTCCATTTTTCTCGGGCCCAACCTTGACCTGCAAGCGATGATGCCTTTTCCGTCCGACTAATCCCATGCCAACAGCCTTCAAGAGAGAGGAGAACTGGATGAGAATTTCATCGGTCGCTGTACTTTGCCTCGTTCTTGCATTCGCAGTCCCGGTCTGCGGAGCCGACGAGCACAAGCCCGCCAGCTACCCAACAAAGCTCGATGGTTCGGGAGTGGACAACCTTTACCAACTCGCCGAGAATCTGTACTCGGGCTCGAAGCCCAGGGGCGAAGAGGGACTCCAATTCCTGGCCAAGCTCGGGATCAAGACCATTCTCTCCGTGGATGGAGCTACCCCGGACGTAGAAGCGGCCAAGAAGTTCGGCATCGGCTACGTGCATATTCCGATCAGCACCCATGGAATCACGGAAGCCCAAGCAGAGCAGATCGTGAAGGCGGCGGCGGAGCAGCCCGGCCCTCTCTTCGTCCACTGTCATTATGGCATGAACCGAGGGCCGTCTGCTGCGGCCATTATCGGCATCGCCCAGCATGATTGGAGTGCCGAGCAGGCCGTGGCGTGGATGAAGAAGGCAGGAACCGATTCAAGCTGCACGGGGCTATTCCGGGATGTCCGAAATTTTAACGCCCCGTCCGAGCCGTTCGACCGTAGTCCACGGCGGCGGATCGAGGCACGGACCTTCCCTTCGGTGTTCCAGGCATGGAACCCGGCGACAAACATGCACGATGAGTCACCGCTCCACACGTTGGCCCGTCATGACCTGGTCTGGCACGCCCCGGAGTTCTTCAAACTCAAGTGGAACAACGAGTACATTGGGCTTGCGGATGGTTTTGATAAGGAGAGCGTGCAGAGTGGTCGGGCGTTTCGACAAGAACTCTTGGCCTTAAACCCGAATCTCATCCTTATCGTTGAGATACGCTATCGGGATGCGCCCAAGAAATATCTGCCCGAAGGGCATGCGTGGTGGTTGCGTGACCAGCGAGGGCGAATCGTTCCTGGCTGGGAAGAAGGCGGATTCTCCTGTCTGGACTTTCACAATCCCGAGTTTCGCCGCCAAGTTGCCCGGCAGGCGAAGGCGGCGGTGGCGTCCGGCGTGGTCGATGGCGTGATGCTCGATTGGTGGTCCGACGATGCTGGCAGGCTCGCCCTGGTCAAGGAAGTGCGTGAGGCCATCGGCGACGGTGCCCTAATCATCTGCAATGCCAACGACCGCACGACGCCGCAGACGGCCCGTTTCATCAACGGGTACTTCATGGAGTGTACCACGAGCAAGACACCCCAAGATTGGAAGAAGATCGCCGATACGCTGGCCTGGGCTGAGAAGAACCTCCGTTCGCCTCGGGTCAACTGCCTGGAAACATGGTTTCACCAGTCTAGGGACGACCTCCATCTGATGCGGGCGACGACAACCCTGGCCCTGACGCACGGCGATGGTTATTGCCTCTTCTCCGATCCCAACCCGTTGCCCACCCCCGACCACATGCACAACTGGTATCCATTCTGGAACAAGAGCCTGGGGAGGCCAGTTGCGGTCGGGACCACGGCTGCTGATGGGACCGTGAGACGGGAATTCGACGGCGGAACCGTCGTCTACAACCCGATGGGGAACAAGGAGGTGATTGTCCGGTTTCCAGAGCCACGGACCAGCGTGGCGACCGGCCGAACGGCGACGGAGCACCGATTGGGCAGCCCAGACGGCGACATTTATCTCATGCCCAAAGCGTCGTTCATTCTCGGTGCCGACATTTCCTGGGTGCAAGAGCAGGAAGACCAGGGCATGCGTTTTGTCGATCAGGGCCAACAGCGAGAAATCCTCGCCATCCTCAAGGGCCACGGCTTCAACTGGATTCGGTTGCGGGTCTTTTACAATCCCAAGGCCGAGAAGGGCTACTCGAAGAAGGGCTACTGCGACCTGGACCACACGCTGGTGATGGCCAAGCGGATCAATGCGGCCGGGATGCGGTTCCTGCTGGACTTCCACTACAGCGACACCTGGGCCGATCCGGGGCATCAGGTCAAACCTGCGGCCTGGATCAATCTTCATGGGGCCGAACTGGAAAAGGCCGTCCACGACTATACCCGAGACGTGATAACGGCGTTGAAGCGGCAGGGAACGCCGCCCGACATGGTGCAGATCGGCAACGAGATCAGCAACGGCTTTCTATGGCCCGATGGCAACGTGTGGAAATCCGGGAACTGGGACGTTTTCTGCGGCCTCATCAAGGCCGGGATTGCCGGTGCCAAGGAGGCCGATCCATCCGTAAAGATCATGCTGCACCTTGCCTGCGGTGGACAGAATACCCAGTCCAGATCATTCCTGGACAAGGTGCTGGCCAAGGGCGTCGAATCCGACATCATCGGGCAGTCGTATTATTCCAAGTGGCACGGCACGCTGGACGATCTTCGGGCCAACCTGACGGACTTGGCGGCCCGTTATAAACAAGACATCATCCTCGTCGAATATTCTGTCCCCAACATCCGGCAGATCAACGATATCGTGCATGGCCTGCCTAGCGGCAAAGGGCTGGGCACGTTCATTTGGGAGCCGACGAAATGGGAAGGACCGGCGTTGTTTGACGAGAAGGGCAACACGAAGCCCGAGATCGACGTGTACTCGGATTTGGCCAAGAAGTTCGGCAATCCGTAAAAGGACTCAGGAGAGATCATCATGGAGCACCAGCAATTCGAACAGATGTACCAGGGCCAAGCGCCGTGGGACACCGGACGGCCGCAGCCTGATATCATCAAACTGGCCGAAGCGAGGCTCATTCGTGGCAGCGTCCTCGACGTAGGATGTGGCACCGGCGAGAACGTCCTTCACCTTGCAAGCAGGGGCCTCGAATGCTGGGGCCTCGACTTTGTGCCGGTCGTCATTGAGCGGGCCAAAGCCAAGGCGGCCGTGCGAGGAATCGACGCCCATTTCATCGTCGGCAACGCCTTGGAGCTTGGAAAACTCGGCAGGCTGTTCGACACGGTAATCGACTGTGGCCTGTTCCACACCTTCAGCGACGAAGAACAAGTGGCGTTCGTGTGGAGTCTGACGGCGGTCCTGGGAACTGGCGGAATGCTATATCTTCTCTGCTTCTCCGATGAGCAGCCGGGAACCGAGGGGCCGAGGCGAGTCTCCCAGCAGGAGATCCGGGACACCTTTCATGACGGATGGAATGTGAAGCGAATCGAACCGACCCATTTCGAGGCGAATGCCCGGCCCGGTGGACTTGAGTTTGGCCCTGAAGGTCCAAAGGCATGGTTGGCGACGATTGAACGGGTGTAATTATGCACGAAGACAATTCGATCTGGGGACAGAAGGGCGCTACCCTGAGCGACAAGTCGGCCCGTAAGGAGTTCGGGCTGACGCAAGAGGAAATCTATGCCGCCATGCGGTCAGGCAAGTTGCACTTCCGGGAAGCCAGTATGCACGGCAACCCCTGGTTTCGGCTGCTGCGGCACGAAGTCGAGGCCCTGGTCAAGGAGAAGAGCGGCCAGGGCGGGCTTCGCCGGAAGAAGCTCGAAAAGGAGTTGGCCGACCTCAACAAGGAAGCCCGCAAGCTGAAGGCCCGGTTGAAAGTGCTCGACCGGCGACGGGCGGAATTGACGAAGGAAATCGGATGATCAATGGGCATGCTCATGCAGTTCGGCCAAGTGCTCGGGCGTGGCATGTTCGTGCAGTTCCTCAATCGAGTGGTCGTGCTTGTGCTCCGACTCCTCGCCCGCTGCATGAACGTGGGGATGCGAATGCTCGTGGGCGTGCGTATGTTCGTGGGCGTGCGTATGGACCGTGCCATCGGCATGCCGATGCTCGTGGGTGTGGACGTGCGTGTGAACGTGCGAGTGCAGATGTTCGTGTTCGACTTGGGTCGCCATGAGATTCTCCTTGGAAAAGGTGGGCGGTTTTCGAGGTGGCCATCGCTAACTGATGAATTCTATGCCCGGTAACAAGGAAGGGCCAAGGCGTCGGGATAATATGAAAGAACTCGGATGCGTAACACGGCCTTGAAGATAAGCGTTTTGGCCGAGGAGACCGAGCGACAGGGCGATGAGAGCGGAAGAGGATAGGAAATACGGGCCACGCAACGATTATGGGAGAGATTTGAAATGAGAAAATCATGTCTGGCAATTGCTGCCATACTACTGTTTTGCGACTCCGCAAGCGCTCGACGAATCGAAAACTGGGATTTCCAACAGCTTCAACAAGCGGCGGATGCCGTAGTTGTCGGGACCACGATTTCGACGGAACCTTGGCCTGAAGGGTTGAAGAACGGTCTCTTTGCAGAAGACCTCGAAGGGCGACTGACCAGCTTCGATGTCGGGACCGTGTTCAAGGGAGAAGTCTCAGGCAAGCACATCCAGGTGATCCATTACCGGGCCAAGGAAGGAAGAGCCTTCGCCAACGGCCCCCTGCTGGCATCCTTCCGCAAGACCGGACGACGGCTGGAGATCGAGTCCGTCGATGGAGTCAAAGAGAAGGCCAAAGTCCTGGAGGGCACGCCGCACTACCTGCTGTTTCTCAAGAAACGGGCCGATGGGAAGTACGAGCCGGTTTCTGGCCAGATCGACTCGGCTTTGTCGGTACGCAAATTGTCCGACATCGACCCGCTGTTGGAACCACCAGCGGCAGCCGCTACTCCGCCGATGGAAGTTCTCTTCTCCCCGAAGGGCGGCTGCACCGATGCCATCCTCAGGGAGGTCAAGGCCGCAAAGACGACGGTGCTCGTCCAGGCGTACTGGTTCACGTCTCCATCCATCGCCAAGGCATTGGTCGAGGCCCACAAGCGAGGCGTGAAGGTCGAGGTGATCCTGGATCGCAGCAGAACGGAGATCGAGAATGAGCAGGCCGATTACATCGTTCAAAACGACGTGCCGACCTTCATCGACGACAAGCACACTACCGCCCACAGCAAGGTCATCATCATCGACGGGCAAGTGGTCATCACCGGCAGCTTCAACTTCACGAATCAGGCCGAGGAGGAGAACGTCGAGAACCTGGTGATCATCCGGGATAAGACGATTGCGGAGAAGTTCACCGGCAACTGGAAGACTCACGTCCAGCATTCAGGGAGATACAACAAGCATTGATGGCGGAAACGGAGCCGAATAAGGGGTGGAACTGGAACCATGTAAAACGGGAGGTCGCCGTGCCAGGAAATCCAGGTTGGGCACAAGTGGAGTCAGAGGTGTGTCGTCCGGGGCGATGGCTTGCCCTCTCGATCGGCAGCGTTTTCACACTCATCGGAGCCATTGGATTCTTGACAATCGGAAATGCTGTGCCGCCCGGCTTCCCCCTTTGGGCCGCAAAGCTGGGCACCGCAGTATTCGCCTCACTTGGCGGTCTCGTCGTAGCGTGGGCCGTCGGCGGCATCATCCTGCCAATCCATGTTCGCCATGCCGCTCCCGATACGCTGCCGAATGTTCCCCAAGAGCCGGTGATTCGTGAAGGCTCGGTAGTCCATGGCCGTCTTACCCACGAATTGTGCGAGGACTCCCAGGGTTGGCAGTTTCGTCCCGTGGAACGCCTCTGGCGTAACGACAAGCGTTTCCTGCTCGGCTTCGGGATTCCCTTCCTGCTGACCTTCTCGGCGCTCGTGGCCTGGGTAGGCCACAGCCAATGGAACTTCGGCTGGTTCCTTTCGGCGGCATGCGGGACAATGATTACGTTGGTGTGCGGCGGCTCGACCTTCATCCTGATTGGTATGATACTGCGTTCGGGTTATCGACGGCTTTCCCGCCTGAGCATTCCACGCAATGGGGACTCCCTTGAACTGGACGCCCCGGAGGAACCGAGAACCGAGAATGCAGATTTGATAGAAGGATTGAAATGGCTTTTCCAGGGAGATGCCAAACGACAACGATTGGCCATTCCCCGTGAGTTGGTCAAGGCAGTACAACTCTGCCCCTGGAAGTTCGTGGTGACGGGGGGCGGGCGAGAGATCACATGGGCGGTCCAGGGTTTGCTGGTGCTGGCGTCCCCATCCGAGGAAACCTACTGTCGGTTGCCCCTCATGCTGACCAGCGATTTTGTCGGGGCCGCCCGACTTATGGGGAGACTTGCTTTCACCCTGAATGTTCCCTATCTGTTCTGCGCTGATGCCGAAGGATGGAAAGCCGAGGAAATGCGTGCAAGAGAACGATCCCCATTGCGGCATGGCGGATCGCAAAGCTGAAAAGGTGCCGGAATGCTGTCTGTCGTGCTGCCGGAGCAACAAGTGGTGGCTACGGGGATCGAGACGGGGGTGGTGGAAGGATAGACATGGAAATCAGAGCGGCTACCATCGAAGACGCTGAGGCCATCCTCGCCCTGCAACACCTCGCCTACCAGAGCGAAGCGTCGATCTACGACCACTTCACGATTCCTCCGCTCACCGAGACGCTGGAGGATATAAAGGCCCGATTCCAGGACAGACGATTTCTGAAAGCAGTCGAAGATAGCCAGATCGTTGGCTCCGTCAGGGCGTTTCAGGATGGGCCGACGTGCCATGTCGGGCGGTTGGTTGTCCATCCCGATCATCGACGCCAGGGTATCGGCACGGCCTTGCTGCACTGGATCGAAACCTGCTTCCCTACTGCTCACCGCTTCCAGCTTTTTACCGGGCACAAGAGCGCAAATAACATTCGGTTGTACGAACGGCTGGGCTATCGAGCGTTTCGCCAGGAACGGGCTGACGAGAAGGTCACGCTCGTTTTCATGGAGAAGCTGATCGGCGAGAACCAATCACCGCTTTCCGACATCACCAGAGAATCTGGCCTCGAAGATCGTCCGGCATGTCCCGTGTGCGGTGGACGCTTGGCGGACATCCGCCAAAAGCTCTGTTGCACGAAATGCCACAGCATTATCGAAACGTGCTGTGACTGAGTTGTTGGCGTCCGTGCGACCAGTGCTCCGCTACTCTTTTTCTGCCCACACCCGAACGTCGTCCTCGTCGATTTCGACGTGAACGAGATTCGGACGGCAGCATACCGGGCAGTCCTCGACGTACTCCTGATCTGAGCCCGCCGACACGTCGATGGGCACAAAGATCTCTTCACCACAGGAATCGCACACGTAGGTGGCCTCCGTCTTCATTTTTCACTCGATCAATCTGCCATTCGGCTCTTGCTTTTCGTAAGTGCATAGAATTCTACATGGGCCACGGCGGGAGCCCTTCATGTAAGAATTATCATCCGAAAAAAGGAGAGCAATATGGTAGCTATTACGGAACCCAAGGAAACCCTGAGCCTAACCGTCAGGCAAGGCCAGGAAATCCTCGTGCGGAAGAAGAACGATGTCGGCATACTTTTCGAGATCTCAACCCTCTTGTCGCAAAAGGGGGTGAACATTCTCGGCATGAGCGCTGGCGTGTGCTGCGACGAGTGCCTCATTCGCCTCATCACGGACGACAATGGCAAGGCGAAGGACGTGCTGGCCGCAAATTACTTCACTCCCGAGGAGGAAAACGTGATCCTGGTCGAAATGCCGCACCGGCTCGGCAGCCTCAAGCAGATGACGAAGACGTTGGCGCAAGAAGGCATCGACATTCGCCACATCTATGCGGCTGCCGAATGGGAGAACGACAAGTGCCTGCTGGTGTTTCATTCCTCCAATGACGAGATCGCCCTGGCGAAGCTGAATGAAATCGGGGCCGGTTCATCCGATGAACGCCAAGTTGATCAGGAGCGGAACGCCAATATGGTTTCGGAAGGCGGCCCGGCTTATTGAGGGAAGAAAGAGCATGGAACCAACAATCCAGAAGACCAAGTTTGGCAGCATTACCGTGGACGACGAGCGGATCGAGCATGACATCGTGATCCGCCTCAGCGGCAAGGTGAAGAACCGGAAGAAGAAGCTGTCGAAGCAGTATTACGGCACGTCGCACAAAGTCTCGCTCGACGAGGCCAAGGACATCTTCCAGAAAGGAGCGAAGCGGCTTATCATCGGCACAGGACAGTACGACAACGTGCGGCTCTCGCCCGAGGCCAAGGATTACTTTGAGAAGAAGGGCTGCACCGTCAAGCTGGTGCCGACGCCCAAGGCCGTAAAGGTCTGGAACAAGGCCACAGGCCAGAAGACCATCGGCATGTTCCACGTCACCTGCTGAAGCGAGCAGAGCCACAGGGATGACCGGCCAGTAGATCGACAGGCCGTGACTGGCCGCCAGCGGGCCGGAGTCTCAGAGTTCCTTGACTATGGGCAAGGCGGCCTACTTCTGCTCATATTTCTTGACTTGGAGATGCCGGGCGAAGAAGTCCTCGATCATCCGCCAGCTTTCGGGACTGGTAAAAGCTCGGCCGCCATGCCCGCTGCCCTTGTAGACCTGGAGCGTCACCTCGACCCCGGCCCGCCGAAGCGCCTCGGCCAGCTTTATGCTCTGGGAAATCGGCACTACGTCATCCTTGTCCCCGTGCATGATGAGAAACGGCGCAGCATCCTTGGTGACGTAATGGAGCGGGCTGGCTCTGTCGGCCTTCTCCCGATTCTTCTGCACTGGGCCGCCAATCAAGCGGGCCACGGAGGAATCCGACTGGTCGTACCGCCCGCCCATGGTGGCCAAGTCCGTGGGGCCAAACCAATCGACGACGCATTGCACTCGGCTCGACTGGTCGAGGTTTCCACCCGTGCCCTCCAGTTCTTTCACGCCGCCAGTCGTGCCGAGGAGAGCGACGAGGTGCCCGCCCGCTGACGGCCCCCATGCACCGATGTGGCCTGGATCGAGGTTGTAGGTCTTGGCATTGGCTCGCAGCCAGCGGATCGCTGCCTTACAGTCCTCGATCTGCGCCGGGAAAATGGCTTGCTGGCTCAAGTGGTAGTTGATGTTTGCCACGGCGTAACCCTTGGGAACTAACGGCACGGCCCGCCGCCAGTCCTTGTCGCCGTCCTTCCAGCCACCGCCGTGGACCCAGACGATGACCGGCAACGGCCCGATGGCTTTCTCGGGCAGGTAAAGATCGAGCTTGTGACGCTCGTGGCCATCGGGGACGTACTGCAAGTCCCGCAACCAGCGGACGCCGGGCGGGATGTCGATGTTGTCGGATGCCTTGGGCGGCTCCTGGCCGGTGGCGACACAGGCCCAGGCCAGAATGAGGATCATCGCTCCGGGAGGGTGAAACGTCATGGTGTTTCCAATCCTTTCAGTTCGCTAACCGTCAGGCACAACGACCATCTCGTCTGCCGGATATGGGCTCATCATTCGCTGAAGTTCCTCGGCATCGGCGAAGTTGGGATCGAGCCACCGGTCGTAGTCCTCGGCGGCGATGATCACCGGCATGCGGTCGTTGATGGGTCGCACCAGGTCGTTTGCCTCGGTGGTGATGACGGCGCATGAATCGACGCTCTCGTCGCCCTGTTGCCACCGCTCCCAAATGCCGCCGACGCCGAATGGGCGGCCGTCTTTCATCTCGATGGCTTTTCGTCGGCCAACGTCGAAGTGATCCGCCACGATCAGGCAGCGACGGTGACGGAATGCATCCCGAAAGGCGGCCCTCGTCGCCACGGTCTCCGCTCGTGCGTGAATGAGACGGCGGCCGATGGCCAGGCTCTCGGCCGTCGAGGGCACCAATCCCCACTGCATCGTGACGGATTCCCGCTGGTGCGTCTCGGGGTTCTGACGAACAACGAGAATCTGGTCCGTGGGAACCGAGATGGTGAGATGGCTGCCCATGCAGTAATTCTAGCGGCCAGAGGCATCCCGTGGAGAGCATGAAAAATAGAGTGCTAGTGAAGTATCCTATGGCTGCCCGCATGGGGTGCAGCAGACAAACCGAAAACAGTTCATGGCGTGTATGAACGCAATCTCGGTGGGACACGAGCAAGAAGGCATCGCCGCTTTCCCTCGGGGATAGAATTCAGCAAGGCGAAAATGGCCCTAAACCATGGAGGAGAATCATGCGATTTCTCTTGAAGGCGGAAATGGCTATCGAAGCGGGTAATGCAGCGGCCCAAAATGGCAGCCTGCCGGAAACGATTCAGTCAATTCTCGACGATCTGAAACCCGAAGCGGCCTATTTCCTCGCATCAAACGGTAAGCGAACGGCGCTGCTGGTAGTGAACATCAAGGATGCATCGCAGATTCCGGCATTCGCAGAACCTTGGTTCCTTGCTCTCGGCGCAAGCATCGAATTAGTCCCGGTGATGACCATCGAGGATCTCAAGAAGGCCGGGCTTGCCATTGAGAAGGCGGCCAAGAAGTACGGATGAAGATAGCCCATTGCCATCACTTGAGGCGAGAAGCCTGGCTTGAGGCGGTCCACCACCTCACTGCCCGAGTTCGTTCTAGGTGGTTCGCTGTCTATAATTGTGCTATGCATCAACAGTCTCGGGACCACAGAGGAGATAGGGGCATGACGAAAAGCGGGTCGCAGAAGACACAATCTCCCTCCGAATTGATAGATGAGAGAATCCAGGAGCTAGGCGACTGGCGAGGCAAGATGCTCAGCCGACTCCGTGCCTTGGTCAAGGAGGCCGATCCTGAAATCGTCGAGGAGTGGAAGTGGAGAGGGGTTCCGGTGTGGTCGCACGACGGATTGATTTGCACAGGCGAGACGTACAAGAACATCGTGAAGATGACCTTCGCCAAAGGGGCCGCTTTGAACGATCCCTCGGGCCTGTTCAAATCCAGTCTTGGCGGGAACACGAGGCGTGCCATCGACTTCTACGAGGGCGAGAGAATAGACGAGAAGGCATTGAAGGCGCTCGTTCGGGCCGCCGTGACCCTGAACAAGTCCAAGGCCCAGAGGTAAGGGCGCTTACATAGGAGAACCGATTGTGGCTCAGACACCGACTATCGTTCCTTGCCTTTGGTTCGACGGCCGAGCCTTGGAGGCGGCCGAATTCTACGTCTCGCTTTTCCCCGACTCGCACATTGATCGGATTCTTCGGTCGTCGATTGATACGCCAGGGGCCAAGATAGGCGAACCGCTCCTGATCGAATTCACTTTGGCAGGCAAGCAACACCAGATCCTAAACGGCGGCCCGCATGAGCCGTTCAACGATGCCATCTCCATGTCCGTTCTGTGCGGGGATCAAGCGGAGGTTGACCGGCTCTGGGATGCGCTGACAGCCGATGGAGGCAAGCCCATCCAGTGCAGTTGGTTGAAGGATAAGTTCGGCGTTGCTTGGCAAATCGTGCCGGAAGCCTTGCCCCGGATGCTGCACGACGAAGATCCCGTGAAGGCAAAGCGGGTGATGGAAGCCATGGTGCAGATGGTTAAGATCGACGTTGCCAGACTGCAAGCGGCGTACAACGGCACAGGAGCTTCGTGACCCTGGTGCCAAGACTGAACCGAGTAACGCCGTTCGGCGAGATCATCGCTACGCCAGAGCGAGGCACGTTCATGGGCAACCGAGGCGTGTTGCACGACGCCGAAGGCCACATCAAGCGGGCGTGGCAAGCGAAACGATGGATCGTGTGCGTGGTGGAGTTCCGGGGCCGCAAGCGGACGATAATGTCGCCGAACTCCTATACCGAACTGTTCTTCCTGGATGAAGCCACGGCCCTGGCTGCCGGGCATCGCCCATGTGCCGAGTGCCGCCACGCTCGCTTCCTCGACTTCTGCAATGCCTGGAAGGCGGCCCATCCGAAGGCCGATGACCTACAACGGCCAACTGCCGATGAGATCGACAACCGCCTCCACGCCGGGCGATTGGCTCCCGACCGCTCGAAGCGATTCTTCAGTGGAAAGCTGGATGATCTGCCGGATGGCGTTTTTGTGAAAGTCGAGGGGTGGGGCGAGCAGGCTTTCCTGGTCTTGGACGACAGCCTTCTCGCATGGTCGCCAGGAGGTTACCAGGAACGTCGGCCACGTTTAAAGGTCAAGAATGTATCGATCTTGACGCCATCATCAACCGTGGCTGCGATCCGGGCGGGCTACTCGCCGGTGGTTCATGCGTCGGCCGGGCTTCGATGATACTACAAGAGCCATTTCTCCATCGTCCAGTGTGGGATCGACACCTCCTCGAACTGATCTCCAACTCTCGCATAGCCCAGATTCTCATAGAATGCCACCGCCGTGTCACGGGCGTGCAGAATCATACGCCGGTATCCGGTCTTCCGGGCCAGAGCCTCGGCAAATTCAACCAGAGCCGTGCCGATCCCTTGCCCTTGTAATTCGAGGACGACGGCCACTTGTCGCATCCGAACATCATCGTCGCCCTGTGGGCACAGCACGAGACAGCCGACCAACTTGTTGCCACGGTAACAGGCAACATGATGAGAACGGTTCTCTGCGTCAAGCTCCTCGGCCGAGAACTGAAGGCCAAGCGGCTTGCGGAGAACCGCATCCCGGAGATCCACGGTGGCCCAGTATTCGGTAGAGCCGTGGGCCACCTCGCAGATGACCTGATCCTCGTCTACCGGATTCTCAGTCTCCATGCTTCTACCGAGTCAGATTCAACCCGGCCTGAACGTGCGGCTTCGCCTCGTCGGCAATCTCGAACTGCTCGCCCCCTTCGAGTCGGCAACCGCTGATCGTCACGCCCGCCGCCTTCGCCCCAACCCGCAGTTGCGGCTTCCCTTCCTTGAAGAAATCGGACGCCTGGATCAGAGCCGCTCCGCCCCGGACATCAATGCACGGTGACTTCGATCCATCCCGGCCCCATCCGGCGAAATGGCAGCCGACGAAGGTCGTCGTTCCCTGACCGGCAAGGATGGCCTGACTGCCGGTCTTGCCAATCGGCCAGAAGCCGCAGTTGTTGAACTTCACCGGCCCCTGGTTTGCCGAACCGATCTTCACCGTTGCCATGAACTGGCAGTTGGTGAAGGCCAGCCCGGCGTGCGATTGGCAGGCATCGACCCGGACGCCGATGGGCCCGATGTCCGAACCGCACTGGGTCAGGACCACGTTCGGTTCGCCGCTTGGGGTCTTCACGAAATGCAGGCCAACCTTGGCGAAGATCACGAAGCAACCTGACATGTACTCCCAGTCCGTCTTGCCGATTTGGAATCCTACGAGGTTCTGTTCCAGGTAAGCGCAGAGCGTCTTCCAGCCTTCGCCCGTGACCTTGTCGTTGAACGTGCAGCGGCCCCAGGCATGCGGGTTGAAATGGACGTTCTCGATCCGACCGATGTCCGTTGTCTGGTTGACGTAGATGCCCAGTTTCAGCGGGCAGCCGAAGACGTTGCGGATGTAGTGGAGTTCGTTGGGATGCGTGCCGAAGTCGATCCCCTTGTAGGGGTTGACCAGGGTCACGTCGATGACGCTGCCATGCATCCCCTTGCCCTGGATCGCCCACGGATAGGCTTTCACGGCAGCAGGATCTTGGTCGGGATAGAAGACGGTGATCCCCTTGACGGCCGAGCTTTGCTGGAGGTTGATGAGAGCGGGACTGTCTTCCTTTCCGGCGTAGCCCGTGGCGAGAATGACCGTGCCATGTTCCGTGTTGGCATGGTGCGGTGCCTGCCACTCGCCAGAAAGGCACACACCGGGCGGGATTGTGAGATGGTCATCAACCCGGTATAGGCCCTTGGGCATCTCGACCACGCCGCCACGGTCCTTACCTGCTGCATCGAGGGCCCTCTGGATGGCGGCCGTGTCGTCGGCCTTTCCATTAGCCTTGGCTCCAAAGTCCACAACGTTGACCTTGCCCAGGCAGATGCCGGGGGCCACGGCGATCAGGAACAGGGCAATCGTTCTGTAAGACATTTCAATCTCCCTTCCGAGCGATCACTTCTTCCCGGCCTCGGACTTCCTCGGCGTCCGCTTCTGCTGAAGCAGCCAGTCGTAGAGTTCGGGGTTTTTGTAGGCTTCCGTCCACGAATCGTGCCCGGCCTCGGGGTAGACGGTGAACTTCACGTTGCCTCCAGCCTTCTTGAGGGCATCTACCATGTCCTCGGAACGTTTGAGCGGCACGGTCGGGTCTTTGGCTCCATGAAACACCCAGATCGCAATGTGCGACAGTCGCCGGGCCGTGTTCGGATCGCCCCCGCCGCAGATCGGCACTAGGGCGGCGAACCGGTCGGGCGAATAAGCGGCCAAGGCCCAGGTGCCGAACCCGCCCATGCTCAGCCCTGTAAGGTAGATCCGCTCCTTGTCCACTTTGTATTTCTCGACGATCTCGTCCAACAGGGCCGACAATTCGTGGGGCTTCCAGCCTCGGCGGCTGCCGGAGCACTGAGGTGAAACGACGATCAGAGGGAATTCTTTGCCCGCCGCAATCAGCTTCGGCGGCCCATGGACCTTCACCCGCTCCAAGTTGTCGCCACTCTCCCCAGACCCGTGGAGGAAAAGCAGAAGCGGCCAGGACTCCTTCTCGGCATAGTTCTTGGGCAGGTACAGAAGATAGTCCATCGTGACCTTGATCGTCCGCTCCAACTTCTGGGGATCTTGCTTTCCCGGTTCCGCCTTCGGTTCTTCGGCGGCCATGGCAACAGTTGCACCGAGAAGAAAAGCGGCGATCAGGCTCGTGATAACGCATCTTCGGTTCATTGTGAGGCTCCTTTCCGGTGTTGGGGACAGATGGCACCATTTTACTTGCCGCTGGTCTCGGACAAAAGTGCGGCACAGAATGTCTGTTCCGATGTGTTTCACTGACGCTTCGCCGTTCGATGGAGTTACCGAAGATACCAGAAGTCGAGCAGGCCGTCGTCCCTGTGAAGTGGGGACGGCTGCGGTTCCACGTCCTTCAGCATGAACTCCCGCTGGTACAGCGGTCCCGGCCCTTCCGTCCCATAGTAGACCTCAACCTGCTTCTTGTCGAAATCGGAAAAGCCCTTTCTTGCCGAGTTGCCAACGGGCGTCATCTTGACCACCGTATCGCCCTTCCACGTCACATGGTAGCGGTACTGCCTGAAGCCGGGATTGCCAATGGTTTCATCTTCCTCACGGAGCGGCAACGGATAGCCTACCTCCAACTTCTCCCCAGCTTGGCAGTCGCCCAGTTCCAGAAAGTTCCCCCACACCCTTGTCTTGATCTCGCCTCGGTTCGACCTCGCCTTGATCGCTGTCGGCTCCACGAAATCGGGGATACGGACACGGACCCTGCAAGCCTGCTTTAGATCGATGGTCAGCAAGCCCTTGTAGGGCTGATAGCAGCGGATCTCGGCCTGAGGGAGAAGTTTGTCGATGTGCAAATAGACGGACAAGGTGCCGGTTTCAAAGCGAGCGGCATTCTTCCAGGCGATGAAGAAGGCGTGCGTGCCCGAGCCGCCGCAGCAGTTCTGAAACGCCCTCGCCTTGCCCCGCAATTCCGAGCCGCCCCATTGCAACCCTTCTTTGGCCGCCAAGATGTGCGTCGGCGAACTCCAGCCCGCATAACCGCCGACCATTCTCGATCCAACGTCCCGCCAGGAGAATTGCTCGCTGTCCGGCTTGTCTCCCGGCCGCAGCCAGGAAACATCGCTGACCTGGCTTTCGACCAACTGATTCCGCAGCATGCGCTCCACGTCGCCCCAATACTCGGGATGGCCGTTGTTGGCCAGCGTCACGGCCAGGCCAAGGAAATCCATCAGTGCGCAGGTCTCGCAGGAGACCACATCTCCCTTCCGTCCGATGACTTCGGGTAGGAAACCGAACCGGGTGCCGGTGGATCGGACGTAACGGTAGATCGCATCGACCCGGCTGAAGAACACGGGGTCTTTCACGTACAAGGCATAATCGGCCGTTCCAACCAAGATGCGCAGGTTGCCGTGCATGTGGCCGCCATGGCGGAAGGTGTTGTCGGGACTGAAAAGCGGGTTCTCCTCGAAGGCCAGCTTCACCAACATCCCGGCTTGGTCGAGGGCCGGTTTGTAGCCTGTCTGCCGCACGCAAGTCATCAGGCTCTTGATTATGAAGCCTCTGATCCAGCCGTCCCGTTTGTAGGTGGCGGGAAGGTGGTCCACCATCTTGCAGATAGCGTCCCGAACGGCCGGATCTTTCGTGTCGGCATACGCTGTCACTAGGGCGTAGAGCACAAGAGCCTGGTCGTCGGGGTCCGCAACGTGCTCCGAGAAGCTGGTCTTCGGACGCACCAACAGCCCGGTCTGCGGATCGAGGTAGGACAGGATCTTTTTCGCCCAGAGTTTTTCGTTGCGGGCCTCCTTGCCTGTCAGGTGCCGGGCCATGATCGCCGCCTGCAACTGACGGCTCATCACGTCGCCGAAGTCGGGCCAGTCGTGGGCGGCCTCGGCCGGGTCGGTCCAGAAGATGTCGAAGTAGGGCAGGCCGTCCTTATCCACCATGTTGTCCAGATAGTTGTACGTTCGCCCCACGTAGGTCTCGATGGCAAAGGTCTGGGTCGTATCGTCGGTCTTGCCATCGGCCTTGGCTCCGAAGGCGGCAACCCAAGGTCTATCCTGCCCAACGGCGGGCGACCAGCCCAGGGCCAGCGCCAGGCATAAGCACAGAAAGAATATCAAACTCCGAAAGAACGCCGCTCGACTCATCACAGTTCTCCTTATCTTGAGCATGATTTTCCTTCCACGAATCGGCCTTGTCAACCGTCACTATCCGGTGTTTGCCGTCCGGTGACGATTGCAGTCCATGGCGATCTAGGGTAAGCTGGCATATTCACAACCCATCTACTGGAGCGAACAATTATGACAATCAACCGACGCACGTTGCTGGCCGGAGGCGCAGCCTTGGCCGCATTGCCCTGTTTTGCTGGCGAAGCCGTGGCCGAAGGAGTCGCAACGTCCGACATGCCCAAGGAAGGCATCATCCTGACGGCAACGATCAAGGCCAAGCCTGGACAGGAAGAGGCCGTGAAGGAAGTTCTCTTGGGAATGGTCGAGCCGACCCGGAAAGAGCCCGGCTGCCTCTGCTACAATCTTCATCAGTCGAAGTCCGACAAGACGCAGTTCATGTTCTACGAGCAGTGGGCCAGCAAGGCGGCAATTGATGCTCACGGGAAAACCCCGCACATGAAAGCCCTGGGCGGAAAGTTAAAGGGCAAGACGGAAAAGGGCGAAGTCGTCTTCTACGAGTTGCTGAAGTGAATCTTCTGGACTGACTGTCGCTGGCCTTGCCAAGAGAGAACGAGCCGTCGTGCCTGATGTTTGCCGCAAACGAAAAGCCCTTCGTGGCGCACTTGCCACGAGGGGCTTTTTTCAACGTTGACCGGACTAGAACTCTATCGGATATCGGGCTGCTCTGCGGCCATGCGTGCTACACGACCTTCTTGATCTCAATGGCCGCTGCAAGGGCCTGCTTCGCCGCATCCACGCTCCCCACGCCCTTGATGAAGGACAAGGCCGCCTTGATCTCCTGGACGCCGATCCCGGTCGGAGCAACCGCTGCCACGACCTGCTTCACCGCCTTGCGCCGCCGCCTCCGGGTGGACTTGAGTTTTGTCACGTACTTCAATGTAGTCTCGATGCCCTGCTTCTTCATGGCATCGACGACTTCCGCAGCCTTGGCCTTGGGGTTCGCCTTGAGGTACTTCCGCACCGCTTGGGCTGTGGTGCCTTCTGTCTTTGGCATGATGGTGGCTTCCTGGTGAGTGGTGAGTTGGAAAACGATTAGTTTGACGGGAGTGGTAACTGTTGTCAAGGAGATGAATGACGGTTCTGCCTATCTGGCAGTGAAGTTCGTGGCTTCCAAAACATCCTCAAGAACCAATTCCCAAAGGGTCGCTTGGATCAACTTCTTTTCCGGGGGATCGGCGACTGCATGCTGTCGATCCGCCCAGTTCAGCTCGAAGATTCTCTCCCAGCTTTTCTCGATTGCCTGCCGGTACTCGGTGTGCGGCAGGGGACGTTGGTGATCACACTTGAAGTACGACAGCCCCTCCTTGGCCAGCTTCTTCTCAAATTCATCACCGGCCCTTTCGGATTCGGGCAGATACCAGTAGTTGAGGACGTAATGCCATAGGTCGAAGTCGGACAGCAGCACTCGCTCGTCCGCCACTTGCATCTCAAGCCTGATTCCCCGCTCCCCTCTGGGAAGATGCCCCGTGGCCCGCAAATCTGGCTTGCAGCGTCTTGCCGTCCACCTATACCAAGCCCAGATCGGCATGGCGGCCTTGCTGGGCCTCGGCGCTGCCAATCGCCGTTCCATCTGCTCGGCCATCCATAGATACGGGCCGAGAAATTCCTTGATGATGTGGCGGAGACTGGCCCGTAATCGGCCCCTTCGCAGCAACTGCTCCCAAGCCTGCTGCGTAAGGATTGACCAGATGACCATGAGTCCCGTCACTCGTCTTCGGTGAAGACCTGGGATTCGCTCTCGCCGTCCAGGTACTCCATGGCCACTCGTGGGCCGCTGCGGACGGCCTCTTCGAGCTTGTCCAAGAGGACTTGGAACGGCATCTCGGCATACTCCTTGCCGGTCAACACCAGGAGCGGATCGACGTATTCCTGCCCGCTCCGGGCCGTGTCCTTCTTCGTCCCTTCGGCGACGAACACCACGGCACGGTCGAATTCCGCTTGGCCGTCCTCGTCCGTTTCCACGGGCGGCGGCAGGAAGTCGCAGTAGGGATCGCCTTTCTCATAGCCACAACCGGGCGTCGGGTTGCCGATGTGCGGCGGCACGGCCTGGGCCGTTACCTGCACCCATCTGGGCGAAGTAAAGGGCGATGCCGGGTCTTGAATCTGAATCCGCCATAGAGTTGCGTAGATGCTCATCGGTCTGCTTTTCGCTGAAGGTAGCCAATCGACACCAGGAACTCATCCATGCGCTGCGTCGTCTTTTCCGACCAGGGTGGCCGGTTGAAGAAACCGTGGCCGACGCCCTCAGCCAAAAACATCTCGGCCCTATGGCCGACCGCCTTGGATTTCGCCACGTAAACCTCAGCCCGCTTGAGCAACTCGTCTTTCGTGCCGAACATGATCAGCGCCGGTGGGGTGTCTTTCGTCAGGTGCGACCTGGGCACGATCTTCCAGTGCGGCTCCTCGGCGGCCGATGGCAGGTAGGGATTGTACAGAACCAGGGCATTGGGCTTGGAGGAAATGCGAGCATCTTCCCCTTCGGCGTCGAGACCAGGGCAGGCAGTGGCGACGGCGAGGTAGCCGCCTGACGAACTTCCGGCAGCCACGATACGATTGGGATCTATGCCGAGTTTGGCGGCGTTCTGCCGCATCCATCGGACGGCGCTTTTGGCGTCCTCGACACAAGCATCCGGTTCGACGCCGTGCCGGGATTTCACCCGGTAGTCGGCCCTGGCGGCAACCATGCCCCGGCTCGCAAGATAGGTCGCCTGTGGCTTGAACTGCTCGTTACTGCCGAATTGGAACCCGCCGCCGAAGAAAAACACGATACCGGGCCGGTTGTCGGTGTCCTTTTAACCGGGCGGATAGTGGACGACGATCTCCAGATCGGCCTGCTTCGTCTTCTTGTAGACGAAGGTCTTGGTCAGCGGAGAATCCGCTGCCTTGACATCGCAAACGACGACCACGGTGACAAAAAGGAAAATCACCATGGGCAGTTTGGCCATCGAGGCTCGAAGTTGTTGCAGGGCTTGGTAACGGGTGAGACGCATTCGTCTTCTCCTTTACTGAAGACCGGATTAGTTTCCGCAGAAGCCAGATCTCGCCTGAGTGACAGGCTTCGTCGTGCAATCCGTGGATAATGACATAGCGAGCAGTATGCGTGCCTCGTCCCGGCAGGGGGCGGGATAGTTGCTCTTCGCTGAGCCGTTCGATCACCCGCCGCAATCGCCCCTGCTGCTCGGTCAACTGGACGATGATTTGTGCCAGCGGCGGCCAGCGGTACGAGGCCACCTGGGCGGGATTGCTCTTCCAACTGAAGATCTCAAACCAGCCTTCGGGGATCTGGGGCAATTCGCCAGCCGCTTCTGTAATAAGCGACTCGACCAGGACAAAACTGTGTCCGGCGTGCCAGAGAATATGGTTGTGGAGTTCCGGCGGCGACCAGCGGGTCTCATCGTCGGTCACGCTCTGGAGCAACCGCAGCGTCTTGCCCCGCACTTCGTCCAACAGCATCAACAGCGATTGGTCAGACATGATCGACTCCTTCGATTCACTGCTTCTTCCACGCCCGGACATATTCGATGTTGAACGTTGATGGCAAGTCTTCGTCCTTCGGCATTCCCATCCACTCGGGCATCGTTTCGCTGTCGAAGGTCAGCAAGAGCGGCTGGTGCCAGTGCGTGTTTTCGACGGAGCGGACAAGCACGCCGTCCACGTAGAACCTCAGTTCGTCCTTTCCCCAATCGAATCCGTAAACGTGGTAATCGTCGGCCAATCGCCACGGGGAGACCCAGGCACCACCCACCTGCCAATGTTCCTTCTCCTTGGGCGTTTGCCAAACGTGGAGGGTGATGTTGACCTTGTGCTCAAAACCCTTGGCCTTACCGCCGATCTCGAACACGTCGATTTCCGTAACCCAGTCGGATTTGCCCTCGTTGTGGAACCAGAAGGAACTTGAGCCGCCCGAATCCATCGGCTTGGCCTTGACCTCGTAGTAGCCGTAGCTGGAGCGGACCTTGGAATGCAGGGCGGCGGAAGTGTAATCGTGGTAGCCGAGTCTTTCCATCTCGGGCGGCAACGTCTCTTTCCGCATGGTCAGGTGCAGCTTGCCGCCCGAGACTGTCACGTTTGTCTCGCTGAAAAGACCGGGCTGGCGGCCCTTCCATCCGACGATCCCCAAGACCCACTTGTTGCGGTCCAGATCCTTGCCCTTGAACTCGTCGCTCATAGACTCGAATTTGATCCAGCCGCCCTTGTTCTGCTGGTCGGAAAGCGGATAGGCATCGGTAACGTGTTTGGGCGTTTCACCGAGCGGGCCGGTGAGATTCCAAATCTTGGTTGGTCGCTTTTCTTCCGCATGGGCAACGGTTCCGAGCAACAGTATCACAACGAGGGCAAGTCTTGTCATGGCGATCTCCTTTTGAAGTGTCAGGTCATGATTATAGTCTTGCAAATGCGACTGGGCAAAACCCCTGTGGTGATCATCTTCATTGGCTTCGCTGTTTCAAGATCGTTTCAAGCTCCTCGATCAACGCTTCCTGCCCCGCCTTAATCTTCTTCCTGGCCGTCGCCAGATCGAAGAACTCGGCCCGGTCGATCTCTGGGAACTCCATTTGCCGCCCTGATCGAGGCGGCCATTCCATCGTGAACGTGTTGCTTTTGATGGCAGCCGGATCGCAGTCGCCTTCAAAGGCCCAGGCATGGACGATCTTGCCGCCCTTCTGCTGAATGGGTTTCAGCGGGATGAAAGGACCGATGGGCTTCACGCCTGCCTCCTCCTCGAACTCCCGCTGGGCCGTGACGAGCAAATCTTCGTCGGCATCCGGTTCGCCTTTGGGAATTGTCCACGCCCCATCGTCCTTGTTGACGAAGTAGGGGCCGCCAGGATGGGCCATGAGGACTTGGAGGACTCCATCCTTGATGCGGTACATCAGGAGACCGGCACTGAGTCTGGGCATGGCGTTCCTATTTCTATCTGGCAGTAAATTCCTTGACCTGTACAACATCGTCAAGGACGAGTTCCCAGAGGGTCGCCTGGATCGACTTCTGTTTTCGGGGATCGGCTATGGCCTGGCCCTTGTCGGCCCAGTCCACGTCGAATATTCTCTCCCAACTCCTTTCGATCTTTCGTCGGTATTGGGCGTGGGGCAATGGGGCACTGTGATCGCATTTGTAGAACGACAGGCCAGCACTGGTCAGATTCTTCTCGAATGCCTCTCCATGCTTTTCGGTCTCGGGCAAGTACCAGTAGTTGAGAACGTAATGCCAGAGGTCGAAGTCGGACAGCAACACCCGGCAGTCTTCCACTTGGCATTCCACTCGAACGCCTTTCGTTCCTTCGGGCAGATGTCCGCCAGCCCGAAGGTCTGGCTTACGCCGAACCGCACCCTCCCATTGATACCAACCCCAGATCGGCATGGCATCTTTGCTCGGCCTTAGAATCGTGAGCCGCCGTTCCATCTGTACTGCCATCCAAATATAGGAACCGAGGAACTCTTGGATGAGGTGGCGGCGAGTGACTCGCAGACGGCCCTTCCGCTGCAAGTGGTCCCACGCCTCCTCGGTTAGAATTGACCAAATGACCATCGAAGTGTAGGACGCCTCCTGATTCTTTTCGGCAATCGATTCAGTCGAGGGACTTGATCTTCACATTACGGAAGTAGATTGGTGCCCCAGCGTGCTTTCCTTGCAGACCGACGTGTCCTTTGGTAGCCATTTCAGCGAGCGGTCGGCTTAGCCAGGGCGGGATGTCGCTGCCATCGGGGTTCTTCTTGGCGGAAGTCCACTTCTTCATGTCAATTTCCGTGACGTGCTCGCTATTGAGGATCACGTAGATTTTCGGTCCCTGGCAGGTGACGGTCATGCGGTTCCATTCACCGGCCTTCTTGACCACCTGCTTGGAAGGAGCCAGGCGTCCGAAGATACCGGCGCACAGCCAAGTCTTCGGAGCACGGGACCATTTTGGGGAGTAGTCATCAAGAATCTGGACTTCGACCGAGTTGGGAACCCAGTTCTTCATGTCGCTCCCGTACACGAATACGCCGCTGTTCGTTCCGGGAGCATTCTTGAATTCCAGGTCGATAATGCAGTTGCCGTATTCCTTCTTCGTCCAGATGTTCTCGTCCTTGGTCGCCGTCAATAGACCGTTTTCATAGTACCACACTCCCTTGGGGAAAATGGCATCGGACAAGTCCTTGTTGAACAGGTTGTCCCATTTCGTCGAGTCGGGGTGCGTCTTGGGCGGAATGACCTCGTCAGCGGCACCTGCCGGTATGCCCCATGCAAGGCAGGCTGTCAGCAGCAACATCATCTTCTTCATCGTGTTCTTCCTTCACAGGTAATGGGGCCGAGGCCCAGGAAATTGTTTGAATTCCAGAATATCATACTGGGCCACACGGTTCCAGCTTTCCCTGTCCAATTCAGGAACTTGAGATACAATATTCCCATGAAAGTCATTTCTCTCCAATCCGGCAGCAACGGCAACTGTATCTACGTGGAAGCAGGCGGCGTCAAGCTGCTCTTCGACGCCGGGATCAGTGCCAGCGATGTCCAAGAGCGGCTCGCCAAGCATGGCCGGGATGTAACTGCGGTCGATGCCGTCCTGATCTCCCACGACCACATTGACCATTGCCGCAGCATGGGCGTCCTGAACCGCACGTTTGGCCTGCCGATCTACGCCACCGCCAAGACCTTCGAGGCGGCCAAGCGATTTGCACTGGGCGAAATCGGAGACCTCCGGTATTTCGTTGCCGGGAAAACGATTCAAGTCGGCAAGGTGACGGTCGAAACGGTTTCTACGCCCCATGACGGGGCAGACGGCGTGGTGTTCGTGGTGGACGATGGCAAGCACCGGTTGGGCATCATGACGGACCTGGGGCATGTCTTTGACGGCCTGGGCGACGTGATCGCATCGCTGGATGCCGTACTGCTGGAGAGCAATTATGATCCCGACATGCTCGCCAATGCCGCTCGCCCCGAGTGGCATAAAGAACGGATTGCAGGGCCGGGCGGTCACATCTCCAATGTCGAGGCCGCCCAACTTCTTTTGGCATCTGCGTCGAAGCGGATGAAATGGGCCTGCTTGGGCCATCTTTCCCACGACACGAACACGCCAGAACTGGCCCTGGCAACACATCGCAAGATCCTTGGCGACCGGTTGCCGCTGTTCTTGGCGACCCGGTACGAAGTGAACGACCCTCGCCTGAAGGCGAGGGCTTCAAAGGCAACGGGATGAGCTACGGACTGAAGTCCTTCGCACATCCCGAATTGAATAACCTGACACAAAGAGCTCACAGTTCGAGCCTTTTCGAGAAAACACATAACCACAAGACGGAATTCCCTCGCACAACAACGTCTAACGTATCCTAAAGGTTTCGCCTGAAGGCGAGGGCTTCATTCCCTCCCATCGAGAGACAGTGAACACGACGAGACTTCTTGCAGTATGGGCGATCATGGTGATTTCTGCCGGCGCATCAGCAGCGGAGCCGCCGAAGGCCGACCTCTATGTGGCCGTCGACGGGAACGACAATAACGCCGGCACGGCGGAAGCGCCCCTGGCCAGCATCGCCCGAGCACGTGACCTGTTGCGTCCGCGATTGGCGGCCGGGATAAACTCCGACGTGCTGGTGCTGGTCCGCGGAGGGACGTATCGGTTGCGGCAACCGCTGGTCTTTGTACCGGAAGACTCAGGAACCAATCGGCACACCATCACCTACGCCGCCTGGCCGGGCGAAAAGGTCGTGCTGAGCGGGGGCAGGAAGATCAGCGGCTGGCAGCGTGGGCAGGGCCAGATTTGGACCGTGGAACTTCCCGAGGTCAAAGCCGGCCAGTGGTACTTCCGCCAGTTGTTTGTTGACGGCCGGCGGGCCAACCGGGCACGAACGCCGAATCCGGGAGAGTGGTGGAAGGTACGGCCCCGACCCAATGGCGATGCCAACGACGCGATGGTGACCTTGGGTGTGGACCATCCCATTCGGGCGTGGAAGAACGTCGCCGACATCGAAGTAACCTGGATCAATAACAATGACGGCACGCGAAAACGCCTGGGGCGCATCAACGAGGCGGACAACACGTTCACCCTCCCGCCACCGCATAACTGGCCGCACGGCTTGCCTGGCGAATACAACATCAGTTTCCCTTCGGGCGCTTACTCGTGCTATTTCGAGAACGCCATCGAGATGTTGGATCAACCGGGCGAGTGGTATCTGGATCGCCAGACGGGCAGGCTTTCCTATTGGCCGCGGAAGGGAGAAGACTTGACCCAGGCCGAAGTGGTAGCGCCGGTCGTCCAGAAATCGCTCTTGGTCGTCGCCGGCACACCGCTGCGGCCGGTGAAGAACCTGCGCTTCAAGGGCCTCTACGTGGCCCACGTGGATTGGCCGCTGCCGCCCTATGGATTTACGGCGATGTTCGGCTGCCTGGAGCTTCTGGAACAGAAGGAGCCGGAGCTGGCCAAGAAGTACCGATGGATCGATGCCGCCGTGAGCTTCAAGTATGCCCGCGGCTGTGACTTCCTCGATGGAGGCGTCGGACACGCAGGCGGCATCGGACTAAGCCTGTTGAACGGCTGCGCCGAGAACACGATTGAAGGCAACGAGATCTGTGGTCTGGGCGGGGGCGGCATTACGGCCGGTGGAATCCGCAACCGCGACACCTGGAGGTGGGCCGACCCGATTCGCCCGGATGAGCACAAGGGGTATCGTATCGCCAACAACCACATTTATGACTGTGGCTTAGACTACTTTGGTGCGATCGGGATCTTTCTGGGCCTGACGCAGGACGCCTTGGTGGCCCATAACCTGATCCACGATGTTGCCTACTCAGGGATCGTAGTCAGCGGGAACGAGGCCCCGGGACCGCCCTTCGCCAGGAACAACACGGTGGCTCACAACCATATCCATGATGTGATGAAGGTGGCAGTAGACGGCGCCGGGATCTACGTTTCCTTCCCCCAAGCCGACCGCGGCGCAGAGATCCGCGGTAACTGGATACACGATCTTCGCCGCAATCCTCATAACCCTCGTGGTGCTGGACCTTGGAGTGCCGCGGGAATCTACCTGGATGGAGTCCGAGCCGATTTAGGGTGTCGGGGTTATCGGTTTGAGAAGAACGTGGTATATGGAACCGAAAGTCCGCTCTTCTTCTGCCAGTGCAGTGAGAGTGGCAATACCTGGGATGGCAATCTGTTCCAGAAGGTCGCCCCAGCGAAGGAAACGCTGGAGGCCGTCGCCAACGAGGCCGGGCTGGAGCCGGCATACCGGCAGAAGCTGTTGGCCAAGCCTTGATCGGAGGCATCGGACGTCAACTGCATGGTCGTCTTCGCTCATGGCGACTTGAACAACTGGAACTCCCAGATGGTTGGCCCATCGGTGGCTTCGGTGATGTTCAATCGTACTCGCTGGGCGATGACCGGATCGAACGCGGCATCGAGCACGGCTCCCATGTTTTCACCGCGGTAACAGGGTTTCCATTGCCCGTCCTGCCAGTACTCGATGGCGAACTTACGGACGCGCTTCAACTCAGGATACGCCTGCTCGATGACGGCACGGCCGATGGTCATCGGCTTGCCAAGATCGGCTTCCAGCCAGGCGGACTTCGTACCGGAATCGGTGGCCCAGCGAGTCTCGCTGTTGTCATCGAAGGCCTTGTCCGAACCGTATTGGGCATTTCCCTGAAAGACGTTCGAGGCCGTAGCTTTCTTGCCGGTCGCCAACGACTGCGAGCCGACGAGCGTGGGCAGCGGTGCAATTTCACTGGCCGGGCGATCCAACTCCAGGGCTATGACCGTGTCAATCTCCTGCCGATCCCCAGCCGGCAGCGCAATCTCGATGCCGTCCGCGGTCTGCTTGGCGGGTGCGGTGCCACCGGTCAGTACCATGCTGCGGATGATCTTGGCAGGAATGGCCGGTAACATCAGCGTCTTCCCGGACCAGCGTTGGATGTGCAGGTAGATGGTGTGGCCTTTGTGTGTCGAGACGCCGAACCGGCCGGGCTTGAACGGACCGCCCCGCGTGCCGTAGATGCTTTCGCCGTGCTTGCCCAACCAGGTTCCCATTTCTTTTAAACGGTTCACCTGTTCCGTGGCGATTTCGCCGTTAGGCATGGGACCGACGTTCAACAGCAAATTGCCATCGCCACCGGCGCAACGGACCAGCATGTTCAGACACTCTGCGAATGTCTTTACGCCATCCTGCGATCCGCCCCAGGCCCATTGACCACGGCGCGAGATGGTCATGCACGACTCCCAAGGATGCTGAGCATCAAAGCCGCCCACCGACTGCTCCGGTGTGTAGTAGTCTGCGTGAGGGCCGATGCTCTGCGCACTGCCGGCATCCTGCCCACGACCGAGGTCCAATCGGTTGTCGATGATGATCTGCGGCTGGAGACTCTTGACCAGTGAATAGGTCCGCTCCTGGTCCCAAGGCGCGGACCGCCCATCGTGATCGAACCATAGCAAGTCGATCTTGCCGTAGTTGGTCAGCAGTTCCTTCAGTTCTCCCTGCATCCGTTTGACGAACTCGGCGTTCTTTTCGCTACGACAATCGCGGTCGCGCCAGTCCATCGGCGAGAAATACCAACCGATCCGCAACCCGGCTTTGTGCGCAGCTTCGGCGAGTTCGGCGCAGACATCGCGTTTGAACGGCGTGTGCATGATGTTGTAGTCATCCACGTTCGAGTCCCAGAGCAGAAACCCATCGCAATGCTTGGCGGTCAGCACCATGTATTTCATCCCGGCCGCCTTGGCGACGGCGACCCACTGCTTGGCGTCGAATTTCGTCGGATTGAACTCCTTGTACAGGCTGTCGTACACCGCGACCGGAATTTGGCCGTTGTTCGGACACTTGGAATTGGAATTGGCACGTGACCAACTGATCTCCGTCTCTTTCAGACTGACTGGCCCCCAATGGATGAACATGCCGAACCGCGATTCCCGCCACCATGCTAAGCGGGCGGTGCGCTCTTGGGGCGTTTCAGAGCTGACCGATTCCACTGCCCCGGCTGAGGTCTCCGGCCGGGAGAGAATCATCAGGGCGAAGCTCAATACGAGGCCCGATATGCTGAGGATTCTAGGGGCGTTCATAGGCTGCTCCTTTTGTGGACTTTGCTTGCAACTCGCTTGATTATGGCGTCCAGGGAGATCATGTTCAACCAGCGATGGCCGATATGCAGCGGTTCCCCGATCAGCCCGGCAGCGGTTCGACGGTCGCCTTCAGGGGAAACGCCACCTTCTTTGTCGTGAACAATCCGGGCCGGCCGAACGAATCTGGTCCCGTTTGAGTTCGGCTACCTCCAGGCTGCCCGACCACACGATGCCTTTGCCATTGTCGTGGACTTGCAGCGTGAGCGCGAAACTTTTCTCTTGGGGATAGCCGTTAGCCAGACCCGGAGGGCCTTTGAGAGTAAACTGGTTGCCCCAAGGATTGAAGATGGTCACCTTTCGCTCTTTGCCGTCGTAGCCGAAGATGGCGTAGCAATGGTCGGTGATCATGCCGGGAGGCGGCTTTGCAACCACCGCCGAAATGCAAACAAGCCGTCGTTTCCTCATCCGATCGACCAGCATGTTATGCACCTGATCGCGACGGGTCATTTTCTTCACGTCCAGATTGGCCGGCTGCTGGCCGGTCAAGAGCGAAATGATCTCGCCCGGATAGCCGCCGTTGAGCGTGTCCTCAGGCACGATCGTGGGGCCGTTGCCCGGTTTCTTCTTTTTCGCCCGCTGGCGCTCGCGAATGTTGGCGTAGGCCTTTTCCAGCACCACCAGCCAACTGCCGTGATGGCTGTCAAGTTGGGCGCCTAAGAGCAATTCGGCGTCGGTGAGCCGGGAGATCGGGATTTTCTGGCCGTCGCCGAAAGCGACCTGAAAGCCGCCGGTCACCAGGGGATGGATCATCTCACGTATCGCCTTGGGGTTGCGATGCACCTGCGCGCCGACGGTGCAAAGCAGGTAACAATCGCCCAACCGGCCTTGATGGAAAGTGGAAAGGTCGGGGTCGCTGGCCAGGAACAGCTCGCGGTCAATCGTTCCCAACTGCTTGGCGGTCGCATCGACCGCTTTTTCAAATGCTCGATCCTGGGCCAGCGCGAGCACCTGCTGGTGCGACAAGTGGGAAGGCTTGCCCTTGCCCGTCATCCGCTCGCGGATGCGGAAGATAACGGCTGCTTCGCGTCCGAAGACATTGTGATCCTCGACGCTACGATCGACCTCGGCAATGTCGAGAACGTCGTCGTGGTTGCGGTCCCAATGGGCGAAATGCTTATCGATGAACTGGTTCAGCGGCACCTGTTTCGGCGGATCGTTCTTTTTTTGGGCCAGGGCAGCCCCGGAGCCGAGGGCCAACAGCAGGACCAACATCGCAAGGGTCTTGATCGTGCGCATGGTTTGCCTACTCGATAACGTGATTTCCACGTCCGGTATTTTAGCCGCGCGAACACCACGCGGCAAGCAGAGGAACGGCAGGCGGTTGCGCGCGGAGTGGGGGTGACCGCCGCAGGTTAGCGGGCCGACGGCATTCCGAGAAATGGGTGGTTTGATGGGAATTGTCGCAAAAGGTATGGCTTCCTGGGAAAATCAGCAGCCAAACTCTGTCCGATCGCGATTCGAGCGTTAGCGGCGCTTGTGATACATTACCATCTGCCTTCTGCTTCTCCGCTTCGGCCCGGTTCTTCTGCCGCTCGGCCTCGGCTTGCCTTGCCTCGGCGTACTCTTCCGCAGTCCTTGCGGCGGTTTCCGCCCGCGTCGCCCGCACCGCCTGCCAGGTGCTGGAGGCCGCGCCTGCCAGGAGGAGCAGGACGAAAGTGGTGGCCGTCGTCAAGGCGGCGCGATGCTTGCGGGCGAACTTCCGCAGTCGGTAGCGGGTGCTGGGCGGCGCGGCCAACACCGGTTCGCCGGCCAGAAAGCGCTCAACGTCCATAGCGAAGCCGTTGGCCGTCTCGTACCGCCGCCTGCGGTCCTTCTCCAGCGACTTCATCACGATCCAGTCCAGTTCCCCGCGGATGAGTTTCGTCAGCCGCGCCGGCTCCATCTGCCGCCCCACAGCCAGTAACGGCAGCGCTTGGCTGGAGCTCAGCCTCATACTGGGCCGGGGCGGCTCTTCCCCGCGGATGATGCGACGAATCTCATCCCAAGCCGCTTGTCTGAGGCGCTGCTTCTCCAGCGGAGTCGTACCCGTCAGCAGCTCGTAGAGCAACACCCCCAGCGAGTACAGGTCCGAGCGGGTGTCGACGTCGAAGTTGTTGAGCTGCGCCTGTTCCGGCGACATGTAGACCGGCGTGCCCAGCACGGCGTCGTGGGCGGTGTGCAGCGTCCGCTCGGTCAGCGGCTGGTGCATCGCCTTGGCCAGCCCGAAGTCGATGACTTTGGGCACCGGCCTGTCGTCATACGGGGCGACGAGGATATTCGACGGTTTCAGGTCGCGGTGGATGATTCCCTTCTGATGAGCGTGTTGGACGGCCTGGCAGACCTGCACGAACAACTGCAGCCGCTCGGGAATGCTCAGCCGCGTCGCTTCGCAATACTCGGTGATCGGCACACCCTTGACATACTCCATCACGAAAAAGGGGCGGCCCGTTTCCGTCAGCCCGCCGTCGAGCACCTTGGCGATGTTGGGGTGGTCCATCACGGCCAGGGCCTGCCGCTCGGCCTCAAAACGAGCCAGCACGGACTTCGAGTCCATGCCCGCCTTGATGAGCTTCAGCGCCACCTTGCGGCGGACGGGCTGCGTCTGCTCGGCCACCCAGACTGTGCCCATGCCACCCTCGCCGATCGCTTCCAGCAGCTTGTAGCGGCCGGCAACGACGGTGCCGGACTGTTCGCTGGGAACGTAGGCCACCGTCTGCTCCTCAGTAGGAGCATCTCCTGACTCTGCTAGCCGTACGTCGGCATTCGCCGCATTGCCGCTTGTCGCCTGTTGCTCGCGGTAGGAGGCTTCCACCGCCATCAGCTCCTTGCGCAGCTCGGAACGCACGGGCTCGACCGTATCACCCAAGAAGTCCTCAATGCCAGGCCAGGGCGCACCGCTTTTGATTGCCTCTTTGATGGCCTGGTCAAACCGGTCACAGATCTCGTCGATGCGAACCACCTTGGAAAGCGGAAGCAAGCGGTCCGAGTGTTCGCCGGTATTTTCCATGGACGACGGCCTTGGCGGGCGGGTTAAGTGTGCATACGGGACGCGGAAAATTATTCGCATCCCCTTCATGGAAGGCAAGGTTGGCAGTAACCGCGAGATACAAGGAATATCCCGACAGGAATATCCCGTGCCTTGCCCACCGAGGCCAGGTCGGTACAATGGTTGAACATCATTAAGCGGCAGCCCTTTCCACACGAGCCGTGTTGGTCTCGGGGAAAACGCCCGGAGACAATTACCCGCTCACCGCCACTGCATGCACGAATTATGCGCGGATTGCCCGCCGCGTAGAATGCTTATAAGTCGCGTGAGCCACACCGCGGACTCAGTCGATATTGACACGGGAGAACATCGACCTATGGTTTCTTCGCACGATCCGGGAGGGAATGCTTCGCTCAGTTCGGCCAATGCTTCCGTGACGCAATGGATCGCCGGCCTGAAGGCGGGGGAGGCCAAGGCGGCGGATTGCCTTTGGAATCGCTACTTCGAACGCCTCGTGCGGTTGGCGCGAAGGAAGCTGGGCTCCGCCCCGCGACGTATGGCCGACGAAGAGGACGTGGCGGCAATCGTCTTTCGCAACCTGTGGCAAGGCGCCGAGGCGGGGCAATTCTCCGAGCTTCGCAACCGCGAGAATCTCTGGCCCCTGCTGGTCGTCTTGACCTCCCGGCGGGTACACGACCTCCTCCGCTATCAAAAGCGGCGCTCGAGCGAAGGCGCTCCGGAAGAGCTGGACCATGTCATCGCGGAGGAGCCTACTCCGGAATTTGCGGCCATCGTACGAGAGAACGTCTCGCGGCTGTTTGCCGTGCTGGACTCCGTGCAGAGGCAAGTCGCCCAAGGCAAGCTGGAAGGACGTGAAAACGCCGAGATCGCCCGGGGACTTGGCTGCAGCGAGCGGACGGTCGAACGCAAGCTGCAAGTCATCCGTCGGATCTGGGACGAGAATCTCTAATCGACTCAGGGGCACGTCCGCGCCACGCGAAACCCGTAGGAGACGTTATTGTCCGTCGGAACGCTGCTGACACGGAAGGCAGAACGCACGTCCCATGCAAGAGAGTCGTACGAGCCGCCGTGCAACACGCGGCCAACCTTGTCCCACGCCTCCACATTTGTTCCCGCCTCTTCCAAACCGGAGTAGGGTGCAAAAACATTGTCGCACCACTGCCAAGCATTGCCAAGCATGTCGAACAGTCCGTAGTCATTCGGTTTCTTCATTCCGACCGGCCAAGCTCGATTGCGATGGTGCTCGATTAAATCGTCCGCATTGTCCCAAAACCAGGCATATTTGGGCAAGAGCTTGATGCCCACCCCGTAGTAGCGGCTGGTCTGGCTGTCGGATCGACACGCATACTCCCACTCCGCTTCCGTCGGCAAGCGATAACCGCGCCGCTGCAAGTAACCCTTCGCGGGCCTCATTCCCTGGGCGTATTTTCCGTCCGCGTTCGGTTCATAGCACCATTGCCCTTCGGGAATCCCCTCGATTCGGCTAAGCCAATTGCAATAGCGTGCCGCCTCGTACCAGTCCACGACAATCTGGGGGCAGTCATCGCTGCTAGTATATCGATCGATGATATCGAGCCTCCGAACGTCGGGGTTGGCCTCTTGAAAACGCCTGAACTGGGCCTTCGTGACCATTTTGGTGGCGATGGCATAGGTTCGATCGATCCGCTGTTGGTGAAGAACTTCGTACGTCTGTCGATCGGGTTCTCCGTCCGGTGATCCCATGCGGAACGGTTTGTCGGCGCGGAGGATTACGAATGTCTGCCCCGCCGTGCTGACGTACCACTGTTGCTTGTCGCTGGCTTTGGAGGCTTGAAGTTGCTTCTCATCAATTTGCAATCGGGAATCGATTTCCGCCAGTTTCGCTTTCTGGTCCCAGCCCTCTTGCCGCAACAACCACTCGGCGGCGCCGTGCAAGCCAGGATCCGAATCGCTGCGATAAAGCTCGATCAGTCTGGCGATCAGTGCCTTTCGCTCGGCTGCCGGAAAATGCGTCACGTCGAACTCTCCCAGCGACAAGATCAAGGCGCGTCGACTCGATACGTCCGCTTCTTCGTCCAATCGCCGCACCACGAGCATGACATCGGCGCCCAACGGGGCGAAGCTATGAATCAGATAGCTCCGCGCCGTCGGATCGGGACTGTGCTTCAGAAGCGGCCAGACTTTTTCAGGCTGGTTCAACCTGAGCAGGGCCACCGCCGCATTCGCCTGCCGCTTGGCGAATGCCTCTTTCACTTCCTCAGTGTTGCCGCGCGGTGGTATCTGTATTTCGGCCTGCAAGAACGGCAATCCCGCTTCGCCGCGTTCCTTGAGTTTCGTGTAAATGACTGCGAATTGCTTCTCGTCGGCTTCCATGAGCAGGTCGGCCAACACGTCCGGACGGTTGGCGGCGTAATCGGCCAGGATGCTGGTCGCCATCGACCGCTGAGAGTCGCGACGCTTCTGATCTTGGAAAACCGCCTGAAGTCCTGGGAGAAGCGCCTGCCGGACCGGCCGCAGGGCTTCCATCCAGGCGCCAACCAATAACGGGTGCTCGGCCACCAGGACTTCGGCCGCCAGATTGCCGGCGGTGGTCCAGCGTGGAGATGCCGGATCAAAAGCCGCCAAGGCGCAGATGGCGCGAAAGCGGCGGTCCTTGGCCGCCGCCGGATCATCGACGGTCAGCCACATTCGCGCCGTCAATTCGTCGCGGTACGGCAGCAGCGAGTCGCGGATAACGAGCAATTCCGCCGGTTCGGCGCTGAGCAGCCGATCTGAGACGTAGGCCACCTGTCCCGGGTCCTCCGCAACCAGCGCCAGGCTCAGCCGCAACCGTTCCTGCTCGCCCAGTTCCGGCTGCAGGAGAGACCGGCGGAGTTGCGGCACGATCTCTGCGCGGAACGGCTTTAAGTCCTCGATCAGGTCGGGCACCCGAGAGATTTCCGCCGTGCGCAAAGTAGCGACTTGCGCCAGGGCACGTTCCCGCTGCGCGGCGACAACTTGGTTTAACGCCCGCGAAGTGCTCAAGTAGCCAACCGTACTCGTCACTCCGACTAGCACCATCAGGAGCAAGGCGGCCGCCGACAGTCCGGCCACGACTGGGTTTCGCCGGCACCACCGCCAGACGCGCTCCCATCGCCCTACGGGTCGTGCCCGGATCGGCCGACCTTCAAGATAACACCGCAGTTCCTCAGCCAGTTCCTTGGCGGTCGCATACCGTCGTGGGACCGATTTCTCCAGGCACTTCAGCACGATGGTTTCCAGGTCGCGTGGCACGGCCGCGTTGAGTTGCCGCAAACGTACCGGCTCCCGCTCGATCACCTGTTTTAAGGTTTCCAGCGGCGTGGCAGCCTGAAACGGCGGCCGGCCCGTGAGTGCCGCATAGAGCGTCGCACCCAGGGCATAAACGTCAGCCGCTGGACCTACGGCATTGATCTGCCCGGCCGCCTGCTCGGGCGGCATAAAGCTGGGCGTGCCCAAGATTTGGCCCGTGGCCGTCAAGTCGCTGCCACTATCGACCCGTTTGGCTAGGCCGAAATCGGTCACTCGTGGGCAGCCCCTGCTATCGACAAGGATGTTCGACGGCTTGATATCGCGATGAATGACACCTTGCCGATGGGCATATTCCACCGCCTCGGCCACCGTAGCGACCAGCTCCGCCGCTGCCTTCGGCGGCAACGGCCCGTCGGCCAGCCGAGCAGCCAGGCTCCGACCGTCGACGTAGCCCATCGAGAAGTAGTGCTGTCCTTCCTGCTCGCCGATCTCGAAAATCGGCACGATGTTTGGATGGTCCAAAAGGGCCGCAGCTTGAGCCTCGGAATGGAACCGATCGTGGTCGGCCTTCGTGGCCAGTTGTCCGGCGAGGATCATTTTCACGGCGACCACCCGGTTGAGTGAAAGCTGGCGGGCCTTGTAGACCACTCCCATGCCGCCGTGCGCGATCTCGGCCAACAATTCATAGTCGCCCAGGTAGTGGATACGAGGAAGCTGACCGTTGCGCCTTTGCGTGTAGGACATGGTAACCTGGACTGGTGCCCCGGCAACACTCGATGGCACAGGCTGCGACGTCTCGGCAAACAGGTCCGCGAACCGATCGAGTTCGAGTGCCGGATATTCTGCCCGGTACTCTTCCAGCGTTGGGCCTTCCCCAAGCTGCCGGCGATAGTCGAGATCGAGGATCAGCAGTTGGCGGAGTAACTCAGGCCATTGGGCAGAGGGAACCCCGACCAGGAAATCGTCGATTCTCGGGCGCGGCTCGGCTTTCCACGCCACCTCGAACTGGTCGCAAACGCGATCGGCCCGTTGGACCTGCGACAACGGGGCCTCCGTAGACAAGTCGTCGTGCGGTTGTGGTTCCATGCGGGTCTTATCCCCTCAATCCGAGCTAGTGCGATTTCCCCAAATGCCGCGAATCCACCGCCGCTCTCGCAGTCGAGAATTCCAAGGATGAAGATACTCCTTATCATATTCCGAGAGCGGTTCACTGGTAAGGCCCGACGTGTACTCATCATGCTCCGCCGTAATAAATTACCGTGCGCTGAACGTGATGAGTACGCCGAGGAACGCAATAGGTACGGAAACACCCACAGATGGCACATCTCGCAACGCGATGCTTCGTGAAATTCTTTCGCGAAATGTGGCGGGTGCCGGTGGTTTCCGGCGAGCCTATGAGTGAGGATCGGATCGGGCCCGGGCGGGTTCGAATCACGTTCTTCCCAAAGTCGATTTTCTTTCCTCTTTAGCAGTGTAAAGGATTGCCTTGGCGTTTTGCACTGCATAATCACGAATTGGCCGGATATTTCCACATGACCGATTCAAGTTGTGCCGAATTACTGCGTGAGCCGGGTTTTGCCGACATCGTCATCGACGGCATCCCCGGAGTGTTTTACGTGCTCGATAGCCAACGGCGGTTCCTTCGTTGGAATCGGCTCTTGGAGGAGGTGACCGGCCTTACCGACGAAATGCTGCGTGGAAACGATGCCCTGAGTACCGTCTTTGCCGATGACCGGCCACTGGTGGCCGACAAGATCCGGGAGGTGTTTGAGAAAGGGCTGGCCGAAGTGGACGCCCGGCTAATTGGCAAGGATGGGCCACGTTCGTTCTGGTTCACCGGCAGGCGGTTGGATGTCGGTCCGATCTCCTACCTGGTGGGAAGCGGCGTAGACATTACCGATCGCAAGCGGGCCGAGCAGGCGGTCATCCGGCTTAACGAGCAGCGTCTGGTCGCCACCGAGCGCGAGTGCGTGGCCCTGGAAACCGCCAGGCGCCTGGAGATTCAGGAGGTCATCGGAGCGATCCTCCACGATTCCATGGAATCCATTCCCCTGCAGCAGTTTCTGGAGCGTGTCCTCGATCAACTGCTTGCGGTTTCCTGGCTTAATCTCGCATCTCACGGGGCCATCTTCTTGATGGAGGGGAACCCCGGCATTCTCCATCTGAAAGTCCAACGGGGGCTGCCGCTGCCGTTGCTCAACCAGTGCGCTCGGGTCCCCTTAGGTACGTGTCTTTGCGGGCGTGCGGCGCTGAGAGCTCAGATCGTGTTCGCGTCGCGGGTGGACGAAGACCACGAAAGCGTTTGTCCCGATATGCGTCTCCACGGGCACTACTGCATTCCCATGCTTTCCGCCGATCAAGTTATCGGCGTGATTACCTGCTATCTACCTGAAGGGTACGTTCGAAATGCCGAGGACGAGCGGTTTCTCACCGCCGTCGCGGACGTACTGGCCAGTACCATCAGGCGCAAACAGGCCGAAGAATCCCTGCGCGAGAGCGAAGAACGCTTTGCGCTGGCTGTGCGCGGTACGGATGCCGGAATCTGGGACTGGGATCTCCGCACCAATCGCGTGCATTTCTCCCCTCGCTGGAAAAGCATGTTGGGGTACGAGGAACACGAGATTGCAGACGAATTTCACGTCTGGGAACGTCTTCTTCACCCGGATGACCGGCTGCGTGCGTTGGAGAGAATTCAGGGGTATCTCAAGGGTGAAACTCCCGAGTACGAGTTGGAACACAGGCTCCGTCACAAGAATGGCAGTTATCGCTGGATCCTCGCCCGAGGCGCTTCTGTCCGCGACGAAAACCACCTGCCGTATCGAATGGTCGGTTCGCATCTTGACATCACCGAGAAAAAGCAGGCGATGGAGACGCTCCGAGAGCACGAGGCGCAGTTGTTGGCGGCACAGCGGATTCAGGAATACCTATTGCCCCAATCCGCGCCGTGCTTGCCCGGCTTCGACATCGCGGGAGCGTGCCATCCCGCCGAGTTCGCCGCGGGGGACTACTTCGACTATCTTCCCATGGTGGACGGCGCGCTGGGCCTCGTCATCGCGGACGTGAGCGGGCACGGATTCGCCCCGGCGCTGCTAATGTCCGCCGTTCAGAGCCATCTCCGCGCACTGGTCGAGATCCACGCCGCGATCGGCGCGGTCTTGCATCGCGTGAACGCGCGGTTGGTGGAAAGAACAGATCAATCGCGGTTCGTCACCCTCTTCTTTGCCAAAATTGACCCCGCCTCCCGATCGTTAACGTATGTTAATGCAGGGCACCCTCCGGGATACGTCCTCGATAAATCCGGTAACTTGAAATCCAAACTGGCCAGTACCACGACGGTATTGGGAGTGTTTCCTGACATCGAATTCATTACGAAGGAGTTTGGGGCCTTGGAGCCCGGCGACATACTACTTCTGCTGACCGATGGGTTCCTGGAAGCTTCTTCGCCGGATGGAATCTCGTTCAGTGAAAATCGAGCAATTGGCGTAATGCGCGACCATCGAGATGGCACCGCCCGCGAAATCGTGGATGTTCTCTATCGCGAGGTTCTTGCATTCTCGCATCGGAGCTTACCCCACGACGATGAAACGGTCGTGGTAGTCAAGGTGCAAGGGGAGTTTTGATGAGACTGGGCGCCGTGTTTTGATCGATTCCGTCGTCGGCCGAAGGCTTCGCGCTTAAGCTAGTGCCATTCGAGGGGGTGACCGCCGCAGTTTACGATTGGATTCCTCGACGTCGGCGGGTTGGCCTACGGCTGATGAACAAGTACGATGTCGCGTCGCCATCCAGGTGCTGCGTTCCGAGCCGGTCTACACCACCGAGGCGGCTGCCGGTATTCGGCTTAAGCATGTGCAACGGCACGGCCGTGCACCAGCCGTTGGGCCGGAACCCCTGCTACATCTTAGCAGTAACGGACATCCAAATATGGACTGGAATCAGCCAATTCATCAGCGGGCGGCGCACGTAGAACAAGCGCGAAGTTTTTGGCGGCAAAACAATTCCAGCCCCATTATCGTACATCAATGTGCCATTTCAAATATGGTCCTTTGATATCGCGTATAGTCGGCCTTTTTCAGCCACAGCGCCATTTCCGTGCCGAAGTTGTTCATAAGACGCGTATCACTTGAGCGGCCAGCAAGGCACTTCAACGGCAAGTAATTATTGATGCGCTCATAACAATTGTGACCTATGCTTTCGCATACCCTACTTCTGCATGCGAAGCCTCAACAAACCAGGCGCGAGAGTACAAATCGATCTGCCGTCACCACGGCGGCCAGCCCAAACCATGACAGCACTTGTTGAACATGCAGCGGTCCCCCAAGACTTGATGCCTATCGCTCTGGGCACGCTTCGCGCTTCCAGCAGGCTCAGCGCCAGTGTGCCGGTCCGTGTCGAATAGTGGTCCAGCGACGGCACCTTCTGCGAGTACCACTGGCCACTGAACCACTTGAAGTTGCCGTTTTTGCCCGGCGCTACGTCGGTTGCAATGAGGGTCTCGTTGATTACGCGCTTCGTATAGCCGAGTGCTGCCGCCCCTGGAGGGACACTTGCGATGGTCCTGCCGTTCGGGGTGGCTGACGCGGGTGACCTAACCTCTGCGGGCAGATTCTCGCGGTTCACCAGCCACGGATGCTCCAGGAGTTGCCTGGCGTTCTGGTTCCGCCCCAGGCTCCATTTGTAGTGCCAGGCAAGGAAGAACGTCGTCTTGGGGAAGTGCTTCTGAACGCCGGCCAGGAACCGGGGGTAATCGTAGTTGCCCGGCGGGTTGTGGGGGCCGAAGGGGCCAAACTCGGTGAAGCCGAACGGTTTGGGCAATTTGGCCACGGCTTCGTAGCCCCGGATGTGCTGCGGATCGACGAAATCGGTGCACGCGTCCAGTCCGACGATGTCCACGTACCGGTCACCGGCGTAGTAGGCGGCCGTCTTCTCGCCGTGGTTGGGCGAGTAGACCCACAGCAAATTGTTCAGGCCCTTCGTCTTCGTGAAGTAGTCGAACATCTGCTGCCAGACTCGGATGAAGGTTTCGGGCTCCTTTGCCCCCCACCAAAACCAGTCGCCGTTCATTTCATGGAACGGCCGCCAGAGAACCACCACGTCGGCGTCCTGTAACTCCTTCAGCCCAGCCGCCATGATGTCCAACTCCTTCATCCAGCGATCATGGACCTCGTTGCCTGGCGTGATGAGCTTCTGGAGGTCCGCGCCTGGCTCCCACGGGCCACGGCTCTTGGGATTGGCCGGGTTGCAGAGGTGGGCAGAAATGGTGACCAAACCACCCTGCTTGGCGTATTCGATCGCTACGCGGTTTACGGTCTTGTATTCCAGGCCACCTTTGGTGAAGTCGGCGTAGTCCAGGCCGATCATTGCCGGCCAGTGGCCGGTTTTCTTATGGACCTCTTCGCACATCGCCAGCTTGGCGGTGGGGCCGGCATCGGTGAATTGTCCCGATAGCAGGCGTCTATCGGAACGCTGCGGGAGCCTTTCCAAGTAGTTGAGGATCGCACGGGCTTTGGCGTTGGCCTTCGGATTGGCGGGCTCCAGAGCCCAGGCTGAACCGGTACTCGCGGCCAAGAACAGAAGTGTGATCGTCCAGTCAAAATGTCTCACATAGTCCTCCTTTGTGGGAAAATCCGTCTGGTTGGTTGTACGGCATGCGTTCGAGTTATTTTAGCGCATAGAGCAGCGCCCTCGATTGCATCCCTTCCGCCGCCTGGGCCGCGGACAGGCTCGTGTCGACGCGGATCGCAATCACGTTGGTTTGGCCCGGACGGATGAACTGAGTCACGTCGAGTTCCATCTCGGCGGGCCGAACATAGGCCTCCTGGTATGGTCGATGGCCCGCGTACTTGCCGTTCACCCAGCACCACGCTTCGGTCACTACGACGGGCACGCAAAGAATCGTTTTCTTGCCCTGCGCTGCCGCCGGTACGTCGAGCTTCAGCCGATACCAGACGTGGCCGAGGTAGGGATAGCCTCGCGCATCATCGAAACCCTGGCGGTAGAACGGCCGCGTGGTGTCTACCAGCGTCCAGCCGCTCTCGTCGAGGCCGGACTGCTGCCAACTGGCAAAGATGCCCTCCTCGTGCGGATCGGTGCGAAACATGGCCTGCCGGGGGGCCAGGGCCACGAGCGTCCCGGTCTTGCCGGTGGTCTTGTCCAACAGCGACTGGTAATATCTCTTGCGATCGGTGATCGTCCAGTACCAGACGCCCGTATGGTATCCTTTTTCATCGGGCCAGATGAAGAACGGATTGACGGCATGCAACTGCCCGCGCAGAGAAAGCATCTTGTCGGCTTGGGCGACGGCCGCAGCGAAATTGCCGGCCGCCTCGGCCGCTGCCAGATCCATGTAGGCGACCAGATGCTCGTAAATCAGCCTCTCGGCCCGCACGTGGAGCCTGTCGCGGTCGGTGTCTGCCAACTGCTCGGCCTCCGCGACAAGTTGCTTCAGGCGGTCGAGCAACTCCGGCGTGTAGACCTCTGGCATGACACGGTCTTCGTGGCCATGAATCGGTGCGCGGGTGAGGGCGTCGTCCAAGGCCACGTAAAATGCCTTCATGGGCCGTACCGCGCGGCCATACCATTTGGCGAAGAAGTCGTCGAGGATGGCGTCGACGTCGGCGTCAGCGTTCCATTCCAAATGGGCACGGAGGTAACGGCTGGCGATGCCTGCCTCGGCCCAGACGTTGCGAGATTCGTCGTGGAACCCCATTACCCCCCACTTCTTCATCAGCGGGAAGTCGCGCCGCAGCTTGGTAAACTCGGGGAAAGGCGTGAGACCGGAAACCAGCATATTGTAGTTGTAACCGTAGATCCAGACGTTCTTGCACAATTCGCACCAACGCTTGAGCATCTGGCCCTGGCGGACCTTCTGCCAGCAGTGGTCGTCGTCGTAGCCGTGGAGCGTGCAACTCCAAATGGCGGCAAACATGATCACCATGTGGTCGTCGAGCTTCACGCCTTCGGGCGGCAGATTGCGGTTGGCGTAGCCGTTCGTGGCAATGTACGCTTGGGGGAACTCCTTATGTACTTCCGCCGCCACGTGGTTGACGAACGTCAGCCATTCCTCGGTGACGCTCGCTTCGCCGGCCACACCGGGTCGCCCGCCCAGGGTGACGAACCCGCGGCTGAGCTTGAGAGTGTCGGGATTGAAATCGCGCGGCAGGCCGTCGTCCGGGGCAAAACCGTAGGAGTTGGCCTCCGGGTGCTTGCGTAAGTCGTCCCTGATGATACCGCCGGCAATCCTAGCCGCCTCGGGGTTCGTAAGGTTGGGAAGGTACGGATTGCGTGTGCCGTCCTCGTTGAGGGCCAGCAGCGCCGGCTTCTCCTTGCGCATCGGCTCGGGGGCCACGATCGCCCGGGCGCTGCTGTCGCCGCAGATGGCGAACATCGGCTCAGGGTTCATCTTGTTCCGCAGTTTCCAGCGAGTTTCCTGCGCAGCTAGTTCCGGCAGGGCATGCAGCCACCAGTTGCGCATCACGAAGTCGGGCTTTTCCCCCACCCGCTGCTCGGGTATACGGATCGTCGTGGCATGCGGCACGATCTCGCCGAACTCGCCCGGCATGAACCATCGCACACCCAGGCTGCGAAGGAAATCGTAGACCGCGTACTCCGTGCCGTGATAGGGGCCATCGTTGTTACCGGCTAGCAATAACCGGTCGCCCTTGCACGCGATAACGAAGCCTTCCTCGCGGCGGGAGGAAGTGACACCGCCGGGAATCGCCACGCCCAAACCATCGCTCAACCGGCTCCGGCCGACCAGGATGAGCAATCCGGCCGGGTTCTGAGCATCGTCCACGATCGGCAGCTTGGCGCCAGAGATTTTCTGGATGTAGGCCTGCAACTCGTGGGCTGCCGTTTCGGTCTTCCGCTTGGCCGGCCCCGCCGTATCTTTGGCGACAACGATTGTTGCCCGCGGCTGGCTATCCTGGACGATGACTGTTTCGGCCGACCGCTGCGCGATACCCGTCGCCGAGCCAGTCGTCGCCATGCTCGGGATGGTGAGGAAACCGATACAAAGGAGCAGTCTTGGGATCGTGTCTCGCATGATTCACCTCGCTTTGCCAAGGGCCTAACCAGATAATGATCCTGAGTCTCTGGATTATGGCACGTCTTAGCGCGGTCTGCCAGTCACGGCGGGAAGTGTTGTGCATAATCCAATGGGCAACGGGCCACTTTCGTGGTACCGTGACTTCCACGCTGGGGTGCGCAACCGCTGCGCACCCCCGGTACGGGTGTGCTGCCCAAGATGGGCGGTCTACTGATCCGCTCTGAAATCCGTTACCGCACTGGCTTGACGTGGAGATTTCTTGCCAGGAGGATGAGAGTTGCCGTGTTCACAGCCATGACACCCGTTAGAACTAAACTGGCCATCGTCCGCCCTTTTTTCACGTCTCGGAGGAAGAGATGAGATCAAATCTCCTTGCTTGGGGATTGGTGGTCCTAAATCTTGCATACGCATCGTTTCTCTTGGCGGCCACTTACCCACCTGACAATTCCGACATCATTCCCGCCGATCGCCGGATTGCCTGGGAGGGCCTATCCGGTGTTCCGGATGGGATTCTCCACCGTACAACGATTTTTGCCAACGTGAAGGATGCCCCCTATCGGGCCGTGGGCGACGGCGTGACAGATGACACTTCGGCCATCCAATCGGCGATCAATACCTGTCCCGCCAACCAGGTCGTGTACATCCCCCCAGGCACGTACCGGATCAATAGCAGGTTGACTTTCAACAAGAGCCACAGGACGATTCGCGGTAACGGGATGGGAAAGACCGTCTTGAAGTTCTACGTCGGCGGCGGTAACGGCGCTTTCGAGGTGGGGGCAGCCGAATGGCTTCGCCCGAAAGCCAACCACGGCATTACCGGAGGCGCGACGAAAGGGAGCACGACCGTTTCGGTTCCCAATACGTCCAGCGTCGTAGTGGGAAGGATGATTCGGATCGAACAGGCCAATCCCGATTTTGTCCACTCCTTGAACGGAGCCACCAACAATATGTCGTTCATGTTCAAGGTCATCTCGAAGACCGCAACCACCGTCAGCTTTTCACCGGCACTACCATTTACGCTCACGAATTCTCCAGCCCTGGCGGTATATGGCAACTGGCTGCTCGAAAAGACGGGATTCGAGGACCTGACTTTCGATATGGAAAACAGCTCCGCCGCGTGTGCCGTCTTCTTACAACAAGCGTACGGATGCTGGTTCAAGGGAGTAGAAGTGAGAAAGTCCAACGCCAAACAACTCTGGCTCGTTTGCTGCTCGAAATGCGAAATCCGCCAGTGCTACACGCACGAAACTCGGTCCAGCGGACCGAACCATGAAGGCATCGACCTCTACGAAGACTGCTGTTGGAACCTGATCGAGAACAATACCTGCGTGCGCGGCGGCTTTCCCATGATCATCCTGGGCGATTGGAAAGGGGGCTGTTCGGGGAATGTCATCGCGTATAACTATTGCTCCGACATCGATACCGGCAGCGAGATCGCGGGAGGGGACATCTCCGTCAACCACGGACCGCACAACATGATGAATCTGTTCGAGGGCAATGTGGGTGTCATGTTTCAGTCGGACGGGTATTTTGGATCGGCGAGCCACAACACGGTATTCCGCAACTGGTTTTCCGGCGCGCATCCCAAGCTGACGCAGGGACTGCGAACCGTGGCTCTGAGTCGATGGAGTTACTATTTCAATATCGTCGGCAACGTGCTGGGCGATCCCTTGTTCCCAACCCCGCCGGCCGGACTCCTTACAACGGAGGCCAATGAATACAGTTATCTGACGAGAGTGATCTACCAGCTTGGCTATCCGCACATGGGCAACAATTCCTATTCGGGAGTGAATCCGCCGAATACCGGGAAGGACGCTCTCGATACGCGCGTGAAAAGCACTTTGATTCGCCACGGGAATTATGATTATGCGACACGGAGCATTCAATGGGACGCCGGCATCGCGAATCATGCCCTTCCCGACAGCCTGTACCTTCCTGGAAAGCCGTCTTGGTTTGGAGATCTGCGATGGCCACCGATAGACCCGACGAACCCATCAACGGTCACGGCGGACAGCATACCGGCAGGACGCCGTCTTCGCAGCGGGAGCACAACGAAGCCAAAGGTTCCTTGAGGACCGCTGATCCATCATCCTCCCGTAATTGACGGCTGCCCTGGATACGCTCTGTTACCAGGCACCCGCCCGGGTCGCTTGGCAACGGTTTGACGGGGCCGTTTGTGTCGTTCCGGCAAGCGTGAAAAATCTTTTCTGCGAGGGCAATCGGGCCCGCGGGTAATGGCCGATCATCAATGGGCGGAGATCGGGGCCGCGGCCGGAACGAGGGCTTGCCGATAGTTCCAAGGCATCCTGTTCGGCCTTGCGGAGGCTGTGATACCAGACCAGTCGGTAGCCTTCGGCCGTGGTGGCCGACGGGTCGCTCGTCGAATAACGATCGATCACCGCGCCTTCCTCGTCGGTCTTTTCCCACAGCGACCGCCAAGTGACCCGGCCCTGGGCTGCTTGCTCGCGAAAGGCGGCGTCTTCACTGCGGGTCCGTGGCAAGATGGTGACGAAGCGGCCCTGGCGCTGGTGGAGATAGGCCATGTTCTCGCTGCTGGCCAGCTTGCAGTCGGCCACGTAGAGGAAGTCGCGCCGGCCGGTCAACTGACAGAGCAAATCCCAAGTGTCGCGATGGGTCTGATCGTCGCTCACATTGCCATTTGCCGCACGGAAGTGCAGCGGTACGCCGCCGTCGGCGGTGATCGTGAGGATGAACAGCAATTGCTTCAGATCGGGACGATGGTCCTTGTTGTGGCCGAAGGCAATGGCCAGTGTGGGACGGCCCAGAGCACGTTGGTCGGCCGTGGCGTTGGTGTACGCTCCACAGAAGGTAACGGTCGTCGAATCGTTGTGCAGTTCATCCAGCGAGACGCCAAATTCCTTGACCGCGTGCGTGGCCACCGCCAGGACCAACGAGGGCACGTCGGCCATAAACAGGCGGTCCAGCGCCCGGCCCACGCAGTCGTCGTTGAGCAGGCCAATTTCTTTCTCTGCGGCCAGGCCCAACAGATTCGGGGCGTGGCGTGCGGCCCATTCGCCGACACCGTAGATCGGCTCCCGCGAGATGAGCAGGTTGCGGAGCAAGACCAACAGGGCCTTGACCGGCGAGAGTTTGGTGCGGCGGTCTTCCGCAGGCAACGCTGCGCGGAGAAAGTCTTCCAGTCGCATGCGGCGGAGGAAATGATTGAGGATGGGCAACGCGCCTACGGTGGACGAGCGCAGCACATCTCGACCGGTGCGGGCGACGCTCTGGGCCGGCGGCTCGGTCGGAGGATGTATCGGTTTGGTCGTTCGCGAAGGCTTGGCGGACATGGTTTGGGATTCCTTCCTGGTTGTACGCGAACCGCTTGCTATCTTCGCCATACGGTCGCACCGTGCGGTCGGAATGTGGCGAAGACCAGCGGTTTGTCACAAGAAGGAAATGTCCAGTTCGGGCAAAAATCAAGGATCTGGGCCGTAGGTAAGGGTACTTACGACGAGGACCATCGACGTAAGTTTTGTGCCGCTCGACTTACGTCAATGGTCCGTTTCGTAAGTGCATTTTACCTTTCGCCGCGGACTGAAGTGGACATTGCCGCGGCATGCCCCCGACGCGAAGATTCGCAGTGGACACGGACCCGATGCCTGGTCATTCGGCCACGGAAAGCCACCGCTGGCGGTCGCCTCAAGCTGCCATCGTACCGCCGCTCGCCGCCCGGTAATTCAAAGATATTACAATTCAGATCTGCGGAAAGTAGGTTATAGGAGAAGCCATGCTCGCACAATAAGACGCCGCCGCGCTGGACGCCGATCTGGCGCAATTCTGCTGAACGGGCAGGGCGTCAAGGACGGCTGCTTGGCGATGGCCGGATAGGGAGGGAAGACGATGGCGGAAGAACACTTGCTTTCCGATTGGACCGAGAACAATCGGGAGCTGGCATCCTACCTCTTTACCGCCCACAAGTAGTTCTTCGACGCGATGTAAAGCGTTCCGTTCGCTGCCACGGGCGTGACCCACGAGGACGCACCCAGCTTGATCTGGCTAAGGAGCTTTATCTCCTTCCCCGCTGCCAGGATGTTCAAGCACTTCTCGGTGGGCATGTATACCTTGCCGTCCGCAACCATCGTCGAGCCGACCGCCCGACTGTTCGATTGGTAAACCCAATGCACGATGCCGGTCTCCGCATCGAGACAGTGCAAACGTCCGGCCACGTCCGCGATATATAGAAGTCCGTCGCTAATGGACACCGTGCAAAGGGAACGGTCGAGTCCCTGGTAGGCCCAGACCGTGGACGTCTTGGTGACGTCTCCCGTTTTAGTCGCGTCGATGCAGCAGAGCGAGCCACGGCCCCGACCATGCTCCGGGTCGCGGCCGATGGCCACATAGACCCGGTCCTTGTAAAACACCGGCGTGGCGATGATCTCGCTTATCCCCACGAACAACCCGTCGTTGAGTTTGTTGATGCTGTCCGTTCGCCGTCTGTCGCCGAGAGTGTAGCGAATCGTCATGCCCGTCTCGCTCAGGCCACGGTATTGCGGCGGATTACAGTCACACCACCACACGGTCTTCAGAGTGACTGGCTGCCGGGGCATCTCCGTAAGTGCTGCAAACGCATAACAGTTGCCGTCGCCGCCACCCAGGAACACAAGCCTGCGATCTTGCACTTTTCCCATGGACGGCGACGACCACTGCCCATGTAGCATATTGGCTGCGATGGGCGCGTTGTCTCTAGCCAGAAAACGGCCATTGCGTTTGTCCAGCACGATGAGCGAAGGCGCGTTGGGGGCCATACACTTCCGCACGCCATCCTCCTCAATCGGCCTTTCGACGATGCGATCCACGCCGTTGGACGTTGTGACGTAAAGCATGTCGCCGTCAATCAACGGAGAGCCGTTACAGGCGTCTGACGGACGGGAGCCAACCGCCTTGTCAGCGTACATATCGAACGTCCAAATCACCCTGGCCTTGCCCACTTCCGAGGCTGCCTTGGACGGTTGGCCATGGACGTCGAGACATTCAATCACGCAGTTTTGATCTACGAAGTACAGCCGGTCACCATCGACGGCTGGCGCGGAACATACCCCCAGCGACTTAGGAAACTGCCGAAAGTTCATCGCATCGGCCTTTAGATCGGAGCGACACGATACTCGCCACTGCCAGAGCATTTTCCCGGTTGCCTCATCGAAACAATTCAGGATGCCCTGGCCCTCAACCATCCCGCCGATGAACACCTTGCCTTCCGCCACCGTGGGCGTTCCACACGCGAAGTCGCCTATCCAAACGGCCCACTTCACGTTTTGCGCAGTGGTAACGTCAATACCATCGCCCAAGGTTCTCTTCTTGCCCGGCGTGAACGTGTCAGGCAGACCTTTTTCCGGCGAAGCCATGTTCTTGGATGGCGTTCCTCCCCACTGCGGCCAGTCCGCCGCGTGGAGCGCTGTTGTTGAAAGCAACACGCCCCAAACAACCGTAAGCAAGGTTTTAATCATAAGGCCATCCAATAAGTCTCGATTCCCAGGGTCCATAACTCGTGCCCGTCCCGCCTTACCCAATCCATCGTCACAGCGCGGCCGACAATGGCCAGGGCCTCGCGGCCTGATGGGCACGCGGATGCTTCTCTTTACCCATCAGACAATGATCCGCTGTTAGCTCAAGCTGCCCTTCGTATTGCTTCCGCCCACCGCGACGGTATGGAAAGGATTGCTGGGCCTTCGTCCTGATCGTCGCCCGAGACGATTTCCCCACCGACAGACATTGAACGCTTCTGCCTTCGTCGCCAAGCCCACCCGATCAGACTGATAGTACCGGCTCCGAGAAGCGCAAGAGTGGAGGGCTCGGGAGTGACCACAAGCTCCTCGGCCGTGGCCGTTGGTTGCAAATAGACCGAGTAGCCGTCGATCGTCGGCGTGTTCAACAGCAGGTTGTTCAATCCGCTGGCCTGACTGGCGGAAAAGTCGATCAGGTCGTAGGTGCCAGGGCCGAAACCGTCCAATGGCGTGATATTGATCAGCCCACCACCAGGATTGACCACCAGCTTGCCCGAACTGAGTACGAGAAGGTCCGCGGCCGATCCTACCTCGAAGTTGAGGATCGATGGGCTTGCGGTAGCCGTGCCGCCGATCGTGAGCACGTTGTCGGCCGCGTTGGTGTCGGAGAAGGTTAGCGTACCGATCGTGCCGTCGACCAGATCGAGGGTGCCCTGCGCCGCGGAAATGCTGCCGCCGGCGAGCGTAACCTGGCCCGCGATCGAGCCAGTGCCCCCCAAAGCCCCGCCGCCGTTGACGATGATAGCCGTGTTGCCCAACAGGCCGCTGACGAGGAGTTTGCCCTGGCTGATAGTGGTCGGGCCGGTGTACGTGTTCGTCGCGGCCAACACGAGTGTGCCGCTGCCGATCTTCACGAAGGTGCCCACATCGCTGATGATCCCGGAATATGTCGTGCTGGTGTTGTCGCTGCCAACCGTGAGTGTCTGGTTACCCAGGTCGATCGGAGCGTTGCCGCTCATGGAGCCGACGTTCAGGTTGAAGGTTGATAGGGCAAGGCTGCCAGGGGCGTTGAGCTGCATAAGCCCTGCGACGGTCGTTTGATCGACAAGGCTGAAGGTCTTCGTACTGCTGATGGATGGGTAGTTCTGTAACGTGTAGATGTCAACGACGCTGCTGGGGTTGCCGTTGTTAGCCCCCCCAGCAAAGAGGACTTGGTTGCCGGCCGTGGTGGCCGAAAGATAGTAGCGTGCTTGCGACAGCACCGCGGTGGACCAAGTACCCGCAGACGTGTCGTAGATGTCTACGACGCTGCTTGCGTCAATTTCGTTAACACCGGCCCCCCCAGCGAAGAAGACCATGCCTCCCGCCGAGGTCGCCGAAAGACCATTGCGCGCCTGCGAAAGGCTCCCGGTGGACCAGATTCCTGTTGACATGTTGTAGATGTCCACGACGTTCAGGTTGCTGAGACTGTTGCCGTTATACCCTCCTCCGAAGAAGATCTCGCCACTCGCCGAGGCAGCAGCAAAATTATTACGTGCCTGCGACAGGGTCGCGATGGACCAGGTGCCCGCAGATGTGTTGTAGATGTCTACCACGTTGCTGAAGCCGTTGGCAGTCTGCCCTCCGCCGAATAAAACATCGCCGCCCGCCGAGGTCGCCGAGAGACTGGCGCGTGCCTGCGAAAGGCTCGCGGTGGACCAGATACCCGTTGACGTGTTGTAGATGTCCACGACGTTGCTCGGGTCAGTGTCGTAGTTGCCGGCGTTCCCTCCAGCGAAGAAGATCTGGTTGCCCACCGAGGTCGCCGAAAGATAACCGCGTGCCTGGGACAGGGTAGCAGTGGACCATACACCCGTTGATGTGTTGTAGATGTCCACGACGTTGCTCGGGTCAGTGTCGCCGTTGTAGTTGTTGCCGGTGTATCCTCCGGCGGCGTACCCTCCGGCGAAGAAAACCATGCCGTCTGCGGAAGTGGCCGCAAGTGAAAATCGTGCCTGCGACAGAGTCGCCGTGGACCACAATGGCGACCAGTCCTCGGCGGAAGCGTTGTTGAACCAGAGCGCGGCCAACGAGGCCACAGCGAAAGCATGCAGCAAGCCCCTGCGAATCGACCTTCTCATGACAGATCTCTTTCAAGGCGGCAGAGATTTTTCGGTGCGAGATCCGCACTCGCCGAGGGCTGGGTTATGCCGTCATTGTGGCCGCGGCCCGCACTATTGGCATGGACTAGCATAATCCGACGCCAACCTGTCCGCAAATCGGCTTTCGCGATGCCTGAACGGCTTTCTTGCAACTCCAGGCGGCCCGCAGAAGAACTTGGCCAGTTCGCCCCGATTTCAGGGCTCGCGGTGGACGGCGGACAAGGCCGTGTGTGGGCGAATTGGGCTCCAGCACGTCACCGCCCGCCAGTCTCCAGCGCCGGCGCGGGTCTGCTGGCCTCGGGGACGGTCGTCGCAGAACCAGCGGTTGTCGGTAGACCGGAATGTCTCAGGCCGGCAAAACACCACAATCGGACCGCTATTTCAAGCCGTGCCTGCGGAGCAGTCTCGCCAGGCTCGAAACGCCAGGCAATCCTCGGGCTCCGCCACACCTTCATTGTAAGCGCGTAAGGTCAGCATCAGCCACGGCGCCAAATTTCACCCGTCAAGGCTTCCAAAACGGCGCGATGCTTTCCAGGGTACTGCCGCCGAGCATTTCG
>CAZTPX010000005.1:0-146012 GCA_964615095.1 uncultured Planctomycetaceae bacterium | reverse complement strand
ATAAAGGGCAACTACATACAGAAATATGCTGTAGAAGACGGGCCTAAGAAGGGCAAGGCCACGGAATAAAGTCCGTGCTGCGAAGGACTTTGCAATTCTTCTATCAGCCATCAAGAAAAGCTTGACATTGGCGCGGGCCGGGCATAATCTGGCAATTGGCATCTGCTAGACAATGCAGGTTGGTAAAGTGGACTTTAGTCCACTTTAGGGGGACTAAAGTCCACCCTACAACGTCGTTGGCCGGCAAGCGACACCTGCGACCCCCTTTTCACCACCATATTCTCACAAACAGGAGCCTGCGTCATGCAATCGAACCGAGTATGCGCCTTGAAGGTCTTGGGCACGGGTCTTTTGGCCCTCGTGCTCGGCGGCCAGTTGCCGCCATGCGTCTGCCGGGCGGATGAACCGGCGGCAAAACCCAAAGAGGAAATCGTCAAACTGGCCGCCAAGGTGACGGAGGCCAGAGAAAAATTGCCCGATTGGGATACGGTTGTCGACGGAGCCAAGCGCCTGGAAGGTCTCTTCCCCCTGTACTACAGCGAGAAACACCAGAAGCTCCTGATGGAGATCAGGGCCGACCAGTACAACAAGGAAGTGATCCTGCCTATCGCTATCGCCCGCGGGGCCGGGCGGCGGTACCTGGGCGGCGAGACACTCAACTTCGGCGACCAGTGGCTGATCAGCTTCCAGCGAGCAGCCAACCGCCTGCTGGTCGTGCGCCGCAATGTCCACGTGCGGGCCGACGCCGGCTCGCCGCAGGCCGACGCGGTGCGCGTGTCGTATACGGACAGCGTGATCAAGGCCCTGCCGCTGAAGAGCGAGAAGAACGACGGCGCCATGGTCCTGATCGACCTGGCCGACCTGTTCATGTCGGACCTGGCGGGCATCGGCATCCAACCCGATCCGGCCCGCAGCACTTGGGCCAAGGTCAAAGCCTTCCCCAAGAACGACGAGATCGAGGTCAGCGCCGTCTTCTCCATGCGCAACGACATCTACTCGCTGCTGTTCGGCGAGGAGTCCGTGCCCGATCCCCGCGGCGCGCAGGTGGTGATCCATTACGGCATGTCCCTGCTGCCGGCAACCAGTTACAAGCCGCGCCTGGCCGACGACCGCGTGGGCCACTTCTTGAGCGTCATCCGCGACTTCAGCCAGGACGTCAATGAGACGCCCAACGTGCGCTACCTCACCCGCTGGAACCTGGAGAAGGAGAAGCCCGAGGCTGAGAAGTCGCCGCCCAAACAGCCTATCATCTTCTGGATCGAGCGGACCGTGCCCCGCGAGTATCGCAAGTACGTCCGCGAGGGCATCCTGGAATGGAACAAGGCCTTCGAGAAGATCGGCTTCATCGACGCCATCCAGGTCCGCGACCAGCAAGGCGACGACGATTTCGACCCGGAAGACATCCGCTTCAACACCTTCCGCTGGATCACCACCTCGGGCGGATTCGCCATGGGACCCTCACGGACCAATCCGCACACGGGCGAGATCCTCGACGCCGACATCATCTTCGATGAAGGCATGGTCCGCTACTGGCGGCAGGAATTCATTGAGGCCACCGGCATTCCCGAGGGCATCGGCATGGCACTGGCCGGTCAGCGGCAAGGGCTGTTCAAGCTGTATGCGGCGGACCTGCCGCTGTTGGACGCCGCCGCGCCCGTGCTGAACCGGATCCTCGACGAGAAGCCCGACGTGGTCTTCGAGCGGCTCACGCGGCCGCGGCCGTCGGCCATCGTGACCGCGATGCCGCCCATGGGCTATTCGCGCTGCCAAATGGGGCCGGGTATGCAGCAACAGCTCGCCGTACTGGCGGCTGTCTTGGCGGCCCGGGGCGAACTGGCGCCCGGCGGCCGAGTGCCGGAGAAGTTCATTGCCCAGGCCGTCAAGGAAGTGGTGATGCACGAGGTCGGGCACACGCTGGGCCTGCGGCACAATTTCAAGGCCAGCAGCGTCCTCTCGCTGCAGGAGATCAACAACCCGGAGATTACCGCCGTCAAGGGCAACTCCGGCTCGGTGATGGATTACCTGCCGGCCAATATCGCCTGCAAGGGCGAGAAACAGGGCGATTATTTCTCGCCCACGATCGGCGCTTACGATTACTGGGCCATCGAGTATGCCTACAAGCCCTTGGAACCCAAGGACATGCCCCGCGAGAAAGAGGTCCTGGCCAAAATCGCCGACAAGGTGGCGCAGCCGGAACTGGCCTACGGCACCGACGAAGACCTCTTCTCGAATCCCGATCCGCGGATCCACGCCTTCGACTTGGGCGACCCGCTGAAGTATGCCGAGAGCCGTTTTAAGCTTGTCCGAACTAGCCTCGACCAGCTTCAGGACCGCGTGGTTGCCAACGGCGAGGGCTGGCAACGCGCCCGCTCGGCATTCTCCGTGCTGTTGGGCGAACTTGCCCGTTCGACCATGCTGGCGTCGTATTACATCGGCGGCGAATACACCTATCGCGACCACCGCGGCGACCCCAACGGCCGGCCGCCCATGAAGCCGATCGAGATCGCCAAGCAGCGCGAGGCGCTCCACATGATCCAGGACGAGATCCTCTCGGCCAAGGCATTTGAGTTCAAGCCCGAGTTGTTGCGTTACCTGGCGCCCGACCACTGGGGCGACGACAACCTCGGCATGCTTCTCGGTTCGGGCGGCTATCATTATCCGCTGCTCGATCGCGTGCTCAGCGTGCAGCGGATCGCCTTGTCGCGGCTCTTGGACGCTCGTACGCTGCGATCGCTGCAAGAGATTGCCCTGCACGCCGAGCCGGGGCAGGAAACCTTGCAATTGCCCGAGGTCTTCAACGTCCTGACCGACTCGATCTGGTCGGAGTTGCCGGCTATCGACGCGCAAGTGAAGAAGGACCAGTTGATCGCCATTTCCACGATCCGCCGCAACCTGCAGCGCGAGCACATTTCGCGGCTGGCGGGGCTGGTGCTCGGCCCCCGTCGGGATGCCGCAATGAGTTTCCGCCAGTTGATCTTCTATTCCGATTTCGGCGTCGCCGCGCCCCCGGACGCCCGCGGCCTGGCCCGCGAGCACCTGCGACAGATCGGTGTACGGATTCAAGGGGCTTTTGCCAAGTCGCAGAAATTCGATGCGACTTCAACGGCGCACTTGAAGGAGTTGCACGAGCAGATTGACAAGGTGCTCAACGCCAAACTCGAGGCGAACGATTTGTAGAACTATTCTTGAAAGATGGAAGAAAGGAAGATAAGAGAAAGGAAAATGGCGTCAGCTTTTCCTACATCTTCCTTTCTTCCATTTTCTTTTCATTACCTTCCTCGGGATGGCACAAACAGGTAGGTCTCTCTTGCCGAGAGCGACTGCACGCTCCAGCCCGCTAGAAGACTCTGGGGCTTCTGCTTGGTGAGCGCACATTGGTCCTTTCCGGCAGAAAATACCTACTTGATAGACGCAACTACCTCCCGCTGCCCACGAACTGCGAGAGCAGGAGCACATAGCGGGCCTGGTAATAAATTGCTGGTTCAGTAAAGGCCCAGGAATTCTCGTTTCCCTGGTGGGCCGCGTTCCACGCCGTGGCCCAGTCCTTGAATGCCTTCGAAGGCGGCTCGTGGGCGGGCGGAGAGAGCCAGGCGGGCGCGCCGCCGTCGCCAATGACCGCGTTGGGTCCGCCGACGAGCAAGCCCGGCGCAGGTCCCAAGGTGTCGGGACCGGACCAGGGGCTTTTCTCCGCGAACCAGGTGTGGAAGGGCCGCATGATGCTCTTGCCCACGCCGGCCTTGGCGCCCTTAGCACCCATGTTGGTCAGGTACACCAGGCAGAGCGGATTCCGCCCGTGCAGGAAGTGCAGATAGTCCTCCGCGGCGGCACGGCAGATCCCGTCCTCGGCCGGGTTCATGCCCAGCCGCACGGCGAACATCGCCCGGTAACCGTACTCGGACTTCGACTGGTTGCAACCCCACCAGTATCCCGGCAGGTAGGCCAGGTAGGCGTCGGCATGCGATTTATACGGCCCGGTCACCAGGTCGTTGAGGTTCTTCTGCAGCGCCGCGCAGATCTCGCCGCGCAAGGCAGGATCGGCCTTGGGCGAGAGGGCGTACTGCACGAAACAGAGCGAGAGCATGTCCTTGCGCGACTTCTTGAAGAATGCCTCGTACTTGGGCTTGGGGTCCAAAAGCCAAAGTTGCAGGGCCGCCGAGACACGGCGATCGACGTCGCCTTCCCGGCCGTTGTCGCAAGCGCCGTCGGCGGCCTCGCTGGGCCGCCCGTGGTCTCTGCCGTCGGCCGGCATCATCTGCGGATGCTCTTCCAGCCACTCCCATGCCTTCTCCGCCGTGGCGCGGCACTTGCGAGCATAGGCGGCCTGGCCGGGAAACTTGCCAATGACCCGCGCGAAATACGCCAGGTTCGCCGCGCAGGTGGCTGTCGCCCAGGTCGTCGGCTGCGTGTAGTAACGCGGGTGCTGAGAGTCCTTGTCGGGCGTGACGCCGGACTTGCTCGTGCGCTCCGTGACGCGGTTGCAAACCGACCCGTCGGGCATCTGCATCCGCAGCAGCCAGTCGCACTCCCAGCGGACCTCGTCAAGAATGTCGGGGATGCCGTTGCCCGACTCGGGGATATTCCAATCGTCACCGAAGACCGAGGGATTGAACTCGTAGGCCATCAGCAGGGCTTGCACCACGTCTAGCGTGAAGGGCACGTACTTATTGTAGTCGCCAGCGTCGTGCCAGCCGCCGTGGACATCGCGGGGCTGCCCGCGGGTCCGCCCGTCGATGTAAAGCTCGGCCTCGCGGTCTTGCCCCGCGGCAAGGTGGCAGGCCGGATGGTGCCAGGTGCCACCGTTGGCCACGGGCACGTCCCCACCGCAACGCTGGTAGAAGTACGCCCGGATGGCCGCCTTGAGCACCGGCAAGTACACATCGTCGGCAATGCGGAAACCGTAGGAGCGGACGCGATTGCTGGCATCCCAGACGTAGTAGTTCCCCGGCGTCTGCAAGCGCGAGATATCGGCATACCAGACCTTGTCGCCAGAGGTCGGGTCGAGCTTGCCCCCGCCCCACTGCTTGAGAGCGACCGTGAGAACCGCCGCCCCGTCTTTTTCGCGGCGGACTGTCGCCTGCGCGGGCGGCGTATACCTCGTGTGGGAATTCTGACCTTTCTCGGGGCTGGCAAAGATGACGATCTTCTCGCTCTTCGGGCGGAAGCCGAACTGGTCGACCATGATCTGCTCGCTGAGGTTCGCGGGCAACCGGCCAACGACGGCTTTGTCTGGCACTGCGGCGACTTGAACCGGTTCGGCCGCTTGGCTCACCGCCTCGGCAGTCCCGTCGAAGGCGATCTCGTCGGCGAACAGGCTGAAGTCGATCTCCTCCTGCGACCAGGTGTTGAATTGGACCTCCCATGCCTTGGCCTTGCTCAAGGCGTTCTTGCTGTCGAGGTCGTTGATCGGGATCACCAGCTCGTGCCACTTGCCGTCCAGCAGAGTGGGACAGCGCTGCAACAGGTCGTCCGCCTCGGTCATGGTCTTATCGTTGGCCTTAAGGGCTACAGAAAGCTGGCTGGGCTTTTTCGCGCCCGTGACTTTCACCCAGAAGCTCAGGTTCTTGTAGCCGGAGCAATCCGTGCCGGCGTCGGGCGGATCGAAGCCCATCCAGTTCCAGCCGCTGCCCATGTAGTCGTGGCCCGCGGCGTGGAACTCCACCGTCTTCTTGCCCTTGCGGCGGACTACCTTGTCCTGCGCGGCGATTGTGACCTTGCCCATCGGGGCAGCCGTCCAGCCCTTGGCGCCGGTGCCCTTTTGATCGCCGTCGTAAACCACCTCTCGCTTGGTAACAACCCGCGGGGCGACTTGTGCATCCTCGGTGGTTGCCGGGCCGGCGGTCCCCTGGCTTGCTTTGTCGGCCGTGCCGTCGAAGGCGATCTCGTCGACGAACAGGCTGAAGTCGATATCCTCCTGCGACCAGGTGTTGAACTGAAGTTCCCACGCCTTGTCCTTGTTCAGAACGTTCTTGCTGTCGAGGTCGTTGATCGGGATCACCAGTTCGTGCCACTTGCCGTCCAACAGACTGGGGCAGCGCTGCAACATATCGTCCGCTTCGGTCGCCGACTTGTCGTTAGACTTGATCGCTACGGAAAGCTGGCTGGGCTTCTTGTCTCCGCTGACTTTCGCCCAGAACCTCAGGTTCTTGTAGGCGGAGATGTCCGTGCCGGCGTCGGGCGGATCGAAGCCCATCCAGTTCCAGCCAGCCCCCATGTAATCGTGACCCGCGGCGTGGAACTCCATCGTCTTCTTGCCCTTGCGGCGGACTTCTTTATCCTGGGCGGCGATCGTGACCTTGCCCATCGGGGCGTGTGTCCAGCCCTTGGCGTTGGCGCCGGCCTGGTCGCCGTCGAAAACCACTTGCCGCTTGGCCTCTTGGGCACTTAGCGTCCCGGCCACGACTGACAACGATACCAAGACAACCCACAACATCCGATTCACGCCGGAACTGCGCTGCGCTTGTTCCGGCCTACCTTGTGCTCTCATTGATTTGTCCTTTATGATTAAGGTCATCGAATTCTTCCGTTCTTCCCAACGGCCCTCGCGTTGGCCCTTTGGAGTGCGTTGTGTAGGTTACCATGAACCATCGCTGGCAGCAAGCATTTCAGGTTTCGTTTCAGACTATTTACGAAATGCCCCGCATCCGGTACAGTCTCAAAAGACTATCCGTTTGTCCTCGAATCCGACTCTTATGATGATCTCATACCCATCGTTTCTCTTCTGCCGCTGCCGCTATCTGAACCGCTTGTCAACGAGTACCGCCGTCCTGGCATGGGCAATTCTGGCTTGCTCCTCCGCTGTCGGCCGCGATCCGCTCTCGACGCAGGCCGTCGGGCCGGCAAATGGCGGGATGATCGTGCCCACGGGCCAACTGATCCGCCCGGCTGGCAAGACCTACGTGTTCTTTGGCCGGCCCACCGATATCACGCTGGGACCGGGGGGTACGCAGGTCTTTGTCAAGTTGACCGAGAAATTGATGATCGTCGATGCGGAGACATGGGAGGTTCTGCGGGAGCTTCCCTATCCAGGCAAGGAGCAAGGCTCGATGCACGGTCTGGTCGTGAGCGGCGACGGCAAGCGGGTCTTCGTCACGGGATCGACAAAGTATCTTCTTGAGGCCCGCTGCAATGGCAATGGCGACTGGAGTTGGCAGACGCCCATCGCCCTTTCCAAGGCCAATGCCCACCTAACGGGGATCGCCTTGAGCCGCGATGAGCGGACGGCCTTCGTTTGCGCCTCGATTCCAAACAGCCTGCTGGTCGTCGATCTGCAGTCGGGCAAGATCCAGACTGCGATCCCCACGGGCGTTTGCCCTTTCGGCATCGTCGTGAGTCCTGACGGCCACACGGCCTATGTCTCGAACTTCGGCGGCTGTCATCCCCGGCCGGGCGAGCATGCCGAGCGATCCGCCGGCACGCTCGTAGCGGTGGACGACCGCTCGATCTCGCTGAGCGGCACGATCACGCGCGTCGATCTCCAGGCATTGAAGGCGACCGGCGAGTTGGAAGTCGGCCTGCACCCATCGGACCTGGCGCTCTCGGCCGACGGCGCGCGGCTGTTTGTGGCAAATTCCAATGCCGACAGCGTTTCCGTGGTCGACACGGCGGCCTGGAAAGTGCATGAGACGATCAACGTGCGGCCGGACGACAAGCTTCCCTTCGGCAGCATCTGCAACGCCCTGGCCCTGAGCAGCGACGGCCGCACGCTGCTGGTGGCCAACGGCGGCAACAATGCCCTGGCGGTCGTCGCGCTGGCAACCGTCGCAGGCCAGCCGGCCCGCGTGCGGGGATTCATTCCCACGGGCTGGTTTCCCGGCAGCCTTGCCACGGACGGCAAGCGGATTTTCATTGCAAACGTCAAAGGCGAAGGCTCGCACGTGGCCAACCTGAAGAAGGCTTGGAACAGCCGGGCTGTTCGCGGCAGTATAACCCGCGTGGAGATGCCCGACGACGTGACCTTGGCTCGCTACACGGCGCAGGTTGCGGCCGACGCCCGCATTCCGCAGATGCTGGCGGCCTTGGAAGCGGACCATAGCGACGCCCCAGCCGTGCCGGTGCCCGCGCAGCCGGGCGAGCGGTCCGTGATCGAGCATGTCGTTTACGTGCTCAAGGAGAACCGCACCTACGACCAGCTTTTCGGCGACCTGCCGCGGGGCAACGCCGATCCCAAGCTCTGCACCTTCGGCCGCGCGGTCACGCCCAACCTGCACGCCCTAGCCGAACAGTTCGTGCTCCTGGACAACTACTATTGCAACGGCGTGATCTCGACCGACGGCCATCAATGGGCCATGCAAGGGGCGATCGGCGATTACCGCGAAAAGATGTTCGGCGGCCACACCCGCAGCTACGATCTGGGTACCGACTGCCTAGCCTATGCCGGCTGCAATTTCATCTGGGACAGCGTCTTGTTGTCCGGCCGCTCGTTCCGCAATTATGGCGAATGCTCGTTCCCCGTCCTGCCGCCCAAGGTGAACTGGTTCGACGTCTACCAGGACTTCGCCGAGAAGCGCGGCAAGATCGCCTTCCGCCAGTCGATTGCCCTGGAGACCCTGCGCAAGTACAGTTGCCTGGAGTATCCCGGCTGGAACCTGGCCATCCCCGACGCCTTGCGGTTGGAGGTGTTCTTGAAGGAATTTCAGGAATACGAGAAATCGGGACAGTGGCAGAACTTCGTGATCGTCTACCTGCCGCAAGACCACACCGCCGGGACCAAGCCGAACGTCCCCACGCCGCGGGCCATGGTGGCCGACAACGACCGGGCCGTGGGCCGTTTGGTGGACGCCATTTCGCATAGCCGCTTCTGGCCCAAGACGGCGATCTTCGTCAATGAGGACGACCCGCAGGCCGGCTGGGACCACGTCGACGGGCACCGCTCGATCTGCCTGGTGATCAGTCCTTATGCCAAGCGGCAGGCGGTGGTCAGCCAGTTCTACAACCAGTGTTCGGTACTGCACACGATCGAGCGCATCCTCGATCTGCCGACCACCGCGCAACTGGTTGCCCAATCGCCCTTGATGACCGCCTGTTTCACGCAAAAGCCGGACCTTGCGGCCTATCGGGCACTGCCGGCCGGAATTCCCATCGACGAGCGCAACCCGGCGCTGGGCGCTTTGCAAGTCAAGGCCCGGCAGTTGGCCGAAGCGAGCGAGCGGATGGATTTTAGCGAACCGGACCGCATCGACGACGACGTCATGAATCGCGTCTTGTGGCATTCATGTATGGGCATCGACACGGCCTATCCGGCCGAGTTTGCCGGCGCTCACGGCAAGGGTTTGAAACGGCTAGGGTTGAAATTGGATGAGGTGGACAGGGATTAGGTGGTGGGCGGGACAACCCGTAGGCCGGAACAATCGCAGCGCAGTTCCGGCATAAGTGTCCGCCACGCCAATCCTCGCCGGAACTGCGCTGCGCTTGTTCCGGCCTACATTATTTGCCCCGGCCTACCCTACTATCCGGCGGGGTTCTGCGCGCAAAAAGCGGCAAGAACCGCCCGTTTGCGGTAACCATTATCCTGGATCGGGGCGCCAGCACGCGGTTTGCGCGTATAATTGCTGGTACCCACGAAAATCAGGAGCCTGTTCGTGCCGCTGACGCCTGCCCATGCCGCTGCCGTCGTTCCCTTTTGCCGCTGGAAGCCGTATTTGTGGCTCTCGCCCTTGGTGGTTGGCAGCATGGCCCCAGATTACGCCTACTTTCTCTTCCCTCCCTACCACTTGCGGCACATCGGCCATTCGCCCTTGGGGCTCGTGCTGTTTTGCATCCCCGCGGGGCTGGCGGTATTGTATGCGTTTCATCGCTTCTTCAAACGGCCGCTGGTGCTGCTCCTGCCGCGCACGGCCCGCGCAAAACTCTGGCCGTACTGCGGGCGGTTTGCATTCTTGCCGCTGCCGCGCTTGCTTTGGATTTGCGTGCTGATCTTCTTGGGCGCGGTAACGCATGTTGTCTGGGACGGATTCACGCATGAGGATGGCTGGGCGGTGCTCGCGTATCCGCAAATGACGAACGTCTACGAAGTTGCCGGACTGAAGGTACACTGCTGCGGTTTCCTGCAGTACGGCAGCAGCGTGCTGGGCCTTGGGGCCTTGGCCTGGTGGTCCTGGCAATGGTATCGCCGGGCGCCGGCAACCCTAGCGCCGACCGATCCGTTGTTCCTGCGACGAAGTCGTCCAATGATCGCGGCCGCGATCATCGTTTTTGGGGCCGCTGTGGGAGTTGCCTTCGGCCTGAATTACGCCCAACGCCTGCCGGGCCCCTTTAGTGTCCATGAATTCGCCACGTGCGCCTTCATCACGGGAGTCGACGCTTTGGGACTGGCCCTACTGGTCTTCGTTGCCGTGGTAAACGCACGCGTCGGCAATGCGACGCAAGTGGCCGTTGATGCCCGCCGCCGTATTCAGTTGCGCGATCTGGCCTCTGCCGGCGTGAACACAGCGGACCGCGGCGAGCAATAGCGGGTATCCGGTCGGCATACCAGTTTCCAGGTGTGCGCGGTATAATTGTCGGATGAAGTCTCTGTTCCCCACAAAGAAAGAGATCCGCCGATGAAAAGCCCGTTTCCCGGCATGGACCCATATCTGGACCAGCACTGGCATGACGTCCATCACGCGCTGATTACGTATACCCGCAATCAGATTCGCCCGGCATTGCCCCGTGAGTTGCGATCCAGAATCGAAGAGCGAGTATTCATCGAATCGGATGAGGGCGAGCATTACCCCATTTGTCCCGATGTCCACGTGGTGGAGTACCCCAGGAAACAATCCGGGGGCAGTCAACCTGCGGACGGTGGGGCCGTCGCGGCTGCGGAGCCGATTCTCGTCCATGTCGATCGCGAGCCCGCGTCGCAAGGTTATATCGAAATCGTAGATGCAGGGTCCGGCAACCGTGTCGTCACGGTCATCGAGTTCTTGATCCCCACGAACAAGTTGCCCGGCGAAGGACAGACGCTTTGCCTCAAGAGGCAAAAAGACGTAATCGCCGCCGGGGCGAGTCTGGTCGAGATCGATCTGACGCGCGGAAAAACGCTCGCTGGCTGGGCCGGTGGAAATGCTTTCGCCAGCGCAACGCACGACCTACATGGCATGCATCACGCGCGGCTGGAAGCCCGGCGTGGCCGAACTTTATCCGCTCCGCCTCATGGAACCGCTTCCCGCGCTGCGGATACCGTTGCGGCAGACCGACGCCGACGTGACGCTGAATCTGCAATCGCTGATCGACCAATGCTACGAGAACGGCGGCTATGACACCATTGACTACCGCAAGCCGCCGGTCCCGCCATTGGACTCCGAGGGCGCGGGCTGGGCGGAAGAGTGGCTCCGCGCGAAGGGCATACTGACATCGTAACTGGCGGTACCTAGGATAATGTTCCCAGACCAAGCTGCAGGCCGATTCCGCGATCGACTTCCCGCCCCTAGAAACGTCCGGCGCATCCGTATAAACTCTATCGATGAACGAAATACACCGGACCCCCACCTATAGCCAGCTTCGTAACCTTCTTACCCGCCGCATTGCCATCCTCGATGGCGCGATGGGCACGATGATCCAGCAACTCAACTTCGGCGAGGCCGACTACCGCGGTACGCAGTTTGCCACCCACGGCCGCGACCTCAAGGGTTGCAACGATCTTCTGGCAATCACGCAGCCGGACGCTATTACGGGCATCCACCGCGGCTATCTAGAGGCTGGGGCAGACATAATCTCGACCAACACCTTTAACGCCAATAGTGTGTCGATGGCCGATTACGACCTGGTCGACCAGGTACGGGCCATCAATCTCGCCGGCGTGACCTGTGCCCGCAGAGCGGTCGAAGAGTTTCGGGCCGCGGGGCAACCCGAGAATGTATCCGGCACACGGAGTGTGCCGGATACAGTTCCCTTCGTTGCCGGTTCGATCGGCCCCACTAATCGCACCGCCTCGCTCTCGCCGGACGTCAACCGCCCCGGATATCGGGCGGCAAATTTTGACCAACTTGCGGCCACCTATTTTGAACAGGCCGAGGCCCTCGTCGACGGCGGCGCCGACATCCTCCTGGCCGAGACCGTTTTCGATACGCTGAACCTCAAGGCTTGTCTGTTCGCCATCGACAACCTCTTTGCAAAGCGGCGGATCAGGCTGCCCGTGATGGTCTCGGTGACGATTACCGACCGCAGCGGCCGTACGCTCTCCGGCCAGACGCTGGCGGCGTTCCTGGCCTCGATCGAACATGCCGATCTGCTCAGCGTGGGCATCAACTGCGCCCTAGGTCCGGCGCTGATGCGGCCCTATGTCGAGGAACTCTCGCAGCTTTGCCCCACGTGGACGAGCTGCCATCCCAACGCCGGGCTGCCCAATGAATTCGGCGGCTACGACGAGACGCCAGCGCAGATGGCCGCCGTGCTGAGCGAGTTCGCCGAGAACGGCTGGGTGAATATCGTCGGCGGCTGCTGTGGTACGACGCCGGCCCACATCCGCGCCATCGCCGACGCCGTCCGCGCCAAACCGCCCCGCCGCCCCGCCCAGCCCCGCCACGACACGGTCCTTAGCGGCCTTGAACCGCTGGTGATCCGCCCCGACAGCACCTTTACCATGATCGGTGAACGGACCAATGTTTCCGGCTCCAAGCGGTTCGCCCGGCTGGTCCGCGAAGGCAACCTGGCCGAGGCCGTTTCCGTCGCCCGGCAGCAGGTCGAGGGCGGGGCGAACATCATCGACATCAACATGGACGAGGGCCTGCTGGATGGGCCCAAGGTGATGGCCGAATTCCTCAACCTGCTGGCCGCCGAGCCGGACGTTGCCCGCGTGCCCGTGATGATCGACAGCTCGGACTGGGCTGTGTTGGAGGCGGGGCTGAAATGCGTGCAGGGCAAGTCGATCGTCAACTCCATTAGCCTCAAGGAGGGCGAGGAGCAGTTCCTGGCCCACGCTCGGCTGGTGCGCAAGTACGGCGCGGCCTGCGTGGTGATGATGTTCGACGAAGAGGGCCAGGCCGTCAGTGTCGAAGACAAGCTCCGCATCGCCCGCCGGGCCTACCGCCTGCTCACGGAACAGGTGGGCATGAAACCGGCCGACATCATTTTCGATCCGAACATCCTGGCCATCGGCACGGGCATCGAGGAACATGCCCGCTACGGGCTGAATTTCATCGAGGCCACGCGGAAGATCAAGGAGCTTCTGCCGGACGTGAAGATTTCTGGGGGCGTGAGCAACGTATCGTTCGCCTTCCGCCGACCAGGAGTACCTGGTGCCCGCGACGCGGTCCGCGAGGCGTTTAACGCGGCGTTTCTGTACCACGCCATCCACGCCGGACTCGATATGGGCATCGTCAACGCCGGGCAGTTGGCCGTCTACGAAGATATCGAGCCGGCACTGCGCGAGCGGGTGGAAGACGTGATCTTCGACCGCCGTGGCGACGCCACCGAGCGGCTGGTGGCCTATGGGACCACGCTCCAAGGCAAGACGGCCGAGGACGACAAGGCCGATCCGGCCTGGCGGCGAGGCCCGGTCGAGGATCGGCTCAAGCACGCGCTCGTACATGGCATCGTCGACTATATCGAGGTGGATGTCGAGGAGGCGCGGCAGAAGTACCCCGCTTGCCTTGACATCATCGAAGGGCCGCTCATGGCGGGGATCCAGGTCGTGGGCGACCTGTTCGGTGACGGCAAGATGTTCCTGCCGCAGGTCGTGAAAAGCGCCCGCGTGATGAAGAAGGCCGTGGCCTATCTTATGCCTTTCATGGAAGCCGAGAAAGAGGAGAAGGGGAGAAGGGGAGAAAGGGAGAAAGGGAGAAGGGGAGAAGGGGCGATGGGGAGAAAGGGGGAAGACGGGAGCGGGCCCTCAACTCGCGGCACGATCGTCATGGCCACGGTCAAGGGCGACGTACACGACATCGGCAAGAACATTGTCGGTATCGTACTGGGCTGCAACAACTACAAGATCGTCGACCTGGGCGTGATGGTCCCTTGCGAGAAGATTTTGCAGACCGCCCGGGAAAGCAACGCTGACATGATCGGGCTGAGCGGCCTGATCACGCCCAGCCTGGAGGAGATGGTCCACGTGGCGCGGGAAATGCAGCGGCTGGGAATGGACATGCCGCTCTTGATCGGCGGCGCCACGACCAGCCCCAAGCATACGGCCGTGAAGATCGCGCCGGCCTATCAGCACGAAGTGGTTCATGTGAAGGACGCCTCGCGCTGCGGGCCGGTCTGCGAGCGGCTGCTCTCGGCGGAGAAGCGGCCGCAGTTCGACGCCGAGAACCGCGCCTTCCAGGCCCAGATGGCCGCCGCATATCAGCGCAAACAGGAATTGAAGCTGGTTCCGTATGGCGAGGCCGTTGAGGGCCGGTTCCAGACCGACTGGGCCGCACAGGAGATCCCCGTGCCGTCGTTCCTGGGCGTGCGGCTGCTGGCCGATTATCCGCTGGAGGACCTCGTGCCCTATATCGATTGGGCGCAGTTCTTCGCGGCCTGGGAGATGCGGGGGAAGTTTCCGGAGATTCTGGAGCATCCGGAGCGAGGTCCCGAGGCGCGCAAGTTGTACGATGACGCGCGGAAGTTCCTCGACTGCATTATTGAAGAACGCTGGTTGCGGGCCAGTGGCGTCTACGCGTTCTGGCCGGCCGCTTCCGCGGGCGACGACATCATCCTCTATGAAGACGACGTGCGTCGCGAAGAAAAGGCCCGCTTGCACAATCTGCGGCAGCAGTGGTTGACCGAGACGCGGCGCAGTTATTACTGCAACGCCGATTTCATCGCCCCGGCCGACAGCGGCCGCAAGGACTATGTGGGCGGTTTCGCCGTGACCGGCGGCCTGGGCACGGACGAACTGGTCCAGCGCTGCCAGGCCGACAACGACGACTACGGCGCGATCATGGGCAAGGTCTTTGCCGATCGCCTGGCCGAGGCCTTTGCCGAACGGCTGCATGAAATCGCGCGGCGCGACTGGGGCTTCGGGCAAGGCGAGAATCTCACCATCCCCGAAATGCTGGCCGAGAAGTATCGCGGCGTGCGGCCAGCGCCCGGCTATCCTTCGCTGCCCGACCACACGGAGAAGCGGATCCTCTTTGATCTGTTGGGGGCCGAGCGGGCGGCGGGCATCTCGCTTACCGAGAGTTGCATGATGCTCCCCGCGGGCTCGGTGAGCGGCTTTTACTTCGCCCATCCCGCTTCGCGGTACTTCGCCATCGATCGGATCACGCGCGACCAGGTCGAGGAATACGCCCGCCGCAAGGGCTGGAAGCTCAAAGAGGCCGAGAAGTGGCTGGCCCCCGTGCTGGCGTATGATCCGGAGTAGTCCGGCTTACGGTTGCCCCAGGGCGTAGGTCCCGCTGCCTGCCCGCTTGAGCTTGCCCTGTTTTACTAACTCCTCCCACACGGCTGCGGGGAACTGGTCGGGCGGTTGGATAGCGACGATACCCGACGCATGGCCGCCCGTCATGGGGCCGTAACCGAGTCGCGATTGGTCGTCAAGCTGAGTCAGCTTGAGCCGTTTGCGGAATGCTTTGAGGGCCGACTTGAGCTCTTGCGGCGAGGGGCCGGCGGGTGGGATGGCATCAGCGGAGGACACGGAACGCTCCTTAGCAAGGGGAAGGCAATGAAACGGGCCAGCCGATTTCGGCAAAAGGCCACGGGCGGATACTGTCTATAGCTTATTGTGGTCCGGCAAGGGACTTTCTGCAAGCCGTTGTAGTCCCGTTGCCAAGGGACCCAAAGATGGCAAAACCGTAGGGTGGGCCGAGTAAAACGAGTCCCGCCAGATTCCGGATTGAATCTGGTGGGACTCGTTTTACTCGGCCCACCCTACATGTTGTGTTTCACCCGGCCCACGCTGCAAGAAAACCGCCCACCCGTGATTCCACCGGCTTGCACGCTCCCCATTCAGCAACGATAATCGTAGCTAGCTACGTCCTACCCTTGCTGAAAGCCGATGCCGATGAGTCCATCCGATCGGAGAATTGCCATGGCCTTGATGGCCCATCCGGACGACGCCGAGTTTCTCTGCGCCGGCACGCTTATCCGCTTGGCCGATTTAGGCTGGGAAATCCATATTGCCACGATGACCGCGGGCGATTGCGGCACAACGACGCAGTCGCCTTGGGCGATCAGCGCCCGGCGAACCGAGGAAGCCCGGCAAGCGGTCGCCGTCGTTGGCGGCAGGTACTGGTGCCTGGACGAAGGCGACGGCCTGGTCGTCTACGACAAGCCGACGCTCCGCAAGACCTACGACCTGTTCCGCGAGGTCGGCCCTTCGCTGGTTTTCACGCACGCCCCGAAAGACTACATGATGGACCACGAGATGACGTCGCTGGTGGCCCGGGCGGCCAGTTTCGTCTATGCCGCGCCGAACATCTCGGTCCATCCGCTGCGCGCGGGCAGCGGCGTGCCGTACTTCTATTACTGCGATCCGCTGGAAGCCACCGATCCGCTCGGCGAACTCGTCCAGCCGACTACCTGGGTCGATATCACCGCGCAACTCGACCGCAAGACGAAGATGCTCGCCTGCCACGCCAGCCAACGGGAGTGGCTCTTGGCCTATCACGGCATCGACGAGTACCTGGACTCGATGAAGCGGCACGCCGTCCTGCGCGGCCGGGAGATCGCCACGATAGCGGCTGAGGCGTTTGTTCAGCATCGCGGACACGCCTATCCCAAAGACGATATCCTGGCACAAATCGACAAGGAGAACCGACTATGCCACGTCCCCTGAGCAAGATCGCCCCGGACTGGTGGGACTACACGACCCTCGACCCCGAGATCCTCGCCGACGCCGCCAAGCTCTCGCTGCGGGACCTGGAGAAGCTTTCGCGGCCCGGTTTCCGCGTCGTCCTGTACGACACATTTCAGGAGTTTTACCTGGCCGAGGCCCTGGAATACGTCAACGCCTGGCGACAGTCGACCGACGACAACCCTGCGGGCATTTGCGGCCCCATTGGCCCCACAGAGCAGTTGCCGCTGGTGGCCCGGTTGGTGAACGACTTGGACCTCGACGTACGGCGGGGTCATTTCTGGGGCATGGACGAGTGGGTGGATGAGGCGGGCGTACCCGTGCCGGTAACGCACCCGTTGAGCTTTGCCCGTGCCGACCGCGAGCTTTGTTTTCAGCGCATTCGCCGCGAGTTGCGGATGCCGGATTCGCACCTGCGTTTTCCCACGGGCGATCTGAACGCCTACTCGGCGAGCTACGACGCAATTCGTTGCGTGGTCATGCAAGGTGGCCAGGGCGAGGTGAAGCACTGGGCCTTCAACGATCCGCCGCGGCGCAGGGGCCGTTACAAAGATGCCCCGCCCGCGCCCGAGGAGTACCGCCGGCTCAAGACCCGCGTGACCGACCTGCACCCCATGACGATCATCCAGAACGCGCGGACTTCCGGCGGCGGGCAGGTTTCGCTAGTGCCCAGCCGGGCGGCCACGGTCGGGCCGGTCGAAACCTGGAAGGCCGAACGCGTTTCCATCTGGCACGCGGGCAATCACGACAACCCCTTCGGCATGCGGCTCACGGCCTTGATGATCGCCAAGCGGCTGCCCGATGCGTCGGTGCCCATGTCGCTCCTGGCCGATCATCCCAACGTGCAGTTCAATTTCTACCGACACGGTGTGGGAACAGTGGCCACCGAAATGCACTAGCTTGTGTGTTGGCGGTCACCGCACATCCACGAACGGATCGCCGATCAACATCTCCTGCCGGCCGCGCAGCACGCCTGAGTTGCGAGTCTCCTTCTCTTGCTGCTTCAGCCTCATGAGGTTGGCCATTCCCAAGTAGCCGCCTGAATACATGTGCTGGAACAACGGCGTGATGTGCTCGTCATCCACGCGGTTGTGAGGCGTCCCCAAGGCCGCCAGAAATGCCGAACGGCCGTAGACCACGCTGACCAGGACGTTGTTCTCGGCAGTGGTCGCCACGTCGACGTAGGACCGCGAACCCGGTTGCTTGAACCCGGCTACCGCACAACCGCTGAGCAGGGCGATCAAGCCGCCGTTGCTCATATTCAGGGCCTGCTTGCTGGAGATGAGCGAGATTTCAGGGTTCGAGTGGACGTTCCACCAGACGAATCGCCGGCGCGACTGGCTCAAGTGCCCTAGGAAAACCTTCGCCGATTGCCATCCTTCGTCCATCCAAGGGAGCTTGCCGGCATAGGCCACGAAGTCATCCAGGGAGCGATACTTCGCCAGATCAACGCGCACGTAGCCCGCGGGGTTGTTCTTGAAAACACCGGGGCTTTTTTCGTTGATCGCGTAGAACTCGATCTCCTTGGGCCCCACGGCGTCCCATAGGGGCCTGCTCCGGGCCAGACAGCTAACATCGTTGGACACAAGGTACAAGCCGCGACCGTAGGATGCGCCCGCGTAGAAGGCCAAAGCTTTCCTAAAGAACGGCCGCAACTGGGCTGCCCACTGCGGGTAGTTATTCTCCGCGTCGTCTTGGTAACCAACCGGCAGGAAGGCTGCCCAAAGTTTAGCTCCGTTCAACGAGCCCGGCGTAAAGTCGTCGAAGTCGTGCTCGGGCACCTTGAACTGCGGCATGCCGGCCACGCATGGCCAGGGATTGGCCGGTCCGCACGCTTTGAGAACCGCGCCCGGCGCGATTCGCTGCTGGGCGGTCATGTCGAGGTCCTCGTAGTAGCGCGGCCAGAGGCGAGTGGAGGGCGTGTCGGCCCGGGGCATGAAGAACGAAGGAAGCTTCACGTTTCCCACAAAGAGGATGCCTTCCAAGGCCGGTCTGGCAGTCTTCCATCCTTGCATCGCACGGCGAATCTCCGGCGGGCGATAGTCGTCCAGCCCGACGATCGACAGCACTGTAATCGGGAATCCCCGCCTGGCGGCAGCGGCCTTCGTATAAGACGTCAGGTCCGCGGCGATCAGCTTATGGAGTCGTGTATCCAGGAGCACCAGGGCTCGCGTTGCTGCGGGGACTTGTTGCACGGCGGAGTCTAACGCGGCTGGCCGCTGTGGGAGGGCGGTTGCCTGCGCATAGCATACGGAGACGCCGGCAGCAATGACAAAGGGCAGTAGAATAAGAATCCGATTCATCGGACCTCCTTGTGCTCCCCGCTGACGACCAGATTCCGCTGATCGATCAGGTTGAAGTAATAGACCTTGACCCCTTGTGGCAGCCGGGCGGTTGCCTTGTGGGCAGCCGCGTCGATCTCCGCGGCGGTTGTCTCCCACTTGCGGTCCTGCCATCGGCCAACCTGACAGGTGTAGTTCAATTCGGCCCGCTGGATGGGCGAGATGGTCTCGAACTTGACCCAGGCTTTTTCGCCGTCGTGGCCCTGCTCCGTGACCTTCGCCAACGGTTTGCCGCCGCGCAGTTGACTTTCGGCCAGCGCGAGAATCTCGGCCGGATTCTCGCCCGCGCCGCCGTGCCCGTGCGGCATGCGAAGGCGAATGCACAAGGTATGCGGCCCCTGCGCCAAGCGGTACGACTTCTGTAGCGAGTCCATGGGATAAGCGAAGTCGTTGGTCCCCGTCACCCAGAGCATGGGGATCTTGCTCTGCCGCAACCATACCGAAGGGTCCCACCAGCCGAGCCAGCGGGCCGCTCGGGCCGGTCCCAGTCTCTGAAAATCGGGAAGCCAAACCGAATTCTCGCCCAGGAAACCGCAGCCGTAGACGGGCACGGCGAAACGGAACCGGTCATCGACACCCGCCACAATACACGTCAAGTAGCCGCCCCAAGAGATCCCCGTGACCCCGATCCGCTGCGGATCGACGCCCGGCAGCGACCGCAAGAGGGAATGCGCCAGGAGCGCGTCGGCGACGGCATGGTACGTCCATTGATCCTCGGCCGGTTCATCGATCTGGTCGAAGCCGCCCCAGCCCGGCGGCCCACCAGCGGCGTGCCGCTGCCATTTGCCGTAAGAACCAATGGGCACGCAGCCGCAGGTATCCATCGCGACGGCGGCATAGCCGCGGGAGTTCCATAGCCGCACCCAGGCATCGAAGGCCGTGCCGCCCCCGCCATGCACCAAGACCATCCCCGGCACTTTGCTCCCGGGCGCGGCCTTGGGCAAGCCATAGTAGGCAAACACGCGCGTAGGACGCTTGTGCCAGGGCAGCCCTTCGTAGAACACCGAGGTCATGTCTTTGACCAGCGGGGCATCGGTGGGGTAAGTCTTGGGGGCGTTGCCAAGCACTTTCATGTCCCAGCGCGGAACGGCAACCGGCGCAGAGACGCCCTTGGTTGTCTCCTCCGCCTGCGCGCCGGCAATCAGGCTGACGCCGAGAACGAGGAATAATGGTAAGGCTCGTGTCTTCATGGAACTTATTTCGCGTCCTGGAACAACATTTGGCTGAACAAGTACAAGTCGTTTTTCCATACGGGCCACTCGTGCCCGCCGGAATCGACGTGCCAGACGTGCGGCACTTTCTTCTCCGCCAGGACGTTGCTCAGCGACTTGCTGCCCTCCATGAGCCGGTCTTGGTCGCCACAAGAGAGCCAGACCAGCCGCAGCTTCTTAGCCGCATCCGCGGAAACCAGATCGCCTCGGTTGCCGAACAAGGCGGACGAGAAACCGCCGACCCAGGCGAACACGTCCAGGTGCTTGAGGCCAATCCCCAGCGCCTGCCCGCCACCCATCGAGAGCCCAGCCACGGCACGGTGCTCGCGGTCGGCATGCGCCGCGTAATGCGACTCGACAAACGGAATCACGTCCTTGAGCAGATCGTCCTCGAAGGCGCCGTTGTCTCCGAAACCGCGCGGCGCGGCGCGGCCGCTCGATGGTGCAGGCATGAGCCCTGCGAGTTTGCGGCTGATCCCTTCGGCAAGCTGTCGCTCATCCAGCGCGCCCTTGCCCTCCTTGTCGCACTCCTTGAAGAACCGTCTTGCGGCGGCGGCCAACTCCTCTTCCGTCAACTTGCCGTCCTTGTCGGAATCGGCATACTTGAGGATCGCGCCGGCCAACAGCGCGCCCGGCGCAAAGCCGCCCGCGCTGCCCGCCCGCCGGGCGAAGCCGTTGGGCATGACGACGATCATGGGGGCAATCTTCTTGCCAGCGTAGAGATTGTCCAGGATCGCGGCCGCCGAACCTTTCGTTGTCCAGCCGGTCTCGTCGTCGCCGGAGCCGTGCAGGAGATAGAGGACCGGATACTTGCTGTCTTTCGAGTAGCCCGGTGGCGTATAGACCACCATCTTGCGCTTCCCGCCGACGGTCTTGGAGTCATACTCGACGGTCTCCACTTTCCCCTGCGCGACCCCGCCACGGCGCGTATCGAAGCCGCTCGGCGCGGCGGGAAGTGTCGCAGGCGGTTGCGCCCAGACAGCCGTAGAAAGAACCAAGACCAGTAGGGAACCGAGGCTCAGTAGTCGTCCGATGGATCGCCGCATGGGATAAACTCCACAAAAAAGAGGGGGGAAACCGTTCAGGCCACTGCCCACGCCGGGCAGTCTGCGCGAAAGCAATACTGTCTTACGATAATCGCTCGCCTGGCAGAGTCAATAGGCGGGGACGACACGCCTTTTCTCAGCCGCCCGATTTTGGGAACGCGCGTCTAGCGGTTTCGTTGTCCATCCCCTACAATGATCCGTATTGATCATTACGTACCCGGATCTGGTCCGCCAGGCAATTGGCCGGACCAGATCGAACCCCAAAGAAAGTCCCAGGAAGCGAGTCCATGGCGAACAAGGATCAAAAGAAGAAGTCAGCGACAAACAAGCCCAAGCTTACGATGCAGGAGAAGAAGGAACGCAAGGAGCGGAAACTCGCTGCGAAGAAAAGCAGGTAAGAATAACGGGCCGCACGGCAAACGCGGCACCACGGGCGACTTGAACACCCGACAAGCTTGCCTTCGACATGGCGCCCACCGCGTGTTGCGCGGTATACTGGTTCTATGCGAGTCGTGATATCGTGCATGTTGATGTTGTTGTCCTGCGGCACCGCCCTGCGTGCCGTTCCGGTCGTAGCACAACCGCCGGTGGTCTTGCGCGGCGAGAGGGTTGCGGTGGAAGCCGAGCGGCGGGAAGGCCGCCTGCGCGAGCGATACTTGGCGATTCGCGACGGCGCATGGGTCGAGGTGGCCACGGGAGAGCAAGGCGCCTCGATAGGGCCGGTGTCGGTGCTGATCGACAATGGCAAGCCCCTTCCGGGCACGGTGCGGAACATCTCGCTGGCCAATGGGTCTCTCGTCGAAGAGCTGACAGCGGGCCAGCAGCGCATTATCCGCAAGCTGACTATCTGCGGCGATGGCTCGTGGATTCGCGTCGTCACGCGGTTTGAGCCATCCGGCCGAGTGACACTACACCGACTATCGGACCAATTCAAGTTCTCGCATGAACCGGATTGGTCGTTCTCGCCTTCCGTGGGTGGCTTCAATCCAGACGCCCAGTACAAGGCCCCCCTGATTCTCGTGCAGGCGGACCGTGTCGGCCTGGGGATCGTGCCCGACCTCGCGGTACTGCGTCGGGAAGAATTGAAACGCTGCAATCACGCCCTGGACCTGGACGTGCCCGGCGGTCCGACGCTGGCCGTGGGCTTTCTGCCTGCCCGGCTCGCCTCGCATTCGGCCTACGCACTCGATCGGGGCCGAATGTGGAATGTGGATCGGGCTGTCGAAAACGCTTACTACGTGTTCGTCACCGCATCGGCCACTGCGGGGCAGGCCTATCGCCAGGCCGTGCGATTCCATTGGGCGCAGTTCGGACGGGCCGAGCAGGCCCGCGCCGCCGATGAGCAAGTGGGCACCGACCCGCGTTACCGAAAGTTGGTTCTTTGGGATGACTGGCGCAAGACGGTCTGGGACGAGGAATCGCCCCAAACCTGGCTGGCCGTGCCGTTGGCCGACGGTTCGAGAGGCGGCGGGGCGCGCACGCGGCGATGGGGTCCCGGCCCCTCGGTCTACCTGTCCTCGTGGTTCAATACCTTGCGGACTTCCTATGGCATGGCCCTGTACGCCAGGCGCAGCGGCAACGTCGCGCTGCTGAACCTGGCCCGGCAGACGGTCGCATTGGCGGTCAAGGCCCCCGGCCGGGACGGGGCCTTCAAGTGCATCGCCGTGCCAATGGAAGGCGGAAAACCGACGCTTTGGGCGGCGGGTGACGGCTGCGGCGGCAGCACGAAGGACGGGTTCCTGGGCTACGACATGTCTTGGACCGGATACTGGTTGCTGAAGTGGCGGGCCGCCCAGCTTCCCGGCAGTCAAGACATCCTCCCCCGCTGCCGACAATTGGCGCGGTTCTTGATCGCCCGTCAGGCGACGGACGGCATGCTGCCGACGAGGTTCGCGGAAGATGGTTCCGTCCAGGAAAAGTTGTCTCGTACCGTCAAAGCGGAAACCGGCCCGGTGGTCCTCTTCCTGTTGGAACTCTGCGCGCAGGACCCGGACCCCGTTTTCCTGGGCTCCGCCAGGCACGGAATGGACTTCCTGGAGCGGCAGGTCATTCCGCTTCGCCAGTGGTACGATTACGAGACTTTTTGGAGTTGCAGCCCGCGCACGGCACGCTTGGACGAGCGGACCCGGCAGTGGCCCGCCAATAACCTGGCGCTAGGGCAGACCGTGGCGGCCTACCTGTTGGCAGCTCGCATCACGGGTGAGACGCGCTATCTGGCGACGGGTGAAGCGCTGCTGGACTACCTGCTGCTCGATCAGCAGTGCTGGACCAATCCCGCGCTGGAGAACCTGAGCGGCAGCGCTATGTTACTGGGCGGCTTCACGACGCAGAACTCCGATGCGGAGTGGTCCGATGCCCGCCAAAGCCAGTTCGGGAACATCCTTTTGGATTACTATCGCAGCACGGGCAAGGTCGAATACCTGGAGCGCGGCATTGCCGCGCTACGCGCGCAGTTCCCTATTTCACCCTCGGAGAACTGGGCGCACGAGGGGTATGGCGGGAAGGCGGGCGTGAGCAGTTTTCACTGGGGCACAGGCAGCGGCATGGCGGGAATCGAGATCGAGGAGGACTATCTTCACGATGCCGTAGTCGATGTGCCTTCGGCCAGGGGCGTCGGTGTGAATGGCCTGAATGTCGTCCGCTGTGCAATCCAGGGCAGTCAGATCCGGCTTGAAATCCGCACGCCGTTTGTATGGACACGTCAACCTGTGGTCGTTTTTCGCCGCGCCGAGCCGACACGGCGCTACCAGGTTCTTGTGAACGGCGCCGAGGCCGGCAGTTGGAGCGGGGCCAAATTGGAGAAGGGGATTCCGCTCTCAGCCGTCAAGAACCCGTAGGACGTTAGGACCGGCGAATCAATAAGTGTCGTGTTGTTGGGGGTGACTTTAGTCGCCCTCTTCGGCAAGAGGGCAACTAAAGTCACACCTACGGCGTCGACTTGCGACAGTTATTAATTCGCCGGTCCTTAATGCCCCAGCGGCTGCTCAATCAACATCTGCACGGCTTCGGGCAACCACGCGCTATGCCACGAATGCTCGCGCTTCGGTCCGTCCCGATATTGGTGGGCGATCTTCAATTCGTTCATTAGGCTTTCGGCCGACTGGTGGTGTTTCCTGAAATTGCCGTAGCCAAAATGGATAAGTCGAAGCGGCCCGGATAGCTCGCTGGCACGTTTCTCCAACAATGTGGAAAGCCGGTACTTCTCGAAATTCTCCTGCGTGCCGAAAATGTCGGCCATGTGGTAGTTTTCAGGGCGTTCCATCATCAACGGTGCGTCCCAGGCGGCCGCCTTTGCGAACAACTCCGGGTGGCGCAACAAGAGGCTGAACGCCCCCCATCCCGATTTGCTGAAGCCCACCAACAGCCGTCCCTCTCGTTTGGCCAGCGTGGGATAGGTCCGGTCGATGAACGGCACGACTACCTTGAGGAAGTAGCTCTCCTGCCGAATCTTGGCACTGGTCGGATGATCGGCGTACCAGGGCCATACCGAAAAAGTAGGCTGGACGCAGATCATATCGTACTTGTTGTGGAGGTCGGTCTTCTTGACCTCCAACATTCCGTCACCCCATTGAGTGCCATCTGTCGGCTCCACGGGCAACACGTAAAGAACCACATATCGTTTTCGCTCTTCCAAGGACCTCGGCAGAAGCACGCGAATCTTGGTTCTTGCGGACTGGTACTCCGACTGGACGGTGTGGACCAGCATGCCTGCTGTGTCCTGCACGGCGGGTGACACGCTGACCTCATCAGGCCGCGCGAAAGAAGTGCAGCACACAGCCACAAGGAAACTACCGAGCGTGACAAATCCGGTGGTTGGCATTCGCCGCGTGCAATGCCGCATCGTAGTGTAGGTGTGGAAGTCCATAAAATTGGCCGGGATTTCGGTGGGAGAGGCCGCAAGCCAACGGCCCGCTCTCCAGGAGAATTGCAAAGTCTTTCGTAGCACGGAATTTATTCCGTGGCCTTGCCCTTCTTAGGGCAAGACGGGGCGTGGTTCAATTCTGGGGCCGAAAGGGTTACATCTGTAGGGAACGTCTCGAACTGTTACCATTATGGCCTCGGAAATGAACAATTCCCAGGTTCTTATCGGGTGAGCTACTTGCAGACGGGTACGCAAATTGGTAGGGTTTACCGTAGGGCGACATATGATGAAAGCAAACCTGACACGCCGCGGTTTTTTCGAGCACTGCACGGCGGTTTCAACAACCACGCTGCTCTCGGCTTGGACTGCGTCTTCCCTGGCCGACGAACTGCCAAAGCCTGAATGGAGGACGGCACTTCAAGATCCTGCCTACAGCCTGATTCCCGACCAGCCAGATCTCGACCGGATCCTGGCCCTCTTTCCGCGCCCGACGGGGAAACCGGCCTTCGATCCGCACATCATCGCCGAGAACATCAAGAAACTCCAGCCAGTCCCAGCGGTCAACACGGGCCACCCTTTCCTGGACTTGTCGGTCAAGACAGGACTCGCCCACATCGATGCGACGTTTCGAGGCGACCACCCCAAGTACGGCGTGGGAACCTATGCACAGGACGTCCACGACGGATTTCCGCCCACCATCATTGCCGCGGTCGATGCCCTCTCGGCTTGGGGCATGAGTCGGCGCGCCGCGCAGTTGTTCCGCTATTGGCTGGCGAATTTCGTGCGGGAAAACGGCACGATCAAATACTATGGACCGTCCCTCAGCGAGTACGGCCAACTTCTGCATACGGCCGCGCTGTTGCAGGAAAGGGACGGTGTCGCGGGATGGTGGGCGGAGGGATACAAGGCCCTCGATCGAATGGCCGAGTTTCTCCTGCAACTCCAGGCCGCGACGGCCAAGGCCGACAGTCTCATTGCCGGGGTGCCCGAAGCCGACACGCGCAAGGATACGGGAAAGTATTTCCACAACAACGCCTGGGTCGTCAAGGGTCTGCGGCGCTGGGCCGATCTGTGCGAGCGTCAGAAGGCATCTCCCACCACGGCAATTTCCACGGTCAGAAAAGTCTCTGCGGCGCTGGCCGAAGATACGCTGCGTGTCATCCGCAAGACGTGGCCCGCCGACCGGTCTGACTGGTGGTTGCCTCCACAGGTCGAGCCGTTGAAGCAACCCTCGCGCCTTGCCGGCGCGGCGGACGTTGCCTCCTACACCAACTACCGCTACTGGCCCGAGTTGCTCTCCAGCGGTCTCCTGCCCGCGGATCTCGCCAAGCGCGTGGTCGAGGCACGCCTTTCGGCCGGCGGGCAGTTCTGCGGCATGACACGCTTTGCCGACCACCTTGACGACTGGCCGCTGGCCGATTACCTCTACGGTCTGTGGTCGCTAGGACGCAAGCGGGACTTTCTTTTCAGCCTCTACGGCCATGTGGCCTATCATCAGGCCCAAGGGCACCTGACGGCCTATGAGCAGATGTCGTTTCCACCGGGGCGGCCACAAGCCGACTATTGTCTTCCCTGTCAACTGGTGGCCGCACGCGCTGCTCGCATGCTTCAGAAGTGAATGAACTGATTGCCGCGGACCAGGTTCCCGAAAGTCAGCGGGAACGGCTGCCGCAAGACGGCCAACTCACGGTCCCCGGAGAACACCACCGCGTTGGGCGTGTCCATGAAGATGCAGTTTCGCACCTCGTTCAGCGCGCTGGGCGAGTAGTACAGTCGCTCCCCCTTGGGGCCGCTGAAGGCGGGGAACCATACGCCAACCGCCGCTGCAAAGGCCGATCAAACGGTCGATCACGTTGTCCAGCGCGCCGGACATCTGGATCCGCTGGAGCGTGTCGCGGCAGAGGTTGTTCAGCAGTACGTTCTGGTACCGGCGGCAAGCATGACCGCGATGAAGATACTCAATCAAGTGTAGTGATTCATAATTGGTGGTCCTTATCCTCGACCCGGTAGGGAACGCCACGGAGGGCGTTCCCTACCGGGTTGTTAAATCCCCATCTGTTTGAATCACTGCACTAGTTTTCACGATTCTCTCCTCATCCCGCAGTTATTTTTCGGCCGAGCCTAGTCTTTCTTCCACGGGTCCCATTGCGCGACGTGCAGCATCTTCGCCACCTCGGTCTTGGCATCGAATGTCACCGGCAGCCACAACTGGCACGATTCGTCGATAGGCACGCGCTGGCCTTGGGGGCCGCGGAACCACTGGTCGCACATGGCGAAGACCTTGTCCGATTCGGCGATGTAGACGAAGTTCGAGATCTGGCTGCTCCATGTCCGCTTTTCGCTCATCAGGCCCATTTCACGATAGGGACCCAGGGGCGCATCGGCCACGGCGTAGCTGGTTTCGGTCGGATTCCAGCCTTCGACACCGGAGCCGGCGGCGATGTACTTGCCCTTGTAACGGATCAAGGCGGCCCCCTCGTGCGCCTTATGCTTGGCCGGGTCGCTCTTCAGGGCGATGGTCGTCTTGCCGCTCCTGCTCAGGAAGTCATCGGCCAGCAGATCCACACGGATATTGCGGTGCCCATCGTCGTACACCAGGTAACCCTTTCCGTCCTGGTCTTTGAATAGCCCCAGGTCCTGTCCCCAGCCATGTTCTTCGGCCGTGTTCCGTTGCCCGACGAACGTAAACGGCCCAGTGGGCCTGTCGGCCACGGCAACCGCCAGCATTGCCGCCGGGTACACCGGCTCGGTTGTGCCGATGCAGAAGAACCACAACACGTACTTGCCGGTCTTGTCGTTGTACAGGGCGTTTGGCCGGTGCGACGTGCCCTGGGCCAGCCAGCCTTCCTTGGGGAAAGCCATGCAGACGCCCTCGTATTTCCAGTCCACGAGGTTCTTCGAGCTATAGCAGTTGAAACCGCGCTGCAAATGGGCGTTCTTATGGCCGTCAAGCCCCTTGGGATTGCCTTGGTAACTCGTGCCATACCAGTAGAAAGTGTCGCCGAAGCGGGTGATGCCGCCGTCGTGGCAGGAGATCGGGTTGCCCGCCGTGTCGGTCCAGGCCGAATAGTTGCGGATGGGCTTGTCGGCAAAGGAACTGCCGGCGGAAATGGCAACCGCGAGGACGATCCACGGGATCATCCAGCGGGAAGTCGGCATGCGGTTTTCAGGGCTTGGCACGAATGGCTTCTCAAGTATGCTAGACATAGCGAATATTTCTTGAAGCTGGCGGGTATGAAATATGTGAATAGTTTATAAATAAAAAGCTACACGGCGAACAGGCCCGAGTCAAGGCGGTGATGTGGCTGGCCAACGTAGCGTGGAACTCGTCGTATTGACGACCCGAGCGGCGGGCCGAGTTCTTGTCTTCAATGACAATCGGCCGCAGCGTCTGGGCCATGAACGCCTGGGCGGCATTGGCTGCGGCAGCGCCGCCAGGCACGCGGCGGGCCTTCTCGATCAACGGCTGGCAAGTGAGCAAGTAGCGATAGTCGTGTACGCCCTAGGCCGTGCGCTCCCACCCGACCGTGTCGCTTAGCCCGTGCGCGGACGGATAGACCACCGACCAGGACGACTCGTCGTCGCTTTGAAAACAGTGTATAATTCCGGTTCAGACTGACATCCCCGACTCCCCGGCACGGTAATTGCCCATGATCCTCCGCAAAACTGTCCTCTTGCCAGGTTTCTGCGCCCTCGTCATTTTGGCTGGCGAGCTGGGGCAACAAGCTCCGTTGGCTGCGGCGGCCGATGCCGGCACGGTGAACGGCATTGTGTTTTTCGACCGCAACGGCGACGGTGTCCGCGACCCCGGCGAGCCGGGCTTCCCCGGGATTGTCGTAACGCTCTTTGGCAAGAAGGCCGGCAGCAAGTTGCCCGGTAACTCGCTATACTTGGTTACCAGCACCGATTCCAAGGGCCGCTTCGTCTTCCCCGGCACGTTGATCGGCCGGGATAGCACCTACACGGTTTCGACCGGCGGCGCGCCGCGGGTGGCCGTGATCGCCACGAGCTACCATCCCACACGAACGTTCTATACGGCCACCGACGGCAACGACAAGAACCCAGGCAACCGCGAACAACCGTTTCGTACGATCGGCCATGCCGTGCCTTTGTTGGAGGCCGGCGATCTGCTCTATGTCCGCCAGGGCGAGTATCGGGAGCACATCTCCACCGTGAGCCGGCCCTTGGGCGGCGGGAGCGGCTGGGACCGCCCCATCGTGCTCGCGGGCATGCCGGGCGAGACGGTCGTCGTGCGTCCGCCGGAGCGTGACAGCGGCGAGCCGCTCGTGGATCTCGCCTTCCCGCGGCAACAGTACCTGGTCTTCGACAACATGGTGCTGGACGCCTCGGACGCGACGGTGCCGTTCCGGTCACAGTCGCGCGACGGCAAGGAGTTGCCGCCCAGCCACATCCGCTTGATCAATTGCGAACTGGCGGAATCGAACCGCTCGGCCGTGTCGTTCGTGGGCAACGACCACCAGTTCATCAATTGCCGGATCCACGACAACGGCCACGAGGATAGCGACCACGGCCTGATCGTCAGCGGCAGTAGCAGTCTGATTCACGGTTGCGACATCTACCACAACTTCGGCTGCGGCATCTATTTTTCCCTGGCGGCACCGGGCACGGCGAGCAACAACGTGATTCGCGGCAACCGCATTCACGACAACTGCCCGACGGGCAGAGCCCCCGGCATCGGCTTGAGCGCCGGCCGCAAAAACATGGTCTACGACAACGTCATTTGGGGCAATCTATATGGCATCATGATCAGCGAACATGGCTACGAGGAACAGATTCTCAACAACACGATTTACGGCAATCGCGGCCCGGGAGTTGGCGTCGGCGAAGACAAGGAAACCCACGACAATCTGGTCCGCAACAACATCCTCATTCGCAACCGCGAGCCCAACTTGTTGTTATGGCGGCAGACGACGACCGTCCAGGACCACAACATGGTCGACGGCGATCCCCGCTTCTGCGATCCGCTGGGCAACGATTTTCATCTCAAGAAGGATTCCCCGGCCATCGGTAGGGGCATCGCCATCCCGGATGTCCGCACCGATTTCGACGGCATTCCGCGGCCTCCTCAGGGCAAGAGTTGTGATCTCGGGGCCTACGAGTACAGCGAAGACTCGTTCGTAGTCACGACAGGCTCCCACGTGAGTTCCATCTACGCCGGCCAGACGCACCCCATCGTCATCGGCTTCAGCAAGAAGGCCGCTTCAAACGTCGGCCGCTGAGCCGGCGTCCAGAACGATCACGTCGACCCCCGACACCGCTTGCAGCAGCCGGTCCAGGAGCGATTGGCTGAACCAGCGACGATACCAGGGCTGGCGGCTGCGGCCCATGATGATGTGCGTGATGCCGTACTCCTTCACGAAGGCCGCGATCGTACTCACGAGGTCCGCCCCCTTGAACTCGAAGGAGGTTCCGCCCAATTGCCGGCCGAGGTCGAGGTTGTTGCCGATCTCGCGGTGCGTGGCGGCGTCGATCTTCTCCAGTGCCTCCCGTGGCGTGCGCACGTAGACGGCAAACCACGGCGCGCCCATTCGGTCGGCGATCCGCGAGGCTTTGCGGAGCATGGCCGCGGCGTGCGGGCTGCGCGAGCTCAGGCAGACCATCACGCGCTCGGAGCTCGATGCGGCGGCGCCGCCGTCCAGTTTCGCCTCGCGCCGCGCGCGGTCCAAGCGGAAGGCGATCTCCTCCATGGCCAACTCCCGTAACTGCGTCAGCTTCTCGGGAGCGAAGAAATTGTCCATGGCCGTCTGGATCCGCTCGCTGGGATAGATCTTTCCGGCCTGCAGCCGCTCGCGGAGGTCTTCCGCCGAAAGGTCCACGTTGACGATCTGGTCGGCCATCGTGACCACATAGTCGGGCAGCCGCTCCTTGACGCGGACGCCGGTGGCCCGCTCGACGATGTCGTGCAGGCTTTCCAGGTGCTGGATATTGAGCGTGGTGATCACGCTGATGCCGGCCCGCAGTAGTTCTTCGACATCCAGGTATCGCTTGGGATTGCGGCTGCCGGGCGCGTTGGTGTGGGCCAACTCGTCGACCAGGGCGATTGTCGGCCGGCGGGCCAGCACGGCGTCGAGATCCATTTCTTCCAGGAGGATGCCGCGATATTCGATCTTGCGGCGGGGTACCTGCTCCAGTCCGCCGATCTGCGCGATGGTTTCCTCACGGCCATGCGTTTCCACGTAGCCGATTACCACGTCGACGCCCTGTTTCCGCAGGCGATTACCTTCCTGCAGCATCTCGAAAGTCTTGCCCACGCCGGCGGCGAAGCCCAGGTAGATCTTCAGCTTGCCGCGCTGCTGCCGGCGAATCAGTTCCAGAAACCGTTCGGGATTGTTGGGGGTTAGGTCGTCGGTGGGCATGGTTTTAGAGATCTTTCACGGGCAGCGACATGCGGAACGTAGTCTTCACCCCCGGCGTGCTCTCGCACTCGACGGCGCCACCGTGGGCCGTAACGATTTCGCGGACGATCGCCAGCCCCAGTCCGCTTCCGCCCGGGGTTGTGTCGCCGGGAACGCGGAAGTGCCGTTGAAAGATCGAGGAAAGATATTCGGCGGGGATGCCTGAACCCGTATCCGTCACCGAGAAAATGACGTGGCCGGGCGCGGATTCGGCCGCCAAGGTAATGCGGCCTCCGGTGGGTGTGTGGGCCAGGGCGTTCTCCATGAGGTTCTGCAAGGCGTGTTGGAATTGGTCCTTGTCTACGGGCACCTGTTGGCTGATGCCTGGGTCGTCCAGCATGAGTTCCACTCCCCGGTCGCGCGCCCGCGGCTGGAATGCGTCGAATGCGCAGCGCAGGAGCGTCGCGGGCGGTTCCGGAAAGACGCGCAGGTGGCTGCCCCCCTGTTCCAGGCGGGCGAGGTCCAGGAGGTTGTTGACCATGGCCAAGAGCCGCTCGGCGTTGTCGCGGGCGTCGATGAGAAACTCGAGCTGCTTGGGCAGCAGAGGCCCTACGTTCTCCTCCAGCAGCAGGTGTAGCACCAGGCGGATGCTCGCCAGCGGCGTCTTCAGTTCGTGGCTCACGGTGGCCACCATGTTGCTCTTGACTTCGTCCAATAAGCGGAATCGCGTCACGTCTTCCAGCAAGACGGCGGCCCCCAAGGTGGCTGAGGCGTCGCGGATGGGCAAGACCCGCGGCAGATAGGAGTTGGCGTGTTCTCCTTGCTGCAGGACGATCACCTTGTCGAAGCCTTCCGGCACGTACTGGCGCTGTTCCTGCAAGGCCTCGGCCAGGGGTTGCCGCAGGGCCTCGGGAGGCTCCCAAATTACCGGCGTCGCGTGGGAATTGTCGCGTTGCGGCAGCCCGAAGAGACGGCGCGCGGCCGGGTTGACCATCTCCACCCGGCCCAGCGGATCGACCACCAGCACCGGTTCCGGAAAAGAATCGATCGTGGCCTGGCTCGTCCGCTGGGCGCGGATCAGTTGGGCTTTGTGCGACTGGCGAAATTCGCGGAGTTGGCGAGCCATCGTATTGAAAGCCAGGGCAAGCTGCCCCAGTTCGTCGTCGGAAGTGATCGGCACGACCTGGTCGAGATTGCCGGCCCCGATGGCCATCGCTGACTCCGTTGCCGCGCGGACCGGATAGGCGATCATGCGGATCGTGTTGCCCACGAGAAATACGGCCAGCACAATGCCGCACGCCAGGCCCAAACCATACCAGATCAGCAAGGAACGGGCCAGGCGTTTCGTTTCGAGGTCGACATCCTTCATGTTCTGCTCATTCAAGCGGAGGATCTTGCCGGAAACGTTCTTGATCTCCTGAAACGTCGCGTTCAACCCCTTTTTCTTGCCCTTGCTTCGATCCTCGTTCTTGCCATTGCCGAAGTAGAGGGCGTCGCGGTCGGCCGCTGGACCATTGTAAAAAGCGTCGCCTAGCGCCAGGTACGACTTCGTGAGATCGGTCAACTTGTCGACTAATTCTCGCTCGCCGTGAACGGTAATGTTCCGCTGTTCGCGTCCCAGGCACTCCTGATACTTTTCCCAGTTCTCTTGGTACTGCTTGTGGGATTGCTCTTCTTCGCCGCGACCCGCCAACACGAATTGGAACGACGAATCGATGCGTTCCAGAGCCTCGTTGAGGTCGCGCATGAAGATCACGCTATCGTAGTTCTCGGTGAGAATCTTACCGACCTGATCGCCCAAGTGGTAGATCAGGAAGATCCCCGTTGTCCCGAGCGCGACGAGCAGGACGAAAAGGGGGAGCATGGCGATCAGGATGCGGCGTCGAAAGGTCATGCGGAGCGGGTGCTTGGAGGGGAGCGGATTTGAGATTTGAAATTTCAGATTTCAAATGCCGTATTTCTTTCGTTTGCGATACAATGTGCTGGGGTCGATGCCAAGTGTTGCGGCGGCCTCTTCGATGGTGCTGGTGACTCCGAGGATGCGGCGAATGTGCTCGGCCTCGAGTTGATCCAGCGTCATCGATTCGGGCGTTTGCGCCGCGGGGCGTTCGCCACGGATGACTTGCGCGGGGAGGTTTCCCGGCGCGATCAGGGCCTCGGCCGCGAGGATCACGGCCCGCTCGACGGCGTTGCGCAGCTCGCGGACGTTGCCCGGCCAGGGGTAACTGCAAATGGCCTCCCGCACCGCCTCGCTGAAGCCTGCCACATGTTTGCCGTTTTGCCTTGCGAAGAACTGCAGGAGGTGCTCGGCCAGGGGCAGGATGTCCGCCTTTCGCTGCCGTAGCGGGGGGACCGTGACCTCGATCACGTTGAGGCGGTAAAAGAGGTCCTCGCGGAACCGCCCGGCGGCGATTTCCACCTCCAGGTCGCGGTTCGTGGCGGCCAGAATGCGAACGTTGCTGGCCCTGGTTTGCGTCTCGCCCACGCGCTCGTAGCAGCGCTCTTGCAACAGTCGCAGCAACTTGGGTTGCAGGGCCAGCGGCAGGTCGCCGATCTCGTCAAGAAAGAGTGTTCCGCCTTCGGCCGCGGCGACCTTGCCCGTCGTATCGCGGACCGCACCGGTAAACGCCCCCTCGACGTGGCCGAACAACTCGCTTTCCAGGAGTTCGGCGGAGAGGCTGGGGCAGTGGACCGTGATAAAGGGTCCCTCGGCGCGCTGGCTGCGAGCGTGGATCGCGCGGGCCAGCACACCTTTGCCCGTGCCGCTCTCGCCGCGGACAAGGATCGTGGCCTCCGTGGCGGCCGTCGTGAAGGCCATGTCGAGGGCCTCGCGCATCGCCGGCTCTTTGGTCTGCAGATCGACCTCGGGCACCACACTGCGGATCTGCTCTTCCAGTTCTTCGACGTGCGATTGCAGCCGCCGCACGTGGGCGATGCGATCCAAGACGATGCGAAGCTGGTCCGGCGTGAATGGCTTGGGGAGGTAATCGAAGGCCCCACGGCGCATGGCCTCGACGGCCGTCTCGATCGTGGCGTAGGCCGTCACCACCACGACGTGCAGCCCTGGTGCCATGCTCAACAGCCGCGGCAGCACTTCCAGCCCCTTTTCCTGGGCCAAGCGGAGATCGAGCAAGGCCGTGTCGAACGGGCGGCGGCTGAGCAACTCCAGGGCCTGGGCGCTATCGCGGGCCTCCGAGGCATGATGCCCGAGTACTTCCAGCGACATCCGCACCGTGCGGCGGAGGCTGGAGTCGTCGTCAATTACGAGGATATTCATAAAGGTCGCGCCCGCTGAGCCGGCGCATCAATCGTGCAGATTGCGAGTCCAACCGTGCATTCTGCGATGTTATCGTACAGGTCGTTGGATCGAAGATCTTACATAACCCCTGTCACCATCTCAATTTACAACGTTTCTTGCGATCGTGGCACGCGGCATGCAGTCGAAAGATGCAGCTTTGGTGCCGCGCGTGCGGCAGCGCCAAGAAGTACATTGTACCGTTGCGCTCGGCGGTGTCAGCAGGTACCCCCGATCGCCTGTCCGTGAACCCTGAAATGAGCCCGGATTGTGCCGAGTCCAGTCGAGTTCTCCAGTAGGCCATAAGCGCCAGTTCCGAGGAAACGCAAACCATGAGCATCAATTACAAGAATCGCGCCTTGATCATCAGCCTGGCGCTGGCCGCCAGCGGAATCCTGACCTGTGGCCTGGCTCTGGCGGATATATTCCTTCCCCGCGGCGTGGCAATTCTGTTACTGGTCTCGATCCCGCTGCTCGGCGGACTGGTGCTGGGCGTGTTGATCGCCTTCGCCTGGACCTGCGAATGGTTGGACCGGCGCGGTTACCTTCGCGTTCCAAGCCGAACGGCTCGCAAGCCAAGAAAGCCTTGGCAGGCAGTCGGTGCCCGCGGACCGAATCTTTTGTCCAACCCTACTCATCACGCTTCGCCGTGATGGCAGGCCGTCGCGACGGAAATTTCACTCCCCTGCTTCCTGCGGAATAGGCGGCGGCGTGACGACGCATACCGCGCAGCTCGCTTCGCGGACGATCGCATCGATGTCCAGCGGCGTCTGAAGTTCGGAGAGTTCCGACTTGCCGACCAGGATCAAGTCGCAGCGCAGCCGCGTCGCCAAGGCAGCCACCTCTGCGGCCAGCGTGCCGGGAGGCAATTCGCGGCAGGTCACCTCGCGGCGCAACTGCTTGGCGCGAAGCAGGTCCTGCTCGAGCCAGTCCTGTTCGGCAACACCATCGGGCAAAGCCGCCGCCGCACGAGGCAGCGGAACGACCGAGAGCGCCACCAGCGGGTCGAGCATGGTCAGGACGTCGGCGAACAGGTCGCTGCCGGCCGAAGTCCCGTCATGCACCAAGAGCACGTGCCTGACGCCGATGCCTGCCCCGCGAAGCTCGGCCACGGATCGCGCACGGCGTTCACCAAGCCGGGGAATGCGGTTGCCGCCGGCCAGATCGAAATACAGGTCGCGGTTCGGGCCCAGGATGCGGATCGTCAGCGGTTGCGGCGCGCCCTCGTGGAGGTTGAACCAGTAGAAGGCGATCTGTTCGATCTGTTCGTCGGCCGAATAGACGTTGGATGCCCCCATGATCAACTCCTGGGCGCCCAGGTCGCGGGCCGCGTTGATCACGGCGTAGAGCGGATTGTTGGTTCGCACGATCAGCGGCTGCACGTGCTTGCCGGCTTTTTCTGCACGATTGACGACTGCCGACATCAAGTTGCGGGCATATTCGTCCAGTTCCGGCCCGCCGCCGGAGATGTCGCCGCGCTGGGCCACTTGGGCGGTCATGACGGCCACGTCGGTAGTCTCGGGGTCGGTTTCCCCCAGGGTCTTCTCGAGCATGAAGAGATTATTGATGGAACGAATCGCCACCAGCTTGCGATAGGGCTTGTCGAGTTTCAAGGCTTGGGGCGAGATCTCTTCGGTCGTCGTCTGGTTGAATTGCTCGATATGCTTGTGGTGTCCGCCGCCCAGCCGCTTCTCGTGGATTCGTTCCGAAATCATGAACACAGCCAGGAACGCAAGCGTGAAGGCCGATCCGCTGATCGTAGCCATTTCCTTGGTCAGGAGATTCAACAAGGCCGTGAACAGCAGCACGAGAAAGACCAGCAACAGTCCGAAGGGGATTTCGATCCCGCCCACATGGAAATTAAGCGGCACCTTGAAGTCGCGCGGCGAGCGGTCCTTGAAACGGAGCACGATCATCGCCAGGGCCTTGAAGACGAAACTCCAGACCACGCCGAAGGCATAGGCCTCGCCCAACATGTCCATGTTGCCTCCGGAGAGGAGGATCGTGAGCAATTGTAGTCCGACAATCAGATACAGAATACGGTGCGTAGTGCCGTAACGACGGTGCGGTTTGAGGAACCAGTCGGGCATCACGCCGTCTTCCGCCACGCGGTTGAGCACGCCGTTGGAGCCGATAATCGCCGTATTCACCGCGCCGGCCAGGATCAAGAAGCCGATCACCACGACGAAACCGTTGAGAAACAGTCGGGCGATGTACGGGCCCGCCATGTACATCGCCAAACCGCCGATGAGGTTGCCGCTATAAGTATGCATGCGCACAGTATCGGGAATCAACATCACGGCCAGGAAGGAAATGCCGCCGGTCAGAACCACACTGTAGATAAAGACGACAAATGCCGCTTTCTTGAAATTGAGCATCTTGGGCGATTCGACCTCGCGGTAGACTTGGGCGAGCGTTTCTTCGCCGCTCATGGCCAGGATCGAATGCCCGAAAGCCAGCAGCAGGCCGATCACGCCGACGATGCTCATCCAGTTGCCCGGCCGCCGCAGTTGGGTGGCCAGTCCGGGAAACCAGCGGCTGATCAATCCCAGGGGGTCTTGCTGCGCGCCGGTGATGCTGTTCTCCGCTTCTTCGGGAATCGGTTTGTCGTTGGCGTCCAGTTTTAGCAGTGGTTTGCCGCTGGCGTCCTCGATCGGTTTGCCCTCGGCGTCCTTCTGTGCCTGAAATTGAGGAATGAACTCGCCTGTCTCCGGGTTGCCGTCCCAGGCAGCCTTGGGATCCCATTTGGGGTTGAGTTTCCACATCTCTACGTCCGGGTCGCGGGTGTACGGGTCGGTTTGCGATTCCGTGTCGTAGACGATTTTCTTATTGAGGTCGGGCGTGATGGGAATGTGATTGATCGGTCCGCCGCGAACGATGAGCGTGATCCCGCACCAGACGAAAATCACGACAGCCATGACGGTCGTCGCAATCATGATCTTCAGGGCTTTGCCGCTCGACTCGTGAATGCCAATAATATTCTGGCGGAAAAAGTAGAGCGTAATCAGCACGGCGATAAAGACCGAGCCCCAATTCGTAAAAACGGCTGCGGAGTTTCCGGCCATCAAGAAATCGGGAAACCGATAGCGGACTGTCGCAATCACAAGCCCCAAGATGTACTGGCCCGCCGATACCCCGCTGATCGGCCCAGTGAGGATGTAGTCGAACATCAGGGCCGAGACCGAGAGTTTGGCGAGGAACCCGCCCATGGCTTCCTTGACAACGCGGTAGACGCCGCCGCGGACGAAGAGCGAGCAGCTTTCGATATAGATCGAGCGCACGCAGTAACTAAAGAGCATCACGGCCAGGATGAACCACGGGGCCGCGGGGCCGATCGCCCCTTCCACGATGCCGCCGATGTAATAGGCCGTGCTGGCCAGGTCGCAGAGGACCACGGCCGCCGTGCGCCAGTAGGAGATGAACGTGAACATCACGCTACTAACGACAATGACTTGAATGGAACGGCGCAAAGGACTGGCCGCAGGGGAAACCGACGAATTACCGGGAGACATACCGGAACCGTGACCAGACATGGGGCATTCTTGCCTTACAGCGCACAAGCATGGGGACCCATCGTGCGCGCTGTCACCGAAGGCCCTTCCAATTTTGGCCGAATCGTCACATCGCTCACGCTTAGGTTGACACTTCTCATACAAACCCGAAGCGTAAGCGAGGAGACGAGATACCGCCCTCGCTCGCGATTCGGGTTTGCATCGCCCTTGACCGCGAGCAACACGATTCGGCCTGCCGACGAGGTTAGCTGACGGGCTAGAGCTTGAAAGTACTCCGGCCTGGGTAAACCCACGCCTTCGCCCCGGAAACGGTGGCATTACCGCCGTTTCGTTGGTTCCCCCGCTCTCTGCTTTACACTTCCAGAGATTTGGCTACCAACAAATCATTATACTTTCGTGCCGAGACTCAACAAGGCCTGATCGTGCATTTTGCAATTGCACTCGTGCATTCCGCACGATCCAGCCCTAATTCTCGCTTCAGTGAACATTGCGTAAGCCATTGTCCCGTAGCTATTTGCAGTTTCTTTGGCGTTGCGGCACGCGGCATGCAAGGGAATGGCGGGCCCTCTTGGGCCACAGATTTAACTAACCTGAGCCTCGGTAGATCGTCCGGGATTAGCCGACCTCCAACGCGGCTCGCAGGAGAATCGCTGATGAGCTTGACTACATGGCTGACTGTCTTGTTTCTCGTGGGGCTGGTGACGTTTGCGCTGATCTTCGCATTCGTTCCGGCCTGCGACAAAGTATGAAAGGGCCACAATGGAAATTCTGACTTGGATCACCGCAATTGTTACGGCCTTGTTACTGGTCTATTTGTTTGCGGCCTTGGTCCGCCCGGAATGGTTTTAGTGGCCTACGCCAACGCTTGGTCCCGCTCCGTACCGTGAAAGGTTTCATTCGATGTCGCAATTTCACATTTGGTTCCTGCCATTTCTAATTTTGGCCGTGACGATAGCCTTGGCGATCCCACTAAGCCGCTATTGCGCCTGGATCATGAACGGCAAGTACCGTGCGCCGGCCTTCCTCCGCTGGCTGGAAAGCCTCTGCGACACCGGTGCGCAGAATTGGAAGCAATATGCGGTTGCCTTGCTGCTGTTCAACCTGGTGATGTTCATTTTCGGTTTCGTCGTGCTCTCCAACCAGCCGTCGTTCCCGCTCAATCCGGACAACAAACCGATGGTGGCTCCCACGACAATCTTCAACTCGGTGGTCTCCTTCCTGACGAACACGAACCTGCAACACTACTCGGGCGAGCAAGCGTTTTCTTACTTCAGCCAGATCTTTTTCGTCTGCTGGAACATGTTCGTATCGGCAAGCGTAGGGTTTTGTGCCCTATCGGCCATTATCCGCGGCCTTCGCGGCGATGCCCACATGGGCAACTTCTACGTCGATATGTGGCGAGTGGTCGTCTACATGTTCCTGCCGGCCAGCCTTATCATGGGCGTGGTTCTCCTGGCCGACGGCGTACCCATGACACTGGAACCGGCTGCCGAAGTGACCACGCTCCAACCGGGCTCGATGGGCAACGACGATAGCGGGCAGGCGAAGAACACGCAGCAAATCAGTCGCGGCCCCGTGGCGGCGATCATTCCCATCAAGCACCTGGGAACCAACGGCGGCGGCTTCTTCGGCGCTAACTCGGCACACCCCTTCGAGAACCCCAGCTCGTGGTCGAACTTCCTCACCGTGATGAACATGTGCCTGTTTCCCTTCACGTTGGTGCTGATGTTCGGGCGGATGCTCAAGCAGATGCGGCACGCCTGGGTGATTTTCGGCGTGATGATGTCGTTGATGATTGTGATGATTGCCTGGGCCGTAGGCTGGGACACATTACAGCCTAACCCAGCTTTCCAGGCGCATGACGATCTGATCTATCAACAGGATTTCCCGCAGTTGGATGGAACCGTGCTGCATAAGTGGGTTATCGCCCGCGCCGGCAGTCCGGCCGAATTCGTCGATCGCGATCCGGCCAAGAACGGAGAGGACAAACCGGCGGCGGGCCGTGTTCCCGCCTTGCCCGTCGATCAATCGCTGGGCAACCTGGAGGGCAAGGAGTTGCGCTTCGGCACATCGGCCGGATCGACCTTTGCCGCGGCCACGACCTGCATCACCTGCGGGTCGGTAAACTGCACGCACGACAGTCTCAATCCGCTGGCAGGAATTTCGCCCATGACGGGCATGTGGCTGAACTGCATCTTCGGCGGTAAGGGCGTGGGGATGATCAACATGCTGATCTACCTGATCATCGGCGTGTTCATTGCCGGCCTGATGGTGGGGCGCACGCCCGAGTACCTGGGCAAGAAGGTCGAGGCCCGCGAAATGAAGCTTGCCATGGTTGCCCTGCTGGTACACCCCATTTTGATCCTCATGCCCACGGGCTATTTCGCGGCCACACATTGGGGCCGAGATGCCATGAACAATCCCGCCGCCCACGGTTTTTCCGAGGTGCTCTACGAGTTCAGTTCGGCCTCGGCCAACAACGGCTCGGAATTCGGCGGCCTGAATACCGCCTGGGGTTCCTACGATCCCAAGAGTCCCGAGCCGCCCGTGCCTTGGAACCCGCCTTGGGATATTGCCACGGCCCTGGTGATGCTGCTGGGGCGATTCCTCCCGGTCGTCGCTCCCATGGCCATGGCCGCCAGCCTGGCGGTAAAGAAACCAACTCCTTTTACCGTGGGAACGATGCGGACCGACACATTTACGTTCGGCTGCGTGCTGCTGGGAACGATCCTCCTGGTGGGCGCGTTGTTGTTCCTGCCGGTGGCGGCCCTTGGCCCTGTCGCCGAACATTTTGGCCCCTTGCCGTTTGGAGGTTGAGCATCGATATGTCTACTGCAATTTTGGAACCTCAGACGCCCGAGCCTTCGCCGCAGGAACTCAAACTGGCGCGGCGGCAGAGTCGCAAATCGAGCCTTCTTGATCCGCAGCTCATGAAGACCGCCTTCTGGCAGTCGCTGGTCATGCTCCGGCCGGACATCCAGTGGAAGAATCCCGTGATGTTCGTGGTCGAGATCGGCACGGTCATGACGCTCGTCTACACGGTGGCCAAGCTGTTCGGCGCGACGAGCGCTGCCAGCTTGGGATACCTGCTGGCCTTGGACTTCTGGCTGGTGGCCACCTTGCTGTTCGCCAACTTTGCGTCGTCGATCGCCGAAGCCCGCGGCAAGGCCCAGGCCGACGCCCTGCGGAAGACCCGCCGCGCAACCCCCGCCCGCCGCCGCAAGGCCGACGGCTCGATCGAGGAGACCGTCTCCACCGCGCTCAAGTCGGGCGACATTGTCGAGGTCGTTGCGGGCGAAGTGATTCCTAGCGACGGCGAGATCATCGAAGGCGTGGCCTCGATCGACGAATCGGCCATCACCGGCGAATCGGCCCCCGTGATCCGCGAGGCCGGCGGCGACCGTTCCGGTGTGACCGGCGGCACGCGGGTACTCTCCGACCAGATCGCCGTGCAGATCACGGCTAGCGCCGGCCAATCGTTCCTCGACCGCATGATCGCCCTGGTCGAAGGGGCCATCCGTCAGCGGACCCCCAACGAAATCGCCCTCTCGATCGTGCTGGCCGCTTTCACGCTGATCTTCCTCATTGTGACCGCCGCGCTCTGGCCCATGGCCTTGAATGTCGAACTCTATATGAAGGATTTTAACGGACTAAAGCAACCTCTACATAGCTTGGGCACCGATGTGCCCACGCTCGTGGCCTTGCTGGTCTGCCTGATCCCCACGACGATCGGCGCCCTGCTGGCCGCCATCGGCATCGCGGGCATGGACCGCGCCCTGCGGGCCAACATCATCGCCAAGAGCGGCAAGGCCGTGGAAGTGGCCGGCGACGTCGACACGCTCCTGCTGGACAAGACGGGCACGATCACCATCGGCAACCGTCGAGCAACGCAGTTTGTCCCCTTCGGCCAGTACACGGCGGACGACGTGGGGCGGCTTGCCGCGCTGGCCTCCGGGGCCGATGAAACGCCCGAGGGAAAGAGCATCGTGGAACTCCATTGCCAACAAAGCTCCCCGGCCGGCGCGCCTGCGGGCGGAAGATCGGCTGCGGCGGCGCGGACCGCGGTCCCCGATGGTGCCCGCTTCATTCCCTTCACAGCCCAAACCCGCATGAGTGGAATCGACCTACCCGACGGGCAGCAGATCCGCAAGGGGGCGCCCGACTCGATGCTCCGCTATATCCGCGGCGCCGGCGGGGTTGTGCCGGAAAACACCGAGGCCACGGTGGCCAGCGTGGCCGGCAAAGGTGCCACGCCGCTCTTGGTCAGCGACGGCAATCGGATCGCCGGCCTGGTGGTGCTGGAAGACATCCTCAAGCCGGGTATCGCTGAGCGTTTCGAGCGACTCCGTCGCATGGGGTTGCGGACGGTGATGGTCACGGGCGACAACCCGCTCACAGCCAAGGCCATCGCCCAACAGGCCGGCGTCGACGACTTCATTGCCGAAGCCACGCCCGAGGCCAAGCTTGCCTACATCCGCCGGGAGCAGCAGGGCGGGAAGCTGGTGGCGATGATGGGTGACGGCACGAACGACGCCCCGGCGCTGGCCCAGGCCGACGTGGGCGTGGCCATGAACTCGGGCACGCAGGCCGCCAAGGAGGCCGGCAATATGGTCGATCTCGACAGCGATCCCACGAAACTGATCGAGGTGGTCGAGATCGGCAAACAGTTGCTCATGACGCGGGGTTCGCTGACCACGTTTTCGATTGCCAACGACCTAGCCAAGTATTTTGCCATCGTGCCGGCCCTCTTTGCCGCCACGCTGCCGTGGCTCAAGCCGCTGGACATCATGCACCTGCACTCAGCCACTTCGGCGATCCTCTCGGCGGTGATTTTCAACGCGATCATCATCCCCTCGTTGATTCCCATCGCCCTGAAGGGCGTGAAGTATCGTCCTATCGGCGCCGACGCCCTGCTGCGCCGCAACCTCCTGGTCTGGGGCCTCGGCGGCGTGATTGCCCCGTTCATCGGCATCAAAATCATCGACTGGATCCTAGTGGCTTTGCAGATGGCAGGTTGAAACTACCTCCCCTCTCCCGCCTGCTGTACCCAGCAGGCTGGAGAGGGGCAGGGGGTGAGGGCAGACAGTTGATTTATGGTTTGTGGGGGGGAGAAATGGGCCGTTGGAGTCCCGCCTTTAGGCGGCTGTTGCGGGAGGATTCCGGCTAAAGCCGGGACTCCAACGGCTCATTTCTCCCCGCATGCAGTATAGTGTTCGAAACACTTGTTTCTAAAAGGCATATCCATGTTTCAAAATCTTCGCGCGTGTCTCTGGCTGCTCATCGTCACGATAGTGCTTTGCTGCGTGGCCTACCCGCTCGTCTTGTGGGGCATCGGCAAGGTGGCCTTTCGCGGGCAAGCGACAGGAAGCATCGTGCAGCACGATGGCAAGGATGTCGGCTCGCTGCTGATCGCCCAGCCGTTTTCGGACGACAAGTATTTTCAGCCTCGCCCCTCGGCGGCGTCGTATGATGCCTCTGCTTCCGCCGCGTACAATTGGAGCGCCAACAACTACCAACTCCGCGACCGCGTGGCGCGGCAACTGGGCACGCTCGTGAAATTCGCCCGCGGTCCCAAGAAGGACCAACCCGCCGGGCCTGAGGTCGAAAGCTGGTTTCAGAAGGACCAGTTTGCGGGAAAGGCGGGGATTGTGAGCCAGTGGGCGAATCTGCACTCCCAGGTTGTCCAGACATGGCTCCACGACTGGGTTAAGGCCGACAAGCTGAACGCCGCCTACGTGGCCGACTGGGAAGCCAAGAACGCCGACAACGTCGCCAAGTGGAAGAGCGAAAATAATAGCCCCGATCCCAAGCCCGAAGACCTGGCCAAGGGCCTGGCGGTCGACTTCTTTGCCAGTTTTTCGCAAGACCATCCGGGCAGATTCCCGGGCGTGGCCGAGTACGACAAGGATGGCAAGACGGCCAAGCGGATTGGCCCGGTCAAGGAAGGCAGCGACATTCAATCGCTATTCTTCGATATGTGGCTCACTGACCACGCGGACCAGGCTGCGGACCTGGAGAAGGTGCCCGCCGACCTGGTGACGGCATCCGGTTCAGGGCTGGATCCGCACATCATGCTGGACAGTGCGAGATGGCAGCTCGATCACTTGCCCATCGCCGCCGCCTGGGCCAAATCCAGCGGGAAGCCGGAAGCGGAAGTGCGTGACCAGATCCTGAAGATCCTCGACGCGAAGCGTTTTTCGCCCTTGAACGGCTTAGTCGGCGTGCCGCTGGTCAATGTGCTGGAAGTGAATCTCGCCTTGGAGGAGCATTTCCAGAAGCCGGGGAAGTAACCTCTTGCTCAAAAGGCAAACGCCCCCGACTACCAGTTCAGCTCGCTGGCCTCGTCCCAGTGCTCATAGAGCTTTTTAAGCGCCGACTGCTGATCGGCCAGCTCTTGCTTGAGGGTGCGGATGCGGCCGCCGTCGCGGAAACTTGCTCCGTCGCCCAACTCCTCGTTGAGTTGTGCGATCCGTGACTCCCGCTGGAAGATCTCGCCTTCGATGTCGGATAGCTTGCGATAAGGAAAGCGGCGTTTCTTGCTGCCCTGCGCTGCCCCGCTTTCGCCATTTGTCTTGCCGCTCCGCTCTTCTTTCCCGGCCTCCGCGGCCGCCCGCTTGCCGGCCGCCTGCTTCACATGTTTCGCATGCTTACCATGCGGCTTGGCCTGTTGTTTTGCCTGCCCCGCCTGCGGCGGTTTGGCCGGCGGCGCTGTAGCCTTGCTCTGCAGGACGAGTTGATAGGCCTCGTAATTGCCCTCGATCACCCGCACGCCGCTCGGCTCGAAGACAATCAAGTGGTCGGCCACGCGGTTGACGAAGTAGCGGTCGTGGCTCACGAAGAGGACTGTGCCGTCGAAGGCCGTCAGCGCCTGCTCCAGGGCGTCGCGTGCCCACAGGTCGAGGTGGTTCGTCGGTTCGTCCAAGACGAGGAAATTCGCGTCGGCCGCCGCCAGACGGGCCAGGGCTACGCGGTTCCGCTCGCCTCCGCTGAGCTTGCCCACTTTCTGCAAGGCCGTATCGCCCGTGATGCCGAAGCGGGCCAGCAGGTCGCGGCGCTGCTGCGTGAAGAACTGTTTGTGCGTGGGCCGGATCGAATCGACCACATCGTCATCGTCCGACACGCCCGATAGGTGCTGATCGAAATAGCCGACGCTCACCCCGGCGCCGACTTGCACGGCGCCGGCATCGGGTTGCTCCTCGCCCAGCAGGCAGCGCAACAAGGTCGACTTGCCGCAACCGTTGGGGCCGATCAGTCCCCAGCGATCGCCGCGGACGATCTGCAGTTCGACCTGGGAAAACAGCGGCCGTTCGAAGGCCTTCGCCAGGCCCTCGGCGCGGACCACGATGTCGCCGCTGCGCGAAGCGGGCGGGAAGCCCATCGGCGGCAGGACGATCGCCCGCGGCACGGCGACCAGTTCGATGCGGTCGAGCTTCTTGCGGCGGTCTTCGGCCTGCTGGTGCTTCTGCCCGTAGTGGTTGCGGCGGATGAAGTCCTTGGCCTTCTCGATCTCGATCTGTTGCTTCTCGAAGGTCCGCTGCTGCACCACCAGCCGCTCGGCCTTCTGTTGCCAGTAGGCGGAGAAATTGCCGGTGTAACTGTCGACCGTGCCCTGGAAGAGTTCCAAGGTGCGGTTGGTTACGTGGTCGAGGAAGTAGCGGTCGTGGCTTACCAGCAGCATGGCTGCGGCGCTTTCGGCCAGGAACGACTCCAGCCATTCGGTGGCCTCGATGTCGAGGTGGTTCGAAGGCTCGTCCAGGAGCATCACGTTGGGCTCGGCCAGCAGCAGCTTGGCCAGCATGAGGCGGTTCTGCTCGCCGCCGCTGAGCGACTCGACGGGCTGATTGAACGTGCCGCGGCGGAATCGCAGGCCGTCCAACACACGTTCGATCTTGTGGTCGAGATTGTAGGCATCGCGGCTTTGCATCTCGTGCTGGAGATGATCGTAGCGGTCGGCCAGGCGCTTGTGTTCCAGGGGGTCGTCGCAATGCCCCAGTTCCTCGGCGACCGAGATCAGTTCCTCCTGCATGGCCATGAGGCCGGCCAGGGCGCTCTTGGCCTCGTCAATGAGCGTCCGCCCCGCTTCCCACTCGGGTTGTTGCTCGAGATAGCCGACGTGCAGGCTGGGATGGCGGACGATGGAACCGCCATCGGCCTCTTCCTTATTGGCCAGGATCCGCATCAGCGTGGTCTTGCCTGTGCCGTTGGGCCCGACCAGGCCGATCCGCTCGCCAGGGCGCAGTTCGAAGGTCACGCCATCGAGGACTGGCTCGGGACCATAGTGCTTCTGAACGCCTTCAACCTGAAAGAGAATCATGCCTTGAACACGGATTCTAAACCGAGGGAAACACCTTGACGGACAAATCTGAACAACGGGCAAATCCTTGGTCTGTTGTCCAGAACGTCGTGGCGCCATGCAGATTCGCCGTCGCTGCGTGCAAGGCGTCGGGCACGTTGAATCCCAGTGCGGCCCGCAAGTGCGTCGCTTTTTCCACCACAGCGGCGTCGATTTCCTTGATGACTACATCGTCAGAAGAGAAGAAACGATCATAAACGGCCAAGAGATCGGAATCCTCCTGACGAAGGGGTTTGCAACGGCACTCAAGCATGCTGATGCGCGAAGTCACAAAAACCCTGTCCTCCTCCGGCAACTGCTTCAATCGTGCCTCGATCGGCCCTCGGACGCCTGGCAATCCTTCGACAAGCCGCATGATGACGCCCGAATCTGCGTAGATTACGGTTCGTTCCATGCGTCGCGTTCCTCCCGAAGTTGCGCATCAAGCTCCTCGGCGGAGCGAAGCCGTTGTGCCTTGCCAAAAACGTCGAACATCGATTTCCGCGGCCGCGGCCCGTCGGCAGGTGGTGCGTAGACGATTAGCTCCGCGGGCGCCTCCAAGTCCGGCATCGGTTCATCCGAAACGAAGGACTTGTTGACGACCTTACCATGAATCACTAAAGGACCACTCACCTTCGCCTCCGTTCATCGATTGGCAATCGTGGATCGACCATAGTCACCTATTTTATCGCCTCCTCCGTCGCTCTTAGACCTCCGCCAGCGCCGCCTGCTTGCGGGCGGCAATGACTTCGCGCTCGATCGAGGCAGGCAGGCGGCGATACTTGGCGAATTCCATGGTGAACGTGCCTTGGCCCTGGGTCATGCTCCGCAGGTCGGTCGAGTAGCCGAAGGTTTCGGAGAGCGGCACTTCGCCTTCGATGCGGCAGATTGGCCCGCTGGCTTCGGTGGACACGACCATGCCGCGGCGAGAGGTCAGGTTGCCTACCACCGGCCCCTGGAAGTCGGTCGGACATTCGATCTCGATCTTCATCACAGGCTCCAGCAGCACCGGGCGGGTGGCGGGGAAATTCTCGCGCATGCAAGTGCGGGCGCAAATTTGGAAGGCCATATCGGAACTGTCAACGTCGTGGTAGGAACCGTCTTCCAGCGTCACTTTCAGGCCGACTACCGGGTAACCGGCGACGGGGCCTTTGTGAACCATCTGCCGGAAGCCCTTCTCCACGGCCGGGATGAAGTTCTTGGGAACGCGCCCGCCCACGACATTCTCTTCGAAGACGAACGTGTCCGGTGAGTCGTCTGGCAGCGGTTCCATGGTGCCGACGATGTGCGCGTATTGGCCCGATCCGCCGGTCTGCTTCTTATGTTTCGTATTGAATTTGCAGGCCTGGGTCGGCGCCTCGCGATAGTTGACCTTGGGAGCGCCCACCTCGACCTCCACGCCATACTCGCGGCGGATGCGCTCGATGTAAATCTCCAAATGCAACTCGCCCATTCCCGCCATGATCGTTTCGGCGGTCTCTTCATCGGTCGAAATGTGCAGCGTCGGGTCTTCGCGGCGGAAGCGGTGCAGGGCCTTGCTCAGGCGGTCGGCGCCGTCGCGATTGGCCGGAGCCACCGCCACCTTGATGACCGGTTCCGGCACGAACATGCTCTCCAGCGTGCAGTAGGGGTATTTCGAGCAGTAGGTATCGCCACTGGCCGCATCGAGGCCCAGGACGGCAACGATATCGCCCGCCTCGGCACTATCGATGTCTTCGCGCTGGTCGGCATGCATCCGCACGATGCGGCTAAAACGCTCTTTTCGGCCCGTGCGCTGGTTGAAATAGCTTTCCCCCTTGTTGATCGTCCCCTGGTAGACCCGCATGAACGTGAGCGTACCGTAGGAGTCCTCCACGATCTTGAATCCCATGCCCACCAGCGGCTTAACGGGATCGGGAGTCAACAGCACGTCCTTGTGTGGATCGTCGTGGGCCAAAGCCTTGATCGGGCTTTCCAGCGGCGAGGGCAGATAGCGGACCACCGCGTCCAAAAGTGGCTGCACACCCTTGTTCTTGTAGGCTGAGCCGATGAAAACGGGGGTCAACTGCTGGCTTAACACCGCCGCGCGGATGACGCCATCGACCAACTCGAAGGGCAAGTTCTCTTCGGCCAGCAGAAGTTCCATCATTTCATCGCTGTACATCGAAACCAACTCCAGCAAATGTTGGCGAGCGGCCTTGACCTCCGCGACCATATCGGCCGGAACAGGCTCGCGGCGGATGTCCTCGCCGTTGTCGCCGTCGAAATACAGAGCTTCCTCGCGGAGCAGATCGACCACGCCCTCGAAGTTGTGTTCGGCGCCGATGGGGAGTTGCATCAGGACCGCATCGCAGCCGAGCTTGCCGCGGAGTTGTTCCACGACCTTTTGGGGGTTGCTGCCCGTGCGGTCCATCTTATTGATAAACGCTAGGCGCGGAACACGGTAGCGCCGCATCTGGCGGTCGATCGTCAACGACTGGGCCTGCACCCCACCAACGGCGCAAAGGACGAGAATCGCACCGTCCAACACGCGCAGGCTCCGCTCGACTTCCACCGTGAAATCGACGTGGCCCGGGGTATCGATCAGGTTGATGTTATAGCCGTCCCACTCGACAGACGTGGCGGCGCTGGTGATCGTGATGCCGCGCTCGCGCTCCAGTTCCATGTGGTCCATGGTGGCGCCGGCCCCGCCGCCTTTTACTTCCTGCATGCGGTGGATGCGGCCACAGTAGTAGAGCACGCGCTCGCTGAGCGTAGTCTTTCCTGAATCGATGTGGGCTGAAATGCCAATATTTCGGAGTTTGCTCAGGTCCATGTCAGTCTTTAGGTCACTTAAGGCGATGCAATGCGCAGTTTTAGAATCTGTAATTATACTGTAACAGTCGGCCCCTGACAACCCGAGTCTATGTTATGCTTCTGTAAAGACTTGCGTCAAAACGACTGCAAAACGATCACGCACTCGGTTGGCCTGACCGGGGAAGAAAGGGCAAGCCAGGACAAGGCCGGCCCCGATGACCTTGGAAACCCTCCCGGCCTGTGATAGAATCGCAACTGCTGTTGGTTGCAGCCTTGTTTAGGAGGCCACAGGACTGTGATTAACTCTTTTCGTGCAATCGTGCGGATGTCGTTTTTGGTTTGTCGTTTACGAGGTATTTTAATGACGCTTACGCTGGAATTGACCGAGGAGCAAGCACTGAAACTCGAACAATGCGCACGCGAACTTGGCGTGGACCTCCGGGAACTGGCCAAATCGGCATTGACCGATCTCCTATCGCACTCTGCCGACGATTTCGAGCGTGCGGCAAGCTATGTATTGGCAAAGAATCGTGAGTTTTACGAGCGGTTAGGCTGATGCGGTTCTTGAGACCATCTGAAGAACTAGTGGCATGGATAACCATGCGACTCCGTCCGTTGTCAAACTAATTGGACTCCCGCGTTGTGTCAGATCCGCGATCGGTCATATTTCATCCCTAATTCCATATCCTCCTTCCTATGTCCGAGCTCCCCAAGCAATACAACCCCGCCGCCGCCCAAGAGCGCTGGTACGCCTACTGGGAATCCAAAGGCTTTTTCCATAGTGAGCCGAACCCGGCGAAGAAGCCCTATGCGATCGTCATCCCGCCGCCCAACGTTACCGGCGCCCTGCACCTGGGCCACGCCCTGAACAACACGCTGCAAGATATCCTTATCCGCCAGAAGCGGATGCAGGGCTTCGAGACGCTTTGGATGCCCGGCACCGACCATGCCGGCATCGCCACGCAGGCAGTGGTCGAACGCCGCCTGCTCCAGGAGGAAAAGCTCAGCCGGCACCAACTCGGCCGCGAGGGCCTCGTGGCCCGTATCTGGCAGTGGAAGAATGACTACGAGAAACGGATCCTCGGCCAGCTCAAGGAAATGGGCTGCACCTGCGATTGGCAGCGGACCCGTTTTACCCTCGATCCCCAGTGCGCCCGGGCCGTGCGGCATACGTTCTTCAAAATGTTTCGCGACAAGCTGATCTACCGCGGCAAGCGATTGGTGAACTGGGACACGATGCTGCAAACGGCTGTCAGCGACGATGAGGTCTTCCACGAGACCGTGGCGGGCAACTTCTGGTACTTCAATTACCCGGTGATCGATCCGGAATTTGGCGAACCGACCTGCGTGACCCTGGCAACCACGCGGCCGGAGACCATGCTCGGGGATACGGCTGTGGCTGTTCATCCGCAGCCGGCCGCCGCGTTGGACAACGCCGAGGCCGAACTCAAGGCCCGCTGGGAGGCGGCTGGCACCAAGGAGAAGCCGGATATCCAGAAGCAGATCGACGATCTCCGCGAACGTCGCCGCACGATGCTCCCCGAGTTGGAAACTCTCGCCCGCATGGCCCGCGACGGCCGCAAGGTGCGATTGCCGCTGCTGAATCGCCAGATCCCGCTGGTGGCCGACGTTTGGGCCAAGCCCGAACTGGGCACCGGGTGCGTGAAGATCACGCCCGCCCACGATCCCAACGACTACGAGGTCGGCCTGCGGCAGGGCCTGCCGATGATTAACATCCTGAACTTCGACGGCACGCTCAATGAAAACGCCGGCCCGTACCAGGGCTTGACCGTTCCCAAGGCTCGGCAGGCCGTGTTGGCCGATCTGGAAAAACAGGGCTTCTTGGCCAAGACCGAGGACCGCGAGATCGAACTGGCCCATAGCGACCGCTCGAAGACGCCCATCGAGCCGCTGTTGGCCGACCAGTGGTTTGTAAAAATGGACCATCTGGCCCAGACGGCCATGGACGCCGTGAGCGATGGCCGCGTGCGGATCGTGCCGCAGCGCTACGCCAAGAGCTATCTCGATTGGTTGGGCGAAAAACGCGACTGGCCCATCAGCCGGCAACTGTGGTGGGGCCATCAAATTCCCATCTGGTACTGCAAGACGGCCAGCGAGGCGGAATTGCAAGCGGCGTTCGCCGGCCGCGCGGACGTGGTCTGGCATCGCGACGAGCAGTATGGCCAGTGGCTGATCTGCGCCCAGGAAGAGGACCTCGACGAAGCGGCTGTGCCGGGGCATAAGCTCATCCGCGAGCAGGACGTGTTGGATACCTGGTTCAGTTCGGCCCTCTGGCCGCATTCCACGCTCGGCTGGCCCGAGCAGACGCCGGAATTGGCCTACTACTATCCCACCAGCGTGCTCATCACCAGCCGCGACATCATCTCGCTTTGGGTGGCCCGCATGGTGATCACAGGCTTGTACAACGTGGGCGAAATCCCCTTCCACGACGTCTTCATTCATCCCAAGATCCTCGACGGCTACGGCGAGGGCATGTCGAAGACCAAGGGCAACGGCGTCGATCCGGTTGACGTGATCGAGAAATTCGGGGCCGACGCCTTACGGTTCGGCATCGCTAAGTTGACCACCGAGACGCAAGACGTTCGCATACCGGTCGAGTTCGAGTGCCCGCACTGCCAGAAACTGATCGAGCAGACCAAGGAGAACCGTGTCCGCCCGCGGATCAAGTGCAAGCACTGCGGCCAGGAGTTTTCCACGCAATGGGCGGAGAAGCCGTCCGACAAGGCACTGCCCCGCGGGGCGGTGGTAAGCGAGCGGTTCGGGGAGGCGCGGAATTTCTGCAACAAGCTCTGGAATGCCTCACGCTTCACCCTGATGAATCTCGAAGGGTATACGCCCGGCGCGGTGGCTGATGCCGATCTGCTGGTCGAAGACCGCTGGATTCTCAGCCGCCTGGCGACGGTCACGCAGGAGACCACGGACGCGCTGGCCGAGTATCGTTATGCCGACGCGGCGAAGAGCCTTTACGGCTTCGCCTGGAATGAGTTCTGCGATTTCTACGTGGAGATGGTCAAGGCCCGTCTCAGCGACCCGGCCGCGCGGCCGACAGCCCAGCGGGTCCTGGCCCACACGCTCGATACGCTCTTGCGGCTGCTGCACCCGATGATCCCGTTCGTGACCGAGGAGGTCTGGCAGTTGCTGGCCGAGGCCGCTCCGCAGCGTGGCATCGAGAATCTCTCCTCGCCTTCTGGAAGAGTGGCAGGCGTCAGTCTCCCGTCTCCCTCTGGCACAGGGGCCGGCATCAGTCTCCCCTCGCCCGCCGGTTGTACTCAGCAGGATGGGAGAGGGGCAGGGGGTGAGGGCAGTGTTCCCGCCGAGAGCATCATGATCGCCCCTTGGCCGCAGGCAGACCTAGCTCGGCAGAATGTGGATATCGAGAGTTGTTTCGCCCAGTTTCAAGAGGTCTTGCGAGCCGTTCGCGACATTCGCGGGCGGCAGAAAGTGCCCGCGCGGAAGCAAATCGATTTTGCCCTCCGCTGCGGCGCGGCGACGGCCGATCTGTTGCGACCGATGGAGCCTTACTTCGCTTCCATGGCCGCCGCCCGCGCGACCGGTTGGGGACCGGAGGTTGTGCCGCCGAAGTTCTCGGCCAACGTGGCCTTGGCTGGCATGGAGGTCTTTGTCGATCTGGCCGATTTGATCGACGTGGGCGCGGAAGTCGAGCGGACGAAGCAAGAGATGGTTCGTCTCGAGGGCTTTATCGCCGCCAAGCGTAAGAAGCTGGAAAACGCCAACTTCGTCCAGCGTGCTCCCGCCGCCGTGGTGGAAGGCGAGCGGGCGGCGCTTAAGGAGTTGGAAGATCAGCTTGTGGCGGCGGCAGCCGTGATCGAGCGGCTGAAAGGAACGTAGGGTGGACTTTAGTCCGCCCACTGTCTGTAGGCAGCAACAAGCGCAGCGCAGTTCCGGTATCGACATCGACGATGCGGGCCAGGAAGATAAAGAAAGGAAAATGGAAGAAAGAAAGATGTGGATCGAGTTGCTCTCCATATTCCTTTCTCACATCTTCCTTTCTTCCATTTCTTATCCCCTGGAACCGGGCGGGAATGACAGGAAGATAAGGGAATCGCTTTTTCATCGTTTCGTCCCTCTATCGGCGGGCTACGACCTCTCCCAGTGCAGATCCAAGCACGCTTCTTTGGCGGTGGAGGGGCTGCGTACTCCCAAATATGCCTGAAAATCCGCCTTTTGGGCACAAAATCGTTGCTTTTGTCTGAGATATTTACTTTAATCAAATGTATCATTGGAGCGGTGTGCGGCTACTGGCTGGCAGGCACGTTTTTCCAGGACTTGCATCTATGAACGGAAGAGCCCGTTTTGGAAGGTACCATAGGATCACGTAGTGGTGTTCGCCTCGCCCGTCACGGCTCCGGGAATCGTGCCATGACGTTGCCGGGGGCCGTTCGATTCGCCGCCTGCATTCTTGGGTTCGCGGCATTGCTCGCCGCCTCGTCCGCCCAGGCTCAAACAGACTATATCAGTGTCAACTTTGAGGGTGGCAATGCCAACGGCGCGCCGACCTCCATGCTCTCGACCGATGTCGCGGGTGTTTGGGCCCAGCCCAATTGGAACAACGTCCCAGGCAACACCCGCACGCTGAATAATCTCTACGACTGCCAAGGTAATGCGACGAATGTCAACATCTCTTACAACAACTATTCAACTTGGGGTTCGGGTACGGGGACGGCAACCGGCGACGATGAAATGTTGAACGGTTACCTCGACAGTACGGATGGGTACACTTCCACCATAACGTTTAGCGGCCTTGCGCCCGGTTCCTTGGTTTCGGTCATCGGATATCATCTGCCCGACACCCTCGACGGCCGCCAGAGCAACTACTGGGTTGCGTCCGACCCGTCGCAACCCGTTTATTATCTGCAATCTTCAGGCGGCGCCAGCTACCAGACCTACGGCTACGTCCAAGTGACGAGCACGAATTCGAGCAGTTATGGAGTGGGCAATTATACGGAATGGAACAATATCACGGTAACGGCCGCCGGCACAGTCACCCTCGACGGATACGGTTCGCACCGCAACTATTGGAACGGTGTGCAGTTGCAGGAGACGTTGCCGTCCACGAGTACGGGCACGTTGACCTGGAACGGTGGTGGTGGGAGCAACGCCCCCGCCGACGGCGGCGGCACGTGGGACAACGCCATTGCCGGCAACTGGTGGAACGCCGCTTCGAACGGCGCGAGCACCTGGTCCGACAACAGCGCCGCGGTGTTCGGCGCAGCCAACGGGTCGGCCGGGACGGTGACCATTTCCGGCAGCGTGGCGCCTTATAGCCTTTCGTTCCTACCCACCGGCGACGGCAGCACGTACACCTTGACTGGCGGCGCGATCGATCTGAACGGCGCAGCGCGCATAATCAACTGCGTCGTTAACGCCACGCTTGCCTCGACCCTCGTCGACTCGACCCAGACCATCGGCGGCGTGTGCAAGATCGGCACGGGCTGCCTGACCATCGCCAACATGAACAGTTTCGCCGGTCCGGTGAACTTACTTGGCGGCACGATCTCGGTCGGCATGCTGGCCAACGGCGGCGTGAATAGCCCGCTGGGCGCGGGCACGAGCCTGGTGTTCGCCGGCGGTACACTGGAGTATACGGGCAGCGACGCCGCGCCTGTGACCGATCGCACGGTCACGCTCAACGCCAGCGGCACGTTCCAGGTCGATAACGCGTGTACGACGTTGACCCTCGGCGGGCTGATCGTCGGCAGCGGCAGCCTGACCAAGTGTGGTCCCGGCGGCCTCGTGCTGGGCAACCCGTCCAATAGTTTTACGGGACCCGTCACGGTGAGCCAGGGTACGATCGCGGTGGCCTCCGTTGCCAACGGCGGCGCGAACAGCCCTCTGGGCGCGGGCAGGAGCCTGGTCTTCGACGGCGGCGCCCTGGAGTACACGGGTGTGGACTCAGCGCCCGCCACGGACCGAGGGGTGACCGTGACCGCCAACGGCGGCACGATCCAGGTCGATAACGCTTGTACGACGTTGACCCTCAGCGGCGTCCTTGCCGGCGCAGGTGGTCTGACCAAGCAGGGCCCCGGCAGCTTGACCCTTGCCGCCAACAGTACCTATGGCGGCGGCGCCACGGTCGACGGCGGCACGCTGAGTTCCACGACCAGCAGCGCCGGGACGGCCCTGGGCACAGGAAATGTCACTGTGAATGCCGGCGGCACGCTCAGCGGCGGCACTCTGGATGCCTTTGGCTATAGTCCCGGCTCGTCACCGGCGCTGATCACGATTGCCGGCGGCACAGTGACTACTGCCGCCGCCGGCGCCTTCCACGTGGCGCTGCCGAACATCGCCTTCAACGGCGGCGGAACCCTCTCTTCCGGCCCCGGAAATGTCGGCGACTCCTTCGGGACTCTCTCCCTTTATGCCCAGGGAGCGGGGACGGCGACGGTCAGCGTAATCAATCCCGGGGCGACGACGGCGCTGATCGACGCGGGGTCGATCGGCATTGAAGAAGCCGTTACGATCTTCAACGTTGCCGCCGGCTCCGCCGCCTCGCAACTTACAATCTCGAGTATCTTACAGGATGTGTCCCAGTCCAGCGCGTTGATCAAGAACGGCAGTGGCACGCTGGTCCTTTCCGGCAGCAACACCTACAGCGGCGGCACGACTCTCAACCAGGGCACGCTCGTGGCGGCCAACGGTCTAGCGGCCGGCTGCTCGGCCACGGGCAGCGGCATGCTGACCCTCAACGGCGGCACGCTGGCCAGCGACCCGATCGTCGGCGGCGCTATCGCCAACGTGCTGGCCGGCTCGGGGTCGCACTGGATCGCCCCGGGCGGCGTGGGCCAGGTGGGCCGGTTGAATGTCGGCAACCTCACGCTCAACAACTACAGCACACTGGACTTCGACATCGGTACTGGCGGCGCGGACTTATTGGACGTTGTCGGCTCGCTGGCGATCGCCTCTGGCAGCCCGGTGAACGTGGCATTAAGTGTTAGTCAGAACGCAACCCTCAGCGCGTCGTACACCCTGGCCGTCTGGGGCAGTGGTAGCGTGTCGAATGCCAACTTTAACGCGACGAATGTGCCCAAGGGCTATATGGTTGAGGTCGTCGGTAACAACTTGGAACTTGTTTCCAGTGGGCCGTGTGTCGCGACCTGGAGCACCAGCGCGGCAGGTCTGAATTGGAGCAACGCCACGGCTTGGTGCAACACCAGCGGCGGCACGACGGCGGCGCCCAACGGTGTGGCCGCGCAGGCCGTTGTGGGCGCAGGCTTTTATGATGGTGGCACTCCGCCGACTGGGCCGCAAACGATCACGCTCGACTTGGCGGTGACCTTGGGCATGCTGACGTTGCAAAACCCGCAGCACGTCAATGGCACGGGCTATATCCTGGCGGCGGACACCAACAACGATCCGTTGACCATGCAGGTTTCCAGCGGCACGGCGTCGATCGTCGTGCTCAGCGCTTCGCACACGATTTCCGCTCCGCTGGTTATCGTGGGGCAACTGTCCATCCAACTGATGCCCGACAACGCGGTGAGCGGCGCTTTGACGGGCCTGACGATTAGCGGTCCGATCGGCGACGGCGGTGTGGGCAACGGGGTCTTGTCGCTGGACGACGGAACGGGCACGCTGGTGCTGGCCAACAGCGACAACAGCTACGGTGGCGGCACCTACCTCAACGCCGGCACGCTGGTGGCGACCGTGAGCGACGCCATCCCGGCGGCGACGAGTTTGAGTGTCGCGGCGGGCGCGACGTTTATCTACGATCCGTCGCTCGCGCCAGGGTATGAGGCAGGCAGCGTGGTGGTGGCGGCAGCCGTGCCGGAGCCGTGTACGCTGGCCCTCTTGGGCGCGGGCCTGGCCGTGGCGGCCCTGGCCTGGCGGCGGAAGAAGAACTTCGTGTAGGCCGGAACAAGCGCACCGCAGTTCCGACGCGAACATCGATTACGCGGGCCAGGAAGATAAGGAAAGGAAAATGGGGGAAAGGAAGATATTGATCAGGTTGCTCTCCATATTCCTTTCCCGCATCTTCCTTTCCACCAATGGATTATCATGTTTCTGGACAAACGGCATTTTCCGGGCACCTTTTTTTTCGAAAAGTGCGGGAGTAGCCGCCACCGCGGTTTGAAACACTGCCGCGCGCGGCGTGTGGCCATTCGTGAGCGTTGCCCGGGCCGTGGGTGGGTCGAGGCACGATACCCACGCGTCACAGTTTGGGCAAGTTCCGCGCAGTCGCCGGCGCGGCGCCGACTTGGGCGAGTCGGCGCCGCGCACCATGAATGGCCCCCGGTTCGCTACACCGGGGGCCGGTCGAATTGTCAATGAACAAATTCACGCGCCGAGTTCGGATTTGCCTGAATGTTTTTCAGCGCGCTTTATACCTAATAGTACGCAAAGGACCTCGCCCCATTTGCGCCGTAGGCTTGAAAGATCAGGCGGCCCGGGTGGAACGCCTCATTCCCCCTCCGAGATTGAAATAAGGGGAACCACGAAAGACACGAACTGCACGAAAAGACCGGGGGATTCTGACAGAAAAATGAGGGACAGAAAAATAGTCGCTCACGATTCTGGATCGCTGAGCAACAACACCTCTTGGCGCCTACGGACGACCAAGAACAGAAGTTCTTCTCTTCCGTGGGGGGAACGCCACGACCGGATCGGCACGGAGGCCGATCCCTACAGACGCCGCCCCCCTGTCGGGAACGCCCTCTGTGGCGTTTCTTCTTTCTTTCGTGTATTTCGTGTCTTTCGTGGTTTCCTACCTGAATCAGGCCATTCGCAGGTCACGGCAAGGCTGCTCGTAGCTCGCTTCCAGATCGGGCGGTATTGCCAAGTCCTCCATCAACCACAAGGGGAGACACGGCAACGGCAGACCCGGTTTCAACTCATCCAATGGTTCAATAATAGCCCTGATTGTCGCGGTAGGTGCTCACTTTGCCGGCATACCGTCGCGAGATGAAGACGAAGTAGGATGCGGCCAGGATAAAGGCAACCGGCCACCAGACGAGCGCCGCCAGAAGGGTGCCGGGACTGGCGGCAGCGCCGTACGCCGTCACGGAGTTCTCCGGGGCCAGCGTCGAATAGAGCATCACCGGGAAAATGGCGGCGGCGCCAGTGCCGAGAAGGCCGGCGATCAAAAACGTCGAGCCGATAAAAGCCCTGAATTCCCGGCCCTTTCGCAGTCCAGTGAAAAGCGCAACGGCTGAAGTTGCGATGACAATCAGTCCCAACCAGGAAAGAGGGTTCCTGATCGCGTGGCCGAGGACGTCGGGGCGGACGTACCATGTTTCAACGGAGATGATCGCGCCAAGCGGGCATAGGACGGGCCACAATATCATGGCGTAAGACGCGCTGCGGTCATGCACGGGGCCTTCCGTCTTCAATGCCAGGTATGTTGCTCCATGCGCGGCCAGCATGTTCATGGCAAAGATGGCAACCGAAAGCGTGTACCAGTCGAGAAGTCCAACATAACCGCGAACGCCGAAGTCGGTGAAGAAGGCCATGGCAAAATTGCCGTGGTCATCGAGAGGAACTCCGCGTGCCAGGTTGCCCGCGGCGGCGCCAAACAGGACAGCAAGGAGCAAACTCGAGATCACGAAAACGAAATCCCAAAAGCCCTGCCACAGACGGTCGTTGATGTGGCCGCCGAACTCGATGGAAAGTCCCCGCAAGATGAGGCACCACAAAATCAAGAACAGCGCCAGGTAATAGCCCGCAAAAGCCGAGGCCAGCAGGGGGGGAAAGACGGCGAACAGCGTGCCGCCGAATCCGACCAGCCAAACTTCGTGCCAGGACCAGAGAGGCCCTATCGCCGCGATGACCTGCCGTCGCTCGGCGGGCGTTTTTGCGACGAGCCAGTGGAGCATGCCAGCCCCGAAATTGCGGCCGTCCAGCACAACGTACGTGATGAGCATGAAGCTGACGATAAAATACCAGGTTCCTATCATACTGCCTCCCCTGAGTACAGTGGGCCCGCCGATCCAAGCCCGCCGGACTTTTCACCCTCCGGTCCATGAAAAACCTCGCGGCCCACGAGAGCCAGAAAGAGAAGACCGATGACGAAGTAGAGTCCGCAGAAGCCGATCAACGTGAAAATGGTATCGCCATTGCTCACCACTTTGCTGTAACCGTCCCTGGTGTGAAAGAGCCCGTAGACAAGCCAGGGCTGACGTCCCAACTCCGCGGTCATCCATCCCAGCATATTGGCAATGTAGGGAAAGGGAAAGGCCAACATCAGCACCCAAAGAAGCCATGTGCTAAACTCAAGCCGACCGCGGAAACGCTGAACATTCGCGTAGAGCATGATCGCAATAAAGAGCGTGCCCAAGGTGATCATGAGATGAAACGCATAGTATAAAAGCTCGATGTTATCCGGCCAGGCATCCTCCGGGTATTCATCGAGTCCATGCACGTAGCTCTCGAAAGTGCCGTAGGCCAGAAAGCTGAGGGCGCCGGGCACCTCGATGGGATTATCGAGACGCCGCAGCTTGACGTTCGGCTGTCCGATGACAGCGACACCGGCCATGCCACCACCGGTGAATTTTCCCTCCATGCCGGCAAGCGTGACTGGCTGGTGGCGGCCGACCATTTTGGCCTGCTGGTCGCCGGTCGGAAACGCGGTAAGCAGTGAGGCAACCAAACCGGCAAGCGTGCCCGCCCGCAGATAGAGTTGCGCCTGCTGAAAATGAATCCCGCGCAAGGTATAAAAGGCGCCCAGCGCCGCGACGACGAATGAGCCGGTCACGACCGCGGCCAACTGGTTATGGCAGAATTGGACGATGGCCCAGCGGTTGCTCAAGTAATCGCCCAAGTTCGCGATGCCCAGCGAACCGTTGGGGGCGACCAAGTAACCAACCGGATGCTGCATGAACGCGTTGGTCACCAGGATGAAATATGCGGACAGCCAGCTACCGGCAGCAACCGCGACCGCGGCCAAGAAATGATAGCGCGGCCCCAGTCGCTTTTCGCCCCAGATGAGCACTCCCACGAAAGCGCTCTCCAGAAAAAAGGCGAACATGCCTTCCATCGCCAGCGTCTGGCCGATCACTCCGCCGGCATATCGGGAAAAATCAGCCCAATTGGTTCCAAATTGAAACTCCATGGGAATTCCGGTGACGACGCCGACACCGAAATTAAGACCGAAGATCTTGGCCCAAAAGCGGGCGGCCCGATCGTACTTTTCCTCGCCAGTCCGCAGCGCCCGCCACTTCCAATAGACAAGGAACCAGGCCAGCCCCATGGTGAGCTGCGGAAAGAGATAGTGGTAGGTGATCGTAAAGGCGAACTGAATGCGATGCCATAGTGCTCCATCCGCGTCCATCACACGTATCCTTGTCCGGGGGCAAACATTTCCATCTGCACCATGCCCAGACGGTGGTTGTTGAAAAGGATGATCTTCAACGGCATCTGGTACTGGGGAATTTTAGGGTCCCTGCTTGCGCGGGCAAGGCCAAACAAACCCCGCTTGTTACGGCTTCGCTGCGGCAAGGCACCTCGAGGCAGAAGTTTTCATTTCTCTCTCCCTTCATTTTTCCGTAAAGAAAACTTGCCTGCGAGCTCGTAGCGAGCTTCAGTTGCCGGCGGTCTTCTCGACCATGACCGGCGGGGCAGGGGGGACGACCTTGGGCAGCCGCAATTGACGGGCCTTAGCCGCATCGGCCTCGGCCAAGGCCGCGTTGCCCTTCTTGCCGTAGGCCGAACCACGGTTCTCGTAGGCCGCAGCGTAGTTCGGCTCGAGACGGATCGCCTCGTCGAAATCGGCGATCGCCTTGTCGATCAGGCCCTTGGCCTGGAAGATGCGGCCGCGGCCGTTGTGGGCACGGCTGGAATTGGGCTCTAGGCGGATCGCGGCGTTGAAGTCGGCGATGGCCTCGTCCTCGCCGCCCAGCTTGCTTAAGGCCAAGGCGCGGTTGCAATAGGCTGTGGCCGACTTCGGCTCGAGGCGGATGGCCTCGCTGAAGTCGGCGATCGCCTGCTCGTATTGTTGTTTTACGTACCACACGTTGCCGCGATCGACGTGGGGGCCGGCATTGCCCGGCTCGCACCCGATCGCTTCGCTCAACAGGGCCAAGGCAGTGTCGTTCTGGCCGCTGCGATAGGCCTCTAGCCCCCGCTGGGCAAGCGTCTTGGCGTCCGGCGCATCGCGTCCGGCAGCCGGCTTGACTGCCGCCGCGGCCTTTTCACTTTGCAGCAACATGCCCACGTCGAACCAGCAGACGTTCCCATCCTTGGTTGCCACTCGGTCATATCGTTGGTCGTCGTGAAAAACCAGTCCGCGGGTGGCGATCTCCGTGCCGAATTTCGCGCCGAGCAGATCGGCTTCGTCCGACAACCGCGCGGCCAGGAAAGGGCGGGACTCGCTGCCGTCGCCCGTGGCCAAGATCCCCTCGATGCAACGGCTTGCGAAGGCCATCTCTTGCGTGGCCCGACTCTCGTCGCCGCTCCGCCGGGCAGCTTCCGCGGCCAGGCCGTGTGCCTGCGGACTGAGCAAAAGGTTCGGCAGCGACTTGGCCAGCAGTGCCAACACCTCGGGGGTTTTGCCGGCATGTAAGAGATTCTTGAGTTGGGTCAAGTCGTCGGAGTAAGGATCGTAGTCGTGATCGGCGACGAGGAGCGTGCGGACCTTCTGGAGATTCGCGGCGGTCGGTTTCTCGATGAATGCAGAGAAGGCCGCGGCCATGTTCGGTGTAAGGGCGTATGCCGGCTGTTCGGCTTGGCTGCCCGGCGGGCTGGCCAGCCAGGTTGCCAGGGCCAAAACAGCGGCACAAGTGGTTCGCCAAGCGTGCGATCGGATCGACATGGGTAGATCTCCTTGGGTATCAATCTTCTTCTACCAAAGCCTAGCTCATGGCCAGGGGCGAAGCCGTGAACTGTGCTACAAACAGGAGATTCCAGAAGTATATCGAGAGGGGCAGCAGAACTGCAAAGTCCGGTAGGGCAGCCCTCCGTAGCACGGAATTCATTCCGTCTTGCCGTACGAAGGGCAAGGCCACGGAATAAATTCCGTGCTACGAAGGACTTTGCAGCTCACCTCTGTGGGGGGCAGATTTGCCAGGATCTTGCGATGCATCCTGCAAAAATGGATATATATCGATAGTAGGGTGTAAATATAGGAAGGCTTAGAACCGCTGATTATCGAAAGCTCAGCGGCAAAGTTAGGTAATCACGAAACCCCGAGAATACGAAAGCACGGAAGAAGTCGGAATTCAAAACGAGACAACTGGTCTTTCTTTCGCGTTTCCGTGCTTTCAGGATTTCGTGATCCCTTTCCTCGTCTGATTGCGAAAAGGCGCAGAGGCGACCCCCCGGTCAGAAAAAAACCGATTGACATGGGCGGAGACAATCGGTAATGTTTGCCCCGACTTGGCCTTGCACGTCTGGTGTATGAAGATTCTGCCGTCCGTTCGGACCGGAGCCTGCGTGCCGAGACTGTCGTACTACTGCGCGGTTGGCCATGATATTACTCCGGCAGGAATGCAAATCCTATGTAGGATGGACTTTAGTCCGTCAATGACGAGCTAAAGCCCATCCTACATGCTGTATTTTCATGCCGGGGTCGTACCAGCCGTCGCTTTAGCGTGAATTTCGGCGCAAGTCCATGTTGCTCAACGCGTGGGCAATCGCTGAGCACAACCTTTTGCGGCCGTTTCGGCAATCATGCCCGACCGCTTGTCTTGCGGGAGCAAAAAAACCATGCTGCGATCGATCTACCGGAAAGTCCTGGGGGCATTCACGACCAACCATCGCGGAAGAGCGACGCATCGCGCCCGGCCGCGGCGACTGGCGATCGAGAGTCTCGAAAGCCGGAAATTGCTGACGGCCGCGGTGCTGACCTCCAATAGCATCAGCGACGGCGGTTTCGAAGCGCCTAGCTTGCCGGCCTATGCCTACCAGGTCGCGCCCGTGAGCTTGCCCTGGCAGTTTACGGGCATTGGCGGCATAAGCGCCAACGATAGCGGGTTCACCAACGGCAATTCCAATGCCCCGCAGGGCTCGCAGGTGGCCTTCATCAAGGACAATGCCAACATGACCCAGACCGTCTATCTGGTCGGCGGCGTCTACGATGTTTCCTTCCTCGCCGCGCAGCGCGTCAAGTTCCAGACGCAGAGCCAGGAAATCGAGGTCCTGATCGACGGCGCCAACGTGGGCCAGATCATTCCCGCCAGCACCGCTTACGCTACCTACCAATCGTGGAGTTTCCCGGTGACGACCGGCACGCACCAGGTGGAGTTCCTGGGCATGACGCCGGCGGGCGACGACAGCACGGCGTTCCTCGACAATGTGGTCATCACGCCCGTGGACGACACGATCGCCGACAGCGGGTTCGAGGCGCCGACGCTGGCGGCAAACACCTCCGCCACCGATCCCGGCGGTCTGCCCTGGCAGTTTACGGGAACGGCCGGCGTGTCGAGCAACGGCAGTTCCATGGTGGCCAACGCGACCATCGCGCAGACCGCCCCCGAGGGAACGCAGGTGGGCTACGTCCAAGAGACCGGCAGCATCAGCCAGAGCGTGTATCTCGACGCCGGCACCTATCAAGTCTCGTTCCAGGCCGCCCAGGCGGCAGTCGGCCAGGCGACTTACCAGGAGATCGAGGTCTCGATCGATAGTGGCGTGAATGCCGGCGAGATCACTCCGACGAGCACCACGTACGCTGCCTACCAATCGTCGTCGTTCACGGTGGCGGCCGGGCCGCACACCATTACGTTTGTCGGCCTGGATCCCATAGGCGGCGATAACACCGCTCTCATTGACGAGGTTTCCATCTCGCCAATCAATGCCATCGCCGACAGCAGTTTCGAGACGCTGAACGTGGCTGCGGGGACGTATGAGTTGACGCCGGCGGGCTTGCCCTGGCAGTTCTCGGGCGGGGCGGGCGTGAGCAGCAATGGCAGCAGCTTCACGGTCGACAATCCCGCTGCCCCCAATGGCACGCAAGTGGCCTTCCTCAACGGCACCGGGAGCATAAGCCAATCCGTAACCTTGGCGGCCGGTTCGTACAACATCTCGTTCCAGGCCGCCCAATGCGCGAATACGCCGAGTGTGGCCCAGACGCAGCAGATCGAGGTGGAGGTCGACAGTACGCCCGTCGGCTATATCACACCGACCGGTACGAGCTACGGGCTGTACGAGACGCAGAACTTCATGGTGACGGCGGGCACACACACCATCCAGTTCATCGGCACGAACCCGCAGGGCGGCAACAACACGGCCTTGATCGACGTGGTGTCGCTTACGCCGTCTGCCGACACGATCACCGACGGCGGCTTCGAGACGCCCGACCTAGGCGAGTATGCCTACCAGACTACTTCGAACGGCTCGCCCTGGCAGTTCACGGGCACGGCTGGGATCAGCGGCAACGACAGCGGCTTCACCGACGGCAACGTCAACGCCCCCCAGGGGACCCAGGTGGGCTTCATCAAGGACACGGGCAGCATGAGCTACTCCGTCTACCTGGACGCCGACACCTACAGCCTCTCGTTGGTGGCCGCCCAGCGGGCCCTACACCAGAGCCAGAACCAGGAGATCGAAGTCTTTGTCGACAGCACGCTGATCGATACGATCACGGCCTCCGGCACCAGCTACACGGCCTACCAGACGCCGAATTTCACGGTGGCGGCCGGCGTACACTCGATCCAATTCGTGGGCCTCAGCCCAGTCAACGTCGACAGCACGGCCTTCATCGACGAGGTGAGCCTGGCGACCATGGACGACGCCTTCAGCAACGCCAGCTTCGAGACGCCGGTCTTGACCGCCAAGACCTACTCGCTGACGCCCGCCAACGCCGGCTGGCAGTTCACGGGAGCGGCCGGGATCAGCGCCAACGGCAGCGCATTCACCGGGGGCAACCCCAATGCCCCGGCGGGTTCCCAGGTCGCCTTGATCAAGGACAACGGCAGCATGAGCCAGACCGTTTATTTCGAAGCGGGCGCCTACAGCGTCTCGTTCCTGGCCGCCCAGCGGGCCAAGTATCAGACCCAGCAGGTCGAGGTGACGGTCGACGGCACGCCCGTCGGTTTGTTTACGCCGGCGAACACGAGCTACAATTCCTACCAGACGACAAGTTTCCTGGTGACGACCGGGGCCCACACCATCGCCTTCGTGGGCATGACGTCGGCCAGCAGTGACAGCACGGCCTTCCTCGACAACGCGGCGATTTCCGCCGGCAGCGCGATCGGCGACGGCAGTTTCGAGCAGGTGCTCCTGGCCGCACACGCCTACCAGGTCGCGCCCGCCGGAACGCCTTGGCAGTTCACGGGAACGGCGGGGATCAGCGCCAACGACAGCGCGTTCACCTGTAGCAATCCCAACGCCCCTGCCGGCGACCAAGTGGCCTTCATCAAGCAGACTGGGACCATGAGCGAGACGATCGAGATGGCCGCGGGCGTCTATAATCTCTCCTTCATGGCGGCCCAGCGGGCCAAGTACGCGAACGAGTCGATCGAAATCCTGGTCGACGGCGCGGAGGTCGGCACGGTCACGCCGGGCAGCATCAGCTATGGCCAATACGTGACATCGAGTTTCATCGTGACCGCGGGGGCCCACACCATCGAGTTCGTCGGCGTGGACCCGTCCGGCGGCGACTGCACGGCCTTTATCGACAACGTGCAGTTGTAACCGTTACGATCGTCATATCTCAACCGTTAACGCTACCACGGTCCCTGCGAGACCGCTGAAATGTGGCGACACAACGCGTAGTACTCAGTACTACATCTTGTATTCAGCTCGACGTTTCCAGCGGTCCCACGGGGTCGGCGAGGACGTTACAGTTTGAGTACTCAGTTCCCCGGCAATCTTCCACCGCTCCATAACCTAGACTTCCATAAACCCTTGGAATCGGTCGGTTACGGGAGCGGACCTTGATCCTCTATCTGTGCGTTCTGTCGCTTGTCAACGTTGGCGCGGGCTTCGCCGTGGCAACCGTCCTTGGCCGGCGTTATCAGAAGATCTTGGCCCGCCGGGAACTGGTGTCGCTTCCGATGAGCCTGGGGCCGGCGGATTCCGTACCCGCTCCCGTGTCGGCGCAGCCTGCCACGCCAGAGCAGCCAGCCGCGGCACGCGCGGCCCCGATAGGCCCGTTGCCGAAAAGCCCCGCACATCTTGTGGTGGTCGACCTGCACGGCCGAGTAGCCGCCTTCGGCGCCAAACTGGCCGAGGCCGACGAACAACTGCGGCAATCCGCCGTGACGCCCGACCTGGGCAAGATTGAATCCGTGTTGAGCGGCATTCAGAACACGGCCCGCAACTTCGTCGAGTCGCGCGAAGCGGCCCAACATCGGCTGGCCGACCTCACACGCAGCGACGGCGCTTGGGAAGGCATCCGACACGAGCTTGACGTTGCCGGTCAGATGCAGGATGCCGAGATCGAGGCGGCCTGCGGGGAGATCACCGCATTCAACTACGAAAGCGACCTGGCCGGCGGCGCTCGGAAGCTTTTGGGCTGTACGCACCGCCTGCTGCATTCCACGGACGTGCTCCGCGACGGGCTGGCAAAGGCCCTGGCAGACGTGGCCCGGCAAGAGAACAGCCCGCCGCAGACGACGGACCGCAGCGATCCCTTGACCGGCTGCCTGAATCGGGCCGGCATCGAGGCCGATCTCGGCGCGTGGTGGACCGGCGTCGCCGACCACAGCCGCCTGTGCGTGGCCATGATCGACATCGATGGATTGGCGGAGACCAACTCGCGATTCGGCTATCGCGCCGGCAACGAGATCCTGAAGGCCATCGGCAAGCTGCTGGAAGCCGACCGCGCGGAAAACGTCCATGTCGCTCGCTTCTCCGGCCAGCGGTTCCTGCTGATGTTTTCCGACGTGGACACGGCTAGCGCGACCGGCACGGTCGAACGCTACCGGCAGACGATCGCCAAGGCCAGCTTCGAACACCAGGATACGCACATCGGCGTGACCGTCAGTTGCGCCCTGGCCCGCAGTGGCGCCGACGACAGTCCATCGTCGCTTTTGTTGCGCACCGAAGCCGTCCTGCGCGAGGCCAAGCGCTACGGCCGCAATCGCACCTTTCTCTGCGAGGGCAAGTATCCCAAGCCCGTGGCCCCGAGCGAGATGGCGATCGAGCCCATCAAGATTTCGGTGTGAGGCTGGAGAGGGTGTCCAGCACTACTGTAGGTCCCTCTTGCCGAGAGGGACTAATGTGCTCCGAACCGCTGGCAAAGCTCGGAATTGCTCACCAGGTCGAAAAGTATTGGTCCTTTCCGGCAGAAAGGACCTACAATTCCCGATTCCCCTACTTCGCGTTCTTCTGGGCGAAGTCCAGCATGTAATCGCGCAGCATCTGGACGCCGGACTCGGGCATGGCGTTATAGATCGAGGCGCGGAAACCGCCCACCGAACGGTGCCCCTTGAGCTCGACCAGTCCCTGGGCGGCCGCGCCCTTGAGGAATGCCTCGTCCAAGGCCGGGTCGGCCAGCTTAAAGGGCACGTTCATGTTCGAGCGGCTGGCGGTCTCGGCGTGCGGCAGGTAGAAGCCGCCGGAGCGATCGACGACCTCGTACAGCATGCGGGCCTTGCGGCAGTTGATCTCGGCCATCTTCTCCAGGCCGCCCACCTCGCGGAGCAACCAGTCGGTGACCAGTTTGACCATGTAGATAGCGAATGTCGGCGGCGTGTTCAGCAGCGACTTGTTCTCCGCCAGCACCGGGTAGTTCAGCAGCGAGGGAAGATCCTTGGGCGCCTTGGCCAGGAGGTCGTCGCGGATGATCACCAGCGTTACGCCTGCCGGCCCGGCATTCTTCTGGGCGCAGGCGAACAGCAGGCCGTAGCGGCTCATGTTGACCGGCCGCGAGAGGATATCGCTGGATGCGTCGCAGACCAGCGGCACGTCGCCCACCTCAGGCTCGGCGGGGAACTGGACGCCCTGGATGGTCTCGTTGGAGGTGAAGTAGGCGTAGGCCGCATTGGGGTCGAGCTTGATCTCGCCGGCCTTGGGCACGCGGTTGTAGTTGCCCGGCTTGCCGTCGAAGGCGACTTGCACGCTCCCCTGCGTCTTGGCCTCGTCGGCGGCCTTTTTCGACCAGGTGCCGGTGACGATATAGTCGGCCGGCTTGCCCGTGTTGCGCAGGAAGCTCATGGGGATCATGCCGAATTGCAGCAGTGCCCCGCCTTGCAGGAACAGAATTTTGTAGTTGCTGGGGATGCCCAGCAGCGTGCGCAGATTGGTCTCGGCCTGGTTCAATATCTGTTCGAATTTCTTCGAGCGATGGCTGATCTCCAGGATCGAGATACCGCAGCCTGGCAGGGCCAGCAGGTCGCGTTGGGCCTCTTCCAAGGCCGGCAGGGGCAAAACGGCGGGACCGGGCGAGAAATTGTAAACGCGCTTTTCCATGATCGGTATCTCCTGCAAATGAAAAGTGTCGAAACTTCTAGTATAACCCATCTGGGGCGAACGTCTAGGGCCGTCGGGCGCGTGTCGGGCGCGTACGTTCTTCCTTGCCGGGAGAGGCCTTGATTTTCCGATAACCGTTGTGCTATAACGATTTACGACTTCAACGTTTCCTGCCTCTTCCTCGGATCATGTCGGCTTCGCCGTCTTTGCCGTACTTCTCACGGAAGGCCTTCGAGTACGGCCATTCCAGGCTCCGTCCCAAACCAATCTTCTGCAAGATTTCTTCCAGCGAAATCCCTTGCTCAGTCCGACCAAGGTTGCCGAGAATCCGGTAATAGACATCGCAGGGGCCGGCGGGGAGGATGTCACGGCGCACTTCGCGGCAAGAAACGCCCGCAGTTCAGAAAGATGCCGGGTCAATGATCGTGATCGGAAAAGTCCGAAAATGATCCGTGTTGAAGGAAAGCAATCGCGTGATGAGGAACAATAACCGGCCTTTCGCGCCGAGCAAGAAGTGAATGCACAGCAGTGCGCGCCGGCATGCACTGCGGATCCGTTGAATCGGTCATCCACGCGTCGCTCGATCAAAATGTGGGGCGTCTCAGGAGGACTTCAAAGCCGGCCTGACGGAAGTGCTCGTCGCTGGTCAATGCCTCAGTGATCCCGCGATCGCGCATAGCCACGAACGAGATGCAATCGGTTATGCCCCATTCTTTGTCCGCCCAAGTCATGTAAAGAACGAACGCCTTTGCGTAGAGATCATCGGACAACGGAATGATTTCGACGCGCGGATCGGCATCGAGCGACTGAAGCAGGCGCACACTCGCGCGGCGATGCTGTTTGCCCGCCAAGGCGTTCCCAATTTCCAGGGCCACCGCGCGAGTCGTAAGCAACCGCGTTCGCGCTGCCTGCAAGTCGTCGGCAAGGGCGATCGCTTGAAGATGAAGGTCATCGCGTGGGGCCGAGAGCGCGATGGAGTACGCAGAATCCAGGAAAACCTCATCCTTCATCCCGGCGCCCCTCGCCGTACAGATACTTGTGGAGGTTGACCGACCAGTCGGCAGGTCCCTCCAGGCCCAGGGACCGCGCCGTATCAAGAAACGATCCAGGCTCGCTGGTTTGGCCCGCTTCGCTCTCGACGGTAATGCGGACGCGCGTGTTGGGAGCTAACGCGACTGGCTCTGCCGGATGGAATACGGCACCGTCAAAGGTTGCTTCGATCGTCTGGACCACGGCCCTTCTCCTCTCGCGTCGTAAGTGAAACTTTATCCATATTTTAGACTGACTTTCGCAAGCCGTCGAATGGCGTCCCGTGCCGTCGCTCGGTCGCGGACGGCGAGTGTATTTCTCCTGCAGTCCGTTAGGCGGGAATTCAAATCACAGGCATATTTTAGCAAAACTCTGCACCGCCGTGAATAGGCCCATACATACAATGGGGCGCTGCAAGGCCCGGATGCAGTTCGCCGCCTGTGGGATCGCGGTGTACGCCGCCATGATCATGATCCAATCCGCCGCGAATACAAACTTTGGCGGCGAGCGGCAAACCTGCCGCGGGAAGGCGAAACTGGGAAGCAGCTAGTATTGGTGGACAAACACAACTAGAAGCTATGTCCCCGTTTCCACGAACAATGCGAAGTCTCTCCCGCGGCTCGAAGCACAATAGTCCCTCTCGGCAAGAGGGGCCTACAGCAGGTCCTTGTAGCGAAATCACTCATCGCACCCGCTCCTCAATGACTAGGAGTCGTGGACTGTCGGTCAAGGAAACCTCAACGGCGACCTCCCCGGGCGATGAACCAAGCGGCTTGACCGGCGCCTCGCTGCCCCCCAGCGGATCAACCAGCGCGAATCTCGCCCCTTCCGCCTCGACGCCGCCGATGGTCAGGCGGTACGATTCGGCTGGCATATCGAATCTTGTCGGGTCGCTGGCCGGCGCGGCGGGCCGGTAGAGCCGCGCCAGGTTGCGGGTCATCACGTACAGGGCGACCACGAACTTGTGGTCCGTGGCCTGGTAGGGCAAGAAGGCCAGGACGTCGCGGTTATAGAGCGGCGGATGGGGATCGGGCGTGCGGCCCGCGGTGGCCGGGTCGCCGTTGAACTGCCGGTGCCCATGGCTCTCCTCGATCCGCAGCAAGCGCACGCCCCGCGGCGTTGTAATGTGTGTTCCATCCGCCATGACTGCCACCAGACGCCGCACGGCCCGCATGGTGGGCGATACGAGGGCCGCGTCATCCTCCGCCGTGCGGTTGTCGTGCGATTTGAGGTATTTGAATAGCGCCGGGCCCATGAGCGATAGACCCATCGGATTGTCGTCCTTGGCGGCAAAGAAGTAGAACCGCACGGGCCCTTTGTTGCAGTAGCATGTCAGGTAACGCAGCACGGCCTTGGCCTTCATGCGATCGGCATCCGCGGGCGTCAGGCTCGGGGCGACCGGCATCTTTCCACGCGCCGTGTAGGCAGCCATGTTGCCCGGGTCGGCGCCATTGGGGTCGATATTCACCTCGGTGATCCACATCTGCGGCGCGGGGGCTGCGCGGCCGTCGGGCCACAGCGGGTGCGTCGTGCGGCCATGCTTCACGCCGTACAAGCTGGTTTCGATGGGCGACAGATCGCGGATCAGGTGTTCGGTCTGGATGGCACAGAGGAAATACTCGGGAAAGTGCGACACGTAGGCGGGCACGAACGCGTCTTTCCACTTCCCGGGTGCGACTTCGATACTGTCGGGCCGGCCCAAGGCGTCGACGGAACGCGAGCCGCCGGGCGGTCCCTGGTCGGCCGGGAACCGCCGCACGCCCGCATACGGATGCTTGCCGAGGGCCGCCAGCCCCGCCGGCGCGGTCGAACCCGCGCCCCAGGGCCATTGATTGTTGAAGCCGTCGTTCACGCCGACACCCGGCAGTTCGGCCCGATGCCGCTCGACGTACTCGACTGTCGCCCGCAGGATCTGTTCGTGGGCCGGCCGCCCTTGGGCGATCAGCTTCTCGTAGTAGTTGTTGATCGAGAGGAAGTTGGAACCGAAGGTCAACTCGTTCCAGACCTCCAGGTCGAAGCCAGCATCCTGGGCATTGCTGCTGTGCAGCACGCGGCGGGCCTCGCGGGTAATGGCGGCGACGTAGTCGATCCAGCCGTCGAGTGTCTCGCGGAACTCGGGCCGGCTCTTGCCATTCACTTCGTCCGGCGGGTAGAAAGGCAGGTACTTGAGTGTCGCGGCGGGGGCATTCCCTGCCGCCAGATCCTTGGGCAGCGGCTTGGAGAGCGTTGCCCTGCCATCGGCGTCGATCTTAGTGAACAGGGCCTCGGCAGCCCAGTAGTCGGTCAATTGATTCAGGCCCGAGCGGCCGGGGACCAGCCGCTCCAGGTTCTGTTTGGCCAGGTAGACGACGCGGTCACCCTTGTGGGCCGGTTTTGCCAGGCGGACGTCGAAGAATTGCAGCGGGCAAGGCGCGCCGTGGTGCGAGTTCAGCAGGAACAAGGGCCGCAGGCCGTGATCGCGGCAAGCACCGACCAGCTTCTCGAATCGCTTGGGATCGGCCAATTGCTTGGGATCGTCCCACGAGATGCTGCCCCAGCCGAATTCGAGCCTGGCCTTGCAGAACCCATGCGCGGCGAGGTGCCGGCAGACGGCGTCGGCTTCGTCCGCCTCCACGTTCAGGTTGATCCCCACGGCCTCGCGCAGGCGGACGGTGGGAACGGTGTCGAGATAGGCCCGCCAGGGCTGGAGCCAGTGCGACCGGGCCCCGAACTCCAGCGCGGTCTGCTGCACCGGATCGATGTATTGGGTCACCACGCCCCCGGCCTTCGCCGCGGTGTCCTGTGCCCAGACATGGGACGCCCACGCCCCAACAGTCGCCAGGGCAACCATTTCCCAGATCACGCATCGTCGTCTCAACATACGCTGTCCTATCATGTAAACGAGAAGTCCATTTGCAACACTTATCGATGCGTCGGTCCTCATCCGGCGTGAACGGCCTCCACAAAGGCCAACAGGTTCTCCAGAGGGATGTCTCCCGGCATGTCGTGCGACGGCGCAATGATGAAACCGCCCCCGGCGCCAACGCCGTTCATCAAGCGGCGGACCTCGTCGCGAATTTGCGGCGGCGTGCCGAAAGGCAGGAGCCTCTGCACGCTCACGCCGCCCAGGAAGGTCAGCCGCGATCCGAATTGGCGCTTCATCTCGTAGGGATTCATCGCTTCGGGCTGAAACGGATTGAAGACGTCCAAGCCTGCCTCGATCAGTTCGGGAAACAACTCTTGGACCTGCCCGCACGAGTGGATTAACACGGCCTTGCCGGCGCGTTTTACCGCGCCGTACAACCGCGCGATTCGCGGCTTGATAAACCGCTGCCAGAGACGCCGGCCGAAGATCAAGCCTTTCTGCTGCCCCCAATCGTCGCCGAACATCACTCCGTCGATACCCGACGAAAGCACCTCTTCGAGGATGCCCAGGTCGAAGGCGGCAAGCGCGTCCAACAACTCGTCGACGAAGTCCGGCGCTTCCAGCATGTCGATCAACAGTGGTTCCATGCCGCGCAGCGACCACGCCCTCTCGAACAACGAAAAGGCGATGCTCACGTAGCGGAAACGGTTGGCGTGCGTCGCCAGGAACGAGGGCAAGTTGGCATACCGCCGTGGATCGTGCGGATTGGGAAAGGCGAAGCCTGCCAGCGAGCGGTCCTTGAGCTGATATTCCACGACCGTGCCGATATCCTTGTCGATGGTGCGATTCCACACCACTCCGAATTCGTCGCGCCAGAAGCCGGGCCGCACCTCCACCAGCGCGTCGGCGGCGCGGGGCCGGTACTTCACCAGGTGATTGCCCAAAACGGCGTCCAAGTCGGTGGTGCCGAAATGTTGTTCCAGTTTCTGTCGTGCGGGAACCGTATAGCCGAACTGCCAGGGCACCCGGTCCGGCTGTTGGTGCCGGATGGCCTGCCATACGCGATCGCGAGGAGTGGTTTGTGTCATCGTGTCAGGGGCGGGAGGTTCCGCGAGGTCTCAAATGCGTGAATCAAAGTGTTCCCAGAACATAGGCCAAGATAGCAAGGGCCACGCATAGCGGGGCCAATAGCCCCATGCTCTTGCGAATGCTCGATCCCTTGGCCAGGTTGCCGATTGCCTTGGGCACGGTCGCGCCGCCCGCCAGCGCCCCGGCAAAGATGATCCCGAACAAGCTGCCGTGAACCTCTTCGGGAAACTTGCCAAAGCTGGTTGCCACAATCAGCGGGAAGAATGGGGCAGTAAGAGCTCCCACCAGCAGGACCAACAACCAAGCCACCACGGCGTGCCGCGTCCAAGTCATCCACAGGATCAGCAACGCCACCGCCAGCGCGGCGGCTGCTACGTACCAATAGCCGAACTCCTTCAGCCCGGGCATCTGGCTGGCGGCTGCCCGCCCGCCAATCAGCGCCAGCGCGTAGACTGAGATCAGCCGCTGCGCCGCGGCGTCGGCAGCGTTGGGGTCAGTGCGCCGCGGCGATACGGCAAGCACTTCCTTTCCGAACGCCGGCAACCAGTTGCTGAACGAGACGTCCAGGGCGGAGTAGCAGTACAAAGCCAGGCCGGCCACCCAAACTATCGGCTTGGCGAGCAGCGACAGGGCCTCGCCGAACTCGAAGGCATCGCCGGCCTGTGATGGGTACGTTGCCAGGGCCGCTAAGACCAACGGCGCCGCCATCACTAAGGCCACGGCCGAAACCGTGTTCTCGTACGATGTCTTGCGGAATAGGTAGCTCATGACCAGCGGCGCCAGAAGCAGCCCCACACCAAACGCCACGTTCCCCAGGTTCAGGGCCGCCGCGGCATTCTGCCCGCCGTAAAGCACCTTGGGAATCAACGTGTTGGCGGCGGTGTTCAGGGCCATCGCCCCGAAGCCCAGCAGCAGGCAGGACCCCAGCACCGTCGCATAGGTCTTGCTGCGCGCCAGTAGAAGAATGCAAAGCGCCGCCAACCCAAACCCAAAAACCGCCACCGGCCGATGGCCCAGCCGATCGATGATCACCCCCATCAACAGCGAAGCGATCAGGCAGGCGCTCATGAAGCCGGTCACCAACGTGCCGAACCGGGCCTGATCGATCTTCAGACGCGGCATGAGCTTGACGCTGATCGTGCCCAAGAGCGAGAAACACACGCCCAGCCCGAACGAACATGACAATGCGACGATTTGGACCATGATTCACCTTCCCAGACAGTATAACCAGTGCAATGTGCGGAGATAGATGCGGCCGCCGCAGATGACGGGCGTGGCAAACCCGCCGTCCCCCAGGTAGTTGGTCGCCAAGAGCTTAAAGCTGCGGCCTGTCTTGAGAATGTACATCCGGCCTGCCTCGTCAGGCACGAACAGCTTGTCTCCCACCAGGACCGGCGAGGCGCTGAACTCTGCATCCAGCTTATGGGTCCAAATCGTCTCGCCCGAGCGGGCGTCGAGGCACAGCGCCAGTCCGCGATCGTTTACCACGTACAAGAGGCCCTCGTGCAACAGGGGCGTGGGGATGAACGAGCCATCCTTCGGCATTTTCCAAAGCACGTGGGTGGCGGTCACGTCACCGGAACCATCACCGCGGACGGCCAGCATCCGCTTGTCCGGATAACCCGCCGTGGCGTAAACCGTCTGGTCGTCGAAGACCGCGGTGGCGGCATGTTCTTTCGTCGGCCCCGCGCAGTGCCAGAATTGCTTGCCGCTTTGGGGATCGTAGCTCGTGACCTCATGAGGTCCCATGATGAGGAGCTGGTCGCGTCCCGCGATGTGGCCGACGATCGGGCTGGCAAAGCTCTGGTAATCGGTGCGCCGGATCCGCCAGACTACCGCCCCAGTATCGCGCCGTAGGGCCGTGAGGAAATTCGGCCCGGGGTTGTCGGCCGAGACGATCACCAACGACTTGTAGACCAACGGCGATGGCGCGTAACCGTGCATCGACTTGAAGGGTGCCACCCTTCGCTGCCAGACGATGTGGCCCTCGCAGTCCAGCGCGGCAACTTCGATCGCGTCCTGGATCATGAAGTTCACAAACACGCGCTGGCCGTCACAAGCAGGAGTGACCGAGGCGTACGAGCCTTTGGGATGCGAGTGCATGAAACCGCCCCGATTGACCACGGTCTGCCAAAGCTGCTTGCCGCTGTTGCGGTCAAGGCAAAGGACGTACTGCACCTGCGCCGTATCGTCGGCCGTGGCCAGGAAGATGCGATTTCCCCAGAGACAGGGGGAACCATGACCGCGGCCCGGCACCTCGGACTTCCAGACGACATTCTCCGTCCGGCTCCAATGCAGAGGTGGGGCCTGGTCCGCTTGGGCCTTATTATCGCGCGACGGTCCCCGCCACCAAGGCCAGTCGTCGGCAGCCGGCCGGACGGCCGGCAAATCGTCCCAGTCTTGCCCTTCCGGCGGAGCCACTTCCTCGAAGCCTGCCGTGGGCGCAGCACTCGCCGCCGTCCGTTCATTGCCGGAACTGCAGCAGGTCAAGAACAAGCAACCACAAGAAACCAGACAAATCCAAGCAGAATGACGCATCGTGGCAGGGCTTTCCTTTAAAGCAAGTGGCAGGGGTACTGGGGAAATACGAACATCCGCTGACGTTGTTCTCTCCAGAGCGACACTTCTTCCACCCAGTTTCGCCCTAAACAGCGGTAAAGTCAACACGCCCGGCAAGCGAATGAATCCAACACGCTTGACCGCACTTGCGGCGGGATCAGGAGAACTGCAAAGTCCTTCGTAGCACGGAATTTATTCCGGGGCCTCGCCTATTTCAGGGAAACGGAGTGAATTCCGTTCTACGTAGGGATGCCAGAGACAGACTTTGCACTTCTCCTGGCGGCGGGATTGAACCGCAGGTGCTTTTCCTTTACACTAGATATTTGGTGAAAACCGACAAAAGGGAGACGAAACCATGCGAACCTTGCCGCTCGTTGCCGTGCTGATTTTGGGTTTATGCCTTTCTGCATGTCTGCCGTTTCTGTTTGCGGGCGACACGAAAACCTTTGGTCCCGATCCCCAACTTTACCGCACGACCGTCGGTCGGGCGATCGAGTTTCTGGCGAAACACCAATCGCAGGACGGTTCGCTGAGCGCGCAGATTGGCATCGGCCCCACCGCCATTGCCACCCTGGGCCTGCTGCGGAGCGGTCGCTCGCCAGCCGATCCGCAGATCGCCAAGTCGCTGAAGTATCTCGAAGAGTACGTGCAGGAGAACGGCGGCATCTACACGCCCGGCGGACGGATCTCGACCTACGAAACGTGCATCGTCATGGTCTGCTTCCAAGAGGCCAACCGCGATCACCGTTTTGACAAGCCGATTCGCGCGGCCGAGAAGTTCATTCGCAGCGGCCAATGGGAAGAGAAACGGGGCAAGGAGAAGTCCGATGCGGCCTACGGCGGCATGGGCTACGGCGCCAAGTCGAACCCGGACCTCTCAAATACCGCCTTCTTGATCGACGCCCTGAATGCCTGCGATGCCGCACCGGACGATGAGGCCATCCAGCGGGCACTCGTCTTCGTCTCGCGCTGCCAGAATCTTGAAGGTGAGCACAACACCACGCCCAACGCCGCCAAGGTGAACGACGGAGGCTTCTATTACAACCCCACTCTCAGCAAGCAAGACGAGGACCGCCAGACGGCCGAGGGCGGCCTGCGGAGCTACGGCTCCATGACCTATTCCGGCTTGAAGAGCATGATCTACGCCGGGCTGACCAAGGACGATCCCCGCGTCAAGGCGGCCGTCAAGTGGATCCAGAAGAACTACGACGTGAAAAGCAATCCCGGTCTGGGCGCCGCCGGACTGTTCTACTACTATCTCACGTTTGCCAAGACGTTCGACGCCTTGGGCCTCGACGAAATCGAAGATGCCAAGGGCGTGAAACACGACTGGCGCCGCGAACTGACCGAGGAACTTGCCCGGCGGCAGAAAGAAAACGGCTCCTGGGTCAACACCAACGACCGCTGGATGGAAGGCGACGCCAACCTGGCCACCGCCTTCGGTCTGCTGGCGCTTTCCTATTGCAAACCGCATTCGGCCAAACCCTAATGTATCCGGCAAAATTCGTGTGCCGACGACAGCGGCACACGGAGTGTGCCGGATACTTGTGCGACACACTTTGATTTACCGATCCCTGAACTCCGGATAATTCAACATGAACGAATCCGCAACACCGTCCGCCTCCCCGGTCGTGGTCGAGAACGTGACCAAGCGATTTCGACAAGGCCAAACGATCATCGACGCCCTGCAGGACGTCCACCTCACGATCGCGCCCGGCGAGTTCGTGGCCGTGATGGGTGCCAGCGGATCGGGCAAGAGCACCTTGCTGCACGTGATGGCTGGCCTGACCCCGCCCGACGCCGGACGCGTGCTCGTTGACGGCCATGACCTGGCGGCCATGTCGGATCGGGCGCTCACGATCTTTCGCCGCCGCCACATTGGACTGGTCTTCCAGGCATTCAATCTCATCCCTACGCTCACGGCTCGGGACAACATCCTCTTGCCCCTGCTGGCCGACGGCCGGGGCGAGCCTGCGGAGAACCGCCTCCCCGATCTGTTGGCGCGGCTCAAGCTGGCCGATCGGCTGCGTCATCCGCCCGACGCGCTGAGCGGCGGCCAACAGCAGCGGGTCGCGATCGCTCGGGCCGTCATCACCGAACCAGCCGTCCTGCTGGCCGACGAGCCGACCGGCAGCCTCGACTCGATCACCGGGCAGGGCATTTGCCGATTGTTGAAGGAATTGAGCAAGGAGCAGGGCCGCACAGTCGTGGTCGTGACCCACGAGCCGGCGGTGGCGGTCTGGGCCGAGCGGATCGTCGTGCTCAAGGACGGCCGGATCCTGACCGAGTTCAAGACCGCCGACTTCGGCGATGCCCACCACCTGGCGGCCCATTATCAAGACGTTGTGGGCACTACACCGGCTGCGGCGGAGGCGGGCTAATTAAAGCCCACGCTACAATAGAGGAGATCCGCGGCAAAACGCGGACGGACCATGAAAGTCAGCGGCAAACTGGCCCTGGCCTACGCCTGGCGGCATCCGGCGCGAATGCTTTTGACCTCGCTGGCGACGATCGCCTCCGCCTGTGTCGTCGTCTGGGTCGTCAGCGGCTACGACGCGCTGGTCGGGCAGTTTGGCAGTAAGGCCACCGAGTACCTGGGCCGCTATGACCTGTTCCTCGTGCCCGATTCGGCGGACGATTCGACGCTTCCCGCAGAACTGGTCGCGGCCATGCACAAGGACGCCGCTATCGCCGAGTGGGAGCCCGCGCTGCAATGGACCGTCCGCGTCAAGCCCGATCGACCGCTGGACGCCGACACGGAGAGCTCGTCCGGCAGCAGTTCTTCCCCGCAGGGTAGCGGCCAGGGCGGAGCGCCGCGGGCCGCACCCCCGGACCGTCCCAAACTTGTCGGCATGAACTCGGCCACGCCTCCCTATCCGCTCGCCCAGGGACGCTGGATCGACACGCGCGACCCGGCCTTGCGCGAGGCCGTCATCAGCAATCAATCCGCGGAGCAGCTCCAGGTGGGATTGGGCGACGAAGTGCTGGTCATTCTGGGCACGAAGGAATATCGCCTGACACTCGTCGGCATTGTCGCGCAGGTGTCTTCCGCGCCGACGGCTGAAAAGACCGCGGCGAGCGGTCGCCCGCTGATGGCGGCGGGTCCGACGCTCGGGCCGGCCGCCTCGGCGGTTTACGTGCCGTTGGCCCTGGCCGAGAAGATCACTCGGCAGGCCGGCAAGATCAACCTCGTGAACATCAAGCTCCGCCCAGGCGAGCAGGCGGCCGCGTTTCGCGCCCGCTGGCTGCCGCGGGTCCTGCAAACCAGGCCGCCCACGCTTCTGGTAGGCGTGCTGGACATCCAGAACGCGATGGCCGAAGCCACGCTGGCGACCAACGCCCGGCGGCAGGCCTGGGTCGCCACGGGCATGTCGCTGCTGGCCGCGCTGTTCATCATTTTCACTACGCTGAGCATGGGTGTCAGCGAACGGGTGCGGCAGTTCGCCGTCATGCGGGCCGTCGGGTTGACGCGATTCCAAGTGGCGCGGGTCATCGCCGCCGAAAGCCTCGTACTGGCGCTGATCGGCTGGGGTGGTGGCCTGATTGCCGGCTGGGGACTTCTGGCGGTCATCAGTCGCGCGAGGCCCGAACTGTTCAACCGCGGCGCATCGTTGGGCGGCTGGTGCGTGCTGCTGACGGGCTTGGCCGCGTTGGGCGGCGCGCTGGTCGCCGCGATTCTTCCCGCCTGGCAAGCGACGCAGGTGCAACCGCTGGAGGCCATGTCGCCGCGCCGCCATGCCCCGCCCCGAGCGAGAACGTGGGCGATTATCGGGGCGGTCGGCGCGGTCTTGATTGCCGTCAATCCGCTCTTGGTCTTCGTCGTACCCGTTGCCGATACGGCTCGCTACGGCATTTATATGGCCCTGGGTTGCACGAGCATGGCCATCGGCTTCTTGCTGTTGGCGCCGTTGGCCGTGATTGGCACGGAAGCGGCGGTCGGACCGTGGCTCGCCCGCGCTGTGGGCTTGGAGCCGCGGCTCCTGCGAGCGCAGCTCAGCAGCAACTTGTGGCGCACACTGGGCACCACGCTCGCCATGAGCGTGGGCCTGGGCCTGTACGTCTCGATGATGATCTGGGGATACTCGATGCTGCAGCCGTTCAAGCCGGGCGACTGGGTGCCCGACATGCTCGTGACGCTCCAATCGGGCGGGCTGCCCGACGCGGAAATCGATACCGTGCGCCGCATGCCGGGCGTCATTCCCGAGCAGTGCATCCCCTTGGCCGTTGAGCAACCCCGCCTGGCCGGCGACATAACCGGCAGCCAAAAAGGCAACTCGGTCACGCGGCAGGACAACGTGCTGATGATCGGCCTCGATCCGCAGGCGGCCTTCGGCAGTCCCCGGCCGCTGGTGGGTGTGCAGTTCGTCCAAGGTACGCGTGAAGATGCCGTCGCCCGACTCAAGCAAGGTCGCTGTTGCGTCGTGCCGGATCACTTCCTCGCGGCCACCGGTTTGAAGCTCGGCGACCGTTTCGAGGTGGTTCCTCCCGATATGCCGGAGAAACCGGTCCAGTACACGATTGCCGGCGTGGTATCCCTGCCCGGCTGGCACTGGATCGCCCAGGTCTCCGGCCTACGTCGGCGGGGCGTCCGTTCGGCGGCTATGGTTTTCGCATCCTATGACGACGTCCGCCGCGACTTCGACATCCGCCAGACGAATTATCTGTGGATGAACGTCCGGCCGGGTGTGGGTGTGCCGGAAATGGGAGCCGCTTTGCAACCCCTGGCGGACCGTTACCTCGGCCCCGGCACGGTCATCAATGCCCGCGGTCCATCGAGCTTCGGGGCGACGAAGTTCGGCTCCTCGCTGCGCATTACGACGCCCGACGACGTGCGCACGCAGCTTCTGGCCCGAGCCGACGACGTGATTTGGGCCATGTGCGAACTGCCGCTGATCACACTGCTCGTGACTTCATTGGGTGTGGTCAATACGATTATGGCTTCCGTGCGCGCCCGGCGTTGGGAGTTGGGTGTGCTCCGCGCCCTGGGGGTGACGCGTTGGGCGCTGGCCCGCATGATCCTGGCCGAAGGTCTCTTGATCGGCCTGGTGGCCTGCCTTCTCAGTCTTTCCTTCGGCCTGATGGCCGGCTGGTGCGGCACGGGCATTTCTCAATACGTCAGTTTCTTCGGTGGGCTGACGACGCCGCTGGTGGTGCCCTGGGGCAAGCTGGCGGCCGCGCTTGCAGCCACGCTCGCGCTGTGTCTTGCCGCCTCCTTGTGGCCGGCCATTCGCATCGGCCGCACCGAACCATTGCAACTGCTGCGCGAAGGACGCGGGGCAGCGTAGATCGAACCATAAATGTCGTTGTTCTCGCCTTAGTGTGCGATGACCCATGCGTCCGTTACTGTTACCGTGCGATCCGGCTCCTCGACCGCGAATTTGACGGCCAGCGGTAACTCGAAGAGAACAGGAAATTCCTCTACTCTCGATTCGCCTGCCGCAGGACCTTCCTGTTCCAGGGTTGCGCCAAGGCGATCCAACGCGTTCACCACCGCGCCGCGAGCCGGCCGGCTGATAATGATCTGAAGCAGCGCGTCTTGCGCGGAAGGCACCCAAGTCACCTCATAACTCATAGATACTGCTTCGCCTTCCGCATAACCTCCTCGTGCGGGATCCGCGGCTCATCGCGCAGTCTTCGTCGCAACTCTTCCGTGGGAATGTTTGAGTCGAGGAGATGGTTGGGTAAGGTCATCGCAATCCGCTGGTGCTCGGTGAGCCTAGTCACCGGCGTGAACGTGCCAAGCGGATTGCCCGCTTCATCACACAACACCAGCGGCTCGCTTAAACTACCAAGCTGCGCTCGCATGCTGTCGGAGAGGGTGATGTGGGTCATGGAATGAGGCTTGGGTCGAATGGGAGAATCACAACTAACTTTGAACTTTGGTTCAGAGTAGTCATAATCCTATTCTACTCCCGTTCCCCGCTGTCGGGAACGCCCTGTCATTTGCCGCATGAGCAATGGCGATAAATCACCGCAATCCGCATACACTGTATACCTGCTACATACAGGTCTCGTGCCCGATTGGCTTTCAAATCGCCGTCTTTCGCGGGATTTCCCGCTTTCTTGCCTGTTTTCCGCTTTGGCACAGTTGTTGCGAAGATGCTTCACCCAGTCACAAGCGTGCGATCTATCCGCCAAATAAGGACCACTGTCATGTTGGACGACCTGAGACTCTTGGTTGTTGACGACGAGGAAGTAATTTGCGAGGGCTGCCGTCGCATTTTCAGCCGCCAAGGCTTCGAAGTGGAAAAGTGCAGCGATGCTTGCCAAGGCCTGGACATGGCTAAGCAGAACGACTATAGCGCCATCCTCCTGGACATCAAGATGCCCACGATGGATGGAATCGCTTTCCTGGAAGCCCTGCGAAAGCAGAAGGCCGACGTGCCCGTGGTCCTGATGACGGGCTATCCCAGCATTCCCAACGCGGCCTCGGCGATCCGCCTGGGGGCGTCCGACTACGTCACCAAGCCCTTCACGCCCGAAGAAATCACGCAGGCCGTCCACCGCCTACTGCACCACGACTCCGCGCCTGCCGCCCGCAAGCCGGTCGCCGAACCCGCCGGCACGGCCGAGCCGTTCCGCTTCTGGCGCAGCGCCTGGTTCCAGCTTGGCGACCAGCGGGCGACGCGCGTAGGCGCGGTGCTCACAGACCCCACGACCGCCACGATCGAGTCGGTGCGTCTGCCGCGGATCGGCGAAGTGATCTACCAGGGCCTGCCGCTGGCCGCCGTGGCCGTGGCCGACAAGCCCCAGCAACTCATCCCCGCGCCCCTCTCGGGCGTGGTTGTCGCCGTCAACGAGACCTTGAAGCAGGACCCCTCGCTGTTGTTGACTGATCCCTGCAGTAAAGGTTGGATCGCTTGCATCAGCGCCACGCGTGTGGAAGACGAGGCGGCCAATTGCGTCTCGCGGCGAGTCACTCTGTACAATCCGGACGCGATCACGGCGCAGGCACAGGCCGCCAAGCTGACGGGCCTCGGCTGCGACGTCCACTTGGCTGGCGACTGGGCCCAGTTGAGCTCGGCCCTCAGTGATGCCGACGCCCCCGTCATCGTTCTCGACGGCACGGCCATCGGCGACGAAGGCCCGGTAACTGTCGGACTGATCAACGGCGCATGCCCCGGGGCCAAGATTGTCGTCGTGGCAGCGGCCGACGCGAATCGCGAAGCGGCCTACCGGTTGCGGCGGATCTTTTACTATGCCGTCGAGCCGTTCGCCGACAATGAGATGGCCGAAATCCTGGACGCCGCGTTTCATCGTCCCTCGCCTGCCGCCCGCAGCGACCGCCACCGCGAGATCGCCCAGCCCTTGAACAGCATCGCCATTACCAACCGCAACGGCACGCGGGTCCGTCTGCAGATCGCCCCGGGTCTGTTGCGGCGGGAAGAGGGCCTGGGCCGGCTGATCCATCAGAAACTCGTGGCCAAACTCTTTCCTATGGAGAGCTCGCCGGAAGAGGTCGCCATCACGCCCATGAACCTCGTGAGTGTCGCCCAGCGTTGCGACCGCGTGATCGTGCTCACCACCGGAGACCAGGGCCGTTTGCCCGGCAGCCTGCTCCGCGACACCAAGGGCGAGTTCGTCTCGCTTTCCGGCAAGGGGGGCGACAAGGTCGTGGCCCTGGTCGCGCAGCCCGCCAACGGCGAGGGCGGCATCCTCAACTTCGACCCTGAAACCAACGACGCGCTAGCCACCCACCTGGTTCGCGAGATGGCCAGTTGTTGATCCTATGATGACACTCCCCTCTGCAACCGAGAATACCGAGATCGAAAGCCTCGCCGGTACGAACCTGCACGATTGCTATCAGTGTGGCAAGTGTTCGGCGGGCTGTCCCATGGCCGAAAGCATGGACGTCCTGCCGAACCGGCTGATTCGCCTGCTGCAACTTGGCCAGACGGAGAAGGCGATTGGCGCCGAGTCGATCTGGAAGTGCGTTTCCTGCATGACCTGCACGGCCCGCTGCCCGAAATCGGTAGATTGCGCCGGCGTGATGGACGCCTTGCGGCAGATCGCCTTCGAGCGCGGCGCGGCGCCGCAGGCCCGGCAGCGGACGGTGCTCTTTCAGAAGGCATTCTTGGACAACATCCGCCGCAACGGTCGCCTCCGCGAGTTCGAGCTTGTAGGCGCGTTCAAACTGTTGGCGTTCCTGCGCGATCGCAACTTGCGGGCGCTCATGAAGGACTCGCTCTTGGCGCCCAAACTTATGCAACGCAACAAGCTGCACTTCGGCGGCCAGCGTGTGAAGGACCGGGCCGTGGTGGGGCGGATCTTCGCGCGGTGCATGGGCAACGGGAACAAGTGAGAAATTGAACAATGGAAATTGGCTATTATCCCGGTTGTGCCCTGCATGGCTCATCGAACGACTACGAGACGTCGGTCCGTGCTTGCATGGGCAAGCTGGGGGTGGAACTGCGGGAGCTGGACGACTGGATTTGCTGCGGCGCTACGGCGGCCCATTCGCTCAATCACAAGCTGGCGGTGGCTCTGCCGGCGCGGAACCTGGCCCTGGCCAAGCGCGACGGGATGACCGAGCTACTGGCTCCCTGCCCAATGTGTTCGATGGAGCTTCTGCGGGCCAATCGCGCCCTGGCGGCCTGCCCGCGGCTACAAAAAGAGATTTCCGAGATCGTGGAACTGGAGGTCGACGGCAGCACGCGGGTCTTGAACCTCATCCAGGTCGTACAGAAGGTCGGCCTGGAAACGATTTGTCAACAGATCGTGCGGCCCTTGGGCGAATTTCGCCCCGCCTGTTACTATGGTTGCCTGCTCACGCGCCCGCCGCGGGAGGTGCAGTTCGACGACTGCGAGCAACCCAGCAGCATGGAGACCGTGCTGGCGGCCTTGGGCGCGGCGCCGGTCGACTGGAACTTCAAGACCGAATGTTGCGGCGCGGGCATGACCCTGGCGGATGAAGAGACCGTGCTGGACCTCTCGCACAAGATCCTCAGCGACGCGGCCGCCCACCAGGCCTCGTGCATCGTCGTGGCCTGTCCCATGTGTCACGTCAATCTCGATATGAAGCAAGCCGACATCGAGCAACGTTTCGGCGTGCGGCACAACCTGGTGGTCTACTACCTCTCGGACCTGATCGGCCTGGCTCTGGGCATTGACGAGCGGACGTTGGGAATCGACCGGCATTTCGTCGTGAAGAAATAGGAGACTTTGTAGGGTGGACTTTAGTCCGCCACGTTGTACGGGCGGGCTAAAGCCCACGCTACTTGTAAGACGGTGGGCTAAAGCCTACGCTACGAACTAGGAAACTATGGCGAGAATCGGCGTGTTTGTCTGTTGGTGCGGTGAGAACATTGCCCGCACGGTGGATGTCGAGCAGGTGGCGGCGGCCGCCGGCGAGATGCCGGGTGTGGCCTGCGCGATGACGTGCAAGTACATGTGCTCGGAACCGGGGCAGGCCACGATCCGCCAAAAGATCGCCGCCGAGCATCTCACGGGCGTCGTCGTGGCGTCCTGCTCGCCGCACATGCACCTTCGCACGTTCCGCAAAGCGGCCGAGAAGGAAGGGCTGAATCCCTATCTGGTGGAAATGGCCAACATTCGTGAGCAGTGCTCCTGGGTCCATCACGACCGCGCCCAGGCGACGGCCAAGGCCATCGACCTGGTGTCGATGTCCGTGGCCAAGACGCGCTTCAATCATGCCCTGGTCCCTATCGAGATCCCGCTCACCCGCCGCGCCCTGGTGATCGGTGGCGGCGTGGCTGGTATCCAGGCGGCCTTGGATATCGCCGACGCCGGATACCAGGTCGTGCTCGTGGAGCGCGAGCCGTCGATCGGCGGCAAGATGGCCGGCCTGAGCGAGACCTTTCCCACGCTGGACTGCTCCCAGTGTATCCTCACGCCGCGGATGGTCGAGGCCGGCCAGCATTCCAATATCACGTTGCACACGTATTCGGAAATCGAGTCGGTCGAGGGCTTTGTCGGCAACTTCCGCGTCACGGTCCGCAAGAAGGCCCGCTACATCGACATGAGCAAGTGTACGGGCTGCGGGCAGTGCTGGAACTCATGTCCCTCCAAGAAGAATCCCAGCGCGTTCGATTACGGGTTGGGGCAGCGCACAGCCATTTATATCCCCTTTCCCCAGGCCGTGCCCGCCCGCCCCGTAATCGACGCCTCGGTCTGCATGAAGCTCACGAAGGACAAGTGCGGCATCTGCGCCAAGAAGTGCCAGCCGGGCGCGATCCGTTTTGACGACGAAGACCGCCTCGTGACCGAGGAAGTCGGGGCGATCGTGGTGGCCACGGGCTATAAACTCTATAACGTGGGGCGCGAGCAACACAACGGTCGCCTGACCGGCTACGGCGAATACGGCTACGGTCGCTATGCCGACGTGATCGACTCGTTGCAGTTCGAACGGCTGTTGTCGGCCTCCGGCCCCACGGGCGGCGAGGTCCGCCGGCCGTCCGACGGCAAGGTGCCGCAGAGCGTCGTCTTCATCAGTTGCGTCGGCTCCCGCGACAACGCCAAGGGCATCTCCTACTGCTCGAAGATCTGCTGCATGTACAACGCCAAGCACACGATGCTCTACAAGCATAAGGTGCATAGCGGCGACGCCCACGTCTTCTACATGGACATTCGCGCCGGCGGCAAGAACTACGACGAATTCGTCCGCCGGGCGATCGAGCAGGACGGTGCCCACTACCATCGCGGCCGCGTGTCGAAGATCGTCGAGCAGGACGGACAACTGATCGTACGCGGTGTCGATACGCTGGCCGGCGAGCCCGTGACCATCAAGGCCGACTTGGTCGTGCTGGCCGCGGCGATGTGCCCCTCCGACGGCGCGGAGGCGCTGGCCCAGAAGCTCAACGTGGGTTACGACGAGAACGGCTTTCTTTCCGAATCGCACCCCAAACTGCGGCCGGTGGAGACCAACGCGGCCGGCGTCTATGTCTGCGGGGCCTGCCAAGGTCCCAAGGACATCCCCGAGTCGGTCGCCCAGGCCACGGCGGCGGCGGGCAAGGTACTGGTGATGTTTAGTCACCAGCAATTGGCCCGCGAACCGGAGATCGCCCGCGTGGACGAAATGAACTGCGCCGCCTGTTTCGCCTGCGCCAGGGCCTGTCCCTACGGCGCTATCGAGCGGGCCGAGATCCGCGACCGCAAGGGACAACTCATCAAGCGCACTGCCCGGGTCAATGCGGGCCTGTGCATGGGCTGCGGCACCTGCGTGGCCGTCTGCCCCTCGAAGAGTGCCGACCTGGCCGGCTTTTCCGAACAACAGATTTACGCCATGGTGGAGAGCCTAGTATGAGCGAATCCGAGAATTTCGAACCGAAAATCATCGCCTACGTCTGCAATTGGTGTACGTATCTGGGCGCGGACCTGGCCGGCACGAACCGTCTGGAATATCCGGCCAACATCCGTGTCGTGCGCCTGCCTTGCACGGGGCGGATCGATTTCAACCTGATTATCAAGGCCTTCGAGATGGGCGCCGACGCGGTGCTGGTCTCCGGCTGCCATCCGGGCGACTGCCATTACACGGCTGGCAACTATCACGCCCGCCGCCGCTGGATGCTCTTTCGCCAATTATTGGAGGCCGTGGGTATCGAGACCGAGCGCGTGCAGTTCACCTGGATCTCGGCCGCCGAAGGCAAGAAGTGGCAGCACGTCGTCGCTGAGCTGACCGAAAACGTGCGGAAGCTCGGTCCTTACACCGGTTACCGCGAAATCTGCGAGGAGTCCACCACCTGTGGGGAACGAACTCCGTGCCGTTCTCCGATTCACGGAATGCCACAGAGCGCATTTTCGGAAGCGGCACGGACTCCGTTGCCTACAGACTGCGAGGCCAACAGATGATTGCCAAGCTTCGCGACACCTGCCGGCAGTTACTTCTGGAAGGAAAGGTCGACGTGATCATCGGCTATGGCCAGGACCCCGCCGAGCCAGCCGACGGGCCGGTCTTTCCGGTTTTCATCAAGCGTCCGGAAGACGTCGATCAACTCGTTTGGAACGATCGTTGCCAGGCGAACCTGACGGTTTATTTGAAGCGCGCGGAGATTCGCGCCTTGGGACGCCCGGCGATTGTCCTCAAGGGATGCGATCAACGTGCCCTGGTGGTACTGGAGAAGGAATCACAACTCGACCGCGGGCAGATTCACGCGATCGGCGTGGCCTGTGACGGCATGGGCCAGCCGAAGTGCGATGCCTGCGACGTCCATGAACCGCACAGCGTCGACGTGGTCATCGGCCAAGCGGCCAAATCGGCGGCGGTTTCGGCCGAGCAGCGCTACGCGGCAATCAATACGTTCTTGAAGCGCCTACCAGCCGAGCGCTTGGCCTACTGGCGGCAGGAACTGGCCCGTTGCGTGAGGTGCTATGCCTGCCGGCAGGTCTGCCCCATGTGCTACTGCCCACGCTGCATTGTCGACAAGAACCGGCCGCAGGTGATCAGCACTTCGGCCACGCTCAAGGGCAATTTCGCCTGGCACATCACGCGGGCCTTCCACCTGGCCGCGCGCTGCGTGGGCTGCGAAGAATGCACGCGGGTCTGCCCGGCGGGCATCGACCTGAGGCTGTTAAATCTTTCGCTGGCCCAAGCGGCGGAGGAGAATTTCGCCTACCGCCCCGGCAACGATCCGCAGGCCGAGCCGGTGGTCGGTTCCTACACGATCCAAGACCATGAGGGCTTCATCCAATGAGCGAAGTACTATCGTTGACAGCGCTGCGTACGCTGATCGACTCATGGATTGCCGGTGGCCGCCGCGTGGCTGGCCCGCGCCTGGTCAACGATCGGCTGCTCTACGATTGGCTGGGGTCGGCCAGCCAACTGACGTTGGACGCCGCGGCGCGGCCGCGGAATTCGATCAAGGAGTTTCTCTTCCCTCGCCACGAGAAGCTCTATGGCTACACGCTGGGGCGCAAGCGCGCCGAATTGACCGAGATTGCCCTGCCACAGACCGAACAGATCGTGATTGCCGCCCAGCCCTGCGATGCCGCGTCAGGTCCGATCCTCGATCACGTCTTCAACTGGGACTATGCCGACGCCGCCTACAATCGCCGTCGCGAGCTGACGACGATTGTGACGCTGGCCTGCCAGAGTTTCGACGCCCAGTGTTTCTGCACGTCGGTCGGGTCCGGGCCGGACGACCCGCGCGGGTCGGACGCCATGCTCTATGCGTTGGACGAGGGGATCCTGGAGATCCGCTGCCTGACGGAGAAGGGTCGGCGATTGTTCGCTGGACATACCGAACCGTCGGACGTGAAGGGGAGCGTGACCAAAGGGCCGCCGTTACGGTTCGACTTGGACAAGGTGGGCGCGTTTCTGAAAAGCGGCTTTGAAGACGCCCAGTGGCCGGACCTAGCGCGGCGCTGCCTGGCCTGCGGGGCCTGTGCCTATACTTGCCCCACGTGTCATTGTTTCGACATCGTCGACGAGGGCGCGGGCGGGCAAGGCGTGCGGGCACGGAACTGGGACGCCTGCCAGTTCGGCATGTTCACGCTGCACGCCGCCGGCCACAACCCGCGGGGCCAGCAAGCGCAGCGGCAGCGGCAGCGGATTTACCACAAGTTTCGCATCTATCCGCAGAAATTCGGCACGTTGCTCTGCACCGGTTGCGGCAACTGCACACGGAATTGTCCCGCCGGACTCGGCGTCCACCCGGTGCTTTCGGCAATTTCGCGGAAGGCGCAAGAAGCGTCTGGTGTGGACAAATCGTAGGGTGGGCCGAGTAGCACGAGTCCCACCAAATTCGATGTCGACGCGGAATCTGGTGGGACTCGTGTTACTCGGCCCACCCTACGGAAGCTACGGAATTTCCCACCGTACAGAAAACAACCTGATGAATACCAACATCTACCAGCCGGACCTGATGGAAGTCGTCCAGGTCCGCCAGCAGACGGCCGACGTGAAATCGGTCCGCATCCGTTTTCGCGACGAAGCCCGGGCACGCGATTTTAGTTTTCGCGTCGGCCAATTCGGCATTTTTTCGGCCTTCGGGGCCGGCGAGTCGCCCTTCAATCTCTGTTCCAGTTCGAACTGGCAGGACTTCATCGAGTTCTGTTTCCGCCGCACGGGCCGCGTGACCGAGGCCTTGTGGAACGTCGACGAGGGTGACATCGTCGGCTTCCGCGGCCCCTACGGCAACGCCTATCCCATGGACAAGTGGCGAGGCAAGAACTTGATCTTCATCGGCGGCGGGATTGCCATGCCGCCCATCCGCTGCGCGATCTGGTACGCCTTGGAGAACCGCGAGCAGTACGGCCAGATCACGATCGTCTACGGCGCGCGGAAGGTGGGCGACCTGGTCTTTCGCAACGAGCTGGACCGCTGGGCCGAGTATGAGAACGTTCGCGTCGTGAGTTGCGTCGATCCGGGCGGCGAGACGCCCGATTGGAAAGGCGAAGTCGGCTTCGTGCCGACCGTGGTGGAGAAGGCCGGCATATCCGCCGCCAAGGCCGTCGCGCTGGTGATCGGCCCGCCGATCATGATCCAGTTCACCCTGCCCGTGCTGAGCAAGATGGGGCTGGCCGACAGCGACATCTACACGAGCCTGGAGAACCGCATGAAGTGCGGGGTGGGCAAGTGCGGGCGTTGCAACTGCGGCCCAGCCTACGTCTGCAAGGACGGCCCGGTATTCACGCTCGAGCAGATCAAGAAGCTGCCCAAGGATTTTTAACAACCTGCACAGTGGCTCGTAGGACGGTCTTTAATCCGCTCGTGGACGAAGCGCATTCGGTTCTACCGCGTCTGCGGCCCCACGCCCGACCACTTGTAATCTTTGACCGTCTGCCAGGCAATCCTCTTGTAAACCTTGTCCTGCGCGGGCGTGAGCTTGGTCATGTTTTCGGGCAAATGCACCTTGTCCGGCGGCTCTTTGTAGAAGCAGCAATAAAGCACCAGCGAGACGAAGTACCGGCCCGGTTCGGTAAGATGCACGGCCGTGCCGCGTCCCTTTTCGTCTTTCTCGGCGGAATGCAGTTCAAAGAACTGGTCCCTGGGCGCCGCCGGCACCTCGCCGGCTTCATAAGCCGTCTTCAAGTTCGCCAACGCCAGCCCCGTCGGTACGATCAGGACCTGCTTGCCGGGCACTTGCGCCGACATCTTTTCGCGGAGGGCCTCGAAGTAGGCGAGCTGGTTGCTGGCGGCCTGTTGCCACGTCTTGGCCGGTTTCAGGCCGCGCTGCCGGGCAATGGCCTTCATGTATTCCAACGAGAGCATGGCCCACGAGTCCGATTCGAACGACCGCGGCGGCCACTGCTGGTAAAGGTAAAGCTGGACGTTGGGGCTAGTCTCGCGAGCCAGGGCGTAGAATTTGCCGGAGTATTCCGCTTCCCGCTCGATCGATTCGGCGATCACGTAGAAAGGCTGCGTGGTCATGATGTCGATGGGCGCGAGCTTCTTGAACTGGTCGAGGTAACTCCCTTGCCAGGCCACGGTGGGGTGCTGCCACAAATAGTCCGTCGGCGTGCCCATCCACGTGTGCAGGTACTCCTTGTGATCGTGCCCGGCGCTCCGCGCGACCGCTTCAAGGTAGTTGGCGAACGTGTCCGTGAGGCTGTTCCCCAAGCTGAATGTCACCAGCCCTTTGGGCGGCGGAACATCGCCGATCGCATAGGTCGCCGTCGCGACCGGGCTGGGAAACTTGCCCTGCTCCAGCACGATCGCCGCGACGGGGATGAAACCCTTGTCAAGTGGAATCGGGCCGTGGTATAGCTTGCCCGACGCGGCGCTGGGAATACTGCCATCGGTCGTGTAGCGGATCTCCGCGTCCGGCGGGGCGGCAATCGAAAGTTGACGCGGCTTGGCGTAATGGCCGTCGGGCAACGCTAGGGCAGGGGGGGCCGAGATGTTGCTCGCCGTGCCCAAGTCGAGCCCGACGTAGGCGCTGCCGTCCAGGTCGGATTCGTACCACGTGTCCACGCGGCCGTCGAACGCCTTGTCGGTCTCGCGGCTTTCCGTCTTGCCCACGATTCCAAAGGGCCTGCCCGAGAGTTTTTTCGCCCCATCGTAGAATTCGATCTCGCTCACCAAGGTCGCAAGCTTCTCTGGACCCTGGAACTTGACCCACCGATACGCGGTCTTGTTATCGAAGCGGATCTCGAACCACTCATCCTCCGCCGGCCGCTTGTCGATCTTGGCCAACTCGACAAAACCGACCGTCTCTCCGGCGTTTGAACCGATGATTCGCCCGCCTGCCAGGCGATCAGCAAACCCCGGCGCAGGGAAGAGTCGCGCCCGGTTGACAATCGGAGCCTTGTTTGGATCGGCGGCCTCCGCCCCAGGACCATAGGCTGGCTTTGCCGGCCCGACCGTCGATTGGGTTGGCGTGTGTGCCGGCATGGGGGCCGCGAGATTGCGGGCGGCGGACGCCGGAATGACCAGCTCGCTCACGCCGCCAAGCGGCTTGTAGCCCTTGTCGATCAACCGCACCACGGCATCCCAGCCGCCCACGTCCTGGGTAATCTTCAGGAGCACGAGATTCGTGCCCTTGTAGAAACGGACGAGCATCAAGTCGTCGTCGACTACGGAGCTGCGATAGACTTGTCGCTCGTTGACGAATTCGCCGTTGACCCAAAGGCGGAAACCGTCGTTGGAGCCTACGGAAAGGATCGCCGTCTTGTCGTCATCGAATTTCAGGTAGCAGGCGATGTAGGCGAGTACGTGCTCCGGGATCCGGCCGCCGCGCTTGAAGTGTTCGCCCAGGTCGACGTTTCCTGCCTTGCCGTCCGCCGCGATCGGCTGCCAGACGCGCGTTTCGCCGCCCTCCCCGATCACCTTTTCGCCCAACCATGGTTGGATATTCTCTTCTCCGCCAACTGGGGCCAGCATGTCTTTGCGGAAGTTCACCTCGCGCTTGAGCAGTTCCGGGGTGACCGGTTCCTGCCAGGTCTTGCGGCCGCCAGGATGCGGAAAGGCCCCCAGCACGAGCCAGTCGCGGATGAACCCGGTGCGGCCCTTGGCGTCGGCCGTCAGCGGCCTTTCCACGGAGGGCGATTCGTAGCTGCGCGGCGGTATCGTGCGGTTGTTCGACTGGCCGGTTTCCGCGGCTTCCGCCAATTGCTCGGCAAACAGCGTTGTAATTACCGCGGCGCTGGCGATCAAGCGAATCAAAGTCAGAATTCTCGGCATTATGGTCTCTCCAAACGAGGAATGGCTTCAGTGTAACAAGCCGGCCCTGCTGTCGTCAATCGGCTAGCTGCCCGTAGGTCCATTTCCGTTCATGCGCATCAATGAACGGGCGGAGTGACGTGAATCAGTTGACAAACCGCCGCGGAGTGGCGTAACTGGAATAGCCGGGGGTGGAGCGCAGCGAAACCCCCGGTCGCTATCAGGAACGAACAAAAGCCGCGTAGCGGCGTCACGATCGAACCCGTCGGGTGATTGTGATGCCGCTACGCGGCATCGGCCGCGAGATTTTGATCCCGGGGGTTCCGCTGCGCTCCACCCCCGGCTACTCACATTTTGCCGCTCCGCGGCACCGGCGGCCACGACGAGGTCTGCGGCTCCCGTTATTCCGCTCGATTGAAAGGGACAAGATGGGCTACTACATGCGTTACTTCGTATGCGATCAGAGGCCCGTGTCCTTGTCGGAGTTGGACGCGGGCTTACGTTCCTTAGATCCCGCATACAGCATTGTGCTTGACGGCAAATACGGTGAGTTGCGTCACGGCGACGGCCTCTATGGATTGATCGAAATCAACTTCCCGGGCGATGATGTCTTTGAAAAAGAAATCCTCGAAGAAATCGAACTGATCAAGGATAATCCCGATCCAAGCCGAGACCAGGTGATCAACGCGTTGAAAAGCGTCAAGAGCACGATTGCGATTCAAGTGTTCTATCAGGATCGCGACGCTGAAACCACGTTTCGGAAGTTGGATTCGCTATGGGAGTGGCTCTTTGCGAATCGCCAAGGGCTCTTTCAAGCTGACGGCGACGAGTACTACGAGCAATCCGGTTTGATCCTTGAGACGGGTTGGAACTGAATAACACAGCATCGCAGCAGAGCCGGGCTGCGCCCGCTGCGCTTCGCCGGTCGTCAGCTCAGGCTCCGCAGATCTCGTTGAGTCCTTCGAGGATCCGTTCCATGTCTTCAGGAGGAAGCTGCGTGATCGCCTCTTAGTATTCGGGCCATTCTTTCCAGTCCTGGGCCGATCCTTCCTCGGCAAGGGCCATCTCGAACGTCGGGTCAAGCTTAGCGCATTCGCGGGCGAGGCGGCTTCGCTTCAGTCGCTCCAACTTGTCACGGACGGCCTCCTGCACGGCAGGGCTGCGATTGGGGAATTTCTTTTCTGCGACGAACTGGTCCAGACGAGCAATAAGTTCTCGATCGAGGGTTATCGCGATTTTTACGGCAGCCATCGGGAACTCCTGGTAGGATAAAATATCATGCCCTACCCGCGCCGGGCGATCAAGCAAAACGCAACCGTCCTTGGGCGACAATTACCGGCAGGTCAATCCCGCAACCGACGTCTGGCCGGCAACGCCACGCTCAGTCTACTGCCCCAGCACGAACGGCATGCTGCGCGTGGGGTCGGAATACATGAGCGTGGCGGGCCAGTTGACCTTGAAGTCCTGCTCGCGGCCCCAAGCGGAGATGCCGCCAAAAGCCACGCCCAAGCGGATGACCTCACCCGCCGCGCCGGTCATGGAACGGACCTCGCCGCCCTTGCGCCCGGCGATACCGCCCACTAGCTTGATCTCCTCGAAAGGAATCTTCGCCATCAGGGCATAGCCGGCGTGCCCGGCCAAGGAGACGCCCGTGAAACCGGCGAGTTGGCGGCCCAGCGGATGCGCGGCTAGATCCGTCAGCTTGGCGCCCCAGACCGCGCCGCCCGGCATCGCGTAGTCGGCCGACCACTCTTTCCCCTCGCGGTTATGGAACCGGTACTTGAACAGCGCCGGCTGGCCGTTCTTAACAAAGCCCATGCCGATCTGCTCTTCCTCGGCCCACAGTTCGACGCTGTCGAACTCCCACATCCGGCCCGGGCTCTCGGCGTCGAAATGCATCGTATCGTCGGCCACAAGGAAATAAGCATAGAGATTCTTGCCGTCGTGGGCCACCGCGCCGATTGCCGTGCCCTCGCGGAACGTCTGCCAAAGTCCCTCGGGCCAGTTGCGGGGATAACCGGGTATCGGCAGGCTGACGATCTGGGCAGTGACTCCCGCCGCAGACCAGGCCGCCCAATCGCCATCGACCTTCAGCGGCGGGACCTTCGTAATCACCAGCGACTGGGCCAACCCCTTGCCGCCCGTGCGGTGGGCATCCGGCGGCGGACCGGCCGGCGCACCGGGCCCGGTCCACTGGAAGTCCGCCGCGGTCCGCTTCAGCGTCTCGCCGCCGTCCAGCCGGCAGCGGGCGAAGCGGCCAATCGCGTCGTCCTCGACATATGCGCCTGCCTTACCGTCGGGCCGCAGATAGGGTTGCACGCCGTAACGCATGTCGACGAACCCGATCGAGTAGTTGCAGGGCCAGCCCCAGTTGCCCGTGGTCACACGCAGGCCGTCGCGATCGAAGACGTCGATCTGGCCGCCGAAACTCTTGCCGGCGAAGTACCAGGCATTCTGGCCGTCGTTGACCACTGCCCCGGACTGGTAGTTGCCGCCCGAACTGGCAGCGAACCACAGCGGTCGCCCGTCCGCCGTGCTGCGGCCTACGCCCGTGCCGTCGGCGCCCCAGGCGGGCACCATCTTCTTGTTCAGCTCCGTGACCGCCAGGTAATAGATGTCGCCGGTCGTACGGTCACAGGAAGGGGCGTTGATGCACTTCATGCCGCGGGGACTGAGGTCCTTGGCCGCGCCGACCTTGACGGGATGGGCGAAATCGTAGATCGGATCGCTCTGCGCATCGAGGCCCTTATAAGGGATGCGGGCGAATGCCAGCGAGTAGTTGTCGCCGTTGGCCAGGATGTCGCCGCCCTTGGTGAAGGAGATGATCGAATAGGGCACCAGCCGCAGTACTCGCTGCTCGGGCGACGGGCGCATGGCCAACCGTGGCCGCAGCGGGTCGCTGACGTCGAGCATGTAGAGCTTCTCGTCGCCTGTGGCGTAGGCTATGAACGGCCGGCCGTCCAAGACGACAGCCATCGACGGCGAACCGAAACGGTAGGGCTTGACCTTCCCGTCCTTGTCGGGCGGAGTGGTCATGCCTTCAGGCGCTTCGACCAGCCAACGCCAGGCCCCCGTCTTCGGATCGACACGGAACACGCCCGGCCAGCAGTAGAGGTATTCGGGCTTCGTGGGATGGACGACCGCCTCATCCATGAAGTTGCTGAGGATCTCCGCGCTGATGCGGCCGGTCTCGGGCCAGAGGATTCGCACCCGCATATGCTCGGTGAGGACCAGCCGGCCGTCGGCCAGCAGCGCACAGCCCCGCGGATCGGCCAAGGTCTCCGGCCCCACGGGCGTCCATTGACCGGGCACGCGCGGCTTGCCCAGTGTTCGCAGCAGGGTGCCGCTGGCCGCGTCCAGAATCGCCAAGCTTGCCGACGCGCGGTCCACCACGGCCAGCCGTCCCGCGCCTGCCGCCAGGTAGCGCGGCGTCTTCAACCGGGTCTCCAAGCGGCGGGTGATTCTACCCGCCGCGTCCAGGGCCACGACCTGGCGGCCGGAGATGGCCCACAGCGTCCCCTTTTCGTCGACGGCCACGTCACCCACGTCAGGCACCGGCCACTCGGCCTTGCGCGCGCCGCTACCCAGGTCGATCACGCGGACCGCGCCCAGCCCGGCTGCAGCCACGTAGGCATTGCTGCCGGCCACTGCCAGGCCCGTCACCGCGCCCGGTTTCTCATTGTCGGCAAAGGGCCGGTAGTCTTCGGCCGAATTGGCCATGCGGGCACGGTTGCCGGGGAGCACAAGGCGTACGAGCCGGGCCTTGGACTCGGCCCCGACGATGCCATACAGGTCGTCGCCGCAGACGGCGATCGCCGCATAATCTTTTTGGGCCAGATTGGCGGCAAAGATCGGCTGGCCGCTGGCCGAGTAGCGCCGCAACGGATAGCCGCCCTCGTCGTAGATCGTGGTGACGACGAACCCGCCGTCGGGAAGCGCGACGACGCGGTCGGCGTTGTCGCAATTATAGGCGCCCAGCGGATTGCCGTTGTCGCCCACCGCACCGTCGTCCACCAGGCGGACGTCGTGCGTGATCGCCCGCACCTGGTATCGCCCGGCGGGCACGGGCTGGCCGAGATCGTCCAATCCGTCCCACCACAGGTCGCCCGCGCCGGCCGTGTCGGCCAGCAAAGTGCGTAGTAGTGTGCCGTCGGCGGCATAAATCGCGGCGCTCTGCCGCGGCCCTTGACCGCGGAGTTTGACCGCCAAAGGCCGCCAGCCGGCGGCTGGCTGCGGCGCCGGATAATCGTAAGCCCCCGCGCTCACGCGTCCTTCGGCTGCGGCAAAAGGCCGTCCGTCGCGGTCTAATGCCACTTTGGGCTCCAACACGGTTCCGACGCGTGCGCCCGGCAAGCCGCCGCCCCAGGTCACCGTCGCCGCCGGCCGCAGATCGTGCTTGTCGGGGTCCTTGAAGGCTGGCGTGACATGTACGCTATGGCGGTCCTGGCTGGAGGCCGACGCCCACTCGTAGACCTTGGCGATGGCCGGCACGGAACCCCAAGGGCCGGTACTGCCGTCCAGCACGTTGTAGTCGCTTGTCCAGGCGGGCGCGGAGATCTCGTCCGCAATCAAGTTGGTGTTATTACCGGTCAATAGCGAGTTGCGGACCATGCCCTCGCCGCATGAGAGCATGAGCACTCCCACGGACGATGCGCCGGCGACCGTGAGCTGCGCCAGTCGCGTCCGCACCGAACTTTGGCAGACAATACCCAGGGTGCAACGGCTGAAGACCGAGCTTTCCACGCGCGCGTCCTGGCACTGGCGGAGGAACAAACCGCGGCTCAACCCGTTGAACGTGCAGCGCTCGATCACAACGCCTGAGCTTTTCTCGATACTCAGGCCCTGCCCGCGGCCGCGGAACGTCAGCCCGGAGACGCGCAAGTTGCGGAACCGATGAACTTGCAGGGCCGCCGTAAGGGGATTGTCGGCCTGAATCACGACAGGGCCGGGCGGCGCAACGGTGCGGCGCCCGCCCTCGTCGCCCTCGATCAGCATCTCGGATCCATCGGCGCTGAATCGCTCCGCCAGCAACACCTCGCCGCGATAGACACCCGGCGCCAGGATCACGCCGTCGCCGTGATCCAACACGTGTGCCGCGCGGAGCAGTGTCTTGAACGCCGTTTGCGGCGTCTTTCCGTCGCCCTGATCGTTTCCATCGGAGCGGACATAGTAGGTTTCCGCGCTGGCCGAGACGATCGATGCGGCCAGCCAACAGGTCACCAGGAAGATCGGAACAAGGCGAGATGTCATGGCGGGCGCTCCTTGGGGTGTGGCGAGGCCAGATGGGCCTGCTATAGCCTATACCATGACCACCGCAGCGGTGTCAAGTTTTCCTGCCGTTCGTCCAGCCCTACGTAGAACGGAATTCATTCCGTTTCCCTGAAATATGCAAGGCCACGGAATAAATTCCGTGCTACGTAGGATTTTGCACTATTACTGCGGTTCGCCGGGGCAGTACCAGGCTCCGGGACCTGGCAAACCGTCGAAAGACTCCGCCAGCTTCTCGTGAATTTCGGAGCGGCAGATCGACACGTAGCGAGGCGCGCTGAAACCGAGTTTCACCTGGTTTCCACGAATCTCGATGATCGTCACCTCGATGTCCTCTCCAATCAGAATTCGCTCGCCGAGTTTTCGGCTCAAGACTAACATGTACTGACCTCCACCAAGAGGGAACTTCATCCAGTATGATGTTGGCAGAGAAGCATTAGGTGCGAATCAGGGCGCAATTAGAAATCTGTAAATAATACGAATTCTTGCCTGCCGATAACCCTCCGTATTGCTTGTAGCAGATCCTGACGATTTGTCGCATATGCAACAATTGAACGACTCTTCTGGTCCTCGGTGCGATTCGTTTAACCTGGAGTCAACGGCGACGGAGTTCCCGCTTGTAGCTGTCGCCGCGACCCGCTGCACGGGTGCCCCGTCCCGGATACAACGGATCGCAACAGACCGTCGTCGTTGGCTCCGGGTTAAACAAATGCCAAATAAACCAACAGTTCGCGGGCTGGGCACGCTCCCGTTGACCGCGCAGACGGCCTGTGGTAAAAATAGGGTGTTCGGCAAAAGCAACAAGCCGTCATTTCAGTCAATTTCATTCCCCCCGGAGTATACACGTGCCACTCAGCGAACGGAAACAAGAGTTAAAGCGTCGTCGCCACCGCAAGAAAAAGTTCGATGCCTTCGCCCGCAAGTTGGACAAGGCGAACGTTTCCGAGAAGGCCGTCATTGCCGAGAAGCTTCGTCGCCTGACGCCCGGCTGTGAAGTCGTTATCGAGGCTTGGGAACTGGAGAAGAAGCGGTAGGGAACATCGAGATCCTGAACTTGGTACATCCGTAGGGAACCAGCCGAATCATCTCGCGTGTCGTGCCGCTCACGGGCCCGTCGGGCAGCGCCTGGGCATCGCTGGGCTTCCAATCGAAGGCCTGGGCCGGCGCGCTCAGCCGCAAGGGGGCGTCCAGCGGCCAATCCCAATGTGCGGGCATCGCTCTCCGCTCCACGGCAATGCCCAGCGGCCGCGTCTTGTCCGCCTGCGCATCGTCGTTCGCGCCGTTCTGGCATCGCTGCAGATCCAGGGCATACTGCCACTTGGCGTCTTTCGCGGGCGTGTTGGGATCGACGTCGGCAATCGGCAGGGCGAACAGCAACGGGCCATAGTGTACGCTCGCAAAGGGCAGCCGCCGGGGCTTGAACACGGCCGCCGGCTCGAAGCTGAAATAGCCGCGGTCTGCGGCGGGGAACTCCGTCTCAAAACCGCGGACAACCCGCGGCACCATGGGGAGCTTCATCTCCAGCGTGTCGCCCTGCGACCACTGCCTGGCGATCTTGACGAAGCCCTTGTCGTCCGGCCGGGCCGGCAGCGGAGCATCGTTGACACGGATCTCGGCCTGCTTGCACCATCCCGGAACGCGGACGTAGAGCGGGAACTGCACGTCCTCCTGCGGTTCGATCTTCATGCGGATGGTCTCGTCGAACGGATAGTCGGTCGTGGTTGTCACCCGCACGGGAACCCGCGTGCCCGCCAGGGCGGAGACCGTGTTGGGGCCATACAGCGTCGCCGCCAGCCCGTTGTCGTTGGTAGCCATCCACATGTGGATGACGTAGTTGGGAATGATACGGTTGACCGCGCCCACGCAGCACAAGACTGACGGGCAGCCGAGTTGATGGAAGTGGGTGCCCGCCCGGCCCGGCGAGTGCGGCTGCTCGCAGGGCAGCGAGTCCGCGCGGAGGCGATTGGGCGACTGGTAGTAGCACATGGTCTTGAAGTCGCGGGCGACGGGCGCGGCGCCCGCGTTGAAGAAGGCCCGTTCCATGCGGTCGCCCCAATCCCCGTTGCCTTGGATGCGGTACAGCCACGACGTGGTCAGGAGCATGGCGGTCACGTTGCACGTTTCCGTCTTGCGGAAAGCGCCGATCCCCGACGCGTACTCCTCGCCGGCGGCCACGCCGTAAGGCAGCACGTGGTTGTCGTCCAGCCATCGGATCGCGCCCAACGAGGCCTGCAACTGCCGCCGATCACCCGACCAGGGATAGACCAGGGCGGGCAGGCGGATGTCCTCGTAGAGGATGACCATGTGGCCGGGCGGCAACAAGCCTTTGGCCCAATCACGCATGTCGTGGACCACCTCCGGCTGGGCCATGGCCGCCAGCGCGCGGTCGAGGATCCGCCGGTCGCCGCTGAGCGAGTAGGTTTCCAGCATGGCGTCGAGATTGCAGAGGCCCGTCACGCGGCAGTTCACTAAAGGCAGCGTGCCCATCGCGGCCGGATAGTCGGCATAGACCTTGACAAGGGCGTCCAACACCCGTTTGTCGCCGCTGCCCTGATAGAGGGCCACCAGCGCGCGGCCCAGTTGCGAATGTGCCCAGCCGTTGAACTCGGTGGGCTTGTAACCTTTCTTCCAGTAGATCAGCGAGGTGCCGAAATCGGCCTTGTGGACGCCGTCGACGACCGGGTCCAGCCGGGCGCGGATCTTGCGGATCAGGGCCTCGTCATGAAGGATGAAACCCAGCCGCAGCGCGCCGTCGAGCCAGTAGGCACATTGTTCGATGGGCCAGCCCATGCCATCGGGTTCCGCCCCGGGCGCGGCGATGGAGATTCCCTTCCAGCCGTCGCGGAAAGTAGGATGGTATTCATCGAGGTGGCCGGTGATTCCATCGCGGGCGGCCGTCGCCCAATCGCGGAGCCAGCCCGCCGGTTCCACCGCGCCGGGCGGCAAGGGCAGGAAGGCGGGCTTGATCTGTGGCTCGCACACGCGGCTGTAGTTGGCCGCCTGTACGACAGTTGTCAGTATTGCAACCGAGCCGGCCAGCCAGCCCAGTAGCCAGGTCGTGGAACGATGGAAGACGGTGAAGCGTGCCATGATTGTTTTCCTCGCGGTTGGTTAATGCAAACAGGTTTCTTGGATTCCGCGCTTTCCGTCGGAAGACCGAGCGGCTCGCATCCTGTGGCCGTTTCCGCTTCTTCCGCGATCCCATGTTCACTTCTCCGGCGACGGCCTGGGTAAACTCGTCTGGGCCCCAGGCGTCTGCGCGGACGGGTGTCTTGTGATTGCCTGAGCGATACCAGAATCCGCCGCAAACAGATCGGCCAAGAGCGTGTGTCCTGAAGTCCGAATCAGTGTCACGCTGCATTCACCTTCCACGATGCGCTGCGTTTCCAGTATGTCGAACATGGTCTCGGCCACCTCGGCGTCGCTCGAGATATCCGCCATCGCTTTGCCCACAATCGCCGGCCGCACGGCAGCCGCCTTGCCGAACTCGATTGCCGCCTGGCGTTCCGCCGTGCTCCTGATAATACTCACCTGGTTGGTCCCGTCCTGCTTGATGGCCGCCGTAACCTGCCGCAACCGGTTGACCACCTTGCTCTCGATTTGCCGCATCATTTCGGGATCGCGAAAGTGGACTTTGCGAATGTAGATGGACCCCAGCTTGTATCCCCATTCATTCGACTTGGTCGTGACCTCGTCGCGGACCGTACGGCTCATCGTGTGGCGGTCCACCAACATCTTCGCCAGCGGCAGGTTGCTCAGGCAGCGGACCGTGGAGTTGCTGACGTTGGCGGCCAGCGAGCCGCGCGGGTCGATGTTCTTGAACAAGTAGGCCGCCGGATCGCTGATGAACATCTCGTACCAGATGCCGATACCCATGGGCGCGCCCTCTTCCGAGTTGACCGGCGCGCTGCGAAGGTACTCCTGATTCAGTCGCATGTCCGTCACGTAGCAGCGTCCCAGCCAGGGGACCAAGAGCGCCTGCCAGCCCAATCGCGGCCAAAGGAAATAGAACCCGGGATCATTCAGGATCCCAATGACCTTGCCAAACAAGACGTACACGTGGCAGCGTCGCTCCCGCACGATTGCATAGACGCCCAGGAGGCGTGACACGCCCAGGACCAGCGGCACTCCAATCAGGAAAGCCAGGAATGAAAAGGCTGAAGAGACGGCGATAACGAGCATGTCGTTCATGGCTTCACCTCCGCGATGATGCGCTTTGCACGGGCAAACAGCGCCAGCTTGACGGTCCGCACATACGCATCCATCGCCGCCTTGCCGTTCTGTTTGAGCACCGTGAGTTGGGCGGCCAGACGCCGAAGAGGCTCGACGTCGGCCTCGGCCTTCAGTGTCTCGATCTCCACGGCGCGCCTGGACTCGACAATCCGCTGATCGGCACCGGCCGTCGCAAGGCTGATGTCCGACGACACCTGGTTGTGGGCCGTGTTGATCGCGGCCAACGCCGACTCGACCTCCGGCGGCGGGTCAATCCCGGTGATCAGCGAGGCATCGAGCAGGATCCCGTACCTGGCCTGCGAACACTGGCATTCCCGGTCCATGTGCTCGTTCAGGTCTCTCAGGTTCTTGCGAAGATCGTTGATGGAAATGCCCTCGACAGAAACGGCGTCCGGCGTCCCATCCGCCCCTTTTTTCCCCGGCGCCTCGAAGGTTGCAATCCGCTCGCGCAGCACGGAAACGAAATAACCCATCACGTGCGCAATCGGGTTGGTCACACCGAAGATGTAGGCGTAAAGATTGCGCTCTGACACCTGGAAGCGGATCTGGCCGGTCATGCCCGTGTTCAATTGATCCTTGGTGACCGCTTCGAGCACCGTACCGTGCCGGTTGGCGTCGGGCGACTCCGGATCGAAGGCCATATTGGCCGTTTCCGTCGCCACCGAGACCTTGTACACCCTTTCCCACGGCCACTTGAAATAGGGACCACCGGGCATGATGACCCGGACTTGCGGATAACAGTACCGCTCCCGCTCCGTCTCCCGCAGAGATTCGGCAATCGCGTCGTCGAGGGTCGTGCGGTTGCCCAAGCGCTGCGCACGCCCAAAGATCGTCTTGACGGCCCGCTGATTGGGGTCAACCGTGTACAAACCGGTCAAGAGAAAACGCACCACGAGCCATACTGCAAACCCGATTACCACTCCTGTCAGCACGCCCATTTGCTCCTCCTTCGTCTCGCGCGAATATGCCGTGTAACGAACAACGCCACCCATATTACCAGCGCGTCGCTTCCGCTGTCCAGCGCGTGGCTTTCGGATTCGAGATTTCCTATCGGCCGGCTTCGAGGCACGCCACTTTGCCGATACGGCGCAAGTGCCGTTCGGCCTGGCTGAACTGGGCGGCCAGGAACGTCTGGACCAGGTCCCAAGCCACCTCCGGCCCGACCGTCCGCCCGCCCATGCAGAGCACGTTCATGTGATCGTCCTCGACACCTTGCCTGGCCGAGAAGTGGTCGTGGACCAGGCTGGCGCGAACCCCCTTCACCTTGTTGGCGCAGACCGCCGCGCCCACGCCGCTACCGCAAATCGCCACGCCGCGCTCCACCGTGCCAGCAGCCACGGCCTCACTGAGCGGGACCACGAAATCGGGATAATCGTCCGTGGAGTCCAGGCCGTACGCGCCGAAATCGACGACCTCGTGCCCGGCCGCGCGAATTCGCGCCACGATCTCTTCCTTCAGTCCAAATCCGCCGTGATCTGTGGCGACACCTACTCGCATATTGCTCCTCCGATCGCTTAACTGTCCTGTCTCATTTGCCGGTAGCGCCGAATCAGTCTGTTCGTCGAGCTGTCGTGGGCCAGTGTCGGCTCCGCGTGGCTCTCCAACTCGGGAATGATCCGCTGCGCCAGGGCCTTGCCCAGCTCGACGCCCCACTGGTCGAAGGGGTTGATGCCCCAGATCACGCCCTGGGTAAAGACGTTGTGTTCATACAGGGCGACCAGCTTGCCCAGCATGGCTGGCGTCAGACACTGGGCGAGAAGCGTGTTCGAGGGACGGTTGCCTTCGAAGACGCGATGCGGCACAAGCTCCGCCGCAATGCCCTCGGCTTTCACCTCTTCGGCCGTCTTGCCGAAGGCCAAGGCCTCGGCCTGCGCGAAGACGTTGGCCATCAGCATGTCGTGATGCCGGCCCAAGGGCACGAGCGGCTGGGCAAAGGCCAGGAAGTCGCAGGGGATCAGCCGCGTGCCCTGGTGAATCAACTGGTAGAACGAGTGCTGGCCGTTGGTACCCGGCTCGCCCCAGTAAATGGGGCTCGTGTCGTAGGTGACCGCTTCGCCCGCCAGTGTGACGTGCTTACCGTTGCTCTCCATGGTCAACTGCTGCAGGTAGGCCGGAAAGCGTTTCAGGTAGTTCTCGTAGGGCAGCACGGCCACCGTCTGCGCGGCGAAGAAATCGCTGTACCAGACCGCCAGCAGGCCCATCAGCACGGGGAGGTTCTTCTCGAACGGAGCCGTGCGGAAGTGTTCGTCCATCTCGTGAAAGCCGCCGAGCATCGCGCGGAAGTTTTCCGGCCCGATGGCCAGCATCGTGGAAAGGCCAATGGCGGAATCCATCGAGTACCGCCCGCCGACCCAGTCCCAGAAGCCGAACATATTGGCCGTGTCGATGCCGAAGGCCGCGACTTTCTCGGCGTTGGTCGAGACCGCGACAAAGTGCTTGGCAACCGCCTGGCGGTTGCCGCCCAAGCCCTTGAGGAGCCAGTCGCGGGCAGTCTCGGCATTGGTCATCGTCTCCAGGGTCGTGAAGGTCTTCGACGACACGATGAAGAGCGTTTCCGTCGGGTCGAGGTCCTGCACGGCCTCGACAAAATCCATGCCGTCCACGTTGGAGACGAAACGAAAGATAAGGTCGCGGCGGCTAAAGTGCTTCAGGGCCTCGTAGGCCATCACAGGACCGAGGTCGGAGCCGCCGATGCCGATATTGACGAGGTTCTTGATCCGCTTGCCGGTATGTCCCAGCCACGCACCGCCGCGGACGCGTTCGGCGAAGGTCGCCATCTTGTCCAGGACCGCGTGGACTTCGTGTACGACATTCTTGCCGTCCACGAGGATCTCCGCGCCCGCCGGCCCTCGCAAGGCCACGTGCAGCACGGCGCGGTTTTCCGTAACGTTGATCTTCTCGCCGCGGAACATAGCGTCGATGCGAGCCCGCAAGCCGGACTCCTCGGCCAGTTGTACGAGCAGCCTGAGCGTCTCGTCCGTGATACGGTTCTTCGAGTAGTCCAAATAGAGGCCCACGGCCTCGGTGGTCATACGCTCGCCGCGCTGCGGGTCGTCGGCAAAGAGCGTGCGCAAATGGATCTGCCGGATTTTCTCGTAATGGCCCGCCAGGTCCTTCCATGCCTTGCGTTGAGTAAGCGGCGGGACTTGAGTTTTCACATTGGTCACGATTACGATTCTCCCTTCCTTGAAACAAAGATCGATGTTCGGCCGGAGGTTCCCGATAGCGGGGTTTCTCCTGCGATATTGTAGCGGGGGGGAATGCTCCGTGCCAAGTAGCGTGATGCGAAAGACATCGTAGGCCGGAATGAGATTGTAGGCCGGGACAAGCGCAGCGCAGTTCCGGCCTACGTGCTCAGGCTTTCCAAAAACTGAATCAACGGAGCTCAAAGTGGCTGGTTGCACCAAAGGACTCGACACCAATCTTATGGGCGGTTTTCGCCCGAACTTGCCCAAAAACAGATTCGCGCGCTTTTGCAATGTTTTTTTACTTCCACAGGGGCGTTTAACTTCCAGCAACGACAGTAGCTCGCACAGTGCAAACTGCGGAAAAACGACCGTTTTACACTCTACTGATGATTTTGGCACGGGCCTGGTTCACCGGCAGGGCAACCTGCTCGGCCACGAGTTGTTTGACTTTCCCGAGCACTTGCTCGCGCGAGGGTTACGTTTTGTCGCATCGGTCCAGGAAGGTTTGCATGATCGTGCTCCTTCTTCGTTATACCGTTGAGCTAAAACGCATGACCCGGTTTGAGCATTTTGCCCGTGGGCACGGTATGAGTCAGAAAAAACTGCTTCCCGCGGCATTCCTTCAGGCTTGGCCGCCGCGAGCAACCCGCCGTTTCGGGTAGGGCAGTGGTGTGACCACATCGAGAAAAGGGGCTTTTTGGCGTTTCTGTGTCCATTTCCTACGTCCATGTGTATGTTTTGCTTTCGCTAAAGGTGTTGCTCGAACAACGGAAACTGCGGGAATATGATCGTTTGACACTCTAACGGTAGTTTCGGCACAGCCAAAGGCCGTTGCCATTTTTGTGCCATTCTGTACCATTTTTTAGCCACTTTGTACCATTCTGTATCATTTTGTGCCATTTTGTGCTAAGAGTATTCAAGTGTACAGTATATCGGAGTAGGGCACGCGGCACTTTCTTGAAGCCATTTAAGTGCAGAGTCATAAAAATAATTAGTTTTTGGCACGGCAAGTGCGGCAGTTCGCGACCGTTGCCCGGGCCGTGGGGTGGGTCGAGGTACGAGACCCACGCGCCACAGCTTCCGCGCAGCCGCCGGCGCGGACGCCGACTTGGGCAGGTCGGCGCCGCGCGAAAGTTATGGCCCCCGGTTCGCTACGCCGGGGGCCGGTCAAATTGTCAATGAACAAATGCGCGCGCAGAGCATTCAGGCGTAACTGAATCTTGCTCAGCGCGCTTTATACCTAATAATACGCAATGAATCGCGCCGCCATTTGTCCCGATTTTACCGATTTTCCAATTGGCGTAGGCCGTGAACAGGGTAGGCCGTGAACAAGCGCAGCGCAGTTCCGGCATGGGTGTCCACGGTTTTTCGACCTCCTAAGCTCGTCCAGGCCAGAGATGTTGCAGAGAACAGCGTCGTTCATCTCGGTGCCCGACAAGGTCAGGACTTCCAAATCTCGGAGGTTCGCCAGCGGCGCGGCGCCCGGCGCGGTGATACTCGTGTTCCTTAGCCCTAACTCGCGCAATTGCCGCATTTTCCCGATGATGGCCAAATGCGCATCCCCCACGGAATGCCCGGAAAGGTCCAATCTTGCGAGATGTTTTAGCCTCGGTAGTGCGTCCAGCGCGTGAGGCGTTATCGGCAAGTCGATGATTCGCAAGTCCTCCAAATCGCGAAGGTTCGCAAGGAAGCTCAGGTCCAATTCCTGCGTGGCGTGGGCTCGTTCCTTGGTCATCTCCACTCGGACGACGTGGCCCGATGGCGTGATCGCAAAGAATGCGTCGAGTTCTCTTAACCTCGCGACCGCGCCCTGTTCCTCCAGCGCGCCAGGTCCGCCGCAGACTTGTTTCCGAACGACGGCTGCCGAGCCGTCGATAACTGTCGCGCGTTTCGCGGCGACAAGGCTCGCGGCTGCCAAGAGAAAGCATAGTGGTGTTATTCGCTTCATTGGATTAATCCTCAAGATTGGGTCGCCTTTCTAAAGCGAGTTTCACCGGTATCTGCGGCAGGCAATCCGGCAGCTTAGCCCTGGCCCCTGCTTCGATCTGTTCGGTGCAAAGGTGGTACGGGCTGCCCCACGCGGGCGTCGCCGGGCGAAGAAGGCGTTCAAAAGACGCCAATCAACTGCAGCACACCGTCGGTGATCTGGCCTACGGTCCGCGCCTGTTCGCTCATCGTATCGGGAACCGAGATATCGAAATTCTCTTCCAGTTCCATCGCCAATTCCACGACATCCAGGCTGTCGTAGGCCAGGTCAACGATCAGATCGTGTTCTTCGCGGACCTCGTGTACCGGCAGGGCAACCTGCTCGGCCACGAGTTGTTTGACTTTCCCGAGCACTTGCTCGCGCGAGGGTTGCGTTTTGTCGGATCGGTCCAGGTGGGTTTGCATGATCGTGCTCCTTTTTCGTGGTTATGGGATCGAGTCTTTTGCGAATTCCTGCTCGGCCGCGTCCATGGCGACGACGAGTTTGCGGATCGTGCTGAAATCGGGCGTAGTGTGGCCGCGCTCGATGCGGTTGATGGCCGCGTTGCAAATTCCGCCCGCATGTGTCAATATCTGCCGCGGCGGGTCGCCGTCCAGCGGCTGCACGGCCGCGCCGGCCAGCATCTGCTGCCGGCTGCCGTAGCAGATCATCGCCGTCTGCCCGGCACGGTCGGTGGTCACTGCACGGACCGTCTTGTCGGAGTCGATAGATCCCACGATCTTGCCCGTGGCCAGGTCCCAGCGATGAATGCCCGGGGCCTCGCTCGTGGTCAGCAACTGCTTGTCGCCGGCGAAGGCCACGGCCAACACCCAGCCGTATTCGGGATCGTCCAGCGTTTGTGTCTCCTCGGGCGGATCAAGTTGCGCGTCGAGCTTTCGCCGCCAACGGTCATAACGGGCATTGGACTTCCACGTCACCTGGTCAACCGTTGCTTCGTCGATGCGGGCGAAGAGCAGCCGGGCCGTTTCCTTGTCGCCCTTCAGGCAGGCTAACAGGCAGGCATTATTGACGAAGCGGTCGCATTCGCAGAAGTCGCACAAAGCGACATGGAAGCCGGCTTTTAGATGACGGCAGGCTCGGGCGATCTACAGCGAGCGCGATATGCGCCTGATGCGGAAGATGCTGCTGAAGTCGGCGCTATCGCCGCGTTATTGCTTGCGAGAAGTGTCATTCCCATCCGTCATGCCGCTGCTGGGTGGGCTGGCGGTCGAACTGCTGGCGGTCGAAGTGCTGCCGTAGCGGCTGCTGACTGAGTTGGCGAACGCCGAAGGCGGGGTCGGGGCCATCGCTGCATCATAATAATAGACACCTGGCGGAAGCGGGTTGGGGTTGGTGTTAATCTGTAACGCCTTCATCACCATGGGATCCCAGACGGTGCCGGTTTGGCAGCCGGTGAGCGCCAATACGGACAACAGAGCCAATGCGACCCAGGAGATTGTGCAACGCATTTTGTACCTTCCACGGCTTGAAACGACGCCAATCGCCCCACTGGCATGAGATTCCGACTATTTCTATATCGGACCTTAGCGATTGCGCGGTTGATTACTTTTTTGCGGAGTTTGCGGATTAGTAAGAATGGGAATGTTGGGAGGATTGTGGACTGTGTGATATTTCGCGCGGTTGAGAACGATACTAACCCGAAGCGTAAGCGAGGGAACGACTTGGGCCCTCGCTGGCGCTTCGGGTTAGTGTCAGCCCCAACCGCGGGCAGTATATTCGTCGGTCACCCCTACGCTTGGTTATCTTGCGCCATCAAAACAACAGATCGCGTTGGCCGGTATCGATTGCCGCCAAGCGCGATGCGAGCTGCTGCTTGGTTTCGTCGTCGGGAAGCCGCGACAACTCGCGGGCCAGGAGTTGATTGCCCTTTTCCTTGACTTGCGGCGAGGCATAGTCGACCAGATACTCCTTGAGCGTCAAGAGGGCGTTGGGCGTGCAGAATCGCTTGATGAAGCCGGGGATGGCAAATTCCATGAAGTGCTCGCCCGTGCGCCCTTTGCGATAGCAGGCCGTGCAGCAGGAAGGGATGGCGCCCATGTCCAGCAGATCGTCGACAACCTCGTCCAGCGACCGCGTATCGCCGATGAGGAACTGCTCCTTGTGGAGATCCTGCTCGCGGCCGCTCTGCTGGTAGCCGCCGATCTCGATGCGCGTACCGCCGTCGATCTGCGAACAGCCGAATTCGATCAGCTCGCGGCGCAGCTTGGCGGGTTCCCGGGCGGTGAGCACCATGCCCGTGTAGGGGACGGAAAGCCGCAGGATGGCGATCAGCCGCTTGAAATCCGCGTCGCTGACGGCGTAGCGCGGATCGAGCGCACGGTTGCTGGCGTCCTTGATGCGGGGAAACGAGAACGTGTGCGGGCCTACGTTGAACCGCTCTTCCAAATGGATGGCGTGGGCCAGCAGGCCCAGGGCCTCGAAACGCCAATCGTAAAGGCCGAAGAGGGCCCCCAGGCCGACGTCGTCGCAGCCGCCTTGCATGGCGCGGTCCTGCCCGTAGAGCCGCCAGAGGAAATCCGCCTTGTTGCCCGAGGGGTGCATCGTGCGGTAGGTGGGCCGGTGGTAGGTTTCCTGGAAGATCTGGTAGGTGCCGATGCCGGCCGCCTTCATCTTGCGGTAGCCCTCCACGTCCAGCGGCGCGCAATTGATATTGACGCGGCGGATCTCGCCGTGCGCCGATTTGACCGAATAGATCACGCCCACGGCGTGGGCGATGACGTCGGCGTCGTAGTCGGGGTGTTCGCCGTAGTCGATCACCAGGCGCTTGTGGCCGCGGCCGATGAGGACAGCCACTTCGGCGCGGAGCTCGTCGTCGGTTAACGTGCGGCGGACGATCTGCTGGTTGTCACAGCGGAATCCGCAATACTTGCACGAGTTGACGCACTTGTTGCCGATGTACAGCGGCGCGAACAAGACGATGCGGTTGCCGTACACGGTCTGCTTGAGTTCCCGCGCGGCGGCGAACATCTCCTCGAGCAAGTCCGGCGCGGCGATCGAGAGCAGCGCAGCCATCTCCTCCAGCGTGAGGCGTTGTTTGTTCCGCGACTTGCCCAGCACGTCGCGCACTTCGGCCGCCTCGGCGGCGGGACGGCGCAATAACTCTTCCATGCGCGCGGCGGGAATAAAATCAAGCAGGCCTTCGCTATTCGGGCGGATCAACATCGGTAACAACTCCTGGGGCATGAACCTTGGACATCAGGGACTTGACCTGAACGCCCGGGAGTTTGCCCAGCTTGCCCGTCAGGGCGCTGAGGCGATTGACCGAGGAATCGGTGACGAGCGTGATGATATTCACGCCCCGCGACGGATAGGGCAAGCCCAGCCGAGCGACGATGCAGTCGCCGAACTGCGAGAGCAGTTCATTGACGCTTGTCACTGGACCGGCCTGCCGATCGATAATGACGCTGATGCAACCGAGCCTCTTCTCCATCGGAAACTCCCATGAATCAGATCTCGACAACGCGCTGACCAATACGCAGATGCGATGTCTCCTGCCGCCGACCTTCGGCAACAAGAACGTCGATTATACCTGCCCGCTGCGGAAACCGCAATCCCTGCTGGGCGGCAGATCTGTCGTGCGGCAGAACGGAGAACTGCAAAGTCTGGCAGGATAGCCATCCGTAGCACGGAATTCATTCCGTTTTGTCCTAAGAAGGGCAAGGCTACGGAATAAATTCCGTGCTACGAAGGACTTTGCACTTCTCCCGGCTGTTCCGGAACGCCCTTTTACACGGGCATGACCGGGACTATAATAGGGGAAGTCCCGCCTTGACGTTTCCTGGCCCTCGGAGGCAACCTATGTCCGTCGTTGCAGATTTTTCTCAACCGCTTATCGAGGTGGCAGCGCCTCCTGCGCCTGCGGTGCCTCCGTTGTCGCTTTGGCGGCTGAGCGTGGATCAATACCATGAAATGGTCCGCCATGGTATTCTTACGGAAGACGACGATGTCGAACTCCTGAACGGACTGCTGGTTGCCAAGATTACGAAGAACACCGCACACCATGTTGCCAAGTTGCTGGTGCAGGGCGCACTGGCAAGGGTTATCCCGGAAGGCTGGTACGTCGACTCGCAGGATGCGACCACGCTGGCGGCCAGTGAGCCGGAACCGGATGTCATGGTGGTTCGGGGTCAACCGCGAGATTACTTGTCGCACCATCCCTTCGCTGACGACCTTGCCTTGGTGGTCGAGGTGTCGGACAGTTCCCTACAGCACGACCAGGGCTTCAAGAAGGCGATTTACGCGGCGGCGGCAATCCCGGCCTATTGGATCGTCAATCTCGTTGATCGACAGGTTGAAGTCTACATGGATCCGACCGGTCCGGCCGAACAACCCGATTACCGCCAGCGGCAGACGTTCAGTGGGGCAGGGCAAGTGCCGGCAGTCATCGCCGGCCGCGAGGTCGCAAGCATTCCGGTGCATGAGCTTCTGCCGTGACCGACAACCTGCGCGGCAACCGCGTCGTGTACCGTTCGGCGCAGCGGTCCTGAGGCACACGCTTGACCGGCACGTTTTTTGTCCAGTACAATCACAAGTGGGGGAACCGAGTTTTCTGTCAGTTGCTACCGTTATGTGCCAGGAAAGCGGGCTGCAGCCTATCAAGCAGAGTTCGTACGTTGACGGCCAGCCGTCGGCTGGCACGAGTCTATCTACCACCGCTGACATAATTGCGGCTCGACTCGACAACTGGGCGGCAACGTACGGGATTGGCGATTATGCGCTGACATCGAGTTTACGGGAAGTCATCGAACGCGCCCTATCTGAGTATTTTCGCTTTCTCACGTGCGATGGAAACCTGATGGTGCTCAGCCGCGGTTTGGCAGGCGGAAACGCCATGCTTCTTATTCTCCAGCCAGGGGAGCGCTTTTGGCGCGTGGCCTACGAAAACGTCGCTGCCCATACCGACGTTCCCGACGCCATGCTTCGTGAGTTGTTGGACGGCGTGCGCAGGCCGCGTGCGGGAGAAACCCCGCCGCGATGTTGGGGATGGACACTCACCCGCGAAGACTTTCCACTGAATGCCTTTATCCGTTCGGAACTGCCGGTTCGATTCAGTGTCAAGATCATGGAGCACTTTTACGGGATGCGTTCTGTGCCGGGACAATGCATACGTCCGCAACTTGCGGCACTGCGGGAATTGTCTGAGCTTTGCGACGATTTGCCGGAAGTGCGGGCCCGATTCGCGATTGAACGAGTCGCGGCAAGGTGCGACCCGCTGCTACGAGATCTTGTCAAGGAAGATTCGGGCGTGCGCGTACGGGAGTACAACTTCGCAGTAGCGGCGCAGGCCCCCGATTCTCGCGTCAACCGTTTCCGCTGGGCGCGAAGCTTTCCGGCCCTGTGGGGGTTGCGCACTGAGCCGCATTTGCGCGAGTTGATCGACGCTGGCCGGCCTTTCATCAAGCCGGCCGCTGCCCTGCTCGATTGCTCGCCTGCCGAGATTCGCAGGCTGCGAGTCATGCAGCACAGCGCGGTCGTTTCGCGCAACCTGCAGGAATTGCACGGGTATGTCCGCGGCGACCACTTGGGCGACCAGCAGCCGGCGGCGAGATTCGAGGACCGGCCGCCGTCGGCGGGCGTCCTGGACGTGCCGCTGCTTCTCTTGGACGGGCTGGCCGGCCTGCCGGCGGACAAGTTGCCGCCGCTGGAATCGCTGACTTCATGTGGTGTTGCGATTGCAGGCGGTCCGAGCGGAGACGCCTCGGTCGCATCCGTGATTTGCGACTCTTTCTACGCCGCGAGACTCTTGGTCGAAGAAAGCCCGGGCGCGATCAACCCGATATTTCCCGCGTTTCGTCCGCTGCTTGCTTCTACGGGAGGTGATTGGATCTCTGTCGGCCGTCAAATTGAGAATCTTACGAGAGAATATCTCATTGGGATCCGCGATTTCGTGCGGATGCTGGCAAATGCGCTGGTGCTGCCTTATTCGCTGCGCGTCCATGAAGATCGCGATCAGGCTGACGTGCAGGAGACGCTGCAATCGACCGCGCGCAGGCAAACGGCGTTAATGTTGGCAGCGCGCTGGCATATCGGCACGTTTCTACGCCGCTCGGCGGAATGGCATAAATTGCTGGGTATTGCCGCGGGCGTCGGCGGGAACGGATCGAGTGGCGATCATGCCTGGCCCGCCTGGTTCGAACGGTTCGAAACCGCAAATGGGGTTGTGATCCAGCCGCTTTGTTCTTCATGGGCGCTGCAGGAGGAAGGAGTTTTCATGCATCACTGCGTGGGCGGGTATGACCGAGAATGCATGTCCGGACGGACCCAGATCTTCTCGCTGCGCACGGTGCGCGGCAGGCGGCTCTCGACACTGCAGCTCTTTGCGAGGGAAATTCGCCCCGGAATATTCCACTTTACAGAGGGGCAGAACCTCGCTTTTTGTAATGGGCCGCCACCGGGCACGGCCGTTACGGCGGCGGAGCAACTGCTCGTGGCACTGAACGGGGGCGACTTGCAGCACTATCTTGGGGGCGCGCCACGGCGGCGCGCGGCCGCAGACGTGAAAACGCTTTGTGGTTTTGACTATCGAAGCGACACGGCCTGGGAACAAGTCCGGGCCGGTGCGATTCAATTCTTGCCGTCAGACCTGCAACGCCTTAGCCCAATGGAACTTGGGGCGACCGTGATGGCTTTCAGGCCAAAACAACGATCGGAGCAACCCGAGCTAAGTGAGCCCGATGATGACCACGAGGATTTTGAGAAGAGGGTCTTGCGCTGGATCCGGTAGTCGGGTGTCGGCATCGCGGTGTCCGGTGTCGGTCTGACCCCGGCTTTGTGGTAATCGCCGTCGCCGTTGGCTCCGGGTTAAACGAGGCCGATGGCCAATACGTCTGCTTTGCCTCACCCACCCCGCTGTGTCCCAGCCACCCATACACTTGCCAAAAATCCTGGCCAACCCCAGCCCCTCTCTTGACAATTGCTATAACTTGTTGGAAGATAAAGATATCGGAATAGATTCCGCACGAAGGGCAGTGCGTTTTCGACTCCCAGACGCGGCAAAAGGAAACGCCATGTCCCGCCAGGCGATCTTCGAAGCCAGCGTCGGCTATTTTTTAGAGCCGATCGGAGCATTCCTGGCCGATGAGTCGGTCAGCGAAATCATGGTCAACGGCTATGATTGCGTTTATGTGGAACGCCGCGGCCGACTGGTCCGTACCGACGCCGCCTTCCCCAGCGAAGATGCCCTCTTGACGGCTATCCACAATGTGGCCCAATGGGTGGGCCGGGAAATCACCGAGGAACACCCCGTTCTGGACGCCCGACTGCCCGATGGCTCACGCGTCCATGCGGTGATCCCCCCCAGCGCCCGGACAGGTACCTACCTCACAATCCGCCGCTTCACCAAGCAAATCCTCACGGTCGATGATCTCATCAGTTTTGGCAGCCTTAGCCCGGCGGCCAAGGAATTCATCGAGATCTGTGTGCGGCTTCGAAAGAATATTATCATTTCTGGTGGAACGGGCACCGGGAAAACAGTCCTTCTGGGGGCCGTGTCACGATTCATCCCGGAAGAGGAGCGGATCATCGTCATTGAGGACACGTCGGAACTGCGGCTGATCCAGGCCCATTGCCTGTACCTTGAATCGCAGCAGGCGGACCGCCGCGGAAAGGGGGGGCTGAACGTGCGGCAGTTGTTCGTCAATTCGCTCCGCATGCGGCCCGACCGCATCATTGTGGGCGAGGTCCGCGGCGGCGAGGCACTGGATATGATCCAATCGATGATCAGCGGCCATGCCGGCGCGCTTTCGACCGTGCATGCCAACTCGGCCCTGGATGCCTTGATCCGCCTGGAAACGCTGTCGCTGATGTCGGACATCGAGATCCCGATCTATGTGGCCCGTGCCCAAGTGGCTTCCGCCATCCATGTAGTGGTGCAGATTGCCCGTTTTAGCGAAGATGGATCGCGAAAGATCACGCGAATCACCGAGGCCCGCGGCCTGGACGACAATAACAAGTACCGACTGGCGGATATCTTCGTTTCCCGCTTCAAAGGCAGGACCAACGAGGGGCGGCTGATTGCCGACCTGGAACCGACCGGTGAGCGGCCGACGTTCGCCCGCGAACCCTACGAGCAGGGGATGAGCGACCGGATCCAGTTGACGCGGGACATGTGGAGTGCGGGGGAGGGGCCGTAGATTCCCGGTGCCGATTCCTATATTATTATGTCGGTTGCAAATGATACTAACCCGAAGCGCAAGCGAGGGCCATAACGTATTCCCTAGCTTGCGCTTCGGGTTAGTATCGAGTGTGCTTCGCACACGGTTGTCGGTTGCAATGGTGGACGAATGATGCGAAAATCGAGGCGGTGGAACGTGGGGCGGAGCAGTCGCCGCGGCCTGGCCACGCTGGACTATGTGCTGGTCCTGGGCGTGATCCTGCCGCTGGCGGCGTTTCTGTTTCGCGTTGGCCCCACGATCATTCGCATCGTGTACGGAATGGTGTGTGCTTTAGTGTCCTGGCCGTTTATGTAGGCCCATTATGTAGGACTGCCGTGCAAGACCCGATTTGGATCCGCCTCAGTTTTGGGCGGTTCGGGGTGTTGCGAGACGTCCTCGGGAGAAGAGTGCTTATGAAGAATAATTCCCTGTGGAAACTTCTGCAGAAGGTTCACGAGGATGAAGACGGGTCGATCAGCTTGGAAACCATCCTGATTATCGGCGCGATCGCCTTGCCGATCTTGATCTTCCTGTTGGTCAAGGCCTGGCCGGCGATCAAGGCTTACTTCAACCAGGGCCTGGAGGATTTGACCAACGACGCCAACAATGTCCCCACGTGATTCATGCTGTCCACGGTCCTGCTCCTGGCTTTGACGCTGGCCGCCGCCGTGAGCGACGTGTTCCGCAAGAAGATTTACAACTGGAACACGTACGGCGGAATCCTAGCGGGCCTGGCCTTGAGCGCGGCTGGCGGCGTATGGCTGCGCGTCGATAACGAGGCAGGATCGCGGCTGGGCGCGTGGTTGGGTTCGCCGCCGCTTGCGGACGCCGGCTGGGGCCTGTTGACGTGCGGCGGGTTGATGGTGGTTTGTTTCGTGCTCTTTCCCGGCATTGGCGGAGGAGACGTGAAACTGATGGCGATGATCGGCACGCTGATGGGATGGGAGAAGGGGCTGGAGGCCTTGTTGTGGACCTTTGTGTTGGGTTCGTGTTTCAGCCTGATCATTTTGGTGTGGCGTGTGGGGCCGGTGACGACCGTATGGCGCGTGGTGCGGTTGATTTCGACCAGGTTGTTGCGGTTGCCGTGGTTGCGGCCGTTGAGCGATGAAGAACGCGTGGCGTTGAGACAGCGGGTTTTCGTCGCGCCCGGCGCGCTGGCGGCGGTGGTGATCGTGAGGTTTGGATTGATTGAGGTGTTGGAGAAGGTCTTGGAACCGAGAATACCGTAGGCCGGAACAAGCCTGCGCAGTTCCAGCAGGGTCTCCGTGAAATCATGCCGGAACTGCGCAGGCTTGATCCGGCCTACGGTTTGACAAGGAAAATTGCCATGGCTCGTGCGATGTTGACGGCATGTCTGCCTTGGTTGGCGTGGCTGCTGGTTCTTCTACTGGTGGCCTGGGCGTTGGTGCGCTTCAGCCGGGCGCAGCTTCGCCTGGGCCGCCTTTTGCAATTGCACCGCGATGAGGTGGGGAGCGTGCAGAGCCTCAGTTTCGTGCTCACGCTGCCCGTGTTCATCATGGTCATGCTGATGATCGTGCAGGTCAGCCAACTGATGATCGGTACGGTGGTGGTGCAGTATGCGGCCTTCGCCGCGGCCCGCAGCGCGGCGGTTTGGATTCCGGCCGGCATGGCCGTGCCCGAGGGGCCATGCTGCATCAGTTCCTATGCGGTCGACCCGGATGCCCCGGACAATGTTGCCCCGGAGATTAACCCCAAGGCTGCCGACTATGGTCCCGGCAGTGGCGGGTTGACCTTCAAGATCGAGCCGGGCAGCCCGAAGTTCAACAAGATCGCCTCGGCGGCCATCCTGGCCTGCGTGCCCATCTCGCCTTCGCGGAACCTGGGTTTCACGGCCGAAACGGCGGCGCAGATGGACACGGTCTTGAAGAACGCCTACGGCGCGCTGGCGCCGAGTTCCAGCGCCAACACCGCGAGCGGCCCGCGGCTGGACCATAAGCTGGCCTATGCCGTGCAGAACACGGACGTGGAAATCAGCTTTTACCACAAGAATCAGGAGCCGCCGCTGGAGACCTACGACGAGCCGCCCTATCCGGGCGAATTCTATTTCAATGAGGTGGGTTGGCAGGACACGATCACGGTGACGGTGAATTACCAATTTCCCTTGCTGCCGGGGGCGGGGCGGATCCTGGCGAAGTATGTGGTCGGGCCCAGCGGAAAAGACACGGTGGCGGCGGCGATCAAGAACTACGATGGCGTATACACGTATCCTTTGCAGGCCTCGGCCACCATCGGCAACGAAGGCGAGAAATCGGTGGTAACGTATGTCTATCCTTAGGAAATCCGTCACGCGAGGTTTCTGTAGGGAACGGACTCCGTGCCGTTCCGCAGTGCGCGTGTTCGCTCCATTTATGGAACGCCACCAAGGGCGTATGCCGCTGGAACGCCACAGAGGGCGTTCCCTACAGGCGTGGGTGAGAGGGAAGGCGAGGGGGCTGCACGGCGACGAGCACGGCTCGATCAGCATCGTGAGCGTGTTCGCCGTGTTGTTCCTGGCGATGCTGCTGGGGATGGTGATGAATGTCGGCCGGCACGTGGACGGCAAGCTCCGCATGCAGAACGCGGCCGACTCGGCCGCCTATTCCGGCGGAGTAGTGTTGTCGCGGGGCATGAACACGCTGGCGTTTACGAACAATCTGCTCTGTGACGTGTTTGCCGTCACTGCCGTGTTGCGCGAGGCCCGCGACGAGAATTCGGCCTCCTATGTGTCCCAAATCCTAGCCGCCTGGAACCGGGTCGCCACGGTCTTCTCCCGTTCGCCTTTTCCGAAGTTCAGCGCCCTGGGCACGGCCATCCGCCAGAAAGTCCCGCTGGAGCAGAACATGGTCGACACCTACTCGGCTTGGGCCAAGGCGGTGAGCGCCCAGGTTCTGCCGACGATGGAAGAGATCCTTTCCGAAGAGTTGATTCCCCAGTACCAGCGGGCGGTGATCGTGGCCTTCCCGGAGATCGCACAGGCCGCGGCCCAGCAGACCGCCGCGCGGAACGGCGAACCGGATCACCGTCGCGGGCCGATGTTCGGCGTGCTCTGGCGGACCGACGCCCGGCCGGTGGGCGGCGACCCCGAATCGAGCTACTCGCCCGAAGAGCGCACCTTGCCCGCGGTCGATCCGGAACTCGATGCGGTGGCCAACCAAAACCAATACGTGCAAGCGGCGATCGCCCAGCGATCCTCGCTGTCGCACAACTATCTCAATCAATGGAACGCGGAACTGCTCAGTGGCTTCGACGCCGTGGCCAAGATGTCACAGTTCGCCAACCTGTGGCGGAGTTTCACTTGCGGCTATCTGGAACATTTGCTGAACGTGGAGTACCCGCGCACCAACTTGCCCATGCAGATCTATGAGGATCCCTCCAAGACGGCCAATCCGAACGCGGCGCTGGAGAAACATTATGTCTTCATCGGCGTGGTCTACTGGAAGAAGTTGCCGGAGATAGCACCGGGCTTGTTCAAGAATCCGCTGGAGGCTGACGACCAGGCGTTTGCCGGCGTCCATCTGTTCATACCGCGCCAGCGCTTGGAGTGGGTCAAGGCCGGCACGAGCACCAGCGGCGGCCAGTCTCCGCTGGGTGGCGTTCCCGGCGAGATTGCCTACGGTTCGGTGAATGGCGGGGGCGGCAACGGCGGGGGCAACAGCAAGGCGCCTTGGACCGTCGGCCGCGTGGGAGGCCCGCCGGACTGGTCCCTCTTGAACCAGAGTTGGAATTGTCAGATCGCCCCGGTCACGCAGGCGGCGTTGGCCACGATCCTGCAATCGACGCCCGAGGTTTCGGGCTATAGCGGCCAGTACAAGCTGCCGAACCTGGGCGGGCTCGACAGCGAGGATTTGCAACAGATCAGTCCACACTAGGAAGAAGCACGAAATACGAATATCGAAATACGAAACAAATCCAAAAGAAGAAATGCAAAGGTTCAAAACGTAGGTGCCAGCGGAAGACTCATGTTTTGGTCATTTATGCTTTTTAGGATTTGAATTTGTTTCGGATTTCGATATTCGTATTTCGAGTTTTTTGTTTTTGGAGTTGCCATGAGAAGTAAGTCCCAGCCTCGTCGCGGTCTCGCCATGTTGGAACTGGTCCTGGCGCTGCCGATCTTGCTGTTCATCATGGCATTGATTTACAATGCCGGCGTCATCTCGGCTTGGAAGGTCCGCGAGAACGGCGTGGCCCGCCTGGCGGTTTGGGAAAGCCGTTGGCCGCGGAGCGGTCCCACGAGGCCGAGTTACTGGCCCGCCACGGCCACGATGGAAGCTTCCGACCAGGGGAATGTGGCGGCCATGGACGATAGTCGCGTCGATCTGCCGGTGGCCCGCGGTCCGTTGCAGGGGGCAACCGTCAATTCGGAGCTTTTAGACCCCACCCGCGGCCTGCGCGAAGGCCTGGCGGAAATGAAGCGGCGCTACGCCTACTTGCCTAAGATGGGCGAGTATCCGCTCGACGCCCAGACGTGGCTGATCGACGACAAGTGGCAGTATCAGACGCCGAAAATGGGGATGGGAAACAACTGGCTGCGGCGCATTCCGGTGATTTATTACCCGCTAGCCGCAGCGTCCCGGTCGCTGGTGAATGCTTACACGCAGGCTGTCATGGCGGTCGAGAGTGCGCCGTTCCGACCGCAACTCGCTCCGCTGGATAGCGACCCCGATTTCATCTACTACAGTTGGTTTTTCGGTGGCGGCATTAGGAGTTATTACTCCAACAGGGCTGGCGGCGGAGGTGGCGGTCTTGGCGGCTCCGGCGGTTCCTCGGGCTCATTCTCCCTGTCGGGCGGCGGTTTTCTTTCCTCCGGATCGTACTCGAGTGGGAGCAGCGGGGGCGATTCTTCCGGCTCGTCCACGACACCCGATTACTACGGCTCGACCGCGGATTCGGGCGGCGCCTCTAATTACTACGGCTCGCCCTCCGATTCAGGCGGCGGTTCGGATTCCTATGTTTCGGGCGACGGATATTACTACGACGACACTTACAGTTACAACTATCAGTCGGTTTCCAGTTCCGGCGGCGGCTATGGTTCCGGCGGTTCCGGTTCCTACGGTTCGACGTCCGGGGGCGGTTTCGGTTTTAGTTCCTTTGGCTTTGTGGGTGGTGGCGCGCCGGATTTTGAGCCGCAGTTCCAGCAACTGTGTTCGACCGATCGCGGCCTGACTCAGCAGAGCGTGAACAACCTCATCGATCGGATTCAAGGCAACAGTGCCAAGCACATTCCCAGTGTGGCAAGCGTCATGGCGAGCTCGTTCCTGGGATTGTATGAGGGGGCCATGCAGGCTTTCCAGGCGATTGTCAAACAGCAGAAGCCGCCGGTTCCGGGGCCGTTGAAGGCATTTGCCCAGTCGCAGATTCCGCAATTGCAGTCCAAGATCCAGGAGTTGACGCAGTTCCTGGAAACGCTTCCGTAGCGGTCAGTTTCATGGGCAAGAGCCTGGGCCAACTAGCGCAACGAATCTCGACATGGACCACCAACAGCTTGTTGACGCTCATGCTCGTGGTCGTGGCGCTGGGATTCGGCCGTGCCGTAACGCACTGGTGGTACGACGGAGGGACAAAACCGCCCGTCGTGCCGTCTGCCGCGTTGGGGGGTAAACCGGCTGGGCAGACAATGGCCTTTGGGGACCAGGCGTGGTCGATCCGGCGGCACGAGTTCTCGGGTCCGCGCGGTCAGCTTGCAGCCGCGTTGCAGAGCGAGTGCCGGACCGTGATTGGGAATGCTGTGCCGCGCGGCGAATCGCCCGATGCGGCCGAACGGGAACTGCTCCAGCGCCTCGGCGGCCAACGTCCCGTGGCGGAACAACAGGGGCAATGGCGGCTTTATGAATGGGGCCAAGACCATCCCATCGTGATCGGTACGCGGGCCGTGGCACGTAGCGGGCACGATACGGGTAATAATCCCGCTCCTGAGGAACGGACAAGCCTTGATGAAACCGTGTATCGTGTGGTAATCTGGGGGTTGGCGATCCCTGTTGCTCCAGAGGCCTGGACCTTATACTTGTTTCAAGCTGGTGGCACGACACAGAATCCGGGGCAGCCGCATGCCGAAATCCCCCTCCCGCCGGGCGGCCACCGCTTGGTTTCCATCCGTGCGGGGGCGGGCGACGCGATTACGGCCTTTTCCGCCGACGAGGGCAACGCGGTCCGCGAGTTCTACGATCAATGGTTCGCCGAGCACGGTTGGGTGGCTGCCGCCGGTTGGCAGCCGATTGCCGCGGGCTGGCACGTGCGTTTCGAGCGGCGCGCGCCCGAGCCGGCCTTGGCGGTCGATCTCCGCTTGGGGATGGATTCGCCGGGGCGGTGGATCGGCGTGCTGATGGAGAGTGAATTAGAGAGAGGAAGACCATGAAAGGCATTAACGGGCTGATCGTTGCCGCCGGCTTGGGAATAGTCGGCGCACTGGTAAACTTTTACTATCTCAACACCGAAGCCCAGAAGAAAGACATGGTGGCCTTCATCGGCATCAAGAAGGGCCCGCCTCTCGGCCGCGGCGATAAACTGAGCGAAGACAAGCTGGTGAAGGTCGAGATTCCGGCGAACCACGTGGGGAACCTCAAGGATTACGCCTGCCTTTGGGATGAGAAAGTGGGCATCCAGGACCGGCCCGTGTGGCGAACGCTGGACAGCAGCAATACTGAAGGCGGCCTTCTGTTGCTGCGCGGCGATTACCGCGAACCGCCCAAGGATCTGGAATTGGGCAAAGGGGAACGGGGCCAATTCATCGCCGTGCCCAAGAATTTCGACGCATCGCACTTGAACCCGGGCGATCGGGTCGCGTTCAGGGTCATGACGTTGACCCCTCCCGGTCCGACGCGTGCGCCTGTCAGGCCGGTTGCCGCACCGGCCGCTGCGGCCACGGGGGCCGCGGCCTCCGGAACCGCCGAATTGCAGCCCAAGCCCGAGGAACCGGAAGCCGCGCCGCAACCCTTGGAGTCCAGCGAGATCATCGGCCCCTTCGTCATCGTCTCGATCGGCAACCGTTTGGGCACGCTGGAAGCCCAGAAGGCCGCGAAGATTGCGCCGGTTGCGCAGAACTTACTGCTGCTCCGCATCAGCAAGAACGTTCCCGGCGAGGAAGAGCGGTTTGACAAACTTGCCACCGCCATTCACCGTCTTGGTCCCAACTGCTATGACATTCAACTGCTCGGCAAAGAATGAAGATATGGTTCAACAAGATCAATGAGAGCCGCCGCAACCTGGTCGAGGTCTCGGGCAGCCAGATCACGATCGGGCGCGACGCGTCCAACACGGTTTGCCTGCAAAGCCCGCTGGTCTCGCGGCAGCATGCCGTGGTGCGGGTCGGGGCACCCGGTACTCCGGGGCACGGCAAACTCGTGCTGGAGAATGTCGGCCTGAATAGCTGCGTTGTGGGCGAGGAGGAAGTGCTGGGCGGGCAGACGGGCATGTTCGAGCCGGGCATCAAGGTCCGCATCTGGCCCTACACGCTGACGTTCGAGGCCGAGAAGTCCGCCACCGTGAGTCGCGGCGAGTTGGAGGCCCACCTGCGGTCGATTATGGCCGACCTGGAACTGAAGATCCACCAGAAACTGTTGGAGCGGCTCGATCTGTACCAGTTCGAAACCAGCCACGGCAGCGACCCGCAGAGCATTCTCCTCCTGGAGAATAACATTGAGGACGTCTGCCGCGAGCTGAACGTCTTTGGCCCCGAGAACGAGCCGCTGGTCGAGGAGATCACCGGTCTGACGCTCCGCGACCACCTGGTCAACCAGATTATCATGGAGACAGGGACCGACGACATCTTCGACCTGGCGGTATTGACCTCCAACGAGTTCGATCTGCCGGCCACGCTCGTGCCGGAGCGCGAGGCCGAGTTGCACGGGCTGCTGAAGTTCCTCCGCGAGCGGCTGAACCTGGCCCAGTGCCGCGACGTCAGCCAGCAGGTCCACCGCGTGGAGAGCGGATTCAACGACGTCTTCCACCTTGTTCGTCCGCACCTGCACCACGAGTTGCGGAAGTACATGATCCTGCGGACGCTGAAGAAGGACTTGAAGGACATCATCTTCGGTTTCGGGCCGCTGCAGGACCTGCTCCGCGCGCCGACGGTCACGGAGATCATGGTCGTCAGCAGCAGCCAGATCTACGTCGAGCGCGACGGCATCATTGAGCGCAGCGGTCGCCGCTTCATTTCTGACAAGGTGACCGAGGCGATCATCGAGCGGATTGTGGCCCAGGTGGGCCGGCGGATCGACAAGAGCCAGCCGCTGGTCGATGCCCGCTTGCCCGACGGCTCGCGCGTGAACGCCATCATCCCGCCGCTGGCCATCAAGGGGCCATGCCTGACGGTGCGGAAGTTCCCCGCGCAACGCCTGACGATGGACGACCTGATGGAAATGGGCAGCATCAGCCGCAGTGCGGCGACGTTCCTGCGGGCCTGCGTGGTGGCCCGCCGCAGCATTCTCGTCAGCGGCGGCACGGGCAGCGGCAAGACGACGATGCTCAACGTGCTCAGCGGCTTCATTCCTTTCAAGGAACGCATCGTCACCATCGAAGACACCTCCGAACTGCGTTTGCACCAGGAGCACGTGGTCACGCTGGAGACGAAGCCGGCCAACATCGAGGGAGCGGGCGAGTACACGATCCGCGACCTGGTGAAGAACGCCCTGCGCATGCGGCCGGACCGCGTGATCGTGGGCGAGTGCCGCAGCGGCGAGGCCCTGGACATGATCCAGGCCATGAACACCGGCCACGACGGCTCCATGACCTCGGTACACGCCAACAGTGCCCGCGAGGTGATCGAGCGTCTGGAGGTGCTCGTGCTCATGGCCGCCGATCTGCCGATGGCCTCCATTCACCGCCAGATCGCGTCGGCCATCGACCTGATCGTACACATCAGCCGCCTGCCGGACGGCGCCCGCGCGGTGACGCAGATCTCCGAGGTCGTGCGCTACGATCCGGAAGAGAAGCAGATCGTGATCCTGGACATCTTCAACTATCGCAACGGGGTCTCCCTGCGGCCGACGGGCTACATGCCGTCGTTCATCGACTCGCTGGTGGAGAAGGACCTGTTGGACGTCGAATTCCTTTACGGCCGGGACGGGCAAGAGCATGCAAAGTAACCCGCTTCTCTGTATGCTCGGCTGCCTGCTGATGGGAGCGGCGGTGGGCACGCTGGCCTGGTCGGCGCAGGTGGATTTCGCGCATTGGCTGGGGTTCGTGGAGCGCGATCTGGCGGACAAGCTCCGCCGTCTGCGCGTGAGCACGGCCAATTTGCACCGCTACGTGTTGACCTGGCTAGGCGTCACGGCGGCGAATTTCCTGCTCTTCTGGCTCGTGCTGGAAAGTCCGGTCTTTGCCATCTTGCTCTCGGTGTTCCTGCTCTGCGGGCCGTGGTACCTGCTGCGGCGGATGGCGCAGCGGAGACGGCAGAAGATCGAAGATCAACTGGCCGACGCCATGGTCATGTTGGCCAACGCCGTCCGCGCAGGGCTGTCGCTGGCGCAGTCGATGGACGTGCTGGCGGCGCAGTGCCCTAGTCCGATCAATTTCGAATTTCGCCAGATCGTGGGCGAGTACAACATGGGCAAGCCATTGGAGCAGACGCTGCAGGAGGCCCGCGCTCGCCTGCGGAGCGAGAATTTTGCCTTGTTTGCCGCGGCCATGATGGCCAGCCACCAGAGCGGCGGCCGCCTGAACGAGATCGTCGAGCGGATTGCCCAGGCGGTGCTGGAGATGCAGCGGCTGGAACGCAAGGTGCAGTCCGAGACGGCCCAGGCCCGCAAGTCGGCCGTCTACATGTCGATTGCTCCCGTGCTGATCCTCGTGGTCTACTACTTTGTCGATCCTGAGAGTACGATGCGATTGTTCCACGAGCCGATGGGGCACCTGATCGTGGCCACGGCCGTGGTCTTGGACGTGGTGGCGTATTTCTGGGCACGCTGGATTTTGAGTCCGGATATTTGAGTAGGGGTGGGTGATGGACGCGGATACAAGATGTAGTACTGAGTACTCAGTACTGAGTACTATGCGCTGTGCTGCCACAAGACCTTTTCAACGGTCTCACGGGGTCGGTGGGGGTGATTGCTGTCTGGGCGCTCTCCTGCCCCTGGCCGTATTGCCGGCAGGGATCGGCCTGGAAGTGTTCGCCAGCGCGCTGGTGGGCGCGGCGCTGGCCGTGCTGGCGTGGTGGATTTTCCGTGTCTTGGAGAGCGACGATCTGGAACAGGGCAGCGAATGGCGCTACGATGTCAGCCGCATGAACGAGCTCCGCCGCATCGATCCCTTCTATCGCCTGTTGTATCCGGTGTTTTCCGCGTTGGCCCGCATCAACCGCGTCGTCTTCCGCGACGGCTTGGGCGAGATCCAACGCCAAGTGCAGGCCTCGGGGCTGCCGCGATTCTGGCTGCCGGAAGAGTATCTGGCACGGCTGGAAGTCCTGGGCCTTTGTTCCGCGCCGGTATGGATCTACGTTTTCGTGTGGATCTTCGGCCCCGACGGCATGCTGCTTGCCCCGCTGGGCGTCGTTCTCACGGCCTGGTTCCTCCGCTACCGCCTGGCGGCCCGTTCCGCGTTTCGTTTGCGGCAAATCAAGCGGCGCATGCCTTACCTGCTGGACCTGCTGACGCTCTTGATGGAGGCGGGGGCGACGTTCTTGAACGCCCTGAACCAGGCGGTCGATGAATTTCGCGGCCAGCCCGTGTCGGAAGAGTTCGGCCGCGTGCTGGCCGACATGAATCTGGGCAAGACCCGCATGGAGGCCTTCCAAGCCATGCGCGACCGCCTGGCCGACGACGAAATCACCAGCATCATCGGCACGATCATTCAGGGCGAACACCTGGGCACGCCGCTGGCCCGCATCTTCCGCAGCCAGTCGGACGTGCTGCGGGTGAAGCGTTCGCAACGCGCCGAGACGATCGCCGGCGAGGCCGGCGTGAACATGCTCTTGCCGGCCGTGCTGGTGATGGCTTCCACGGTGCTGATCATCCTTGGTCCGTTCTTGTTGAATTTCATGAAATTTGGTGTCTCGTTGTAAGATGGCCGTCCGCACCCAATGTCCCCGTTGCAAACAGCCCCTGTCGGTGCCCAACAAGCTGGCCGGCAGTTACGCGAGCTGTCCGCGCTGCCAGGGGCGGTTTTGGGTATCGAAAGACGCTCCCGTTGATCCCGCGCTCAGCGATGCGGTCGTCGCGCCGGCCGTCGGCACGTTGACGTTGACCGAAGCTCCGGTGGCCACTCCGCCTATCGCGTCGCCACACATCGTCGCGCCCCCTGCTACGCCTCCTGTCGCGCCACCCGCCCCTGCGCCGCGGCAATACTTCCCCTCGGTAACGCCGTTGGCGCCGGTGCCCGCGGCCCCGCCCATCCCTATACCGACAGTCGACGGTGCCTCCACTGCGCCGCCAGCGGCGCCGCCGCAGACCCGCAAGGTCGCCCGGCTGGTGACCGCCGACACGGCCCAATCGACCTTCAAACTGGCCGCCGACGGGCAGCTTCCCCATCTGCAACTCCAGGAAGGCGACGGCAAGGACAAGGGCCAGGGCAAATCGCGGTCCATACCCCCGCTGGTGATGATCCTGGCGTGGGTCTTGTCGGTGGCCTTCACGGTTGCTATCGTATTGGTTTCCAACAATGGTGACGATACGGGTGTTACCACGGAGGCCAAACAAGAGGCCCTGTTGGCTATCGCAAAGAACTTTTTCGGCCACCCGGAGCGTGGCGAACTGCTGCCCTACGAACGCCTCTTGCGCGAGGCCCGCCAGGCCCGTGTCCGCCACGACTCGAAGGCCGAACGGCAGTACTACAAGCAGGTTCTCGATTTGTTGCACACGGAGACCTGGGGCGGGTCGTCGAGGCCGGGCCGGGGGCTGGAAAAAGGCATCACCGGCAGCCGCGACCGCGACCGCGAATTGGAACAGTACATCCTTACCATTTTGAAGGATTAAAGGCCCGAAATGGAATCGGACTTGCGTTACGAGATACTCGATACGATCGCCTCCGGCGAGTTCGCCACCGTCAGCCGCGCCCGCGACCGCGACCTGGGCCGCGAGGTGGCTGTCAAGCAGATCCACCCGCAGTACCTGGCCGATCCACGGCAGTTGGCCCGCTATTGGCAGGAGGCGCAACTGCTGGCCTCGTTGCAGCACGCCAACATCCTCACAATTTACGACGTCGTGCGGCCGCGGGGCTGGCTCATTTTGGAACTTATGCGGGGCAGCCTCAGGCCGGCCGCTGAAGGTGATGCGATGGACCTCGACCAGCTCCGTGTGGTCCTGGCCAACTGCCTCACCGGGCTGGATTTTCTCCACCGCAATGGCGTGATCCACGGCGACATCAAGCCCAGCAACATCCTTGTCGCGCCGCCCAATCGCATCAAGCTGGGCGACTTTGGCCTTGCCCGGCGGGCCAGCAACGAGGAAGGCAGCCTCTTGAAAGGCACGACCAAATACATGGCCCCCGAGTTGCTCTCGGCCCAGTTCGGCGCGGTCGGCCCGGCCAGCGATCTTTACTCGCTGGGGTTCACGGCCTACGAGTTGATGGTCGGCGCACAATTCGAGTCGCTACTGCCCACGCTGGCGACTTTCGGCCGCAACAAGCAGTTGGCCTGGATGATGTGGCACTCCACGGCCGACGTCAAGCTGCCCGACATCCAGCGCGTGCTGGAAGGCGTGCCCGAAGACTTGGCCCATGTCATCCAGCGGCTGATCGCCAAGGACCAGTCGCAGCGCTACCGCTTTGCCCACGAAGCACTACGGGACCTGCAATCCTCGCCGGGCGGTGGCAGCGGCCTGCCCGCCCCCGCGGACCTGGACGCGGAGGCCGCGGTCGCGGAGGCGGCGCGGCGAAAGAAGAAGGTGCGGACCCTCGCGTTGCTCGCCGGCGCCGTTGGCGTGATGCTCTGTGCGCTAATCATCGGGCAGTTGTATTATCTCTCCCACCACAAGACAACGCCGGTTGTGACCGCGACGGAAACGTTCAAGGGGACCGTCTCCGATGTCTTCGTAGCGTCGCGAGAGTTTGGCGTAGCGCCGGCCGACGGTGGCGCAGTCCGGCGAATTGCCCTAAAGGATCAGAAGAATCACGAGGACATCATTTTTGTAAACGGTGAACGGCACTTGCTCGAGGAGTTGGAGCGGGGCGACATCGTGGAAATCACCACCACGGTCGATCCCGTCTCGCACAAGATCGTTCGCGAAATCCATGCCACCCGCCCTGGTAGGTTTGCCGCAGGGAGACTCCGCGCCCGCGACGACGCGCTGAGGACCATTGTCGTAGAGGTCGGCGATGAGACGAATCACCAGGATCTGAAGATCTTCGTTCCGGCGGGCCTCAAGAAGATTCTCTTGAACGGCAAGGCGACGTTCCACGAAAAACCGGTTGCCCTGACGACCCTGAACCTTGGCGATCGCTTGAAAGTGCAGTACGATTACGACGAAACGACGGGCAATAATATCGCCGATAAGTTGGAGGCGCTACGGCAAGTCGAGTTGGAAGGCGTGCTGGCGGAGGATTTCGACGGCCGCCTGTTGAGCGTCGTCAAGGACGACAAGCAAGTGGTCAAATTGCCTTTCGCGTCGCAATACGTCATTACCGTCAACGGCCAGCCGGTGGCGAAGCCGTCGAGCCTGAAACGCGGCGACCACGTGATGGTCAAGCACGACATGTATATCGCCGAGGTTGTCGCCCGGCGAAGGCTCGCCGCCGAGGGTGTCGTGCAGCAAATCGGCTATGAGTCTGGTACGCTCAACGTGGCCACGGATAGCGGGCAGAAATGGACGTACGTGGCCGGTCCGACGTGCAAGATCTTCTTGGGCGATGAGGCAGTCGCCCTGGACAAACTCCGGCCCGGCGATCGGGTGAAGATCGAGCATGAAGCGGTCGATGCCAAGAACCAGTCGCCCATCGGGGCCACGGCGGTTACGGCGGAACGCCCGACCGACGCCACCCGCTGGACCATGATCATTGCCGTGCAGAATTACGACGACAAGCAACTCAGTCCACTGAACTATCCGCTGGCCGATGCCACGCTGCTGTCGGACGTGTTGACCAAGCGTTATCGTACGCCGCCGGAGCAGTTGCGGGTCTTCAGCGATCCCAGCGCCGTGACCCTGGAACGGGAGATTCCCGATTTCCTCAAGAAGGTCGGCGCCGACGGCCGGCTGATCGTTTATTTTGTCGGCCACGCTTGCAAAGACGCCGAGGGGCAGGTCTACTTGGCGCCCAAGGATTTTCACGTGGATCAGCCGGCGGTCAACGGCCGGCCGCTGCAATGGCTTGTCGATCTGCTGGAGGATTGTCCGGCCAAGGAAAAGCTGCTGCTCTTGGACGGCAGTCATGCGGGGACCGGGGCGGAGCAGGCGATCGAGCCTTCTTCGGCCGAAATGATTCTCGCGCTGAAAATGCAGCCCAACCGCGCTCGGTTGCGGAAAGTGACGGCCGTGGCAAGCTGTCGGAAGGGGCAGCATGGCATCGATCTTAGCGACAAGGAACACGGCTTGTTTGCCTGGTGCCTGGCGGAAGGCTACGGCGGCGCGGCGGACGCCAATCGCGACACGCTGGTCGAGCCGACGGAGTTGTACGCCTATCTACAGAAACAGATGCCTGCCACCGGTGGGCAGGGTGAACAGTTGCCGGCACTGTTCCTGCCGGATGACCGGCCACCGCGGCTGAACGAAGCCGCCAAGACGTCGATTCGCAAGCTGGCCGGCTACGTTGATCAGGTGAAAGTCAACTTGGACGAGGCGTCGCAGGAGTACGACACGGCCCTGCAAGCGGCCGGCACCGAGCCTGAACCGCGGCTGCTCTACGGATTGGTGTTGCTGAAGAAGAAGGATCGCGACAAGGCCCTCCAGCACTTCGAGGCCGTCAAAGGCGAACTGCCTGACCGGCTCCTGCCCTACGCGGCGCTGGGCTGGTTGAAGATGTACAATCGGGCCTACCCGGCGGCCATTCATGAACTGACCGAGTTGATCAACAAGATCCCCAAGACCGCCCGTTCGTCCGCGCTTGTGCCCGATCCCTACGAATGGGCAGGGCAATTGCGCGATTATGCCGCAGGGCAAGGCCGTTCGTCGCTGCCACTCAAGGAGGCCGTTAGCGCCTTGGACGCCGCGGTCGCCGCCCGAGGGCCACAGGCCGCCGCGCTTTACGCCAAGGGCCGCCAGCGTAGTGCCGGCATCCTGGACGACTTCGACAAGAAGATCGAGCAATCCACGGATGACGCGGAAAAAGGCACGCTGGCGACCAATCGGAAGCAGTTGGCCAACTACTCCGACTTCCCGATCAACGCGTACAAAGAACAAGTGCTTGCGCACTTGGATGAATAATTCGCGATTAGCCGCCTAAGGCCCGTTTCATGTCCTGAAACTCGTCCTCGATGCGGCGCATGCCCGCCGAAAGGTCGTCAATCTCCTGCCGTTGCTGCTTCACTTGCAACCTCAGTTCGTCGATCTGCCGCCGCAGTCCTTCCGAATCTTCAGAATCGCCGGCCGACGGGGCAGGGCGGGGGGCTACGGGTGCGATGGCCGGTCGTGGAACAACGGGCGGGAGTGGCTCGCCGTGAACCCCATCGTCAGCGGCTGGCGATGCCACGGCCTGCTGGGAGTACTGGGCCTTTTGATGCTCCAGATCGCGCTGCGGGAATAATGCGTGGGAGAAGACCTGACCGCGCCCTTCGGGCGTGAGGGGAATCACAAGACCTTTGCCCTTGAGCGAGGTCAACAATTCGCGCATCACGTTGAGATCGTTGATCGGATCCATGCGCGAGACCCGTCCGCGGAGTTCGCCTTCCGTCTGTGGGCCGCGAAGCATCAGTTCGATCATCACCGATAGTTCGATTTTGCCCACTCCCAGCCACTCGTAGAGGTAGTGCCGATACTTTTGTACCCGGCCGGAACCTTCGACCAGGGCCACCGCGCCGAACTTCCGCAAGCGGTCCAGCGATTCCTCGACTTGATCGGGTTCGAGTTGCATGAGCGGGGACCGGTTGCTCTTCTGGTTGCAGGCGGAAACCACCCCATTGAGTGACATGGGATAGGTATCTGGTGTTGTTTTTGCTTTTTCGCCCAGGACCCCCAGGACGCGGCGATCGATCGAGTTCAGCGGTTGCCAGCGGGGCGCTGGAGTGGTGGATGGGGAGTCGGCGTCAGTCATGGTTCGGCCATTGCGCGGCTTGATGGGTGCGAATCTTGAGTGCTGGCAGTATAAAGGCTGCCCATTCGAGGGTCAATATGGGTGGCAGCTTCCTTTTTGCACGCTCGGCGCATAAAATTCAATGTAGGCAAGTCGGTTTTTCCCCATTCACTTTCTCTTCTTTTTTGCAGGGGGTTGCCATGAAGAGTCCCATTCAACAGGATCCGCGGCTCGCCGCCTTTCTCGAACGGAAAATGCGTTCCTGGGGTCAGGTCCAAGAGACGGCTGGCCACACTGGCGGTAGTCAGGAGTTCGGCCTTTTGCCGGGCCAGGCAGTCGCCTATGTCGCGATTTCCCGCGAGGCCGGCGCGGACGGGGCAAACGTAGCCCGCCTAGTGGGCGAGCATCTTGGCTGGCAGGTGTATGACAAGAATCTGGTGGACCAGATCGCCCAGCGTTACAAGGAACCGCGCTTCATGCTCGACCTGGTCGACGAGACCGAGAGCAACTGGGTGTACGACGTATTCGGCACGTGGATGGATCGCCACATCATTCCCCACGAGAAATACGCGGTGCAAGTTCGTCGCTCGATTCAGGGGTTGGCTCGGGCGGGCAGCGCGGTATTTGTCGGTCGCGGCGCCCAATTCATCTTGCCGCGGGCCAAGACTCTGGCGGTGCGTATCGTGGCGCCGGAGGCATTTCGTGCCCAAGCCATAGGACAACAGCGCAATATCAGCTTGAAAGAAGCGTTGGGCTGGATCCATCGTACCGACCGCGGCCGCCGCGAGTACATTCAGCGGTTCTTCCACCACGACATCAATGACCCGCACCTCTACGACCTTGTGGTCAACGTGGCGCAACTAGGGCCGGCGGGCGCGGCCGAGCAGATTGTGCAAGCCGTGCGCCGAGGGGCGTAGTACTGGTCCGTGTTTTGCGCGCGGCCCGTTGCCGACCTTGCCGGAAGATGCTAATATAGCTGTTTTCCCATCCTGGGTCGGCAATAATGACGCGCTTTCCACACAGTTTCGTACTCACGGTCATGTCCGACGATCACCCCGGCATCGTGGCGGCGGTGAGTGATGCGGTCGAGTCGCTGGGCGGCAACATCGACTCGTGCAGCCAGACCGTCTTGGGGGGCTACTTCACGCTGATTATGATCGTCAGCGTGCCCGAGCCGATCGATCCCGAGCAGTTGGCCCAGAGAATTCGCGCGGCGGGGGCCGGCGGGTGCGCCTACCAGGTACTGGCCCGTCCCGGGCGGGCCGCCGCCGCCGCCAGTTCGGAACCTGCCGAGCGGTTCGTGATCAGTGCCTTTGGCGAGGACCAGCCGGGTATCGTTCGCCGCTTCAGCCAGTATCTGGCCGGCAAGGACATCAACATTGTCGATCTCTACGGCGATCGCAAGGGCACGCAGTTCGTTCTCATCGGCCAGGTCGAGGTTCCCGCTCGCTGGGACGTGCGGATGATGCAGGCTGACTTGGAGCAGATGGGCCAGGAACTGGGTTTCGCCGTCAAGCTCCAGCATGAAAACGTCTTCGTGGCCACGAACCAACTGCGATTGAAACAGGGGCAAGGCGTGAGAACGTAGCTGTAGGCCGGAACAAGCTTGCGCAGTTCCGGCAAGATCTGCGTGAAACCATGCCGGAACTGCGCAAGTTTGTTCCGGCCTACAAGAACTAAGCACTTTCCCTATGCTCCGCACCGACGAAATCCTCTCGACCATCCAGATGCTGCACGCCGAACATCTCGACGTTCGCAGCGTTACCCTGGGGCTGAACCTCGACGACTGTTCGGCGCCGAACCTAGATCATCTTTGCCGCAAGGTGCGACAGAAGATCGTCTCGCGGGCCAGCCGGCTCGTCGAGGTCTGCGATCGCGTGGGTGCCAAGTACGGCATCCCCGTGATTAATAAGCGCGTGGCCATCTCGCCAGCCGCCACGCTGCTGGCCGGCCATGGTCATGGTTCCGCCGTGCAGTTGGCCAAGACGCTCGATGCGGTGGCGGACGAGTGCCGCGTGGACTTCGTGGGCGGTTTCACGGCCCTGGTTCACAAGGGGATCTCGCCCGGCGACTCGGTCGTCATGGAGTCGCTGCCGGAAGTCTTGGCGCAGACCAGGCGGGTTTGCGCGTCGCTGAACGTGGCCTCGCGGCGGGCGGGCATCAACATGGACGCCATTCAGCGGATGGGCCATATCCTCTTGAAGATTGCCGACGCTACGGCCGGGCAGCGGGGATTCGGCTGCGCCAAGCTGGTGATCTTCGCCAATATCCCCGAGGACAACCCCTTTATGGCCGGGGCCTATCTGGGCGCGGGTGAGCCGGAGGCCGTGGTCAACATTGGTGTTTCCGGGCCGGGCGTGGTGTGCAGCGCCTTGCGGCGACGGCTGGCGATGGAAGAGCATCTTACCCTGGGCGATCTGGCTGAAGAGATCAAGATCACCAGTTTCCGCGTGACCCGCGTGGGCGAGTTGATCGGCCGCGAAGTGGCTGCCGAACTGGGCGTGGAGTTCGGCATCGTCGATCTTTCGCTGGCCCCCACTCCGACCGTTGGCGACAGCGTGGGCGAGATCCTCGAGACCCTCGGCATTGCCGCCATCGGCGCCCCCGGTTCCACGGCGGCCGTGGCCATGCTCAACGACGCGGTGAAAAAAGGCGGCTTATTCGCTTCAAGTTCCGTGGGCGGGCTGAGCGGCGCGTTCATCCCGGTCAGCGAAGATGCCGCGCTGGCCGACGCCGTTGGCCGCGGACACCTCGTGCTGGAGAAACTCGAAGCCATGACCAGCGTCTGCTCGGTCGGCCTGGACATGATTGCCATCCCCGGCGACACGCCCGCGGAAACGATCGCTGCCATCATCGCCGACGAGATGGCCATCGGCGTGATCAACGACAAGACGACGGCCGTTCGCCTGATCCCGGTGCCGGGGGCCAAGGCCGGCGACATCGTCGATTTCGGCGGTCTCTTCGGATCGACTCCCGTGATGGAGATCCGCAACAGCGGGGCCAGCACGGCGTTTGTGCGCTTCGGCGGCCGGATCCCGGCGCCGATGCAATCGCTGCGGAATTAAGGCGCGATGCCCATGGGCCTGGGAGTGAAGCCGAGCAAGAGGAAGGCGAGCGTAAGCATCCCGAGCGCAAAACGGCCCTTGCCCAATGGCACGGAATCGTCGGTCGTAGGCGGATGGCGCGTTCCCAGAAAGGTGATCACGCCCAACATAAACCACCAATCTGGAATCATCAAAACGATCGATGCCGTGATCGCCAGCACCAACACCGCCATCGAGGCCACGTGGGCCTGCTTGCGGAACATGGCGTAAAGAATGTGGCCGCCGTCCAATTGGCCGATGGGCATGAGGTTGATCGACGTGATCAACAGGCCCACCCAAGCGGCAAAGGCGACGGGGTGGTAATCGATCGTGTTATTGGCAGGCATCGGCCCATGCATCCATGAGAAGACGTACTCCACCAACGGCGGCGTTCCCAAGACTATTTCGTGTGTTTTGATTTCTTTGTAATGGCTCCAGGAAAGTCCGACGAAGAGCAAGGCGAACGTCGGCAGCAGCCCGGCCAGCGGACCGCTGATGCCGATGTCGAAGATAGCCTTGCGATTGCCGCATTGCGGATCCATGCGAATTACCGCGCCGAATGTCCCAATCACGGGCACCGGATTGGGGATGAAATAGGGTAGCGAGGCATAGACGCCATAGCGGCAGGCCTGCACGAAGTGGCCCATCTCATGGCAAAAAAGGATTGCCATCAGGGCCGCGGAATACATCAGCCCGTCCTTGATCGCCGGCCAGGAAAGCTCGCGCAGGAAGGCCACCCATGCGCCATCCGGGCGGTAATCGGAATAGTACACTCCGGCGATGAACGTGGTCGCGCAGGTCGCCAGGAAAAGAAGCACGTGCCGCCAGAGGTGGCGGACAGGGGGAGGCGGGAGATAGTCGACGTCGAACTCGGGAATTACATCGACCAGGGAAACTCCGCGCGGTTCGAAGGCACTGGGCGGAAGGAGCGGGTTTCGATTTTCGGCATCCATCTTGCTTAATTCTAGCTCTTTATCCGCCAGGGACAAGAGATGCCCCGAAGGGTGGGGACGATAAGCGGCTCCTTGTATCATATTGGGCTATCGTCTTGCGGCGGTTTGGTAGGCATGCTAAAACTGGACGGACAGGTCAGCTTGCGTGGGATAATCGCAAGGAAGTGGGGCCTACGTTCGTTGTTTCTTGGAGCAGCCTAGATGGAACAGTCGGTGCGGGGACGGCCTGCGGTAGTGATAACCGGCGCCTCGATGGGCATTGGAGCGGCCAGCGCGGCGGAACTTGCCCGCCGCGGTTACAACGTGTTCGCCGGAGTTCGCAAGCCAGCGGACGCCGAGCGGTTGGCGGCCCAGTCGCCCCATATCGTGCCCTTGTTGTTCGACGTCACCAATCCCTGCCAGGTCGCGGCAGCTGCCGAGGCGGTGGGCCGGTCGGTGGGCGATGCCGGCCTGGACGGCCTGGTCAACAACGCCGGTATCGTTGTCGCCTGTCCGCTGGAGATCCTGCCATTGGACCAGTTGCGGTTACAGCTTGAAGTGAACGTCGTGGGACAGGTTGCCGTGGTGCAGGCCTTTTTGCCGCTGTTGCGCAAGGCGCGGGGGCGCATCGTGAACATCAGCTCGCTGAACGGGCGGATAGCCTCGCCGTACCTGGGCTCCTATTCGGCGTCCAAACATGCGTTGGATGCCATCAGCAATGCCTTGCGCGTGGAACTGCGGACATGGGGGATCCGCGTCTCGACGATCTTGCCCGGTGCGACGGCGACTCCCATCTGGGACAAGTCGCTGGCGACGGCCGATGCCCTGGCCGCCCACGTAGACGACCGTTCCCTGGACTTGTACAAGAACGATCTGACGGCCATGCGGCAAGCGGCGCGGAACATGGCCCAGCATGCCCAGCCGGTTGAATCGGTGGTTCGCTGCGTGGTCCATGCCCTGACTGCACGACGGCCCTGGACGTACTACCCGGTCGGCCTGAAAGTAAGCCTGCTGTTGCGCGTTTACAGGTGGATTCCCGACCGTATTTGGGATTGGCTGGTGCGACGGTCCTTGGGGCTGCCCAAAAGTTAGGACTGACGCAGGAATACGTGTCGCCTTTCGCTCCGCGCAAGTTGTGCAACTTTCGCGGAGCGAAAGGCGCCAATACGACAGTTATTGATTCGCCCGTTCTTAGTGGTGCCGGCTTACTATGAGCATCCGCAATCTCGAAAAGATATTCGATCCTCGCTCGATTGCCGTCATTGGGGCCGACGAAACAGCCCGCAGTGCCGGCTCCACGGTTTTTCACAACCTCATCGCCTCCAACTACCAGGGTGTGGTCTACCCGGTCAACCCGAAGTACGAGGTGGTACAGAGTGTCCATGCCTATGCGGATATCCAGAGTATTCCCGCCGTGGCCGACCTGGCCGTAATCTGCACGCCGGCTGAGTCTGTTCCCGAAGTCGTGCGATCGTGCGGCGAAAGGGGCGTTCGCGGCATCATTATCCTCACGGCCGGTTTCGGCGAGGCAGGCCCGGCCGGCCGCGAACTGGAGGAAGCCGTCCGCCGCGAGCATCGCAAGTTCGACGGCATGCGGATCCTCGGACCCAATTGCCTGGGAGTGATCGTTCCCTGGCGGCATCTCAACGCCAGTTTCGCTACGGCGACGCCGCTGCCGGGGCACATCGGTTTCATTTCGCAGTCGGGAGCGCTCTGCACGTCGGTGCTCGATTGGGCCGTCGATGAAGGGATCGGCTTCTCGCACTTCGTCTCCGTGGGCAACATGCTCGACGTGAGCATGGGGGACCTGATCGACTATTTCGGCTGCCTGACGGAAACGCGATCCATCATCTTGTACGTGGAATCGATCGGCGAGGCCCGCGAGTTTCTTTCCGCCGCCCGGGCCTTCGCGCGCACGAAGCCGATCGTGGCCTACAAGGCGGGGCGGTTCAAGGAATCGGCCCGGGCGGCCGCCTCGCACACGGGGGCCATGGCAGGGGTCGATGCGGTCTACGAAGCGGCCTTCCAGAGGGCGGGCATCGAGCGCATTTGGGAAATCGACGACATGTTCGATTGCGCCGAGTTGTTGGCCCGCCAGTTGACGCCCCGCTCCGATCGGCTGGCCATCGTCACCAACGCCGGCGGGCCGGGCGTTATGACGACCGACATCTTGATCGCCCGTGGCGGCCATCTGGCGGAACTTGCGCCGGAAACCATCGCGGAGTTGGATAAGTTCCTGCCGGAGGGTTGGTCGCGTGGCAACCCGGTCGACCTGCTGGGCGATGCCTCGCCGCAGCGCTATTCGCGCGCCCTGACCGCCGTTCTGAAGGACAAGAACGTCGATGCCGGGTTGGTCATTCTCACGCCCTTGGCCATGACCGACGCCACGGCTACGGCCCAGGCGGTCGCCCAGGTGGCGGCCCAGACCCGCAAGCCCGTGTTGGCGGCATGGATGGGTAGTCGTTCAGTCCACGAGGGCAGCCAGGTCCTCAACTCGATGAGCGTGCCTACCTACAAGACGCCGGCCAAGGCCGTGCAGGCCTTCTTGCACCTCGTTTCCTATGCCCGAAACCTGACGATCCTGCAGGAAACGCCGCGCGATTTGCCGGTCGAATTCGGCCTCGATCGCCGCCAGCGGCGGACGGCCTTCCAGGCCTTGCTTGCCGAAGGCGATGACATCCTTTCTGAGAAACTATCGAAGGCCCTCTTGGAGTCTTATGAAATCCCCGTAACCCGGCCGATGGCCGCACGCACGGCCGACGAAGCCGTCGAGGCTGCCGAGGGCTTGGGCTACCCGGTGGTCGTGAAGATCGACTCGCCGCAGATCAGCCACAAGACAGAGGTCGACGGCGTGGTCCTCGACCTGCCCAATGGCGCGGCCGTGCGGGAAGCCTTTGTGCAGATCACTACCCGGGCGCGGCGCATGCGGCCGGAGGCGGAAATCTCCGGCGTTACCGTGCAGAAGATGATCAGCTATCCCAATAGTTTCGAACTGATCCTGGGGACGAAAAAGGATCCCGTTTTCGGCCCGGTGATCATGGTGGGCATGGGCGGCGTGGCCGCCGAGGTCTTTCAAGACCGGGCACTGGGACTGCCGCCGCTGAACGACGTTCTTACTCGGCGGATGTTGGAGTCGCTCAAATCATGGCCGCTGTTGCGCGGCTATCGTGGCAAACCGGGCGTGAATATCGATCGGTTGATCGAGATCATCATGCGATTCTCCTACCTTGTGGCCGACTACCCGGAGATCGAGGAACTGGACGTCAATCCGCTCTTGGCCACGCCGGGAGACGTGATTGCCTTGGACGCCCGTGTGGTGGTCGATCGCCGCATGCCACCTGGCGAGCCCCGGCCCTACGCGCACTTGGCGATCCGGCCGTATCCGGAGGAATACGTCACCCAGGGAACGCTCAAGGACGGCACGCCAGTCGTGTTGCGGCCGATCAAGCCGGAGGACGAGCCGCTCTGGCACGAGCTGTTGGCGGGCTGCTCGACGCAATCGCGCTGGTTCCGCTTCAACTACACGTTCAAGCAGACGACACACGAAATGGCGTCGCGGTATTGTTTTATCGACTACGATCGCGAGTTGGCGATTGTGGTCGAGGTCGAGGAAGAAGGCTGTCGGAAGCTCATCGGCATCGGCCGCCTGGTGGCCGACGTCGATCATCAGGCGGCCGAGTATGCCGTGATTGTGGTCGATCGCTGGCAAGGCCGCGGGGTAGGGGGGATGTTGACCGACTACTGCCTGGAAGTGGCGAAGCGGTGGGGCGTAAAGAAAGTCGTCGCCGAGATTGCCAAAGACAACAGCCGGATGTTGGCCACTTTTCGCCGTTGCGGTTTCGAGATTGCCTCGCCGCTGGGGCAGGATGTGGCGATGGCGACACGGAAATTGTAGAAGGGGAGTTGTGAGCCTTGTTTAGGGTTTAGCCCAGCCACTCATGGCAGTTCCCACGAAAGAGAATTGACAGAAAGATGATTGACAGAAATATCGCGTGTTAGCCGCGCGTGCGTTAACGCTATATTTCTGTCAACCATATTTCTGCCAAGTTCTTGAAAGATGCGGAAGTGGCAACAATTGTTTTTGGATACCTCAGTAATTCAGCCCAGCGCGCGCCATCAACGTGTCGCCAACAAACATGTCGTCGCCAGTGCTCGTCAGGCGAATGTAGCGATGAAACACATAGCCGATTTCAATGTGCGAGCTGATCGTCGTTATGGATTTCGTCTCCAGACCGAGGTAAAGCCGCCAATCGCTGTAGCTCATCAAGTCGCTCGCGCCATCGCTGTGGCGGATCGCCCAGGTGCCGCCACCCAACTCGCCGGCGATGTAGAACCAGAGTTCCCCCGCATCGGACGGCTTCTCAACCAACCCAAGGTCCCCGAGTTTAGTCGCATCGGAGCGAAACAATCTCGCTGATCCGCCACCTTCTAGGCACCATGCGATCTTCGGCGTCGGGAAAACCAATCGATACTCCACTTCCGGGTTCGGTTTCCAGATGAACCCGGCGATCGGCAGCAGTTCGATATCCGGCCGGTCGAGATAGGCGCAGCCCAGCACGAGTTGAAACGTGGGCGTCCAGTCATAAACGCCCGCTCCGTGGCCCAAGATCCGCACGGCGCGAACGCTGCTGCCGTCCCAGTCGCTGTAATACCCCGGCTGTACGGCTATATCGGCCCGAAACCGCTCGCCGATCTTTGGCAGCCAGCGGAACTCGGTGTAAACATCGTGAAGCTGCGCGGGAATGTCGAGGCTGCTCGGACCGTTGAGCCAGTGCGTGGCAAAGCCCGGCGTGATGACCAGCGGGGCGTCTTTTGTGGGAAAGGGAAGTCCCCAAACGCTCGTCAACTCGACGTCGTACCAGCCGAAACCATCGGAACCCATCCGCGGCAGATAGGTGTTCACAAACGAGAGCTTCTGAAAAGACCCGCAACGGTTATCGGCCGGCGTATTGCGGCCGTCGGCAAAGAGCAGTTCTCCGAGCGTGGTCGGCGCGGGGCATTGTGCCGGAGCAGGCCCGCTTGTGACCGCCGGGCCTGCGGGTGGAAGATAAGGCATTTGTGCAGAAGGGACTTGTACGTCCGGCGGTTGGTAGTAGCCCGGATTCTGGTCGCCAAAAGGATTGTCCATGGGCGAATCCACGGTCGGCGACATTTGCGCATTTGCTGCCGAGCAAAGCCAAAGTAGCAGGTACACGCCGAGCGTATGAAAGAAAGGCGTTCGTAGTACCGCCTTTAGGCGGAAATTCCGGCATGGTTTGATTCCAGTGTAACACTGAAGGGAATGGCCTCCGTGCCGTTCCAAACCGGGCGGAACGGCATCGACCCGCTGCGCGGGTGCCCCGCCGTTCCCTACAGAATCGCTATGAGCGCACGGTTCGCAAGCCTGGAGCATGCCTGCCGCCGTGCCGGCCATCAGAACGCCACTCCAGCATGGACATAGAACGCGCCGTCGAGATTGACGTCGGAGGGCAGCCCGCTGGCGTAGTTGAGTTGCCGCTGAAACGCATAGCCACCTTCGAAGAAGCCCTTTTGGCCGCCCTGCCGCGTGAAGTCTATGCCCAGGGCGACGCGGATGTCGTCATAGTCGACCAGGTCGATCTGGTTCTCTTCCGGATGCGTGGCGTCGGCCGAACGCTTGATTGTCCACACTCCGCCGCCATAATCGCCCGAGAGATACCACCACCATTCCACGCCGCCGCCCGTCGTAGTGAGCATCTGCGTGAACTTGGGATTGGGAAAGAGGATATCGAAGCGCGTGACCGGACTTGGTTTCCACACGAATCCGCCCGCGGGAAGTAACTTGAAGCGTTCCCGGTTGATGTACCAAACACCGAGTTTCATCGTCAGGTTCGTGTCGGGGACGCCGATCACGGCCATGCCCCGGCCCTTGAGGCGGATGCTCTGGCTGGTAATCTCGCTGAAGTCGGAGTAGATGCCCACGCTGGCATCCAGCTCGGCGCTGAACGAGTTGGGAACGAACACCGGGTCCCACTCGGCGTCGAGATAGGCGTCGTAGGTCCGCGGCGGCATGTCGGGGTTACCGAGCATGTTGGAGGAAGGCCCGTCCCAGAAGTGCCAGGCGAAGCCCGGCGTGATCAGAAGCGGCCTGGGCGGCTCCGGCTGAGGCGGCTGGAGGAAAGGCATGGGCAGGGCAAAGGTGCTCTTGAAGTTGATGTCGTTGATGCCCAACTGGCCCGGGCTGGTGCCGTGGCCGGCAAACCAGTTATAGTCCAGCGACACGTCCCGCAGGAAGCGGTAGGGCGTTGCCAGCACGGGCGGCATGGTGAACGGCCCCGGCTGTGCGGGGCAGGGCTGCGGCGCGTTATAGTAGGGATCTTGCCCGGGAAGTGGGACCGCCGGGGCAGTGCTCGGGGGGGCAAAGGGGTCCCATGTGGCCGGCGGCGGCTGCACGTTTCCGTTAAGCGTTGCCACCGGGGCGGGGCCATAAACGGGGGCGGCGGGGGCCGGATATCCGCCGCCCGGCGCCAAGGTCGGCGCAGCGCCGACAGGCGGGGCAGGCCCGAACGGCGTCATCGTCGATCCGGCAGAGGGGGCGGTAGTGTCCGTGCCCACTGCGGCAACCGGGGAGGTAGTCGGCGCGGGCGTGACGACCGGCTGGCCGTCGGCCGGATCGGGCGTGGGAAAGCGAATCTGCGTCTGCGCGGCGGCGATTGTCGGGCCAAATATCCAACCAATTGCTAGCAATGCCAGCAGCAAGATGCGGGCCGGACTCTTGCATTCGAAAGATGCTCGACCTGGTTCCTGTCGCATTGTGCCACGACGTTATAATGAGGCTCTGTTTCGCGCGGAAATGGGGAACCGCAGAAAAGTTTGGGTGGAAATACCAATCTTCAGCCGGCCAGTCAAGGTGAGAATGCAAAACTTGAGGAAAATTCTTGAAAATACCTTTGTTGCCGACCTGGAGCACCACGCCGAGATCGGCTCGACCAATGATCGGGCCAGCCAATGTGCGGCTTACGCGGGCGTGAAACTTCCCTGGTTGATCATCGCCGATCGCCAGACTGCCGGCCGCGGACGGGGTTCCAACCGCTGGTGGACCGGCTCCGGAAGCCTTGCGTTCAGTCTGCTGATCGGGCCGGAGTTGGTTGCGCCGGCCGGGGCATCGCAACGGTCGGGCCTAGTTTCGCTGGCGGCGGCGGTGGCGGTCGTCGAGGCTGTTAGCCCGATAATAGTGCCGGGCCATGAAATCGGCATTCACTGGCCTAACGACGTTCTGCTCGATGGCCGCAAACTGGCCGGCATTCTGATCGAGGTTCTGCCCGATGGCAAACACGTCATCGGCATCGGCCTGAACGTGAACAACGCCGCGGCCGATGCGCCGGAGGATGTCCGGCCGCGGGTCGTTACGCTTCTCGACGCGACGGGTCGCGAGCACGATTCCACGGAACTTTTGATCGCGATCTTGCAGCAGTTGCAGCGGCAACTTGCCCGGTTAGCGATCGCGCCGGAAAGCATTGTCGCGCGCGCTCAGGATCTCTGTTTGCAGCGCGGCAAGCAATTGCAGATTGTGCAAGGCGAGAAGCGGATCGAAGGCCACTGCCTGGGCATCGCCGCGGACGGTGCCCTGCTAATTGAAGCCGATGGGAAACAGCAGGCGGTCTACTCGGGTGTGGTGAGGTGTGTTGTGTAGCTGCTACACCGTCGCGTACAACACCGTCTCTTCGCCGTGGATCGTGTAATGATCCAAATAGAACTTGTAGCCCAAGCCAAGACTATCGAGGAGGGCAGGCACCTCGAACATGTCCTGCGGTCGATGGTAGACCGAAATCGCCAATCGCGGGCGGAAACGGCGCAGCGTCTCTTGAGCGCCGCAGAGGGCCTTGAGCTCAAAGCCTTCCACGTCCATCTTGATGAAATCAACCCGCTCGATCGCGCCTTTCCGGATGAGATTGTCGAGGGTCTCGACAGGCAATTTCGCAGAGTCGGAAATGGCGTTCATGCTGAATCCGGGACTGAGGAAGTTCGCTTGAAGCGGGGCCGAATCGCCTTGCGACACGTTTCCCAAGCCGAAGGGAAAGACGCGAATGACATCGGTAAACTGAGGATTCTGGGCAACGTTATGGCGAATGATGTCCAGGTGCTTGCCGATAGGCTCGAACGCGTAGACGCGGCCGTCGCGGCCGACAGTGGCCGCAAAAGCCAGTGCCGTGTCGCCGAAACAGGCCCCCGCGTCGACCACGTGGTCATTAGGCTGTGGTGCAATCGTTACGGAATCTCGCGCAAAGTAGTATTGTCCGGAGATGAAGTTCCAAATTGCGCCGCCGCGCCAGCAATCGACCTTCAACGCGTGCCCGAGGTACTCAATGTTCTCGAAGTGCAGCAGCGGTCCGAACAAGCCCGTATACGGAAAGGTGGACGGGGTGGCGGGAAGTTGCTTGGCCCGCTCGCATAGACTCCAGTACTGTGGCGTGTTGGTGTCCAGTTTCACATGCACCCAACCGGCCAAGTGGAAAACGATCAAGTCCAGGAATAGCTTCTTCGATGCCTGGTCAGCCAGCCGCAGATAGGTCTTGTGCAGCGAGATGCAGTTCTGGAAAAAAAACCATAGGTATTGCTTGTGCAGTACGAGGTCGAACTGCTTCGAGCGGTCGACGCCGTCAAAGGAAAACCGATCCGCATCATAGTTGTTCTGCGGATACTCGTGCATCCGCGTCAAGTACTGCGTGATGATGTAATCGACAAACTGGCCAGGGTCGTCCATTTTCTGCGGCTCCTCATGAGTCCGAATTGCGCCGGCACGGAGGCCGGACACGAGTGTATCCTTGCTAAAACGACAGCAACACCTGCCAGAGATACATGTACGCGAGGGCATCGATGTCTTCCCAGACGCGGCGGCATAAGGCGGCATCGCCTTGGATCGGCGGAAGCTCGGCCAGCTTCGCCTCCCAAGGCTGGCACACCCCGGGACGCGGCCGACCCGGTGCGGCCGTAAGCCCGGCGCCGGTGGCAGACGATTGGAAGGGCGCGGGCAGCGGTTCCAAGGAGCCGGAAGAGTAAACGCCGAACTCGCGGCCGGCGTCGGTCATGGCGCGCAGGTTCTCGATCGTGGCGTCGTTCTGCACGATGGCGCTGGCGTCGAGGATGTAGCCACCGTCGCCTGCCGCGATTTCCAACACGTTGCGGACTTGCTGGCGGATGTCTTCCGGCTTGCCGCGCGTGAGCAGCCAGTTGGGAATGCCGCCGCTGAGGCAGAACTTCTCGCCCAGCACGCGATGGGCCTTCGCGACGTCGCCCTGATCGACATGGTAGACGATGCTCCGCTCCGGCAACTCGGCGAACGACTCCAGGTGGTGGTCCCACTTGCCTTCGGCGTAAAACAACGTCTGGTGGCCGTGGGCCCAAAGCTCCTCGACGATCGGCTTAGTGGTCGCCCAATAGATATTCTTGAAGATCTCCGGCGACACGAAGGGCACGCCGCCACGGTGCATCCAGTAGCCGATGGGCACCTGCCGCTGTGGATCGGCCGAGGTATGGGCGACGTGGTAGAGGTGCGGCATGAGGGCCTCGCAGGCCGCCACAACCTTGTCGCGGCGCTCGAACAGGTCATCGACCAGCCCCAGGTAGCCGCGGAGCTTGTCGGCGATGATGTCCATGGGGGCCTTGAGGATCCCGGCGATGGCCGATACCGTGCCCGACTCGCTTCGCAGCAGGGCGTTTTGCGTGCTGAAGGCGCCGAAATACTTCATCATCGCCATCCCGCCCTTGAGGAAGGAGAGATGGTTGGCCGTGG
>CAZTPX010000004.1:0-153148 GCA_964615095.1 uncultured Planctomycetaceae bacterium | reverse complement strand
ACAGCGCGGCCGTGCCTTTCAGCATCGCCCAAGCCACGCCCAGCGTGAGCGTGACGGACGCCGGCGGCACCTACAACGCCTCGGCCTACGCGGCCACGGGCGCCACGGTCACGGGCGTGGACGGCTCGCTCGCCAGCTTCGGCGATGGCAGCCTCTCCTACACCTACTACGACGTGTCGACTTCCACTTCGCTGGGCAGCACGGCCCCGACCAATGCCGGCAGTTATACCGTCGTGGCGCATTACGCCGGCAGCGCGGATTACGCCGCGGCCGACAGCGCGGCCGTGCCTTTCAGCATCGCCCAAGCCACGCCCAGCGTGAGCGTGACGGACGCCGGCGGCACCTACAACGCCTCGGCCTACGCGGCCACGGGCGCCACGGTCACGGGCGTGGACGGCTCGCTCGCCAGCTTCGGCGATGGCAGCCTCTCCTACACCTACTACGATGTCTCGACCTCCACTTCGCTGGGCAGCGCGGCCCCGACCAATGCCGGCAGTTATACCGTGGTGGCACACTACGCCGGCAGCACGGACTATACGGCGGCCGACAGCGCGGCAGTGCCCTTCAGCATCGCCCAAGCCACGCCCAGCGTGAGCGTGACGGACGCCGGCGGCACCTACAACGCCTCGGCCTACGCGGCCACGGGCGCCACGGTCACGGGCGTGGACGGCTCGCTCGCCAGCTTCGGCGATGGCAGCCTCTCCTACACCTACTACGACGTGTCGACTTCCACTTCGCTGGGCAGCACGGCCCCGACCAATGCCGGCAGTTATACCGTCGTGGCGCATTACGCCGGCAGCGCGGATTACGCCGCGGCCGACAGCGCGGCCGTGCCTTTCAGCATCGCCCAAGCCACGCCCAGCGTGAGCGTGACCAGCGCGACGAACCCCGTGAACATCGCCAACGAAGCGGCCGTGACCGTGTCCGGCACGGCAGAGGACGATGCAAACATCTCGCTAGTGGTCAGCAATGGCTCGATCACGACGGACGCGTACACGACCAGCGCCAATGGCGACGGCGGGTGGTCGATCCCAAGTATCGATGTTTCCAGCCTGGCGGACGGCACAATCACCTACACGGTGACGGCCACGGACCCCGCCGGCAACTTCAGCACGGGCGACGCGACCGCAACCGCGACCAAGGACACGGTGGCCCCGACGGTGACGGTGACTCCGCTGTCGACCGACAGTAGTACGCCGACGCTCACCGGGACGGTGAGCGATGCCTCGCCCAGCAGCGGCATTGCGACGGTTATTGTGACCGTTGACGAACAGGTCCTGGCGGCAACCGTCAGCGACGGAACGTGGAGCGCGGTAGTGCCTTCGGCCCTGGACGACGGAACCTACGACGTACAGGCGACGGCGACCGACAACGCGGGCAACAGCGACAGTATTACGGCCAGTGGCGCATTGACGGTGAGCACCGTGACCAACGTCACCCCCAGTTTCAGTGGTCTGACGGCCTCGCACTCGATCAGTTACGGAACGTCGTCGGTCACGTTGTCCGGCATGATCACGGCGACGCCCGATATGCCCTCCGGCGACGTGGAAATCGCGTTGAGCGGCGTAGGAACGTTGGATGCATCGATCAATCCTTCGACGGGCGCCTTTTCGGCCACGTTCAATACGAGCGCGTTGTCCGCCTCCGCCACGCCCTACGGCATTACCTATAACTACGCGGCTAACGGCGAGTTCAACGCGATCAGTGACTCGAGCACGGCGTTGACGATCACCAAGGCGACGCCGACAGTGAGCGTGACGGATAGCGGCGGCACCTACGAGGCGTTGGTCTTCCCGACCACCGCGGCCACGGTGACGGGCGTGGGCGGCACGATTGCCAGCTTCGGCAGTCCGCTGTTGTCCTACGCCTACTACGACGTGTCGACCTCGACATCGCTGGGCAGCACCGCCCCCACGAATGCCGGCAACTACACTGTGACTGCGACCTTTGCGGGCAACAGCAATTACCAGGCCGCCAACAGCAGCGCGGTGGCCTTCACGATCAGCGCGGCGCCGTTGACCAGCGCGCACGTGAGCGTGACGGACGCCGGGGGCATTTACAAGGCGTCGGCCTTCGCGGCCACAGCGGCCACGGTGACGGGCGTGGGCACGGACGGCACGATCGCCAGCTTCGGCAGTCCGCTGCTGTCCTACGCCTATTACAATGTCTCGACCTCGACGTCGCTGGGCGGCACCGCCCCCACCAGTGCCGGCAGCTACACCGTGATCGCCACCTTTGCGGGCAACAACAACTACCAGGGCGTCAGCAGCAGCCCGGTAGCCTTCACGATCACCAAGGCAACGCCGACGGTGAACGCGATCGACGCCGGCGGCACGTACGACGGTTTGCCTTTTGCGGCTACGGCCACGGTGAAGGGTGTCAGCGGCAGTCCGGCCACCAACCTGGAGACCGTCAGCCCGACATTTACCTACTACAGCGGCAGCGGTACCGGTGGTACGGACCTGGGCAATACGGCGCCGAACGTGGCGGGCACGTATACGGTGGCCGCCGCCTTTGCCGGCAGTGCGGATTACCTCTCGGCCAGCAGCAGCCCGGTGACCTTCGTCATCGGAAAGGCAACGCCGACGATCAGTTGGGCCACTCCCGCGCCGATCGCCCAAGGGGCGGCGTTGGCCGGCGCGCAGTTGGACGCCAGCGCCTCTTGGACCGTGGCAGGAAACTTGGAAAGCGTGGCGGGCAAGTTCGTCTATACTCCAACTACCGGCATTACGCTGCCCGCCGGCAATAATACGCTCTCAGTCACTTTCACGCCCACGGACACGACCGACTACACCAGTGCCACGGCTAGCACGACAATTGCCGTCGTTGGAACGGCCAGTTTGTCGCGGTCCACAGTCAGCACGTCGGCATCCCAGGTCGCGTGGGGCGATACCGTAAACGTGACTCTGACGGCCATGGATGCCAATGGCAATCGGGAACTCGCCGGGGGCCTTCAGGTGGCCTTTGGCCTGAAAACGGGCAGTGCCGGCGGCACTTTCAGCGCCGTCACCGACAATAAGAACGGAACCTATACGGTCACATTTACGGCCACTGCTGTCGGCAACGACACGATCACCGCCGCGATCGGCGGGTGGGCAGTCACTACAACATCGCCAACCATTTCCGTCGTTCCGGGAACGGAATGGACGATTGCCGGCGTGGGAGACTTCACGGGTGACGGCAAAGCCGACGTGTTGCTCAAGAACACGAGTACGGGTGTCGTCGGCACCTGGATCACGGGCAGCGGAAATTGGCTGGCTCTCGGCACGGTCCCGTCGGGCTGGACGTTGGCCGGCATCGGAGACTTCAACGGTGACGGCAAAGCCGACCTGGTGTGGCAAAACACGACCTCGGGCGAGGTCCTTGCTTGGATCACCGGCGGAAGCGGGCTGTATCTCGGCACGGTCCCGTCGGGTTGGACACTGGCCGGCATCGGAGACTTCAACGGCGACGGCAAAGCGGACCTGGTGTGGCGAAACACGACCTCGGGCGAGGTCCTTGCCTGGATCACCGGCGGAAGCGGGCTGTATCTGGGCACGGTCCCGTCGGGCTGGACGCTGGCCGGCATCGGAGACTTCAACAACAACGGCAAAGCGGATCTGCTGTGGCAGAACACGACCTCGGGCGAGATCCTCGCCTGGATCACCGGCGGAAGCGGGCTGTATCTGGGCACGGTCCCGTCGGGCTGGACGCTGGCCGGCATCGGAGACTTCAACGGCGACGGCAAAGCGGACCTGCTATGGCAGAACACGACCTCGGGCGAGGTCCTGGCTTGGATCACCGGCGGAAGCGGCATGTATCTCGGAACCGTTCCGCTGAACGCGGGCTGGATTTTGGCCGGCGTGGGAGACTTCAATGGCGACAAAAAAACAGACGTGCTTTGGCAAAACACGAGCACGGGTCTTGTCGGCGCCTGGATCACCGGCGGATCTTGGTTGAACCTCGGCACCGACTGAGACGTACGATCCGCACTACGTCCGCAAAAACGACGCAGAAGATAAAGCGTGTCGGCAGGGATACGCGCGGGCGGCGATTCTCTCGGGAGAAGAACGCGTTTCTCCGTTGCGATGGGTCATCGCCGTCGTCAGCCCCGGGCTACCGTGTCTGGCGAAAGAGCCAGGGCAGCAGTTCCGGCTCTTTGGAAGCCGGCACCCAGGAGTCGTGACCGACACCCGGATACTCCGTATACTTGGGCGAGCCGCCGGCCTTCTTCAGCGCGGCTACCATGTTCCGCGAGCGCTCGACCTTGACCGCCCCATCGTGGTCGCCATGGAATACCCACACGGGGATCTTGGCGATCGCGGGGGCCTTGTCCTCGTCGCCGCCGCCACAGATCGGCACCGCGGCGGCAAAAGTCTCCGGGTAACGGCTGATCGCGTCCCAGGAACCGTAGCCGCCCATGGAAAGCCCCATCACGTAAAGCCGTTTCGCGTCGATGCTATACTCCTTCTGCAACTGGGCAATGACTTCCATGGCCAGGGCCAGGGGAATCGACGGTTTCTCGGGCGTCTTGTGGTGCATGGCGCTCCAATCCACTTCGGCCCATTTCCGCTCTGGCGGACACTGCGGCGCCAGCACGAAACAGGGATACGTGCGGCGATTCTCCGGCGTGGCGAAGATCCGGGCCACGTGGGTCAACTGCGCATGATTGTCGGTCCCGCGCTCGCCCGCGCCGTGCAGGAAGAGCACCAGGGGATACTTCTTCTGCGGATCATAGCCGCTGGGCTTCAGCAGTTGGTAGGGCAAGGACTGACCGTCGGCGCTTTTATAGACGTGCGGCTGGTAATCGTCGGCCGCCTGCACGAGGCAGGTCGACAACAAAAGCAGCATGCCGGGAAGAACAATGGCCGGAAAGCCGATACGGATCAAGGACGTCATGGAAGCACACTCCGGGGCAAAACAATGGGTATGGATTGATGGTGACAATATGATCCTATTGTCGTTACGGCAGCCGGTCTTTGCAAGTAGTTGCCGATCGCCGGTCCTCACTCCCCCGCCCCTTCCTCGCGCGGGCCAATTACGCGATAGGCCCGAATCGCCTGCCGCTTGCCGCGCAACTGGACTTCACCTAGCGGCTCACAGGCAAAATGCTCCCCGGCCTGCTCGTAGGTGGCCTCGCCGATCACGATCTGGCCGGGCAGGGCGACCGAGGTTTCCAAACGGCTGGCGATATTCACCACGTCGCCGATCACGGTGTAGGCCTTGTGCAGCGGCGAGCCGATATCGCCGGCAATCACGCGCCCCGAATTGATGCCGATGCGCAACTGCAAGTCCGGTTCGTGGGGTCGCAGCCCATTCAGATCTTCCAGCGTACGCTGCATAGCCAAGGCGGTGGCCAGCGCCCGCCGGGCATGGTCGGCCTGCCGCAACGGCGCACCAAAGACCGCCATCACGGCGTCGCCGATATACTTGTCCAGTGTACCGTCGCGCTGAAAAACATTGGCCGTCCAGCGCTCGAACACGAGGTTCAGCACGCGCACCGTTTCCGCCGCCTCCCAATTCTCGGCCAGGGCCGAAAAACCGCTGATGTCGGCAAACAGCACGCTGACGTCGTACTCCTCGGTCAGCATCTCGCCTTCCTGCCGCGGCGTGAGCTTCATGATCTGCTCGACCACCTGCGGCGAATTGTAGCGGGCCAGGCGGTCGCGCATCGTCCGCTCCCGGACGACGTCGTTGCGAAGCGCTATCTGCGCAAGGCCGGCGGCAACCATCAGGCCCAGCACGGTCAAGACCTCAAGGTCGCGGCTGCTCAACGGCCCGGCGTCGTGCTGCGAATCGACGTAGATCACGCCCCGCACCTGGCCTTGATGATAGAGCGGCACGCAGATGGCCGACTGGATGCCCATCTGGTGGATGCTGGCCACGGCATGAAAGCGGGGATCGTCGGCGACGCTGCCCACCAGCATCGCCCGCTGCACGCGGACCGCTTCGTGCAAGATGCTGCGGCTGATCACAAACGGCCGCCAGTGCTGCGCTAAGGGCGGCGGCTCGGCGGAAAGCACACGGTCGCTGCGTGGGAAGGAGGCATGCGATTCGCTCTGTGCGTGCGCAGCGGCCTCGCGCGGCGTCTCCTGACTGAAGCATAGCGGCTGGATCTCGCCGGAGGCCTGGTCGCGCATACAGACCACGCCCCGCCGGCCAGGCAGGTGCGCGGCAATCAGGTTCACCACCTGTTGCAACATTTCCTCCAGGCTCTCGTGGGCCAGCAGGATCTCACCGGCCGATTTGAAGAGGCTGAGAACCGATAATTGCGGCGAACCTTCGAAGAGCGTCCCCCCAAAGACACCGGGCGCAGCCGGCATCTTGCCCGTCGCATCGCCGGGGAACGCCTCGATCGTCGATCGCAATCCCCGCTTGGACTGATCCAAGCTGTTCGCCAGTTCGCAGAGATCGATACTGGCCACGATGCTGGTCGGCCCCAAGTCGTCGCTGAGAATGGCTTGCGGGGCCGCCGCGGCGGGTTCCAACAGGCGGAATTCCAGGGCCGTCGGTTCCGCGGCATCCGGCGCCAAGACAATCCGATCACCGCTGCCAAGCCTCTGGCTGTCGGTCCGCTGGCCATTGACGGCAACTCCATGATGACTCCGCAGGTCGCGAACGATCCAGTGGCCGCCCTCGCGCACGATCTCGGCATGTTTGCGCGAAAGGTGCGGCGAGTCGAAAACGACGTCGCACACGATGCTGCGACCCAAGAGCACGCGGGGCTGGTCGAAACGACGAACAACCGGGCTCTCGGCAATTCGAAAGGCGAGTTCGAATCCTTGTTCCACTGCCTAGTCCCGATAGTATTTTGTCTCAGTGTCCGTTCCGAAAGTCTTGGCGGCAGGCGTTGGAGTTCCGGCTTTAGCCGGCTAAAGCCGGAACTCCAACACGGAACCCCATCTTCCGGAATAGCCTCTCAGTGTTGAACCAAAGTCAGCTTCTTATCCTGTGGGTGCGCAATCTTCAACGCTTGCCGGCCGGACGAGTGGTCGATCACCTCGATGGCCTCACCCGCGATATGCACGTCGAGCACGTGGTCGCGGACGTGAATGCGCGTGATCGACAGCTCTTTCCAGTCGGAGGGAAGCCGCGGGGTAATGCTCAGGCCGTCGGCCGTCGGCCGCAGCCCCGCGAATCCGTACAACATGACTTGCGGCACCAGGATCGACTCGAAGAACTCCTTGTCGAGCCCCAGTCCGCCGGCCACATTGCCACCTTGCATTGTACCGCGCGACGGGTCCTTGTAGTACTCGCGATACCCGCCGGCCGCCTGCACCTCGTCGAACCAGGCAAGGATCGCCCGCAACCGCTGCCAGGCGTCGTCGGGACCGGCGGTCTTCAGCCGGGCCATGAGATCGTGATAGGAGAATCCCAGCACCGCCCCGCCGTCCTGTACCTGGTATCCCCAGGGAATCGACTCGGGATTGCTCCAGCCCCAGAAGTAATAGTCGAGATTGCGGCGCGTGGTCGACCGCGGGGCGAATCGCCAACGGTAAATGTCCTGGCCTGTGGCGGTGTCGCCGGCGACGATCCGCTGGCCGCTCAACCAGGCATGGATCGAGCGGGCCTGCTCGGGCGTGGCGAAATCGTAGTACACAGCCTCATTGTTGAGAAAGGTAAAGCCGTAGTCGTGGAGGTTGCCATCGAGATCGACCGTGCCGAAGCGCCCCGTCTTTTTGTTCCAGAAGCGCTTCGTTCCGTAGTCCTTGACCTCCCCGGCGTGTTTGCGGAGATCGGCCGGGTCGAAGGCATCAGCGCCGGTGGCAATGTTCCATTCGGCGTGGGCGGCGATCTGTTCTTCCAACTCGGCCAAGTCCAGCAACGTATTGTAGTAATAAATCGTGGCCAGGGCGTCCTCGCCGCCGAAGGGCAGCAGGTCCCAATAGTTGCTGCCGATGCCTTCGCCGGGCATGATCGCCTTCTTGCCGCCCGTGCGGCGGACCCCGCTGCGGCCCTCGTGGCCGGGCCAGGTCGTGTAGACGCACTTGCGTGCCCGCGTGTCGAACTCGCGCATCATGAAACGCATGGCGGTGCGTATCCGCCCGATCTGGCCGCGGAGGAACGTCAGGTCGCCCGACCACATGAAATAATCGTGGCAGCCGCGGATGAAGTTCAAGTTATTGATATTGTGACGGCTGTCGCAGGCCGTATGGAACGACTTGACGACGAGCTGCGCCGGCCCGCGATTGTCCAGTCCGATCCGCAGACGCGTAATGACGCCCTTCCACCCCGGCAGGCGGTACACGGGGATCATGGTGCGGGTCTCGACAGGGGCAAGATCGACCTTGCCGTCGTTGCCGCCCACGGGCGAGAAGTACGCACGGCGGTCGGGGCTGAACTCCGGCGCATCCTTGGTAGTCCACTCGACGTACGGGTTGGCCCGCTCCAAGCCATTGGCCCACCAGTTCAATCGCAACCAGGGGGCCGCGCGGGCCTCGACAGCAAACGGGGGCGGTGCGATCGTCGCGCCCGCGGCCGTCAAATCGATCGGCCAACCCTTGGCATTGACGGCCTGGCCGCGGGCGCCCACCAGCGTCCAACCGTCCGGCTTGGAGTGCGGGGCGTCGTAGCCCGGTACACGCGTGGAGGCGAAATGCCAGCCGATGCCGCCGGCCTGTTGCCAGAGCGGGAACGGCCAGCCCTCGCTATGCGCTGTGCCGTCGTGCTGGTGCGTGAGCACGTAGCCCTCGGCGTTCATGCCGCGGCCAGCCAACGCCGCGGCCCAGCGGCCGCGCATGTCGTCGAGTTGCGGTCCTTCGCCGCGAGCGGGCCAGAGCGTGCTCATCGGCATCCACTCGTCCCAGAGCGTGATCAAAGGGCCAGCCGACCGATAGTGCAGCCAAAACAGTTCTCGCAGCGCCGACATCTCTTTCTCGTGCCGGGGCACGACGAATTGGGGGAAGTCCGCGGGGATTGGGTCCGCTACGCGCTGGACCGGTTGGCTCCCTTCGACCGCCCGCGGCGGAAACGCGGGGACAACCGCCAGGACGAGGAACACAAGGCAACGAGTGGTTTTGTGATTCATGATTTCAATGGGCAACTGACGCTTGGCAAGAGATCGAAAACAAGGCACGCGAGAACTTCTCGGCCCGGGCTCTTCTTGGGCGGCACGGTCGCTCATTGCTAATCATAACACGCACCTTGATCCTACACCACGGCCGAGGCCACGTTCAGATGCCAACCATCGCCGGTATCAAACACCTCGAAAGCCAGGATTGGCCGGCGAAAATGGTCGAAATACTGCTCTTTACGGGCAATCATGATCTCAATGAGCGCTCGGGCCATGGTCATCGCTTCCGCGTCGGCCCCGGGCAGCCCCGCGGAGAGCAGTTCGTTGACCATTTCACTTCGCTCCGGCTCGCCGCGAAGCGCAGCGTTCCACGCCAACTGCCCCAAGCAGAGCAAGCGGCGATATTCCTCCAGACCTTCGACCTCGTCAGCGTACGGTTCGACAAAATCTCCCAGGACCTCGGACATTTTCACTCCGCCAGGAGCGCCGAAATCAATGCTCGGTCCGAGAAAATCTCCACTCCAGGATCCTCCCCCTCGCTTCCGCGTGCGATTCAATCGGGCCGCCTCTTTTCGCTGCCGCTTCCTAGCCATTTTCTGCTGCTTGACCTTGCTCTTGGGCGCTGACATATCTCCCTCCTTGCGTCGAATTTCACAAAGAAACTAACAGGTTGAACCGAAATCTTTTGACATCCAACTGTCATGTGGCCTTCAAAGCCGATCCAGAACCGGCTCGGGCTGCCTTAGAGCGTTCGGAAGAAATGACAGTGTGCTGCGTTGCGGAGGGTGGCTGGGGCAAAGCGCAGCGGTGCCCCAGTCACTCCGCTGGGGCACCGCTGTGCTTTGCCCCGGCCACCCCGCCACCCCGCCACCCCGCTCATTTCTTTTTAACGCTCTTAGCTATCAGCCGGCTGGTAGGCATGAGAGAATTGTAGCAATCCGTCCAAATTCGAGGGAGTGCAAAATCTGCCAGTTTGTGCGCCAATTCCCTTCTCGTCGTGAGGCCACTATACTAAAGTCGCTTTGGACATCCGGCACGATTTTGTAACGAGATGAGAACCATGAAACGACCGGCCGAAACGTGTCTTCTTTCCGCTTGGCCTTTGCGCGACCTTATGATAACGGGGGTCCCTCGCTTGTGCCTCGGTTTGGCGTTGATCAACCTGGTTGCCGGAGCAGTATTGGTCGCCGCCGCCGACTCGACCGATCGGCCGGTGAGCCTGCCGCCGGGCGAAACACTGCTCAGCGAGATCGGCATGTACCGCGTTTCCTGGCAATCGTACGGCCAGCCGGCGGTGGCGATGCCGGGGGCCTGGATGGGCCATTTCGACGAGCGCAGCGGCATCTCGTACCAGCCCTGGGGACGCGTTCTCGGCCGGCAGGCCCTGCTCATGCACTCGCCCTGGCACGTGCCGCCGGGCAAGACATGGGTCGATTATCCGCTCGCGCTGCCCAAGATTTCCCCCGTCCGGCTCACCTTTGGCATAGCCATGGCGCCCGAGGTGGCCGTGCCCGGCAAGAGCGATGGCGTAACCTTCTCTTGCTACCTGATTGCTGGCGGAAAGCAGCAGGAACTCATGCGCCGCCACCATGCCAAGGCCGAGTGGATCGACTATGCGTTCGATCTCTCGCCCCATGCGGGCGAGGCCGTGACATTGCGATTGCAGGTCGAGCCGGGACCGCGGAACGACGCCTCGTTCGATTTCTCGTTCTTTGGCGACGCCAAGATCACAGTGGGCAGCGCGGTCGAACCCCGCGGCCGAGTCTTGAACGACATCGTGGCCAGCCGGGCCTATCGGGCCACGGCCGACGCAAGCCTCGTCGCGCTTTCCAATAGCCCCGGTTCCGGCGTGACGCCTTCCAACCTGCTACCGTCCAAGAACCGCTTGGAGAACGACGGCAAGACTTGGCAATTCATTTACGAAGCAGCCGATTGCCGGTTGGTCTACACCTATACGCCCGCCACGGGCACGTTGGACGATTTTTCCGTGCAATTTGACGGCCAGCAGGCCTTTCCGCCGGCGGCGGGCGGCGGGGCAACCGTGCTGACAGCGTCCGGCGGCAAGAGCCAGGAATCGCCGGCGCGGGGCGGAAAGCCGCTACGCGTGGCCCGCGATGGCGAGATGCTCAAGGTCCTCTGGCAGTATGATGTCGAAGGCCGGCCTTTGCGGATCGAGTGGATCTACACGATCCAAGGCAAATCCCTGGTCGTCTCGGTGCGCTGCGATGATGGGGCCGTCACGCGATTTTCGCTGGGTAAGCTCGGCGCCGTGCCGTTGCGAAAGACGTTCGACGTGCCGTACATGTCGGGGCAGGTGCAGTACCTGCGCACGCCCGGCGTGTTCGTCTGCCGCTACCTCGATTGGACCGTTTCCCACGCTTCCAATTGCCCGCAAGGTGTGGCCAGCTACGAGCCGAAGACCGACGGCAAGCGGAACCCGCTCGCAGAGCGCGGCTACGTGGCGGTATCTCCCGATTTGGGCGAGGTGTTGCCGAACCTGCCGTCTCCGCCGTCGCCCTTTCGCGCGCTGCTGGGGCCGCGGATCATGCTCGATATCTGGAACCACCATCAAGGCACCTACCGCGGCGATGCCGCCAACCTGCGGGCCCTGAAGGACAACGGCGTCGATCATGTGGCGATCATTTCGCACGACTGGCAGCGCTATGGCTACGATGTCAAGCTGCCCGATCATCTGCCGGCCAATCCGCAGTACGGCGGCGAGCAGGGCATGATCGCCTTCGGCCGCGCGGCCAACGACTGCGGCTACGTCTGGTCGCTGCACGAGAACTATATCGACCTGTACCCCGACGCGCCTTCCTACGATCCGGCGGCGCGGGTCTTGCTCGGCGACGGCTCGCCTTCCAAGGCCTGGTACAATGAAGGCACGAAGGTACAGAGTTTCGGGATGAAGTGTAATCGGGCGCTGGATTTCGCCCGGCGGAACGCGGCGGAGATCCACCGCCGCTACGGCACGACGGCCGCCTATCTCGACGTACATACCTGCGTGCCCCCTTGGCACCAGCTCGATCACCAGGCCGACCAGCCGCTGGCCGCCATGGCCCTGGGCAAGGTGCAGAACGATACGGCTTTGTTTCAGTTCATGCGCGACACGCACGGCGGGCCGCTCTTCGGCGAGGGGGCGAACCACTTCTATTGGGCCGGCCGCTGCGACGGGGTCGAGGCCCAGGTGCAAGGCGGCGAGGACCACCTGCCCCTGCTGGATTTCGATCTTCTGAAACTCCATCCGCAGATGGTCAATCATGGCATGGGCTATTACGAGCGCTGGTTCCGCCGCGGCTACGCCATGCGCTGGGGGCACGACGCCGGCAGCATGGAGCAGATCGACAAATACCGGGCACAGGAACTGGCCTATGGCCATGCCGGTTTCGTCGGCAACCCGCAAACCGACAACGTGACCTTTGTCGCCCGCGAACATCACCTTATGTACCCGGTGCAGCGGCTCTACGGGGCGGGCCGGCCGGTGCAGATCCGCTACGAAGTGGACGGTCAATGGGTTGCGGCCAGCGCGGCGGTCGTGGCCGGCGACACGTCGCGGCAGCGGATCCGGTATGAGAGCGGCCTGACGCTGTGGGTGAACTGGCGCTCCGAGCCGTGGCGGATCGAGGGGCATTTGCTGCCGCAATGGGGCTTTCTGGCCGTCGGGCCGCAGACCCGCGTGGCCACGGCCTTGCACGACGGTTGCGTGGCCGATTATGCCGAGTGTCCCGAATACATTTTTGCCGACGCGCGGACCAGCCCGCCCAACGGCTTGTCGCAGAAGGACATCGAGCCGCGACTGGCCTCGTTCGTGTACTTGGGCGGCAGCCGTGTGCGCGTGACCTACGAGTGGATCGTCAACGACACGCTCGACGACGACTTTCACTGCTTCGTCCACGGGATCAACGCGGGCAACGGCCGGCCCGAGGGCATCGTGTTTCAGCAGGACCACGCTCTCGCGCAGCCCACGAGCCGCTGGCGCGCGGGGACGCGGATCGTCGACGGGCCTTACGAGTTCTCCGTGCCCGCGACCTTCGACCATTACGACCTGATGATCGGGCTGGACAAGGCAGGTCGCGTACCCTTGAAAGGCGGCCAATCGTCCGACGACCGCGTGACTATCGCTCGCTTGGAGCTTCAGCGGACGGGTGTCAAGATCACGGCCATCGCGGCCCACCAGCCGCTGAAACGCAAGTCGGACGACCATGCCGATTTCACGGCGCACGTGAATCGGCCGGGCACGTGGATCGATTTTGGCCCTGTGGCCACCGATGGGGCGGTGAAGATCAACCGCGAGAAAGACCGACTGGTGTTGTTTCCTTACCCGCGCAATAGGCCATTCCGCGTAAGCCTGGACCTGAAGACACTCGCGCCGGCAGCCGATCCAGCTCATATCGCGGTACGGGCCTTGGCGGCCAGCGAAAGCCGGGACCTTGCTCCAGCGGAATTCCGCTGGGAAAAGGGCCGGCTGGTCATTAGTGCCGGGATGGCGGGCGCGGGGCGCTACGTGGTGCAGTGGTAGCACGGCTGGGACGATCGAGTAGGTCCTTTCCGCCGGAAAGGACTAATGTGCGTTATCGCAAACGACCAGAGAGACGAAGCGTTTGCCCGTGAGCAAACGGTCTGTGGCGTGAAAGAACAGGCCGGATTGGGTCAAGATGAGGCTTTCGACGGGAGCCCGGCAGTGGAATCGTTCGATGAGCCGTTTGAGAAGGCTGGACATCCCGAACACGTAGACCGGCGATGCGTAAACCAGGATATCGGCTTGCCTCATCTGCTGGTGGACCCGAGCCGTATCATCATGCGAATCGAAGATACACTTGAAGGTATTCGTCGTCTGGCACTGATTGCAGGCACGGCAACCTTCGATCTTGAGTTCCGCCAGTTGCACCAGTCCCCAGCTTCCACCTGCCCGTTCAACACCCTTCCCAAGGCTTTGGAGGATTTTATGGGTGGCCCCGTGGGAACCTCGCAAGCTTCCATTGATGGCACATACGAGCATGGCAACCTGTTTTCGCAATCACGTTGTTTGCAGCCAGGATTGCAGCAATCGCCCCTAGCAGCCCAGATATGCCGCCCACCGTTCCCGCGTTAAGATGTTTGTCCTTCACGAAACGCTCTCCGGATCGTCGAAATAGGTCTTCCTGCGGGCACCAGGGCGGCCAAGACGATCCAAGAAAGAAATTCGCAACCACTTGCTGCGTAAGGCTTTATGAAGTGGGCGATACGGGACTCGAACCTGTGACCCCCAGCTTGTCGAGCTGGTGCTCTAACCAACTGAGCTAATCGCCCTCAGTCGAGCCGCGGGACCAGCGGTCCCAACGGTCACTCAATTCTGCCACCTGTCACCCGAACTGTCAACTGCCAGGATATCTTTCACAGGAGAGTTGCAAAGTCCTTCATAGTTCGGAATTTATTCCCTGGCATGGCGATTCAAAAGGCAACACGCAATGAATTCCGTGCTACGGAGGAGAAGATGGAATGAATTCCGTGCTACGAAGGGCCGAGAGAACGCCGGATTGGCACGCCGCTTGCTCTCCTCTTGGCCGCGTTTCCTCGCTTGAGCGGTCGACGGGGCTGGTTCGGAACTACGAGAGAATAGCAAATACGGATTCCCCCAATGAAACCCTTTGCTAAAGTTCTCAGTTCCCAGAGAAGAGGCCATGCCACAGGGGCCGGACGAGAATCGAGGGACCCGGAGATGTTGAAAAACTTGTTTCAAAAACCACGAAGCGATCGAAAAACCGCACTCGTGACCACGTTTCCTGAAACAAGTCCTGTCGAATGGAGGTCGGAACAGCTCCTATTCGACCTTCTCCGGACCCTCATAGGCACCGAAGGAGCGCTGGCAGTCGCGCAAACTTGTTTGAATTACTGGACGTCGCCAATTCCCCTTCCGATACGGAGACCCATGTAGTTCGAATGAGCCGAAGCTCACGCTTCCCTTCAATATCAGGCGGGTCAAAGTTTCGTTGCCCGAACGAAACCTGACCCGCCTGCTCTTTTTCGCTACAGCAAAATCGAACACATGTTCCAGGATTGCACACCACCAGAGGATAGTGCACATTGGCTAAAGCGAGTTGCGAAAAGAAATCTTTCGCGGCAGGCAACTGTTATAATACGCGTGCTCGAAATGTCCCCACCGACCGGCTGGGCAGTCTCGGTGGGGACGTCCTGCCTCGATAGAAGAGGATTTTGACAATCAAACTGGTCACTGTAGGGAACGCCCTCCGTGGCGTTCCGAAAAAACGCACGGAACGCCGCGAGGGCGTTCCCCACAGTGAGCAACTTACCAATGAGGAGACGCATTTTGACTGTTATCGCCCGCCATCATCCAATCCGGCTCTTCTGCCTCCTGGGCGCCGTTGCCGCGGCAGGCCTTGTCGGCCCGGCGGCATGCACGGCCCAAAAGGTCCAGCCCGCGGCGGCAGCCATCGGCGCTGCCAGAGGCTCGTTCACCCGCGCGGACTTCGACGCGCATATCCAAACGTTGCGGAAGAAACTTCCGTCCAAGGACTTCTCCATCGTCGTGGCGGCGCCCTTCGTGGTGATCGGTGACGAACCGCGCGACGTGGTCGCCCAACGGGCCGAGCGGACTGTGAAATGGGCCGTGGAGAAGCTCAAGAAGGCGTACTTCACGGAAGACCCGCGCTTGATCCTCGATATCTGGCTCTTCAAGGACAACGAAAGCTATATGAAGAACTGCAAGCGGCTCTTCGGCAAGACGCCCGACACGCCCTACGGCTATTACTCGCATGAAGACAAGGCGCTGGTGATGAATATCCATACGGGCGGGGGCACGCTGGTACACGAGATCGTCCACCCCTTCGTGGCGGCGAATTTTCCCGATTGCCCGGCCTGGTTCAACGAGGGGCTGGGCTCGCTCTACGAACAGAGTTGCGAGGTGGGCGGCGAGATTCGCGGACTCACCAACTGGCGCTTGCCGCGCCTGCAAGAGACCATCCGCAAAGGGAAACTGCCCTCGTTCGACACGCTTTGCCACACGAGCGATACGGAATTCTACGAGAAGGACCGCGGCGCAAACTACGCGCAGGCCCGATACCTCTGCTACTACCTGCAAGAGAAGGGCCTGCTGCAGAGCTTCTACCGCCGCTTCCTCGCCGGACGCGAGAAGGACCCTTCCGGCTACAAGACGCTGCAAGCCGTCCTGGGCCGGAACGATATGGCGACGTTTCAGAAGGAGTGGGAGGCGTATGTGATGAAACTCAGGTTTGGCGAAGGCGACTGAGATCTTGTTCTACCCTACGCCAGCAACTCCTTGACGACGGTTGCTTTCTCGACGCCCGTCAAGCGTTGATCGAGCCCCTGGTAGCGGAAACTCAAGCGCTCGTGGTCGAAACCCAGCAGATGCAGGACGGTGGCGTGGAAGTCGCGGATCTTCACGGGATCTTTCACAATGTTATAGGAGAAATCGTCGGTCTCGCCGTAGACCGCGCCCGGCTTGGCGCCGCCGCCGGCCATCCACATTGTGAAGCACCGCGGGTGGTGGTCGCGGCCGTAGTTCTCGTGCGACAGCCCGCCTTGCGAATAGATTGTGCGGCCGAACTCGCCGCCCCAGACAATGAGCGTCTCGTTCAATAGCCCGCGCTGCTTCAAGTCGGTGATCAGCCCGTAGCAGGCCCGATCGACGTCCTTACACTGGCTGGGCAGCCGGCCGGCCACGTTGCCGTGCGAGTCCCAGTTGTTGTGATAGACCTGCACGAAGCGCACGCCCCGCTCGACCATTCGCCGGGCCTGCAAGGCCGCGTTGGCAAAGGTGCCGGGCTTGTGGGCCTCCTCGCCGTAAAGTTCGAAGGTCGATTTCGGTTCCTTGGCCAGGTCGGCCAACTCGGGCACGCTGTCCTGCATGCGCAAAGCCAACTCGTATTGCTTGCTCCGCGTGCGCGTGTCGGGATCGCCATAGGCGCTGAAGTTCATCTCGTTCAGCGCGCGGATGCCGTCGAGCGTCGTGCGGCGGACCGCGGCCGGCACACCGGGCGGATTGTTGATGTACAGGATCGGATCGCCCGTGGTGCGAAACGACACGCCGGCATGCTCGCCCGGCAGATAGCCGCTGGACCAGAGCCGGGCGGAAATGGCCTGGAGCTGTTCCATGTTGGTCGGCTTCGCCACCATGACCACGAAGGCCGGCAGGTTCTGGTTGAGCGTGCCCAGCCCGTACGAGACCCAGGAACCCAGGCAGGGCCGCCCGGCGATCTGATTGCCCGTCTGGGCAAAGGTGATGGCCGGCTCGTGGTTGATGGCGTCGGTGTTCATGCTACGGATGAAGCACATTTCGTCGACGACCTTGGCCGTGTTGGGCAACAGTTCGCTGATCCACATGCCGTTCTGGCCATACTGGGCGAACTTGTATTTCGACGGCGCGATGGGGAACCGCGTCTGGCCGCTGGTCATGGTCGTCAGCCGCTGGCCCTGGCGGACCGACTCGGGCAGGTCCTTGTCGTACCAGGCATTCATCTTGGGCTTGTAGTCGTAGAGGTCCATCTGTGACGGCCCGCCCACCATGTGCAAGTAGATGACGTGCCGAGCCTTGCCCGGGAAGTGCGGGCCGGGTACGTGCGGTCCCTCGGCCGCCGAGAGCAGGCCACTGCCGGGGCCCAAGAGCGAAACCGCCGCCGCACCGCTCAAGGTACGAACGGTCCGATCGAGAAAAACGCGACGAGAAGGAGCGGAATTGTGCTCGTTCATAAGGCATGGCCTCTCGGGGGAAAAATTCAAAATCCGAAACACGAAATCCGAAACAAATCGAAAATAAAAAAGAAGGAAATCCAAAACGCCCGTTTCCTACCTTTGAATTTTCTGCTTTGAATTTGTTTCGAATTTCGACATTCGTATTTCGTATTTACTTGTTCAGTACTTCATCCAGGTTCATCAATTCATTGGTAAGCATCGTCCATGCAGCCAGCGTGGTCGGATCGAGCTTGGCATCGGCCGGCGCTTGGCCGACCGCCAGGAGCTCCTTGGCCCCGGCGGGATTCGCACGGTAATGCTTGAGCAACGCATCGAGACTACCTTGTACGACTTGCAACTCCTCGGGCCGCAAGGGCCGGGCCAGCAGCCGCCGCGCGGTGAAGTCGATACGGCTCTCGGTCTTGTCGCCGCCCTGCTTGAGCGTGGTTTCCGCCATGCGCCGGGCCGCCTCCACAAATTGCGGGTCGTTGAGCGTCACCAGGGCCTGCAGCGGCGTGTTGGTCCGCTCGCGGCGCACGGTACACGCTTCCCGGCTGGGCGCGTTGAAAATGTCCATCGAGGCCGGCGGGGCAGCTCGTTTCCAGAGCGTGTACATGCTCCGCCGGTACAGGTTCTCGCCGCTGTCGGCTTTGTAGTTCCGTGTGTTGCTCTCGGGCATGGCCACGGCCTCCCAAACGCCGTCGGGCTGATAGGGCCGCACGCTCGGCCCGCCGATCTTCGCCGCCAGCAGGCCGCTGGCCGCCAGGGCATAGTCGCGGACCATCTCGGCGTCCATGCGGAAGCGAGGACCGCGCGAGAGCAAGCGGTTCTGCGGATCGCGTTCGAGCTTCTCGGGTGTGGCCAGGGCCGATTGCCGATAGGCGGCCGAGGTGACCAGCAGGCGGAATAGCCGCTTGACGTCCCAGCCCGACTCGCGAAAGTCGACGGCCAGCCAATCCAGCAGCTCCTGGTTGACCGGCGTTTCGCCGTTGACGCCAAAGTCCTCACTCGTCTTCACCAGTCCCGTGCCGAAGACCTCCTGCCAGAAACGGTTGACCGTCACGCGGGCGGTCAGCGGGTGTTCCGGCCGCAGCAGCCAGCGGGCCAGGCCGAGGCGGTTCCGCGGCAACTCGGGCGGCATGAGTGGAAGGAAGGCGGGAGTTGCCGGCTTGACTTCCTCCCGCCGCTTGTCGTAATCGCCGCGGAAGAGGACATAGGCCCGAGGCGGCTCGCCGCGCTCCTGCATCACGTGGGCCGCCGTGCCGCGGGCACGGATGGCCATCAGTTCCTTCTCGGTCTCCGCCAGACGGGCAGCGAGGTCCTGGAACGGCCGGTCTTCACGGTGCAGCCAGAAGTCCAAGAGATCATCGTTCTCGGCCTTGCTCCGCTGGGCAACTGGCTTGTTGAGAATCGACGCCAGGCGGCTCGACGCGGCCAGTTGCTCGACTTCACCTTCGGAAAGACTGCGGCCATAGATCCGCAGGTCCTGTAAGGCCACGCCGTTGATGCGGCTGGTCGTATGCCGCTGGGCGATCGTCAGGGGCACTCTCGTCCGCATCGTGTCTTTGAGGCTGTCGCTGAGCACCTCGACCGGTTGCGGCTTGCCGTCGATGTAGACCCGCGTTCCGGCCGCCCGCCGCGAACCGTCGTAGGTGATCATCACGTGTTGCCACCTGCCGGGCTGGATCGGCGTCCTGGAAACGACCTTGATGGCGTTGTCGGGCCAATGATGAATCAGGTGCGCCCCCGGGCGGTCGTCCTGTAGCCACATGTCCCAGCCGCGGAAGGCGTTGCCGTCGTCCATGCGGGCCAGCAAGGCCCCGCCGCCGACCTTGCCGGGCAGCTTGACCCAGGCGCCGTAGGAAAATGCCTGCTGGCTATCCATGTCGCCCGCCTCGGCGATCTCCAGCGGCGTCTTGTCCTGGGCCATGAAGGCCTTGGCGGCCACCTCGCCGGCGCTCCAGGCCGCGTCGGCCGCCAGGGCCAGCGTGCGGGGCTTTGCATCGATAGTAACTGCCACGCTGCGGCCTTGGCCCTCGCTCAGCGGGGCATAAAACCGCAGGCCGTCGGCCGGCACCTTGGCCGCGAGCGACTGCCGGGCTGGCCCTGCCGCCCACTTCTCGAAATCGGCCCGGGCCGTCTGCCGGCGATCGTCCATCTGCTTCCTGAGCGCCGCAATCTGGCCGTCGATCGCCTTCCAACGCTTGCGGTCTTCGGGCGTGCCGGCGACGAACATCACGGGCGGCGTGTCCTTGACGTTGCCGTCCATGGCGGCTTGCGTCGTATTATTGAAGAACGCCGAGAGGCTGTAGAATTCCTTTTGCGGCAAGGGGTCGAACTTATGGTCGTGGCAGACCGCGCAATTAGCCGTCAGGCCCATCCAGACTCGCGCGGTCGTCTCGGTCCGATCGCGGGTGTAGAGCACCAGGTATTCTTCGTTGATCGCGCCGCCTTCGTTGGTGGTGATGTTGCAGCGGTTGAAGCCGGTGGCAATGCGTTGATCGTCGGTCGGGTTGGGCAGCAGGTCGCCGCCCAACTGCTCGATGGTGAAGCGATCGAAGGGCATGTTCTGATTGAAGGCGTCGATCACCCAGTCGCGGAAGGCCCAGATCTCGCGGTAGTTGTCGAAGTGGATGCCGTTGGTGTCGGCATAGCGGGCGGCGTCGAGCCAGTAGCGGGCCCGATGTTCGCCCCACTGCGGCGATTGCTGCAAGCGATCGACCAACTTCTCGTAGGCCTCGGGCGACTTGTCGCCGACAAAGGCCTCGACCAGTTCCGCCGCCGGTGGCAGCCCCGTCAGGTCGAGACTCAGTCGCCGGGCCAAGGTGCGGCGGTCGGCTTCGGGGGCCGGTTGGATCCCGTGTTGCTGCAAGCAGGCCAGGACGAAACGATCGATCGGGTTGCGGACCCAGGCGGTGTCGCGCACGGCAGGCAAGGAGGGGCGAACGGGCGGAATGAACGACCAAAGCGGCTGGTAATCGGCCCCGGCCACAATCCAGGCCTTGAGTGTTTCTTTTTGGGCCGCCGTGAGTTGCTTGTGGATCGACGGCGGCGGCATGACTTCGTCTTTGTCGGTGGCGAAGATGCGGTGGATCATCTCGCTCTCGTCCGGTTTGCCGGGCACGATGGCCCCCACCTTGACGGCCACCTCACGCCGATCGAGCCGCAGATCGGCCTTTCGCGACGCGCTGTCGGGGCCGTGGCAGGCAAAGCAGTTTTCCGCCAGGATGGGCCGGATCTGGCGATTAAAGCCCGGTGTTTCCGCCGCCGCAGCGGAAAGCGGAAGAATTACCAACGACGCCGTTACCCAAAGCCACGCTTGGCGGCCGAAGGCAAGGGAGGGCCTGAGTATGCACATCGCTTCACGACCTCACTAGGTTGGACGAAGGTTGGCGGGGCGGGAGTAAAGGCGCCTGGGGCGTGCGATGGAACCATTCTTATTTTACCAAGTTTTTCTGTTATTACAACTGTATCAATGTGATAACACATAATTAGAGGCGATCCCAGAAGCGTCCCGAAACGTGCCCTCTCCACAACACGCTGCGCGGGGTGCCCCTGGAGACAGTTGTGGTGATGGCAATTTGCCGCATCTGCCCTCACCCCCTGCCCCTCTCCCAGAGGGAGAGGGGAGACAGCCGCTTAGTGTGCCGTGGGGAAGTAGGAGCCGTAGTTCTGGAAGGCCGGCGGATACAAGGGGGCGGGCTGATCGGCCGCGCCGTCGGCGCGGTCCATATCGTGGCCCGCCTGCTGCTGCTCTTGGGCTGGCCGAACGTAGGCCGTGTAGGGATTGATCGTGCCGTTGTCGGTGTTGGCGTTCAATAAAGTGTAAGGACTGGTGGCCGGCGTGGACCGGTAGCCCTCAAATGCCTTCTGATTGGTCGCGCGATGGCTGCTGTTCTCGGCAAACAGCGCCGAATTGACACGCGGCCCCGCCCCGCCCGTTGCCATTGCCGACTGCATGCCGCTGTCGTTCACCGTCGGCGGCTGGGGCAGATCGGTACGGGAAAAAGCGCGGGGATCGGTCGGCGCAATAGGCATCCGCGAGGGACGCATGGCTTGCTCGTTCATCGACCGTGTGGCATACGAACGGGCAGGTTGCTGTAGCTGAGACCTCTGCACGAGCGGCTTGTCTGGGACGGGAGAGATGGGGGCTGTGAAATCGGGTGAAGCCCATCCGGTCATGGCTATTGCGCAGAAAGTGAAAACGGGACTCATTGAGGAATCTCCTTGAAATGGACGAGTCTTGCCGTAAGATCCCCACACTAACCCGAAGCGGGCACCGTGCGCAGCATGGTCGGCGAGGGCCCCTCGCTTACGCTTCGGGTTGGCATTGATCAACTTGATTGACGGGGTAACATTACAGACGACAAGCAGGCATGAATCTGCCGAATCTAGGGATTGTATCGACCGCCGACGCCAGCAAACTTTACCAAGACTTCCTGCTTTTACAAGAATCGCGGGGCAGATCACCAGTTGGCTTGCAGGCCGACGGAGAAACCGTCGAGGGCCACGTTGCCGCCGTGGCCGAAATTACTGAGTTGCCGCGGTGCCAAGGCCAAGCCGGTGATGTCATAGAATTGATAGCCCAAGCGGAGCCCGAAGTTTTCCGTGAGGCGGTAGCGAACGCCCAGCGAGGCCTCGAAAAGGGCGGCAAGCCCCGTGCCATTGCTAGAAACGTCGTACGGATTGAAGCCCGTCGGCGCATTGACGGCCGAGTCGATGATGCGCTGGTGGTACATATTGGCCATCAGGCCGGCCTTCAGGCCGATTTCCCACTGGAAATGGGACCAGCCACGCACGAAGAGAAAGCCTGTTTGCAGGCCGATGAGATTATTGGTCGTGGTGCTGGCAAGCTGTTCGCTGGCACCGCTGGCGATGTCGCTGCCAGCCAGCGTGAAATCCTCGGCATAGTAGATGTAGCGGATGCCGCCAAGCCACTCGACGTCCCAATAGGGATTTGCTGGATTCAGACGGAGCATGGCGTTGAATTCCACGTTTTCGATCTGGCTGCTGTAGGTGTAGCCGAGCGAGTTGTCCAGGCCGGTGAGAAGTGTCGGCAGTTGCAAATACGGTGAGTACGCCAGCACGGTGATTCCCACGGGATCGGCGTTGATCGAGTTGTTGATCGACCACTGCTGCAAGCCCCAGTACGTTGCGGCGAGGGTGACGTCGTTATCGAACCGGCGGCTGATTTCTAAACGCATTCCCGGTTCGAGGCCGAAATACTGGTCGTCGCTGTAGAGGTTTTGTGGGGATACGGCGGGCGGTGCCGGGTACACGGCCGAATTGTAATACGTTTGACCCAGCGCTATGCTGCCGCCCGAACTGCGCTCGAGGAACAGGGCGTCAATCGTGGCCTTCCACTCGCAGGTCGGCAGTGGCGGGGCAGGCACCAGCACCGCCCCGTGTGGCGTAACGATCACGGGAGCCCCATAGGTTCCGGGCGGCGGATAGGAGTAGGGATACGGTTGCCCAGGCGGTACGATCACCGCCCCGGGCGGAGGAGGAGGATAAAGACCGGGCTGAGTAGGATACGGGCCGGACGGGGGAGCATACGGGCCGGGCTGAGGAGGATAAGGCCCGGACGGGGCAGCATACGGGCCGGGCGGGGGATAGGACGGTCCTGGTATCGGTTGGGAGGGCACGTTCGGTGCAACCGTTCCGGGGGGAGCAGCCACTCCTGGCTGTAGTGCCGGGCCGACCGCCGGCGCAGGCAGTGGCGGCGGCACGTCCTGCGGCCGAGCCGTGGAAACTGATGCCAAGACGAGCAACGCCAGAATGGAAATTCGCGTTTTCATGGAGGGCGAATTTAACCAAGTTTCGCCTTTCCGCGAAAGATCAATTTTTTCTGAACTCCCTATTTCGTTTTCGCCTCGAATTTCGTTGTATCGACGTACTTATATTCGCCACCGCTTTGCCGTGCCAGTTTCCCCATCCAGCCATTGGCATCGCCGTGCGCACCCTCGCCGAACTGGATTGCGTGGATGATGACTCCCGGCCCGACGCGGTCAATGCGGGCCAAGTCCCGGGCGTTGAGATATGGCCTGTCGCCGTCAGTGAGCAGGAAAATGACGTTGGGGCGCATGCGGATGGCCAGCGACAGGGCGGCCGCGTGGTCCGTTCCGCCGTCGGCCTCGATCGTACCGAGAAACCGCTTGACCTCCGTGCGGTTGGCGTCGGTGCCAAAGGCCAACTGGCCATTGGGCCCCGCCGGGTTGAACACCTTGGGACGTTCGTTGTAGACCACGATTTGGAACTGGTGTACGTCGTCAATCTTCTCGATGCTGGCCAGGATCTCCGCCTTGGCCGTCGTCAGCACTTTGCCGCCGGTGCTTCCCGAGCGGTCGAGGACATAGACGAACTTGGCCCCCTCGGCTTTCACCCCAAAGAGCGAGACTTCGGCCTTTCCGTAGGGTGCGATTGCAGTCTTTCCGCCGGAAGGCCCCTTCTCCGGTTCGGCCGAGTGTGCCCCCGCAGCCAACAGGGTACTGGCAATTGCCAACGATAAGAACGCCCTAGCAGACCGAAAGACCGACATGGCGCCGCTCCCAAATTTCCATGATTTATAAAAGAAGACGAATCAATTCAGTCTAGGACTGCGAAGTCAGCCCGTCAACGCGCGGATCGCCCTATCCATGCCAAGGGGGCATGCCTATAATAAAGGTATCGCTTTCTGTTGTCTGGAGTCCGAATTTTGCGGATTGTCAAATATCCCCATCCTACGTTGCTTCACAGGTCCCGCGAGCTTAAGCTCGTCGATCGCGAGTTGCGCAAAGCCATCGCCGAAATGTTCGAACTGATGTACGAGCACCAGGGCATTGGACTGGCGGCCAACCAGGTGGATCTGCCCTACCGAGTTTTCATTCTCAACGTCACCGGCGACCCGGCCGTCAAGGACGAGGAGCATGTCTTGATCAATCCCACGATCCTGAAGCGGTCCGGCAACATGGTGGAAGCCGACGAGGGTTGCCTGAGCTTTCCCGGTATCTACGCCCCGGTACGCCGTGCCGAGCACATCGTCGCGGTGGCCTACAACCTTGCCGGCGAGGAGGTGCAGTACGCCGTCGACGGTTTATTCGCCCGGGCGTTTCAGCACGAACACGACCACCTCGACGGCAAGCTCTTCATCGAACGCCTCACGCCCAGCCACCTCCTGAACATCAAGGACGATCTGCTTGCCCTGGAGGCCGAGTTTTCCGGCGACCGGCGGCGAGGGGTGATGCCCGACGAGCGGCAGATTGTCGCCCGCCTGACCGAGTTGGAACGGCTGCGAACGTGAGGAATTTCAGGTTTCGTGTTTGACGTTCCACTCGGGATACCCATTCGCGCGAGTCGTTGATGCGTCTAATCATGATGGGCACGGGGCCATTCGCCGTGCCGACATTTCAGCAATTGTACGAGGCCCGGCACGACGTGGCGTTGCTGGTCACACGGCCCCTGCGCAGCCACCGAGGGAAAGACGTCGAACCGGCCAGTACAATGCGCGACATCGCCCATGAGCATGGCACGCCGATTTTCGATCCGGAGGACATCAACGCGGCCGAGGCCCGGCAGCACCTGATCGACACCGCGGTCGACCTGCTGGTGGTTTGCGATTACGGTCGGATCCTGACGCCGGAGACGCTCGCCGCCGCCCGCCTAGGCGGAATCAATCTTCATGCATCGCTGTTGCCCAAGTACCGCGGCGCGGCGCCGATCAACTGGGCCTTGTTCAACGGCGATAGCGAGACGGGCGTTACTGTGATCCACATGACGCCCAAGGTTGACGCCGGCCCCTGCATCGCCCAGGCCGTCACCGCAATCGATGCGGAAGAGACGGCCGTCGAGTTGGAGGCGAGGCTTGCCGAATCGGGCGGCTGGCTGGTGCGGCGGACGATCGACGCGGTGGCCGAGGGCCGTCTGGAAGCCTTGCCGCAGGACCCGGGGCTGGCCTCCAAAGCGCCACGCTTGAAGAAGACCGACGGGACCATCGACTGGCGCCGGCCGGCCCTGAGCATCAAGAACCAGATCCGCGCGCTGGAACCCTGGCCGCGAACCTATACCTATTGGCATCGTGCGCAAAGTGCCCCGCTGCGCATGATCCTGGGGCCGGTGGATGTTGTCGATCCGCAAAGCAGCAGGCACATGCCGTCTATCGTCCGCCCCGACGATCATCCCGCGCCGGGCACGGTGCTTGAGGCCTGCGGCGATCGGCTGGTGATTGTCGCGGGACAAGGCGCTGTGGCCCCGCGGACCATTCAGCTTGCCGGCAAGCGGGCGATGGGCATTGCCGAACTGTTGCGCGGACACAAGATCCAGCCGGGGGAGAGATTCGGGCCGGAAGAAGCAGCCTTTCCGGTATAGTTCAAAGCCGGGTAACACTTTGGCTGCGGTGTCCTGTAGTAGGGAACGGCGGGGCACCCGCTTGCGGGTCGATGCCGTTCCACCCCGTTCGGAACGGCACGCAGGCCGTTCCCTACCAAATTTCGGCCGGCGGAAGTGTTGCCGTGGTTCGAGCCATGCCATCCTTGACGAGTTCGGCCGGCGGGTCGAAGAGCGGCTAAAGACCAGCGGTCTGCGGAATTTTTGAACTCACCCATTTGGCGGAACCCAGCAAGTGCAACACTTTGTTGCAAAAAATGCATACGGTCTCGGCGCGCCCGTGAGGGGATCCGCGCCCCGATTCGCTAAAATCCCCGCACTAGAGTACTCGAGAATTCGGGCGTGCGGCGGCGGTTGTCGCAAATACCGCGCCGGCAAGAGCGGAAGTTCGTCATCCAACGTGACGCAAAGTTCGGCGCGCTGACGAGGGCCGCGTTGGGTTTATAGAAAATTCCAGTCGAACCCTATTTTTCAATTTCTTCCACTTCTCTCGATCTGGTGCCCGTATCGGTGGGCCGGCGCTCGTCGACCAAGCCGACCACGACCATGGATACAGGGTGCCCGGCATGGTGCCCCCTGGCTGGTCTCGCCCTGCTAATCATTGATACCGCACAACGCCTGACAATCGGAAATCGGCCTGGTTCAGTTCCGAGGCCGCGAGGGTTTCATCTGTGGTTGGGCGGCAGGTGCCCCGCCGTCCCGAATGGAACAGCGCGGCGAAAGTGTTACCCGGCCTTGAACCATGCCACCTTTCCCGCCTAATCTTGACAACACCCCCCCTTGTTGCTAGAATTGAGCGTGAAATGGAAATACGCTTCTATGAAGATCCGGAAACGGGATTGCCCCATATTTACCAGCATGGTATTACGGAGGCCGAAGTCTGGCAGGTTCTGCACGGCCGCGGCGAAAATTTGCGCGGAAGGGATGATTCACTTATTAGGGTTGGCAGAACCGCCGCAGGACGCTACTTGCAGGTGATTTACGTGCCAGACGAAGACCCCGAAAGCGTGTTTGTCATTACTGCCTATGAAGTTCGAGGCAAGGCAAAGACTGCCTTTCGCCGCCGACAACGGAGAAAAGCCCGATGAGAGAACAGAAGTTTCCCCCCGGCTGGAATGAAGAGCGTGTGCGCCAGGTGATAGCACACTACGAAGACCAGACTGAGGATGAGCAATTTGCCGAAATCGAAGCTGCGCGAGAAGCTGACGATATCACCATGATGGCCGTACCGACCGAGTTGGTACCTAAAGTTCAGGCCTTGATTGCGAGGCACGGAAACGGCTGAGATACATTGGGCTGGGTCAGAAGGAATATCTGCGTTGTTTGGCCGTTCCCTTCTTTCATTTAGCAGTCGAGCGTCACAGGAGCCGAGAACCATGGATGGTTGGAGCATTGCCCTCTGGGTTGTCGCCGGCTACGTCGCTGTGGTTGCACTCATGCGACTCATGGCCCATAAACGCACGGAGGTCATGGCCGAATTCCAGGGCGAAGTGGAAAAGGAGAAATCCCGCCGCAAGGCCGAATCCGCCAAACAGGCCGGTACGCCACGCGGCAAAGCGGCGTAGAATAATAGCTGGAATGTAAGAACGTCCCCACCGACCCCGTGAGACCGCTAAAAGAGTCGAGGTGGATACAAGATGTAATACTGAGTACTCAGTACTGAGTACTTTGAGTTGTGTTCCAGGGAGACCTTTTCAGCGGTCTCCCCGTGTCGGTGGAGCGATGACTGATCAGCTATATATGCCCAAACGCGTCTACATCGAGACTGTCGGCTGCCAGATGAACGTGCTGGACAGCGAACTGATCGTATCCGGCCTGGTGCAGGCGGGCTACGAAGTCGTCGATAGTCCGCGCGACGCCGATACGATCCTCTACAACACGTGTAGCGTGCGGCAGCACGCCGAAGACAAGATCTATAGCGCGTTGGGCCGCCTGCGTCCGCTCAAGGAGCGGAAGCCCGAGACCATTATCGGCGTGTTGGGTTGCATGGCCCAGAAGGACCAGAACCTGATTTTTCGCCGCGCCGCGCATGTCGATCTGGTCGTCGGCCCGGGCCAGATCAATCGCCTGCCGCAAATCCTGGCAGAAGTGGCTGCGCAACCTTACCGTCAACCGCGTTTGGAAGTGAGCCTCGACCGCAGGCAGGCGCGGCGCTCGCTGGTCGAGGAGAGTTTTGCCAAGTTCGATCCGCCCCGGCCGGCCGAGTTGCGGGCCTCGCCCTTCCAGGCGATGGTGCGGATCATGTTCGGCTGCGACAAGTTCTGCACCTACTGCATCGTGCCCAAGGTACGAGGGCCGGAGCAGAGCCGCCCCGCCGCCGAGATCGTGGAGGAAGTTCGCCGCCTGGCGGCCGACGGCTGCCTGGAAGTCACGCTCTTGGGCCAGACGGTCAATAGCTACAAGGATGCAAGCACGGGCCGGACGCTGCGGCTTTGCGACCTGTTGGCCCGCTTGCATGAGATTGCCGGCCTGCGGCGGATCAAGTTCGTCACGAACTACCCGCGGCACATGAGCGACGATCTGCTGCAAGCCATCCGCGACCTGCCCAAGGTCTCGCCCTATCTGCACGTGCCGGTGCAGAGCGGTTCGAACGAACAACTGCGGCGGATGAAGCGGGGCTACACGGTCGAGGACTATCGCGAGATGATCCAGCGGATCCGCGCGACGCTGCCCGCCGCGGCGATCACCAGCGACTTCATCGTCGGCTTCTGCGGCGAGACGGAAGACGATTTCCAGCAGTCGGTCGAACTGGTCCACTGGGCCCGCTTCAAAAACAGCTTCATCTTCAAGTACAGTGAGCGGCCTGGGACGAAGGCGGCCGACACCATGCCGGACGACGTGCCCGATGAGGTCAAGCGGCGGCGGAACAACGAGCTTCTGGCCGTGCAGAACGCCATCAGCCTGGAGGACAACCGGCCTCTGCTGGGCGGCGATGTCGAGGTCTTGGTGGAAGGGCCGAGCAAGAGCGCGCAGAAACACGCTGCGGCCAGCGGTGAGGTCGTGCAGCTTGTCGGGCGCGGCGTGCAGGACCATATCGTGGTCTTCGACGGCCCGCCCACGCTTATCGGGCAAATTCTGCCCGTGCGAATCGAGAAGGTGGACGCCTTCACGCTGTTTGGGCGGCTGCTCAGTATTCCCCAATCTCGTCAAGGACCTGGGAATCAATAACTGTCGCAAGACGACGCCGTAGGGGTGACTTTAGTCGCCCTATTGCCGAAGAGGGCGACTAAAGTCACCCCTACAACACGACACTTGTTGACTCGCCGGTCCTAAGGCGCAATGTGCCCGTCTGCCGCTTCTCCGCGCCCCCTCTCCGCAAAGTAGCGGCAGCAAATTCCCATTTCCTTCTCAATCTCCTGCGCTTCGCTTTCGTAAAGACAATATGCCACCATCTTCTCGCGCGGGACCGCATTCAAGTCGAAATCGCCGCGGTAACGGTATTCATTCTCCGGCCGCCAATTCCCTTTCACACCAGCCGATTGACAAAGCCACGGCTCGTCCGGTTTTGGACCTTCGCTTTTCGCGTCGAGATAGCGCACAGGACTGATCCCCCGAGACAGCGCCCATTCGCGTTCGAGTCCAATTCCATACGGCTCGAACGACATCTGGCGGTAACGACTCCTCCATTTCATAAGCGGAATGAATTGGGCCGGCGCGCATGCCGAGAAGGAAACGACGGAAGTCTTGCCCGGCATATGGTTCGACGAAGCGCGGACCGTACGGGTGGCGAGTATGTTCTGCAACGTATGGTAAGCCGTTCTGGGATACGTATCGGATGCCAAGAGCGCCCGGTAATAATCGATCTTGCGTTCTCCGGGCCAGGCCCCGTTCGACGTTCGCGTCCAATGGATCAGATGAGTACACTGGTGCAACTCGTCCGGCACGTTGCCCACGTCGAGTTCGAATCGCGTCGCCGGCGTGCGCTTTCCGTAGGGACACTGGTAGCGAGATACAACGGAAGCGGTAGCCCCGTAGCGGTCCAATAATTCCTCGATTGAGCCTTTTCTTCGCACGCAAATCGGCAGCAGGATTTCGGCGCTGCCAATGACGCACTCATCGCGGTATCGGGCGATTTCCTGCCGCGATGCACGTGCCTTGAAAAACAACGGCTCGATACACGGCTTTTCAAGGTCGAATTGAATCGAGGCCTCGTGACATTTCCGCTCGAATTCCTGCGGAGACGACGCGGGGATGAACAACCGTTGTTTGGCTTTCCGAAGTCGAACTGCCGCAGCGATCAATTCCCAGGTCGTCATTCCGGCTGAAGTAAGGATGGTGATCTCTTTTTCGGCACACCACTCGATCGCCTCAACGACTCGGCGGACCCAGAGCGAGGACCGATTGGGATAAAGCTGCTGACGAGAGATGAGGAGGGCTGCGCTCCTATCCGCAAAGATAGCCGGACTCGTGGAATCGGGTGTAGTCATCGCATTATTATAGCCGGTCACGAGTGCCCCGCCTAAAATTCCGGTCCATTAGCTCCCGACGATTGGCTGCACGCGGTGTCGCCACCCGCGCGCCTTAATACTGCCGGGGACGAACTACACTAGTTCTGGGTGTCGCTCGGCAAGCCACTGAAGAACATTCCGCTCCAAAGACTCGGTGAACTCTATCAGTTCATCCGCGTCCGCATCGGTAGCTCCACCCACATAATCGTATTCGACCGTGTTGCGCTTTACGCGGCAGGCTTCCAGATAGACCGCATCTGCCGCGCGCTCCGCGCCCAGGATCAAAGGAAGCGACTGGAGAGCACGGTAATGGGCCTGCGAGTGTGTCGGCCGATATCCCTCGGCGTACAGCAAAGCTGTGCAGAGCTTCAGCGCGGCATTGTATGCAATACCAAAACGCCAGTCGTCGGAAATCTCCTGGCTCCGCGCGTCTGACAGATCGCGATGCGCGATGCCTAGTAGATTGCCGATTTCTTCACGGCTGGTCGCATGCGGCCTGAGCCAACCATTATTCTGCCATTGCGCCAAGCTCACGCTGCGAACCTTTCACAAAAACCTTCGCGGAACCCATTACCGAAGTCACGAAATGTTCCTTGGCGCGAACGCGTTTGGCGAATTCGGCCGGACTCAACACGCAGGGGTTGATCTCGCGGCCAAGTTGGTCGCCCACACCCGCGAGAAGTTCCGATAGCTTCCGCAGCCCGATATCGCCGACCACCAGAAGATCGACATCGCTTTCCGCGCCCGCCGTTCCCGCGGCCACCGATCCAAACACCAACGCACAACGGATCCGATCATCCGCGAGCGATTCGGCCAGCACGTCGGTTAGTCCGACCGTCTTGAGCACGAGTTGGCGGATGTCGTTAACGAGCGGATGCGTTTCATTGGCCGCATAATAAACACGATTACTGTCCTTTCGCCGGGTCAGCAGCCCGACTTTCGCGAGTTTTTCGACGTCCTGACGCACCGTCCCGAGCGCAAAACCGGTCCGACGTTGAATCTCCCGCAAGTGGACCTCACCCCTGTGCAGGCCGAACAGGACGCGAAAAATCTCCGCTCTTGCACGCGAACAGATTAGTTGCGCCAATAGGTTCATTTGTTCGATTATACCATACGATCGTATGGCGTGGCCATACATAATCCTGCGGTCATTCAGGAAAACACCGCTCACCAGCGGGAGGTCGGGCCGGCCGCACTCGGCCATCACTTCGGTTGCCACCAACCAGGCCACAAACGGTAGTCGTCGACGGAATCGTGGCCCGTAGTCTAGAGAGATCGGCCTACGATAGACATGTGGCAATTAAGTTGGAGAAATGGGTAAAGTTTACCGATTATTTATGTTGTAGTGATAGTAGCGGTGCGCAACCACCCGGTTTTCCTGGCTTTTCGATACGCGCGCGTGACACCGTCCGAAAACGGCTTAACGGTCCTCTGTGTTCTTTGCTCAACCAGAGAACGGTCTTCAGGGTACAGACATGGCAAATCGGCAAGTTGGACGCGAAAAGTTCTACGTTGAGATCATCAAACCGTCGCACTACGACGAAGAGGGCTACGTCATCCAGTGGCGTTGGGCCTTCGTGCCGTCCAATTCCTTGGCCTGCCTCAACGCCTTGGCCCAGGACGTCGGGCAGCGCCGCGCGCTGGGTGAAGACCTCGACCTGGTGATCAGCACGTACGACGAAACCTACACGGTCATTCCGGTGCGCAAGATCGCGCGCCGCATCTGCGCCGCGGGCGGCCGGGGATTGATCATCCTGGCCGGCGTGCAGACGAACCAGTTCGCCCGGGCCACCGATCTGGCCCGGCAGTTCCGCGACGAGGGTGTTTCGGTGGCCATCGGCGGTTTTCACGTGAGTGGCTGCCTGGCCATGCTCGCGGAAATGCCCGAGGAACTGCGCGTGTTGCAAGAACTGGGAGTGACGCTCTTTGCCGGCGAGGCCGAAGGCCACATGGAGCAACTTCTGGCCGACGCCCTCGCCGGTCGCTTGCAGCCGATCTATAACCATCTCAAAGAGCTTCCGGACCTGCAGGGCCAAGTCACGCCGTTTTTGCCGCGACAGCACGCCATGCGCACGATGTTCTACGCCCCGTTCGACGCCGGCCGCGGCTGCCCCTTCGAGTGCAGCTTCTGCACGATCATCAACGTGCAGGGCCGCAAGTCGCGCTGGCGGAGCGCCGACGACGTCGAGCAGCTCATTCGCGCGAACGTGGCCCAGGGCGTCCGCCGCTTCTTCATCACAGACGACAACCTGGCGCGAAACAAGAATTGGGAAGCGATCTTCGACCGGCTCATCACGCTGGGCGAGCGTGACGGAATCCGCATCAAGTTCACTATGCAAGTGGACATGATGTGCCACAAGATCCCGGGCTTCATCGACAAGGCCTGCCGCGCCGGCTGCACCCGCGTGTTTTTGGGTCTGGAGAGCATCAATCCGGAGAATCTGGCGGCCGCGCGGAAGCGGCAGAACCAGGTGCATGAGTATCGGGCCATGCTGCAGGCCTGGCGCGCACGGCACGTAGTCACCTATGCCGGCTACATCCTGGGCTTCCCGGCCGATACGCCGGAGTCCATCCGCCGCGACATCGCCACGATCCAGCGGGAGCTGCCCATTGATATCCTGGAGTTCTTCGTCTTGACCCCACTGCCCGGTTCGGCCGACCACAAGGCGATGCACGAGCGAGGCCAGTGGATGGACCCCGACCTGAATCGCTACGACGTGGAGCGCGTAACGATGCATCACGCCCGAATGAGCACGCGGGAGTGGACCGACATCTATCGCCAGGCCTGGCGTCTGTACTACAGCCCAGAGCACGTCGAGACGCTGTTACGCCGGGCCGCGGCGGGCGGGGCGGGCATGAGCCATTTGACCGCCGCGATCATGGTCTACTACGGTAGCTATCGCTTCGAGAAAGTGCATCCACTTCAAGCCGGCCTCGTGCGGCGCAAGGTCCGGGCCTCGCGGCGTCCCGGTTCGCCCCCCGACAACCCTTTGCTCTACTATGTTCGGCGCGCGTGGGAAATCGTGTCCACGACCCTGGGGTTAGGCGCATACTGGATCTGGCTTGAGCTTTTGCGGAAGCGGATCCAGAACGACCCGCTGGCCGCGGCCTATAGCGACGAAGCTCTGAGCAGCGAGGAGCATGCCGCCGAGGCGGCCTGATGGCGCGGAGGAGAAACAGACCCCAGCCTGCTTGCGGTTTGTCGGTTTAGTCCCGCCCCCGCTGGGCTTGCCCCAGCGGGGACGAGATGCCGTTTCCTGACTAAATCGACAGACCGCAAGCTGGCAGGGGTCGTCTTCTTCATTCCGCTAAATAGTTACGAACACTGAAGTTGTTCCCCAGCCAGCCCTACTTCGGCTTGGCTTCCTTTAGCTTCTGTTCGGCGCGGCCCAGCGCCTCTTTGGCGTCCCGCTTGAGGTCCTGATTCTTGGAAACCTCGATCGCCTTCCGCATGGCATCTTTCACGGCCTGGGGATGATCGTTCCAGATATCGCGACCGATACGGACGGCGGCCACGGCCGCCTCTTCGCGCAGGGCTGCGTCACCCATGCAGCGCATTGCGGCCTGCAGGGCAAGAATGTCGCGGACTTCGCCCAGCGCACTGAGGGCCTGCCACTTCTCTTCGGGCCGCTTGGCAACCTCCAGTCCGGCGACGAGCAGTTTGGCCGTTTCGGCATCGGGCCGGGGGCAGCGAATGGCACACACGCGGATGTAGCCGCGGGTGGCCAATACCCGGTGGGTCTCGTTGGCGGAGGTCTTGGCCAGGACCAGCAGATCGTCGGCCGCCAGGGCGTCGGGCCACTCGATCAGCGCATGCACGGCGGCGTCCTTGACCTTCTCGTCCTGCTCCCGGACGGCCGCGCGCACACCGTCGAGCGATTTCTTGCCGCCAATCCGCCCCAGCACACCCAGCAGCGAAAACTCCGCCGCGCCGTGAGCAGAGGCCAGCGCCGCCAGCACTGGTTCGGAGCGGCCCTCGATGTCCGCATCGCGCGTGGCGATGTTCACCAACGCGTTGGCCGCCTCGCTACGGGCTCCGTCGTCCGTTGCCCGGACGAGTACCGCGGCCAGCGGCGCCAGGGCGCTGCTGGGCGCTACCACGCCCAGGGCCCTGAGCGCTTCGTGCCGCACGTTGGCATCCGCGTCCTCGGCCGCTTTGAGCAGCATTGGCGTGGCAGCCACTATGTGGCGGGCCGATACGGCGCGGACCGCCTCGACGCGGATCTTCGCATCCTTGTCCCCGATCGCGGTGAGGACCTCGCAACTGACCTGGGCGCCGACGAGTGCCTGGAGGCTTTGTCGCGCGGCTTCCTGCACCACGCCCGACGTCGTGGCGGCCTTCAACAACAGCGGGACTGTGTCCGCATTGCCGACCGTGCCCAGCCCGACAATCGCCGCCACCCGTACCGCCCCATCCGCGTCCTGCGCGGCGGCCATGAATACGGGCATGGTAGTCTTCCGTCCACGACGGGCGAGGGCCTGCAGCACCGCCAGCTTTGTTTTTGGATTGGGCGTCTGCATGCGGGCGACCAGGGCCGCGGTCGCCTCCTCGCCCTGGAAGAGGCTGAAGGCCTCGACGCACGCGCCGCGGACCTTGACGTCCTGGTCGGCCAGGGCATCCAGCAGCGTCGGCAGGTCGCTGGCGCTTCCGCAGCGGCCGATACCAATCAGCGCCGCGCACTTGAGATGGCCTTCGCGGGAAAGCATGTTCTTGTAAAGACTCAACGCTGCTGCCTTGTCGCCGGCGGCTGCCAGTGTTTCGGCCAGGCGGAGATAACAATCGGCGGCCAGGCGCTGCGCACGCGGCCCGCCCTTGGCCATCGCCGAGACGATCGGCGCGGCGGCCGATTTATCGGCAAGATTGGCCAGCCCCACCAGGGCGGCCATGCGGACATCGTCGTTGTCCGTAGCGCACGCCTGCACGAGGATGTTCAGGTTCGACGGATCGCGGCGCTGCCCCAGGGCATTTAACAGTGCCGCACGCCAGGCGGTGTCGGCCGAGCCGAGCGCCTTCTGCAGCGCGGCATTGGCGTCCTTGGCCGGGTTCTTCTGCAAGGCCCGGCGGGCCGATTCACGCACGTTCGCGTTGCCGTCGGTCAACATGGCGGCAACCTGGGGAACCGCCTCTTCGCGACCGATCCGCTCGAGTTGCCGGAGCAGCCAGACACGGGCCAGCGGTCCCGCGCGGGGCGTCAGCGCGGCGGCGATGGCTTTGGAGCATGCAGCCCGCTCGGCTTCCGCACCCGGGCGACTGGCCCGAAAGGCGATGCGCTCGATGACCGACTGGGCGCCGTTGCGGCGACCGGGGTCCTCGCTGCCCATGTCCGGCAGCAGAGGCGTCAGCACGAGCGTATATGCCGTATCGAGTTGGGCGGCCGATCGCGGCTTCTGAGGTCTCTCGCCGCTGAGTTCCTGGGTGATTTCGCCGATATTGGGCGTCTCAGCCGCTTGGAGTACGGTGTTTCCCAGGAGGAGTCCGGTCAACAGCGCGACGTAGTAGAACTTCATACGAATATCCTTTCACACGGAGAGTCTTGTTTGATGTTACAGCACCCAGGGGGCACGCTTCGGCCGGTCGATCCAACGGTTGGCTTCTTCGTCGCCGACAACCTGCTCTTTCACGGGGTCGAATTTCAGCCCGCGACCGAGCCAGAATACGATATTTGCCAGGTGGCAGGTGGCAACGGTATGGTGAGCGCGCTCGATGTCGCGGAAGGGCCGTTCGCGAGTCTTGACGCAATACAGGAAGTCGCCGAAGATGCCGCCGTTTCCCTTGTAGTTGGGGATGTTGATCGCAGGCGGCGCGGTACGCGGCTTGCGGCGGTCGGGAACCTCGCCCAGTGTGCCCTTGAACGCCAGGGGACCGCCGCCCCAGGTCCCGCCTAAGTGCATCTGCACGCCGTTGGCGTATTTGAACGTCAGGCCCTGCTTGCCGTCGGGCGGGATCACCTCGATCGGCAGGCTCTTATCGTACAACTGGCTGGCAAACAGGGCGCCGCCGATGTGATGGGCGCCCCAGTCGGTCATGCCGCCGCCGGAGAAGTCGCGGCAACCCCGCCAATTGAACGGATGATAGGCCTTGTTGTACGGCCGCCAGGGTGCCGGCCCCAGCCAGAGATCCCAATCCATGCCTTCCGGCACCGGTTCGGCCGGGCAGACCATCTCGCCGGAGGGGCCGCCGATATCGACCCAGATCTCTTGCAACTCGCCCACCGCACCCGCCCACAGCATGCGATGGTACCAGTTGTAGTCTTCCCACACGCGTTGGCTTCCACCGGAGAACACGCGGCCGTAGCGACGGGCCGTTTCGACCATGATCCGCCCTTCGCGGACCGTCAGCGTCTCCGGTTTCTCGCAGTAGACATCCTTGCCGTTGCGCATCGCCTCGCAGGTCACCAGGGCATGCCAGTGGTCAGGCGTGGCGCAGAAGACGGCGTCGATATCCGGCCGCGCGCACAGATCGCGGAAGTCGTTGTAGTCGGTGCAGCCCTTGTAGACGCCGCTGGCCTTGTCCTGGGCGTAACGCTGCTCGGCCGCCCGCTTGGCGCGCAGGCGGGCGCGCGAGTCGACATCGCAGACGGCCACGTTCTGGACTTCCGGGAAGCCCATGAAACCGCCCATGTCGCCGCTGCCCTGGCCACCCACGCCCACAAAGCCCATCGTGATTCGATTGCTGGGGGCCGGGCGTCCTTCAGCGCCGAAGACCGAAGCGGGGATGACCAGCGGGGCCGCCACCGCTGCCGCCCCTTTCAGAAACAACCGCCGATTGACTCGCAACTGCTTGTTTGCCATGGAATTTCCTCTTTTTACTGCGAACGGTTCGAATTGATACGATTTCCCGCCGGGTGTGGCATTTCGTGCCGTTACAAGCCGCGGAAGGTATGGATCGCCCTAAACGCATGCCAGCGCTCGGCCGGGACTGGTTTGGGGAACGGGGTTGGGGGGTGTTTTGGTAGGCAGGACTCGATCCAGACTAAACAGGCGGCATGGGCATGTCAAGCACCGCGAAGAAAATTTCCCGGCACTTCCGCTCTTGTGTGCAGACCGGACTGGCGACTGTGCGCTGGAGTCCCGCCTTCAGGCGGAATTCCGCCCGATTCCGCCTGAAGGCGGGACTCCAGCGGGCATTGGCACCGAAGAGCGGAAGAGCCAAATTTCCAGGGCCTTGTTGCAGTCGGCGAGGGCTCTGTCAATTTCGCCCTGTTGCATCCAAGCCCGGCCGCGAGTGTTGTACGCTTCGGCTGATTTAGGATCGCGCGCCAAGGCGTGATCGCACTCAGCGATGGCCTTGTCATACTCGCGTTTGTCCAGCCAAGCCTTGGCGTTTTTTAGGTGCTCTGCCGCATCTTGCGCATGAAGATCGGCCGCGAATGGAAGGAAACCCAGAAAAACGGCCGCGAGACTTACGAAAGGACGTTGCATGGTCTGATTCCTTTCCACGGGCGAAGCGATAGACGACAGTACGCGTTATTATGGCATGCAAGCCGACAGGGCGTCAACAACGCCGCCGCAGCGTTGCCCAAGGTGGCTTGAGTGGCGGCAGGTGGAGGGACCGCTCGCTTTAAGATACTCAGACTGTAAACGTCCCCGTCGGCCCTGTGAGACCGCTGAAAAAGTCGAGGCGCGTACAAGATGTAGTACTGAGTGCTCAGTACTGAGTACTATGTGTTGTGTTCCCGCAAGACTTTTTCAGTGGTCTCACGAGGCCGGGGGAACGCGTGTTTGAGAGACTATCTGGAAAGTTCTCGGCCAATTGGGCGTATCGAAGCCCGAGGCGCAAGCGAGGAACCGGCCAGTGCATGGTTACCGCAGGGTCGCGCCCTTGGCCTTTTCCGCCAGCTCTTGCATGTGATTAGCACCGGCGGTGTTACCCATCTCGCGTTGCATAGCGGCGAGGTTCGAGTAGGGCACTACCAACACGCTGCGGTCGTGACTGCCGCGGCGCACGGCCTCTTCGATCAGGTTGGCGCCGTGCTCGGTCAGGGCCACGGCCTTCTTGCGATAGCCGGCGTTCCAGTAGGAAACGCCCATGCTCACGAACGAATCGCCGAGTCGGCCAAGATCAGGCATGGCCTCCTGCGGAGGCGACTTGCCTAGCAAGGGGACAGCCTTCTCGAACCAGCTCACGGCCGTGCGGTGGTCCTTGCGGCTGTTGGCATATACGGCCCCCATGCGGAAATAGGTCCGCCCTAGCAGATAGGCCGCCGAGGGCGATTGGTTCTGTCGCCCGCTCTTCTCGAGGTAACGGATGGCCAATTCGCCGTGACGCAGGGCTTCGTCATGATTGGAACGCATCTGGTAGACTTGCATGGCGTCGTACAGCGACATGGCCACCTGCCATTGCAATTCGGCCTTGCGGCCGGGTTCCGGGGCGGCGGAAATCAAGGTCTCGCCGGTGCGGACCACGTCCCGCGCCCACTTGGCCGGGTCGAGTTTGCCTTGCAGGCCGACGTCGGCCGATAGGGTCCGCGCGTTGAGGCGGAAGAGATACTCGTCGCTGCCCTCCTCGTTCTTGACCAGGTCCAGGGCCACTTCCGTGGCCTTGGCGATCCAGTTCTCGGCGGAGTGTTCCTTCTCGCGCCAGGCCCCCCAGGCAATGTCCTGCAACGCGCCCAGATGGGCGTCCAGTGACACTTCCTTGGCGGCCACGCGGATCGCCGGGTGCTTGTCGAAGATCAGGACGTTGGCCGCCTGCAGGGCCTGTGTGTGCAGTTCCAGGGCCTGCTTGTGGCTGGCATTGGGGCCGGAACCTCTCAAATCGCCCAGCAGGCAGATCGCGCGGGCCTTAACGTGCGGCCGCGACTCGCTGAGCGCGATCGCCTTTTCCGCTTCCGTTGCGGCCTCGGCAATTTGTCCCACGCGCTGCATGGTCTGGGCCTTGGTGACCCGGTAGCGCGCGTCGCGAGGATCGAGCCGCACCGCCGCCGCCGCCGCGGGCACGGCCTTCTCGTGTTGGCCCAGCGCCGTCAGTGCCCGACTTTGCAGCCAATGGGCCCGCGCGTTGCCCGGCTGCAGCTTGACCGCCTGCTCCGCGTCGTGCAGGCTGAACTCAGGGCGGATCTCGATATTCGTCTCGGCGCGGAGCACGAACGGCTCGGCGGTGATCGGCTCCAGGACGATATGCGTGACTTTCTTCAGCGCCTTGCCCGGATCGGTTGCCGGTTCGAAGGAAAAGAGCACTCCCCGCTCGGGATAGGCCTGCCCCAGGACTTCGCCCAACTCGTTGGAGACCAGCACGGGCTGGACCTTCGAGAGTTCCAACTGCTCGGCGACCTGAGCGGAAGGGAAACCCTGTTGAAAGCGAATGACTACCGAGGCCACCTTCTCGCCGGTATACGAAACTTCCACGCGAGGGAAGGGGGCGACCGAGTACAACTGCCGCAAGCCCGTGTCCTCCTTGACCGAACTCTTGGGCTTGCCCCAGGTCTTTTCGACCTCTTGGCGGGTACTTACGGCGGGCGTGATGCCATGAAAACTGGTGACCTCGATCTCGACCGGTCCAAGATATTTCGACTCCGGCGTGGGAACCAGCGGCGCGCCGCCGTTGGCCACCGGGGGATGCTGGGCGGATGCCGTACCCATTGTCGGTGGAGTTGCAGGCGGTGGCGGCAAGGCCGCAGGCTCCCCGGGATCGGGCTGGTTAGCGGCGGGCGGCCGAGGCATCGCCGGCGTGGGCGTTGCAGGTCCGGCCGTGAGCAGCGTTGGGCCTTCGTCCGCCGGTACGCCGCTGCCGTCGGCAAAGCGGACCGGCGGGGGCAATCGCCTGGGGGCGGATTGGCCATCGGCCGTACCTTGGCCAACGGCCGAAGTCGATAAGGCCCCCAGCATGAGGCCGAGAAAAGCAAAATTGCGAGCGAATCGAATCAGTCCAGTGGGCATGGCGCGTTCCTCCTTGAACGCCGCTGTGCGGATCGCACGTGAGCGACACTATTGGATGAGATAAGATACTCGCGAGAATCCAGCCGAGTCCAGAGAGGAATTGGCAATTTTCCAGAATTCCCCGGAAAATCGGCGGCAAGGACACGGTTGAGGGGAGCAAACCGGTTGAAATGTCCGCGAATGGCGGGTTTGGAGAAGATGCGCAATGTTAGGACAGGCGGGCTAAGCAGCCAATTTCAGATATAATGTCAGGGATTCCAAACGTAGGGCTGCCGCGGAAACGCCGCAACCGCTTGAGGTTGCGGCGCAATTCCGTACCGCGCGCAAATGGTGGCGAGATTCCTTGCGTATGATGTGGGTATAAAGCGCGCTGAAGAGGATTCAAAGCTAAGCCTGAATACTTGGCGCGCAATCGTTCTTTGACAATTCGGCCAGGCCCCCGGCGTAGCGAACCGGGGGCCATTAACCATGCGCGGCGCCGACCTGCCCGAGTCGGCGTCCGCGCCGGCGTCCGCGCGGAACTTGCCCAAAGCTTGAGCCCGCGCACCGCTCGCGCACGGCCGCACTTCCCTTGGCAGCAATTAATTATTTTTATGACTCTGCACTTAAATAGCCAACAGAAGACGGCGCGTGCCAGACCCCTATATACTGTACACATGACCATGTAACCAAGAAAGTGGCTAGGAAGTGGCTAGGTTCGCTACAAAAGTGGCTAGGAAATGGGTCAAAGTGGCTAGGTATTATCTAGGTATTTTCGGTTATGGCAAAACTATCGTTAGAGTGTCAAGCGATCGTATTCCCGCAGTTTCCGTTGTGCGAGCAACACCTTTAGCGAAAGCAGAATACACAGATGGGCGTACAAAACCGCCTCAAGAACGCCAAAAAGCCGTTTTTTTTGAAGTGGCTACACGACTGCCTGACCCGAAACGGCGGGTTGCTTGCAGCGGCCAAGGACGGAGAAACGCCGCAGAAAGCATTTTTTCTGACTCCTGCCGTCTTTGCCGCCGACGAAGATGCCGGCCATCGCACGTGGCCAAGTCTACCCAACTGCGAATGGAACCAAAGTGGGATAAACCGCATAGCCTCCGGCAGATCGATTTTGCGCAGGCCAGTCCCACGCTACAGATCCGAGAGATACGCGCGAATCTGCTCGATCTGCTGCGGTTCGAACGGTACCGCTTCCCCAGATGGAGGCGGCTGCGGCACCAGGCGGGCGGCAATGGCACGGCACAAGGCGTCGATTCCGGCTGCATGCATCGCGCTAAGTTCCAAACCCGCTGGCCGCGGACCAGGAGCGGCGGGCAAGTCGCTCTTATTGTGGACGTACAAGGCCGCGGGATGGGAATCGACCAGGGCCTGGTCCTGCCCGTGCCAGGGCAACGAGCGATCGAAGACCAGGATGACCAGGTCGGCCTCGGAAATCTTCCGTCGCGCCAGGCGGATGCCCGTCTGTTCCAGCTTCTCGCCCGTCTCGCGCAGGCCGGCCGTATCGAAAATTTCCACCGGCCAGCCGTCCATGGCGGTTTGCACGCCGACCACGTCGCGGGTCGTGCCCGGCATGCTGTGGACGATTGTCCGCTGGTAACCGGCGATGGCATTGATCAGGCTGCTCTTGCCCACGTTGGGGCGGCCGGCAACGGCCACTTGCCAGGGCCGGACGAGGTGCAGGCCAGTGGCAGCATGGGCCAGGAGGGTCTCGATTTGTTGCCGGGCCGTTTCCTTGGCGCCGGCTTGCAAGGCCGAATCGATTTCCACCAGGGCCCTGCGCAATGCCCCCTGATACTGGTCGAGGAGAATCGCCGCCGTGCGCGTGGTGCGGGCTTCCGCCAAAGCCAGTCGGGCGGCCGTGGCGAGCGGGTCGGCCTCCTGACCGGCAGACCACTCTTGCCAGGAGATTCGCCGGCAACCGCTAGCCAGAAGGATCTCTTCGATGCGAGCCACCGCCGCCAATCCGCCGTGGCAGTGGAGTTCGACCACGCGATCGGAATGCTGGTTCACCACGACATCCTCGCCGCCGGGGCCGAACTGGCCGACAACGATCCTTCCCGCAGGGAAATCAGCCAACGGCCGGCCGCTACGGGCAGTAAAATGGGCGGCAACCGCGGCTGCGGCCCCAGGGCCTTCGATGTGGAGCGTGGCCACTGCCCCGCGGCCCAGTGGGGTAAGTTGGACGATCAATAAGGAGGGAAGGTCGGGCATGGATAGTACACAGTACGCAGTACTCAGTCGAGCCCGTAGGCCGGAACAATCTCAGCGCAGTTCCAGCGTCGCGATCTGCCAGACTGATTCTTGCCGAAACTGCGCTGCGCTTGTTCCGGCCTACAGGCTGATCCGCCCTACAGGGCGCGCGTCAGACCTTCCGGTAATAAATCGCTTTGCTATCGCCGGGGGCGTAGAAGTCTTCCAGAATGGCCGCCAAGGGGCAGTCGCAACGCTCGTAAAATCCCCGCGTCGCCTGGTACTGCGGCTTGGTCGAGGTTTCGATGTAGATGTGCCGGCCACCTTCCGCCCGAATGATCTCCGTGACTTTATCCATGATCTTCCGGCCCAGCCCTTGGCCTTGGACGGACTTGTCCACGGCAATCCAATACAAGTCGTAGCTGCCGACCGTGAGCGCGATGGGGCCGTAGCAGGCGTAACCCACCACGCGGCCGTCCAGTTCCGCAAAGACGAAGTAATAGCCGCTGGACGGCCCTTCTTTCAGACGTTCGTCGGCCAGTTCCACGGCACAATCGAGCTCGACCGCGTTGAAAACCCCCGTGGATTCGACCATGGACCGGATAGCGGCGAGGTCCTCCGGCTTCAGTTCGGTACGAAACGTGATAGGCATAAAGAACTCCGTTCAAGAGATGTTCGTAGCTCTATTCATCCGGCCGTGCCCGCCAGCGCACAGGGATACGGCCCGTTTGCCGCCTGCTCCCTGCCGGCGATGGCCTTCTGCACGATGCGACCGATGGCGTCGTCGTAGTCCAGGCCGGCTTCTTCCAGGGCGGCGGCGTAACCAGCATCGGGCGAAATGCAGGGGTTGGTGTTGATCTCCAGGATCCAAGGGCGACCGGTCCGGTCCACGCGGAAATCGACGCGCACATAGCCCCGCAGGCCGAACAGTCGCCAGCATTCCAGGGCCAAACGGTGCAAATGCTCGACCAAGGGACGGTCGTGCTCGTGAAAATGGAAACTTCGCGGCGTGTTGTTGTATTCGAAGGAACTCTCGTGCCACTTGGCCCGATGGCCGATAATCCGCGGTTTGTCGGCGGGGAAGGTGGAGAAGTCCATTTCGCCCAGCGGAAGGAGCTGCGGCCCCTGCGGACCATCCAGCATGGGCAGATTGAACTCGCGGCCGTCGATGAAGCTTTCGGCAAAGTGCGGCCGGCCCGTACGGGCGGTGAATTCCCCTAGCAAGTCTTGGACCAGCGCGGCATTGCCCTGCAAAACCACGTTGCCGTCATCCAGCCCCCGGGAGCCGTGCTCCCAGACCGATTTGATGATGCAGGGCGGTTCCAGCGGCGCGACGTTGCCGTGCGGACCGAAGCCGTCGGCGGCAAGCCAGTGCGGCGTGGGCAGCCCGGCAAGCTGCATCAGCCGCTTGGCCATCAGCTTGTGGTTGGTCGTGAAGAGGGCCTCGGTGGAATTGCCGGTGTAGGGCAGCCCTAGGGCGTCCAGGACCGCCGCGGCCAAGTAGGACAGGGAGTCGGTCCCACCCAGCGATTCCACCAGGTTGAAGACCAGTTGCGGGCGGCATTCCAGCAAGCCCTCCCGCAAGACGGCTAGGTCCAAGCTGCACGGCATCACCGCAGCGTGGTGGCCCAAGCGGCAAAGCGACTCGCAGACCGCGCGGGCCTGGGTCAACGTGTCCAAATCCTCGGGAGAATCGTCGGTGGAAACCGCGTTGTGCAGGACGGCGATATTCATAGGCAGTTCGTGGCGTGGTTCGTGGCGACCGTTTTCGTCACCCGGCAACTGGCCGCGGCGACAATTTGTTCGATCAGTTGGCGGTAGCTCATCCCGAAGAAACCGCAGATAATGGGCAAATCGGAATCCTTGGGGTGGAGGCCGGCTACCGGATTGACCTCCATGAAATGCGGGCGTCCCCGGCTGTCGGAGCGGACATCGACCCGCGAGGCATCGCGGCAGCCCAGGACCCGATGAGCGGCCAAGGCGACTGCCTCGGCCTGAGCCACTTCCGGATCGTCGCTCCCGCGGCGGGGCAAATAGCGGCAAAACTCCTCGTAGCGGCTCTTGTTCACGTAGGAGTAAACCTCGGCCTCGGCAGCCGGCAAGAGAATGATTTCCATACAGCCGATGGCCCGCGCCTCGTCGCCCGTGCCCAGGATGCCGACGGTGAACTCGCGGCCCGCCAGGAAGGTTTCCACCAGGACCGGTTGCCGGCAACGCGTCAACAGATCGTGGCAGACCTTGCGGAGCGAATCGCGGTCTTTGATCTTCGATTCGGCCGTGATGCCCTTGCCCGTACCCTCCGCCACCGGCTTGGCAAACAGCGGGAAGGGAAGCTGGATGGCTTCCACGTCTTCGATCTTTTGGACCAGCGCGAAAGGCGTCGTGGGCACCCCGGCCCGGTCGACCACCGTTTTGGTCAGTCCCTTGTGCAGGCAAACCGCCAGCACGAGGGGATCGGAGAACGTATAGGGGATCTCGTAGATGTCCAAAATGGCGGGCACCTGGGCCTCGCGGGCCGTCCCGTGCAGGCCCTCGGCGATGTTGAACACCAGGTCCCAGCGATTACCGGCTGCCAGGCGCTCGACCAGTTGCCGCCCGCTGCCCACGCGGTCCGTCTGATGCCCGATCTCGCGCAAGGCCGCGTCGATGGCGTCGATCGTGGCCACGCCGTCAAACTCGGCGGTTTCCTCCGCCGAATAGCCCGCAGCCAGATAGTCGGAACGCAGGTCGTAGGTCAGGCCGATGAGCATGGCGGGGATGAAGGATAAAGGACTCGAAATTTCAAATTTGAGATCTCAAATGGGCGGTTTGCGGCCCCGAAGGGCCCGGGGTAGCTAGCGCAATTTCTACTTTCTGCGATCTTACGAGATTGTTCGCTGGCAGACTAGGGGGGACGTGCCGGCAGAAGCAAGAAACGAGGCGTGGTTCAGTTTGCAGGCCGTTTGGGAAGTGTTGCCGTGCTTCGAACCACGCAAGAAACGAAACCGTGGAGGGCACGACGCGGAATCAGGCTAGCGGCCTTGCCCCTCGTCACAACCCTCCACGGTCCGAGCTTGGTCTTGAATTCCCCGCAGGAGAGCTGCAAAGTCTGACTATGGCATCCCTACGTAGAACGGAATTCATTCCGTTTCCCTGGAATAGACAAGGCAACGGAATAAATTCCGTTCTACGCAGGACTTTGCAGTTCTCCTTGAATTCCCCGGGGCTCACACGCCCTCGGGGTCCGGATATCGATAGGTCTGACCCTCGAAGTTCCGCAGCAGCAGGTCCTCGCCGTCGCGGCCAACGACGTAATTGGGCAGCAAGGGAATCTTGCCGCCGCCGCCAGGGGCGTCGATCACGTACGTGGGCACGGCATAGCCGGTCGTATGTCCGCGCAGGCCCTCAATGATCTCCAGGCCCTTCGACACCGGGGTGCGGAAATGCGCGGAGCCGGTAATCGGGTCGCACTGGTACAGGTAATACGGCCGGACCCGCATCTTGAGCATGTGGTGCATCAGCGACTTCATGGTCGGCACGTTGTCGTTGATGCCCCGCAGCAACACGGTCTGCGAGCCCAGGGGGATGCCCGCGTCGGCCAGACGCGCACAGGCCTGGTAGGATTCCGGCGTACATTCGTCCGGATGGGCGAAGTGCAGGCTCATCCACAACGGATGGTGCTTCCGCAGCATCCGGCAAAGCTCGCGGGTAATCCGCTGGGGCAAGACCGCAGGCATTTTTGTGCCGATACGCACGAATTCCAGGTGCGGGATCGACCGCAGGTTCGTGAGGATCCAGTCTAGCTTGTCGTCGCTCATAAAGAGCGGATCGCCGCCAGAGATCAACACGTCGCGGACTTCCGTGTGGGCCCGGAGATACTCGAAGGCCTGCTTCAACCGGGCCTCGTTGGGGACGATGTCGCCCTGGCCCACGACCCGCGAACGGGTGCAATAACGGCAGTAGCTGGAACAGAAATCCAAGGCCAAAAGCAACACGCGATCCGGATAACGGTGGACCATTCCGGGGGTTGCGCTCTGGTGGTCCTCGCCCAGCGGGTCGGCCGATTCGCCCCGGGTCTGCGTAAACTCGCTGGCCGTGGGGATGATGGTCCGCCGCAAGGGCTGCTGGGGATCGTCGGCGGAGATCAGGCTCATGTAATAGGGGGTAGTAGCCACGGGCAGGATTTCCCCCGCCCGATCCAGCCCTTCCCGTTCATCCGCCGACAATTCGACCATTTTTTCAAGCTGCTCGCGGGTGCGGATGCGGCTGCGAGCATGCCAGCGCCAGTCGTTCCACTGCTTGTCGGTCACGTCGCGATAAAAGGCCTTGCGAAAGGCCCGCACACGCGCGGAACTGCGGGGAGGACGGGCGACGATCGCGGGAGCAGGAGATTCTCGCCGCGGCGGTTCAGGATGAGTCAGCGGCCAGAGACGCTGTTGAACCGGTAAAGTGCTGTGATACGAGTAGCTCTGGCAGGGACTACCGGGAGGCTCCTCGTCGACTTCCACCCGAGGGATCGTCGAGGGGCCAATATCGAAATCATTCATTCTCTCAAACTCCTTGAGGGGCGCCGATCCAGACCTCCTGGATCTTGGCGTTGGCCTTGACAGGCCTAGGACAGCATCTCATATGCCAGTCCCTTGCGATCGCGCGCGTTTCCTTTACCTTTCGGCAAAGCGCGCCACTCTCTAAAACATTTTCATACCCGCGATAGAAAAAAAGTCAAGACGTGTTTGCCCCGCAACGCCCGATTCACGGCAAAATTTTCTGCGGCAACGTGCCACGACCCCGCGCCAGCCACGCGCGGGAGTCTGAAAAGTTGCCGCGCTGCGTCGGGCAACTTGCCCGAAGACGGATCGGATTTGTGAGCGCCATGTTTATGGCGACGGCTTATCGCCGTTGCTCTCGCTTGCACGAGTGACGTCAAAAACCGAAACCGCCAAACTTTATTAGAACTCGCCAGAAAACTCATTGCCCGGCTCTCTTCATGGAACTGCATTCACGCGTGGGCGGGCGTATACCAAAGTTTCCCGCAGTCGTGCAACCCCAATGACGCCAAAAGCGGCCTGAGTCGACGCGTTTTCTTACCGGACACGTCGCGGAATTTGAATCTCGCCACGACGCCAGCAGGAATACGGCATGGTATTGCCCCGGCATGAAAGCACCTCATATTAACCCGAAGCGTAAGCGAGGTGTCCTCGCTTACGCTTCGGGTTACGATTGATCAACTTCATTGCCGGGGTAATATGTGGGATCCCCTTCGTTTTACCGCACGACTCGCCCATGGAGATACAAATCGCCGCCAACTTCCCTCGTGACGATGTCTTCCAGGGCCAAAGCCGCCGAGATGGCCTCGACGCCGCCGCCCGCGATGGGACTGGGCGCCTGGACGCCGCCAGCCAACTTCGGAGCGATAAACACATGTACCTCGTCGATCAGCCGGGCATCGAGAAGGCATCCCAGGAGCCGGCTGCCCCCCTCGACCAGCACGTTGGTCATGCGCCGCTCGCCCAATTCGGCGAGCAACGCTTCCAAGCGGGTCTGGGGCGTCGGCCCGTCGCAGACTATGACCTGGCAACCAGCCGCCTGAAGACGGGCACAGCCGCCACTTGCCGCCTCGGGGCCTACAGCCACTAGGACCGGCACTTCCCCCGCGGTGCGAACCAAACGGCTTTCCAGCGAGAGCGAGGCCCGCGTATCGGCAACCACCCGCAGGGCCGTCCGGGGTCCTGGCGGGCGAGCCGTCAAGAGCGGATCGTCGGCCGCCGCCGTTCCGCGTCCAACGATGATGGCATCCATGCGGCCGCGGAGCTGATGCACCAACTGCCGCGAGGCTGGGCTGGAGATCCAACGGCTGTCGCCGGTCCGCGCGGCGATCTTCCCATCCAACGTCATGGCCCACTTGGCCACAACCCAGGGCCTGCCGGCGGCAAGAAGCTTCAGATACGGTGCGTTGAGCCTTCGAGCCAGATTCTCCAAGACACCCGTTTGCACCTCGACGCCCGCCGCGCAGAGTTCGGCCAAGCCGCCGCCGGCAACCTTGGGGAAGGGGTCGGCCATGGCGGCCACTACGCGGGCCACCCCGGCCGCCAACACGGCACGAGTACAAGGCGGCGTCTTGCCCTGGTGGCAGCATGGCTCCAGCGTAACGTATAACGTCGCGCCGCGGGCCCTGGCCCCGGCAATACGCAGGGCCTCGACCTCGGCGTGGGCCTGGCCGAAGCGGCGATGCCAGCCTTCGCCGACAATCTCCGCGCCACGAGCGATCACACAGCCCACCAGCGGATTCGGCTCGACAAAACCTCGCCCCTGGGCGGCCAAATCCAAGGCCCGTTGCATATGCCAGAGATCCAAGGCGGGCTGGTCCATTACATTCCGGGCGTCCAGAGCTTGCCACCGCCGCCGGGAGATTCGCTCTCCGGGGTCCAGAGTTTCGACGGCTCGGGGGCCGGCGGAGCACCTGCGGCTGGGCGGCCCGGCACGCCGGCGGGAGTCCCATCGGGATTCAAAACCCCGATATTGATCAGCATCTGTGTCAAGGTCTGGGCCACTCCCGGCTCGCGGATGTGCTGCGACTCAATATGCTGCAGTAGCCGCATGGCTTGCTCTTCGTCGCCATGCCCGAAACGCAAAGAGAGCTCCATCAGGTCCCAAGCGGCGCACGACTGGCCGCCGGCAAGCGCGTCGCGGCGTCCTTCGTCGATACTCGCAATGCCGTCTTCCAAGCTCGTCGCCGCTTGCGCCATGAGGCGGTAGGCCTCCATGCGTTCCGGACGGCGGGAAAAAACGGGCCGATCGATGATGGCTTGGGCAAACCGCCGGGCGGCGTCCCATGCCTGGTACATCCCCGTGCGGTGGAATGCCAGCACGAGGTCATCGTCGGAGAGCGCTTCCACCTGGACCCGCACCAGGCGGACCAAGGGCAGCGTACGGACCTCGCCGGGCTTCGGCTCGATCGGTCCCAGGGTCGGCAGGCCGAGCTGGGACCGCAAGTCGTTGAAATCGAACTCCGCCGGGGAACGCCCCGACCATTGCTGCATGACAAGAATTGCCGCTAGGACCTGGACGCGGGCCGCCGGGTCGGCGGAGGCCTGCCGCAACGATCGGCCGCCAAGCACGCCCAGCGGCTGGTCCGGCCAGCGATTCAGCAGCGTGTCGCGGAAGTCCTGGATCAGCAGCGCGTCGACCTGGGGCCGCGGTGCGTCGCGGGGCGGAACCCAACGGTGCGAAATCGACTGATGGCTAGTCGACGTCCTTGCCATGAGCGCTTCTTCCGGCTCCGGCTCGAGGCAGTCGCCGCCGATGTGGCGAAAGATCACCTTGGCCTGATCGGCGTGATTTCTCGACAGTCCGACGATTTCCAGCCGCGCCGCCCTATCGGTCTGGCGGCCGAAGAGGAGTAGTTCTGCCACAACGCTGGGCATGCTGTCTAAGGAAAAATCGTCGCCAATGCCCAGCAGAGGGCGATCCAACAGCATCCCGGCCATTCGCGGCGGAGGCGAATCGTCGACCGGCCAGGATGTGGCGTTTACCGGTATGGGGGCGATGCGGCGGTCGGAAAGCAGCAACTCCTGCAGTCGCTCGGGGTCGCGAACCGGCCACGTCCAATGCACGACATCGACGTCGTCGTCCAGCGGCGATTCGCTCGTCAGCATGGCAATGGCTTCCGCTTCCACGGCATCTTCCAACGGCACCGCCAGCGCAGCGAACTTCTGATAGGCCTCGCGGGCACCGGCCTCGTCGGCCAACCAACCACGCACCAGGGCCAGATTGTTCCAGACGGCGGGGACGTCGTGAACTTCGGCCGCCAAGGCGGTCAGGCGCTCGGCCGCTTCCTGCCACTGGGCCTTCTTCAAGGGGGCGGTGGCTGCCTCGAACTTCGCCCGCCAGGGGGCGTCGGACGGGCAAGGCAGCATCGGCGGATCGCTCCTCAGCAGAAGGGGAATCTCAGCGGACCGATTCAGGTACATCAGTCGTTCCATGGCCTCGCGATCGTCCGGTACCAGTTTGGCCAGAAACTGCAGCAAGGCCCGGCCGGCCGCCCAATGTCCCTCCTGGATCAGTACGCCGGCAACTACGGTGGCTGCCTCGAAGACCCGACCTTGTATGTGGCCGTCGCACAGCGCGATGGCCCGCTGCAGCTTGCTCATGGCTGCCTGGCCGCCCGCCGACGCCGCGCTCAACAAGGCCGATTCGGACCACGCCAGCGAGTTTTGCGGGAAGCGCTCGACAAAATCGGCCACATAGGCATCTGTCCGGTCAAGCTGATTGGTCACCCGCAGCAATTCCGACTTGGTTGCCATCAGGCAGGCCCGGTACTGGCCCTTCTGCTCCAGTTGATCAATATTCTGGAGACAGGCGATATACTGCTCGCCTTCGATCATGCGATCGATTTTCTCCAGTTCGGGAAAAAAGTCGGGACAGCAGAACTTGATCTTCTTGCCGGTGCCGCCCGGACAAAGCGAGTAAGCGTCGAGGGCCATGGTGGTGAATTTCCAAATTGAAGGGCCGTGAAAGGGAAAATTCTATCACGTTCGCCAGCCCACGGGCAGTCCCCCAACGGGACGGAAGGACACTCACAGGCTATTCGGAAAGTTTCCGCAACATGTCCTCTACCCCTCTGAGAGATGGGGAGACTTGTCGGATAGCCATTCGCCCAGAATGTTAGCATAGGTAATTTGCAATAGATTTTACTATAACGTAGACTTTGCCAATAACATGCTTTGTGGATTTCGGGAAGATTTTAACGATTATTCCTGTTCTGCCGACTGAAACTGGCCGATTAGGCAGTTGTTGATATCCTTGAACTTTATGGAAGGGTCCTGCAGTGCGCTGCGGCCGGTCAATGTGCTGGCCAAATGGACGCTTGAAGATCTCCGCGAACTGCGGCCGTGATGCATAAGAGATCGCAAGGGATATGATGGAGGACCGTCTGGTGAAAACCGCAATTCGGCACATTCTGGTGACTCTGGCATGGGTCGGACTGCTTCTGGGGCAGCGAGCTTGGGCACAAGGACCCCAGGATTGGGTTACTCCGAGTGCCAAACCGGTTGGTCAGGCATCTCAGGCCACTGGCCCCGGTGTGTCCAACGTGCCGATTGAAGGGGATTCGTCGGTGGTCGGCGAGAACCAGCCGCCCATCGGCGGCGTATTCGGCGACACGCCGCCGGGGGCCTGCGAGTTTTGTGGCGGCGGCGCCTGCCTGCCGCCGACTTGGGCCGTCCAACCCTCGGTCTCGGTCTGGGCCATGTCGCGTGCCAACAATCAACGCCTGGGGGCGTATTCCTTGCCCGCCGGCCCCTTGCCCGCCGGCAACGTCAGCGTTACCAGCAGCCAGGGCATCACCACTTCCAACCAATATGTTCAGTACTTGAACGACGCTTTTCAGGAGACGGCGTTAGAAGTTCACACGCCCAATATCGGCGACAGCGCGGTGCTGGGCCTGAGTTTCAGCCGGTTCCTCGGCCGCGACGGCGAGGGCAGGGACCATTTCCTCGAATTCGCGTTCAACGGAGTGGCTAACTTCACGGCGCAGCCCATCAACGCCACGGGATCGATCATCCCCTTTTACAGTACGCAGCCCATTGCACAGGTCAGTCTCCCCGCCCCAGCGCCGACGGCCCTGTATTACCAGGGAAGCCTGATCAGCCCCTTCCCGATTTACCTGCCCAACACCGGTCAGCAACAGGAGCTCTTGGAGCCAAACTTTTCGAACCTCGGCCGGACTTACGATGCAGCCTTCAATCGGTCCCTGTTCATGTCGGAAACCTATTCCACGACGTTCAACGAATTCGAATTGAACTATCGCATCGACGGCCATAACCAGCCCGACCAGCTTGTGATGAATCCCAATGGCCACTGGTATCGCGAGTGCCAGCACGGATATTACTGGTCGTACTTTTTGGGCATGAAAGGCATGGAAATCAACGAAACGTTCGACTACCTCAGTTCGGGCGCCCAGTACACGTCGCCCTACACGGGTCAGGCAGCGGAATTCACGCACCAAGGCCAGTACGCGGTCCATACCTTCAACACCCTGCTGGGGCTTCAGACCGGTGGGAAACTCGAGTATCGTTTTTGTCGCTGGTGCTTGGATACGCACGGCAATGTCGGGATGTTCATGAACTACGCCCAGCAGGACAGCCGTATCACGACCGTGTTCACGGGCACCCCCGATGCAAATTCGCCGGCGCTGCCGCCGGGGTTGACATCCTATTCAAACACGGATATTCCCTTCAGCGTCTCGCACACCGTGGTGGCTTTCGCGGGTGGATTCGGTGTATCGGGAAGTTACAAGTTTCTCCCCAATCTTGTCGGGCACGTATCCTACGACATGCTGTTTGTAGGCGACGTCGCGCGGGCCCCCGACCAGATGGTCTTCTCTTCCGTTCCCGAGACCGCCTACACCAGCATCAATACCAAGGGCTCGGTGTTCTATGACGGCGTGAATTTCGGCATGGAACTGGATTGGTGAGCGCGGCACGGTCTTGCCGTCCCTCTGCTTTTGGGTGCAAACGCCCGCTGGAGTCCCGCCTTCAGGCGGAATCAAACGAATTCCGCCTGAAGGCGGGACTCCAGCGCAGTCGCCTATCCGGTCTGCAGCTAAGAGCGGAAGCGCCAGAAATTCTCTCGCGCCGCTTGACAACTCCCGAACGTGCCGCGAAACTTACTTGCGTTGCGCCGCCACGGTGGGGTCCCGGCGGTTGCAACTTGTGCCAGGACCCCGCAAATCGGCGTTTTCTCTTAATACTTGTTCAGGAATAGACCTGATAGGTGGATTGTTAGCAACTTGCAAGGAGTCTAAGATCATGTTCCGACGAACCGCTTTCGTGAGTGTGCCGGCCCTGGCGTTTGTGCTCTTGGCGGCCCTGGCAGCCCGGGCTGCCGACGACCCCCTGAAAATCATTCCCGGCAATGCGCTGGGTTGGGGGGTGATCAATCATCTGGCTGACGGCGATGGGAAGATCCAAAAGCTGGCCGGCGTCGTCGGCGCGCCGCAAATCAGCTTGCTGGACATGGTCAAGGACAAACTCGGCGTCAAGGACGGATTGGATGCCAAAGGAGCGATGGGCGTAATCGCCCTGCCGGCCAAGGACAAGGAAGATGCGCATGCCACGCCCTCGTTCGTGGTGTTCGTCGCGGTAACCGACTACAAGACCCTTCTGGGAAACTTCGAGGGCGAAAAGAAGGACGCGAAGATCGCCCAGGTGCAGATCGCCGGCCAGGCGGTTGCGGTGGCCAAACTGGGCGGTTTTGCCTTGTTTGCCAAGAGCGATGACCAGGAAGCGCTCGAAAGCGTCCTGGCCTCCAAGCAAAGCATCGCCGCCGAGGCCAAGCCGCTGGCGGCTTGGCTGGCGGGCAACGACGTGAACGTCATCGCCACCAAGAGCGGCATAAAACTCTTCGCAGCCCAAGGCAAAGTGGCGTTGAAGCAGCTCGGCGAGACCCTCTCCGCCCTGGGTCAGCAAGGGGCATCGATCAAGCCCGCCTTGCAAGTCTATGCCACCCTCTTGGACGCCATCGAGAAAAACGTCTCGCTCGGCGCCGTGGGCCTGCAGGTCGACAAGACGGGCGCGGTGCGACTTGCCGCCCGGGCCAGGATCGTCGAGGGTGGCGATCTGGCCACCGCGCTGGCCGACGTCAAGCCGGCCAGCGGCAACCTTTTGGCCGGTGTGCCCGGCGGCAGTTTCGTCTTTGCCGCCGGCGGCAGCCTGCAAGAGTCGCTCATCCGCCCGTTGGCGAGCCTGGGCGTGGAGATCATGAAGAAGTCACCCGAGCTCTATGGTATCGATGCCGACCAGGCCGAGAAGCTGGCCAAGATCTCGATGCAGCAGTTCCACTCGCTGCGCGACGTATCGATGGTGATGAAGCCCGGCCGCGCCGGCGAACCGATCTACAGCAACGTTTACATTTCCTTTCGCGTGGACGATGCGGACAAGTACCTTGCGGCCTACGAGAAGCAACTCGAAGCCATGAAGGACCTGCTCAAGGACGCCAAGGAAGGAGCGTTCAAGCCGCCCGTCTCGAAGAAGATCGAGATCGACGGCAAGCCGGCCTTCGAGGTCGAGGTCACCATTCCCGTTCCCAAGACGGAAGGAAACCCCATGGCCGAGAAGATGATGCAGGCCATGTTCGGACCGGACAACAAGATGAAAATGTATATCACCAAGGCCGACGAAAAGACGGTCTACATGACACTTGGCGCCAGCCAAGATAAGTTGCAACGGGCGATTGCCTGGAGCAAGGACGAGAAGAAGTGCCTGGCCGCCGATAGCGACGTGGCGGCCACCGTCGCCCTACTGCCGGCCGGCGCGCAAGGTATTGTCTTGGTCAGCCCGCGCGGCTACATGGGCATGGTGCAGCGGATGATGGAATCGATGCTGGGCGAGAATGGGCCCGCAGCGTCGATCCCCGCCTTCCCCAAGTGCCCGCCGGTCGGGATTGCACTGCAAGCCGCGCCGGGCGAATTGTCGTTGGACGTGGTTGTCCCGGCGGGGATTATCAAGGCTGCGGGCGAGTACGCCGGCACGATGCGGGAACGCATGATGGGCGGTGCGACGCCGCAGGTTCCCTAGCACGCGTAATTCCCATATGGTGGGCAATTCCTGTAGGGTGGGCCGAGCAACACGAGTCCCACCAAATTCGATGCGGAGTCTGGTGGGACTCGTGTTACTCGGCCCACCCTACGAGGAGAGCAGACAATGTTGGATCAGTTCTCGATCACGCGCAGACGGTTCGTCAAGACGACGTGCGTTGCCAGCGGCGCCGTGCTGGCCGGTCCGTCAGCCATGGCGGCCGAGGACAAAAGCATCCCGCTGGCCTTGCTCGGTGTTGCCCACATGCACACGCCGATGTATTTGCAGATCCTCGGCACGCGCGAGGACGTGAAGGTCAAGTGCGTGTGGGATCGCGACCCCGCGCGGGCGACGAAAGTGGCCGAAGCGTGCGGGGCCAGGGTGGCTCGCTCGGCGGCCGCGGCGGTGGCCGACGCCGACGTTGTGGGCGTGGTGATACTCTCGGAAACGAGTCTCCACGCCGAACTGGCCGCGCTGGCTGCAAAGGCCCGAAAGCACGTGTTTATCGAGAAACCGATCGGCGCCGGCGGCAAAGACGCTGCCGAAATCGCCGCTGCCGTAGAGAAGGCGGGCATCCTCTTCACAACCGGCTATCATCTCCGTACCATCCCCAAGTACATCTTCGTCAAGCAGTTGATCGGCAGCGGCGCCTTCGGCAAAATCGTTCGCCTGGAGTGTTCCTTCTCGAACGATTGCCTGCTCCAGGGGGTGTTCGACAAAGAGTTCAAATGGACGGTCGATCCGAAATGGGGCGCCTTGGGGGGCTTCGCCGATACGGGTACGCACGCGCTGGACGTGCTCATGTGGCTGATGGGCGACGTCGAGGCGGTTTCGGCCGACATCCGCACGGTCACGAATCGCTACGCCGGCTGCGACGAAACGGGCCAGGCCATAATCCGCTTCCGCAACGGCGTGACCGCATCGCTGTCGGCAGGTTGGATCGAGCCGGAAAATCCGCTGGCCTTGCTGGTCGCGGGGACCGAGGGCCACGCCGCGATATTCAACGAGCGGCTGTACCTTCGGACCAAGAAAGTCGCGGGTGCCGACGGGGCTCGTCCCTGGGGGAAGCTCCCTCCGGGGCCAGACCATCCCGTGCTCCAGTTCGTCAGCGCGATCGGCGGGAGCAAGGACCTGCCTTTGGTGACGGCCCGGGAGGCGGCAGCCCGCGTGAAAGTCATGGAGGCCCTCTACCAGGCGTCGCGGCGACGCCTGTGGGTGACGATCGCTTCAGAGATGGCGGGAGGGGGAGTGTCTGACTGAGTACTCAGTACATGGCCGCTGTGACGGAGGCCATTCACGATCCCCAGCAGCAAGACCAGGCAGAGCGCAATCCTCGCCAGCACCAGGAGCTAACGAAAAGCGGCGGAGGCCATGAGTACATGGCGCCCTTGGCAACAAAAATCGGCAAAATCGGGCGCGTCCAAGAGAAAAGCGCACGGCCTGAACCAGAGTTCGCACTAGCCCCAGAGGCGGGCTTCATCTTCGCTCAGGCCACTACTCCTGCGCGGTAAGGGGAATCCTGAAGAAAACCCAAACTTTCCCTTAGGGTGGTTTGCGGATCATTGAGGATAGAACTCTTTCCCTGGCATGGTAAACTGGCACTCGTGCGGTTGAGCTAATGCGGCCCACCGCCGGCAGTCGAACCCGTAAACGGCTGCTGCAAGGAAGTCTCGAAAGCAGTGGTTTTTCAAATCAAGGAGGAATACGAAATGTTGGTGCTCAGTCGAAAGTGCGGCGAAGCGATCGTGATTGCGGACAATATCACCGTGACCGTTCTGGCAGTGCAGGGCAACCGAGTGAAACTCGGCTTTGTTGCGCCGGGCGATGCCCCCATCCATCGCGCCGAAATCTTTGAGCAGATCGAGCACCGCCTGCCCTTTGGCGCTTATGCCGAAGCGGCCCTGGGCTGATCGGCGGAAAAAAAGTTAGAGGCTATCCCCCCGTTCGCCCCGTCCCTGTCCTCGCGGCAACCGCCGCGACAGCCTCGACTACGGCCCTGCGGGAGGCGGGTTTCGTGAGGTGCGCCGCGAAGCCCGCTGCATGACTCCGCTGGAGATCGTCCCCCTGCCCATAGCCGCTCAGGGCGATGGCCGGAAACGCGTGCCCCCGTTGGCGCAGTTGCCGAATCAGGTCATAGCCGCTGCCGTCCGGCAGGCCAAGATCGCTGAGGAGCAGGTCGAAAGTCTGTCGGCCGGCCAGTTCCAAACCAGTGGCCACGTCGCCCGCCGTTTCCACCGCATGGCCGTCGCTAGTCAGCACCTTCCGCAAGAGTTCCGACGTGACGGGGTGGTCTTCCACTAGCAGGATCCGCAAGGGGCGGACGGCACCCGCTTCGGAGGCAGCGCGTTCGCTCGCTTCCACCGGCTTACCTGCGACGAGAACCTCGGGAGGCGCGGTCAACGGTAGCCGTACACGGAACGTTGCGCCCTTGCCCAGACCCGCGCTGTGCGCCTCGATCTGGCCACCGTGCAACTCGACCAACGCGCGGCTGATGGCCAATCCCAGGCCTAGGCCGCCGAATTTCCTTGTGATCGAGCGCTCCGCCTGCTCGAAGGCCTGGAAAATCCGCGCGAGCGATTCTGGCTCGATGCCGATCCCGCTGTCGCAGACCTCGATGAGCACGTGCGCCTCGCTCGGCCCGCAGCGGATGCCCACACACCCGCCCCGGGGCGTGACCTTGATCGCGTTCTGCAATAGATTCCAGAAAACCTGCTGTAGCCGAGGCACGTCAGCCTCGACCCAATACGGCCCGGCCGCTCCCATTTCCACGCCCAAGTGCAGTCCGCGTTCCTGGATGCCCGCTTTGCAGACCTCGATTGCCCGCTGGATGACCGTGCTCAAGTCGACGGCACTGCGGGTCAATTCGACCTTGCCCTGCGCGATCCGCGAGACGTCCAGCAAGTCGTCGATCAGCCGCGCTTCGAATTCCACGTTGCGGCGGACCATTTCCAGCATCTCGCGCAGCGGCGGGTCGAGGTCCAGCCGGTCCTGCAGCATCGATAAGCCCATCACTACGGGCGTCAGCGGCGTGCGCAGTTCGTGGCTCAAGACGGCCAGGAAACGGTCCTTGGCACGGTTAGCCTGCTCGGCGGCGTCCTTGGCCGCTTTCAACATCTCCAGTTCGATCTGATGCACCTGCAATTCGTGGACCAAGGCCCGCGCTTCGGCTTCCGTCATGCCCTCGACAGGTCGGACTTTCTGGCTGCGCAGACGCTGTTCCGCCTGGCGACGCAATTCGTCCATTTGAGGGGCTACCGCATTCGCCGCTTCCCTCTCGTTCATGGCCCTATCCTCGAATCGGCGTGCCGCTGCTGACGAGCTTGCGATGTGTTCCATCGCCAGCGGGATCAAGTGCGGCCTCTGGTAATTGTAGGCGATTCGTGGCTCTCCTTAACAGGGCAAGAAGAAAACCTACCGCAGCCTAGGGAAATCCCGTACGCCTTTCAAGCAAAGTAGAAGATCCATTATCAGCGAACGACTTATTGCTGTCTGTCCGGTAGTTGACATAGGGAAAAACCTTATGTTTTTCGCATTTTTTAATATGTAAAATACGACCGGTTGCAAGAAGGCAATCCAGTTGAAGAGGCTGTCGAAGGTGTTCATCGATGTCCGCAGTCACAGGACGGGTAACCGTCTGCTCGACCGGTTGCCGGAAGACGAGTCCAAGCGGCTTACTTCCCAGGGGCAGCACGTAGAACTTCCGCAAGGGCAAACGGTGTACCGGCAGCACGGTCCCATATCCCACGTCTACTTTCCTACCAGCGGGTGCTGTTGCCACGTCGTCCCGTTGGCGGAAGGCCGACAGATCGAAGCGACGACGATCGGCAAGGAAGGTATGGTGGGTATCCACCGGGCGTTGGGTCTCGAATTCAGCCCCTTCACGGTGGTCTCCGTAGTTCGTTGCGAAGGGCTGCGCATTCCCGTGCGCTGCTTCGTGGAGATGATGAGAGCCGGTGGATTGCTCGACAGCCTGATCAAGAGATACGCGGCCTACTGCCTGTCCTTCGCCAGCCAAACGCTGGCCTGCAACACGGTCCACACGACCGAGCAGCGGGTTTGCCGGCGGTTGCTCATGGCGCACGACTGCGTCGGAGCAGACGAGTTCCCACTCACCCAGGAATTGCTGGGCCAGATGCTCGGCGTTCGCCGTCAGTCGATAACCCTCGCTGCCCGGGCACTCCAGGCGGCGGAGTTCATCGAGTATCGGCGGGGAACCATCAAGGTCCTCAACCGGCGGGGCCTGGAATCCGCCAGTTGCGAGTGCTACCGGCTTGCCAAGACCGCGTACGATTCCATCGTGACGAACTGACCGGCTTCGTCCACTGTGCTCGGGAAATGCCTTATTACGATCTCGTCAGACTCTTCGAGGCCGAAATCGGCGCTCGCGCGCTCCAGCGATTGGATCTTCTTGCGCACGCTCTTGCGGAGCTCATCTTAGGTTCGCATAATAGGATGGGCAATCAAACTCCACCAAGAGGAACCTAGGACATGATCTCACAGCACGAAACGGAATTTGCGGGCAAGAGAATCCAGCCCTACGACGGGCAGAGCCGAATTGAGAATCCGGAAGAGACGGCCTATCATTTTTCGATCGACTACGACGCGCACGAGGACGGCGCAACGTTTCCGGACTTGTTCGCCCGTTTTCTGGGCGACCCGCTGGCCCGGCACGCGACCGCGCTCGTGGTAGGCGATTGGGGAGGCGCGGGAATGGGCAACGCCTCGGAGCCGGTCGTCGAAGCCTTGGTGGCCGCTCGCGACAAGCTTCCGAAACTGACCGCCCTGTTCATTGGCGAGATGATTTCCGAAGAGAGCGAGATTTCGTGGATCCACTTGTCGGACCTATCGCCACTTTGGAACGCCTATCCCCAATTAGAGCATTTTCGTGTCCGCGGCGGCGAAGGCCTGAGTCTCGGGACGCTAAAGCTCGCATGCTTGAAGTCGCTGGTGATCGAGTCCGGCGGGTTGGCCGGCGAGGTGGTTCGCGAGGTCGGCGCGGCGGAACTACGCGAGTTGCAGCAACTGGAGTTGTGGCTGGGCGACGACGGGTATGGGGCCACGACCCGTCCTGAGGATCTGGTTCCCATTCTATCCGGACAGAAGTTTCCGAAGCTGCGCTACCTTGGTTTGCGCGATAGCTGCATCGCCGACGAGGTTGCGGCGGCCGTGGCGATTGCCCCCGTCATGCAACGGATCACCACGCTCGACCTGTCGCTGGGCACGTTGACCGACGAAGGAGCCAAGGCGCTTTTGGCCTCGCCCTATCTCGGGCGTCTGTCGCTGCTTGATATTCATCACCACTACGTGTCGGAGGCCCTCAGCGATCAGTTGCGGAAGACGGGCGTTCTCCTGAACGCCGACGATCGCAGAGAGCCCGATGAATATCGCGGGGAGATCCACCGCTACGTTTCGGTGGCCGAATAACGGCCCAGCGCCATGCTCGACATCAATCGGCTGATCGGAGACTGTGATCTGCTGCTGATCACACTCGATACGTTACGCTTCGATGTTGCCCAGCGGTCGTTGTACGAAGGCCGGACACCCAATTTGGCCCAATGGTTGCCGTCGGACGGTTGGGAGCGGCGTCATACGCCGGGAAACTTCACCTATGCGGCGCACCAGGCATTCTTCGCCGGATTCTTGCCCACGCCCACGCGGCCCGGCCCGCACCCGCGTTTGTTTGCCCTGCTCTTTTCCGGCAGCGAGACCATTGCGCCGCAGACGTGCGTCTTCGATGCGCCGAACATCGTCGCCGGCCTCGCCGGCCGTGGATACCATACGGTTTGCATCGGAGGCGTCGGCTTTTTCAACAAACAGTCGCCGCTGGGCAGCGTCCTGCCCGGCTGGTTTGCGGAAAGCTACTGGAGCGAGGACTTGGGCGTGACCAGCCCTCACTCGACCGAGGACCAAGTCGCCACGGCAATCGCCGCCCTGAAACGGTTGCCGGACGCTCGGCGGGTGTTTCTGTTCTTGAACGTCTCGGCTTTGCATCAGCCCAACTGTATCTTTCTGCCCGGCGCAAGCCAGGACTCCCCTGAGACCCAGTCTGCCGCTTTGGCCTATGTGGATCGCCATTTGCCGACGCTGGTGGACTCGATGCGTCGACGCGCTCCGTTGCTCTGCATTGTCTGTTCGGATCATGGCACGGCCTACGGCGAGGATGGCTACCATGGTCACCGGCTATCGCATCCGGTCGTCTGGGATGTGCCCTACGCGGAGTTCTTGTTGTCGAAGCAGGGGGAGCCAACTGCATGACGGGACTTGCCAAAGTGCTCGACGGTCCTCCGCTTGTGGCCTATACCTATTCATATCCCCACAAGACGGCGCATCGACCGCTGGATCGACCTGTACTCTTGCGCGACCTTTGGGCAGCCGAAGACCGCCGATCGCTGTTCCTGTACCTCCACGTGCCCTTCTGCGAGCACCGTTGTGGCTACTGCAATTTATTTAGCCTGAGCGGGGCCAAGAACGTGCTGGTCTCCAGATATCTTGACGCCATCGCAAGGCAAGCGGATCGCGTTTGTGCGGCGATGGACGGTGCGCGGTTTGCGCGGTTGGCGATCGGAGGCGGCACGCCTACGCTCCTCGACCTGGCGGAGTTGGAGCGATTGCTGATGGCCGCCGCGAAGATCATGGGGGCTTCGACCATTGCCGTCCCGGCTTCGGTTGAGGTCTCGCCGTCCACGGCCGCCAGCGATAAGTTGGCGCGGTTGCGGCGGTTTGGCGTCAGCCGACTGAGCATTGGTGTGCAGACATTCAATTCGCAGGAAGCTATCGAACTTGGCCGTCCGCAACCACGGAAGTTGGTGGAGGAGGCCCTTCAAGCGATCCGCGACATCGATTTCCCCGTGCTCAACGTCGATTTGATGTACGGCATTCCCGGGCAGACTACGGAAAGCTGGCAGGAATCCCTCCGTGCAACATTGGCGTGGCGGCCTGAAGAGGTTTTCCTCTATCCGCTCTACGTGCGACCCCTTACGGGCTTGGCAGGGCAACCTAGCCGGCAGGAGGACTGGCGTGCGGAAGCCTATCTTCTAGGGCGGGAAGCGCTTCTCGATCGGGGCTATGTGCAGCGTTCGATGCGGATGTTTCGAGCGCCTCATGCGCCGCCGCAGGAAAGCCCGCCCTATCGCTGCCAGGAGGACGGGACGATTGGGCTGGGCTGTGGGGCTCGCTCCTACACCCGCGCTTTGCACTATTCCACGCCTTTTGCAGTCGCCCAGCGCCAGGTCCGCGAAACGATCGAGTGGTACGCCGCGCGCACGGCCGATTCGTTCGACTGGGCCGATCACGGTTTTCGACTCAACGATGAGGATCAGCGTCGCCGCTACGTGTTGTTGAGCCTTCTGGAATGCCAAGGACTGGCCCGGGCCGCTTATGTCGCTCGTTTCGGCTCCGATTCCATGGCCGATCTGCCGGAACTCCAGACGCTTGCGCAGCACGGGTTGATCGAGGCCGACTCCGATCGCTTACGGTTGACCCCTCGCGGTCTGGCGCGGTCCGACGCCATCGGGCCTTGGCTCTACTCGGCTAAAGTACGGCAGTTGATGGAGGCTTACGTGCCATGCTGAGCCTGTCGATCCTGTACCGCGGTCCCTTGGCAAGCTGCAACTACGGCTGCGCATATTGCTCCTTGGCCAAAGATTCGACAGCCGCCAGCCATGCAGGCGACGAGGCCTCGTTGGCGCGCTTTGTCGCCTGGGCCGCCGGACGTGGCGACGATCGCATCGCCGTCTTCTTCACTCCCGCGGGCGAGGTCCTGACTCATGGCCGGTATCAACGCGCCATCGCACGTCTCACCGAACTGCCGGGGATCGTCAAGGTCGCCGTTCAAACCAATCTCTCGTGTTCGCTCGAATGGATGCGGTCCTGCCATACCGAGAAGTTGGCGCTCTGGTGTACCTACCATCCACGACACGTGCAACGGGAGTCGTTTCTGGAACAATGCCGCACACTCGACGCGCTGGGCGTGCGTTATAGCGTGGGCATGGTCGGACTGCGCGAGCACCTGGGCGAAGCAGAACAGATTCGAGGAATCCTGCCACCGCGTGTTTATTTGTGGATCAACGCCTACAGGCACGTAGCGCGGTACTATTCACCGGAACTGGCCGAGAGATTCACGGCGATTGACCCGCTGTTCCCGTTCAACCTCTGCCCGCATGCCAGCCACAACGAGGCATGCCATACGGGGCACAAGGTCATCGCCGTAGATGGCGACGGCACCATCCGTCGCTGTCACTTCGTTGCGGAATCGCTAGGTAACCTCTATCAATCGGGATGGGACCAGGCGCTCCGCCCGCGTCCCTGCCCTCGCGCCGAATGCCACTGTCACATCGGCTACGTCCATCTTGCCCACCTGCAACTCGACGAGATCTTTCAGGAGGGTTTGCTCGAACGCATTCCGACCTACGTTTCCACGATGGGGCGGTAATCGTCGGGATTATCGAATCCCGCGCGTATTATTTTGGGTTTCTCTGGAACCTGGCAACAACGGCATCGCTCCAGGACCGCGGCCACTTCGGCCGTATAAGTGTCCGATCCATTACAGAGTACCCCCGGCAGCAAGTCGCCAAACGCGTTGATCTCCAGAACAGCGTGACGGCCCCAGTCGGGCGTGATGCAAATATCCAGCCCCGTGTGGAGAGTGCGTGGAAACAAAGCGGCCGTTCGCCGGCAGGTCACTTGGATCTCATGCCATCGCTCCGGTCCCAAGCGTTCTCGACATGCGATCGCGTCGCCGCGTTGACTTCCTAGGTGCAAATTGGTCATCGGGCTTCGCCCCTCACGGAGGACTGTATGCCGCGGCTCTCCGTCGATCGTGACGATTCGCAGATCGAAACTGCCGTGGCCCAATGAAGCCTTCGGTAGCCACTCTTCGACATGCACGCGCTCCCGACACAGCGCGTCAATAAGACGGACAACCATCGCCGGCTCGCGGTAGGAGCGAATCTTGAGCGAATTATAAAGGCGTGTCCGCCCGCCGCCCTGAACGACCTCGGCCGAGGTGATCGCCAGCGGCCGGCCAGCAATCATGGCGAATGCCACAACACCGGATGCCGACGAACCATTTGACAACTTGACAAAGACTCGTCGCATCCCTGCCTGGCTCATCCGGGCTGTCAATTCGTCGTAACTGCCTACGGGACCAATTCCTGTAGGAACAGACACGCCGGCCTGCATGCACTGGACATGGCAGGTCCCTTTGTCAAACATGACGGCGATGTCCTTGGGCTGGCTGAGCACCAAGACCTCTGGGGCGGCGGCAAGCGTGGCTGCCATTCGTTCCAGTAATTCCCGATAGCCGAGGTACCACTGTCTGGGATGCAGGATCAGTCCCCGGTCGAATTGCAGGCGCTGGATGGCGCCGGCCTCAATGACCGGCGAGCCCTCAGCGGCTGCGGCCTCCACCCCTGCCAGGAGCAATGCTTTCTCAACCTCAAAGTCTTCCCCGGGCGATTCAATTCTTACGACCGCCGCAGGCATGAGCTCGGCCGACAAATCAACGTGGCCAGCCAGCAAGTCGATGTAGGCTACGACACGCGCCGGTGGCAGGCCAAGATTCCGCAATGCGTTTTGGAAGAGTTCAACCCTGCGGTTTTCAGGGTTGCAAATCACAAACATCTGTGGGGATCGCTCCAATCGCATACTTGACCGTATGTCGAACTTGTTCACCCATTACCAATCTTGCCCGTCAAAACCCATCATAGGTGGAATCTCTCAGGCATTCCGGCTAAAGCCGGGACTCCAACTAGACGTACGCCTACTTCGGGCTAGCATCGCTCTTCAGTCGCCATTGCAGGATGCCGCCGGAAAACCCCTTCCGCAACTGGACTTCCAGGCGCACGGCATCAGTGGGCACGGGGGCGAACGTGACGTTGTTGAAGCGGTCCTTGGCCACAGGGAAGTTGCCCTCGTGGCGCACGGGTTTCCATTGGTCGCCGTCGCGCCATACGACGCGCCACGACTCGGGCACGCGGCACTCGCCATGACCCGTGTCGTCGAACCAGTAAACCTCCACGCCGCTGACTTTTGCCGGCGCCGGCAGCGTGTACTGCACCCACTCCTGGCCGCCCTTGCGCGGCCACCAGGTGAAACGCGGGATCGAATCGTCGTCCGACTTGGTGGGCTCCAGGCCATTTCCCAAGGCCTCCACTGTGTCGCTTTCGAAACAGTGCGACGCGCTGGCTTTCCAGGCCGACTTCTTGGGCTTCACGGGGGCAATCCAATCGTGGGCGTCCGGACCGTCGCCGATCGAGGGAAACATGCCGATCCGCAAGCGGGCAGCCCCGGAGGGCACGAGCCGGATCTCTTCCACCGGCTCCGTGGAGCGAATCGGGCTCCGCTGCAAGCGATCGATCATCTCGTTGCGGTCCGTCTGCCAGTTGGGGATTTTTCGGGCCTTCACTTTCAGGGCCAGCGGCGCGGCGGCAGCGGTGAACGGCTCCTGCGGCACTTCGCCCGCTTGCCGGACGATCTCGAACGACTTGGCCGGGTCCTGAGAGTCCAACACCAGGCCGTAGTTCCATGCCGATGTGGGAAACACTTCCCACTCGGGCCATTTCGCTTTCGGATCGCCGTACTTTTCCCACCGCTCGCCGATGGCCAACGAGAAGCCCAACGGGCCGTAGCTCACGGAAACGGCGTCCTGATTCTTCGGCCAGCGGCGCACGACAATCCGCATGGGGAGTTGCAGCGTCACGCGGTCGCCGTCTTTCCAGGTCCGGTCCAAAACGATGTAGGAAAGCGGCAGGCCTTTCGCGTCGGTCGCCTCGCCATTGATCGTCACGCTGGCCGCTTCACACCATTGCGGTACCCGCAAATAGAGCGGAAACTGCACGGCTTGCTGCGTCGACAACTTCAGTTCGATCGAATCGCGGAAGGGGTAGCCCGTCTCCTCGTGGATCGAAACCTCCACGCCTCGAGCCACCTTGGCGGTCACGTCGCTGGCCGCATAGAGCGAGGCGCACAGGCCGTTGTCGGCGGTGGCCAGCCACAACTCTTCGGCATAATAGGGCCAGCCGTGCGAGACGTTGTGCTGGCAGCAGCGATAGACCTCCTTGGGGCTGTACGAGAACATCGTGCCGCCGTTCTGGATGCCCGGCGACTTGTTGTTGCGGTCGAGTTGCACCTGGTTGACGGAGGTGATGTAGTGCAGGCCCTTCTGGTCGGGCGTCAGCGCGGCGGGAAAGCTGTTGACGGCGATCTCCTCGCAGCGATCGGCCCAGATCGGCAGGCCGGTGATGCGGGAGAGCATCTCGAAACTGTGCATGAATTCCACGATCCCGCAGGTCTCGATGCCGCCCTGCGGATCGCAGTGTCCCGGCCGGCAGTTCTCGTCGCCCACGAACCCGCCGCCGGGCTGCTGCCCGTAGCGCGTCATCACGGTCTGATAGTTCCGCTCGGCCGATTGGAAGTCGCCAGGGTCCTTGGAGACCATGGCGAATACCGTGCCCGCGCGGAAGCCCTGGGCAAGATTGACGTTGTGCCAGTCGATCACGTCGCGGTCCCAGCGGGCCATGCCGCGGTGGATCTTGCGGGCCAGGTCCAGCAGCCACGGTTGGCCGCTGCGGTTGTACAGCCAGACCGCGCTTTCGATATTGTCGCCGGCGCGGAGCTTGGGCCAATAGCCCTCGCCGAAGGCCGTGTCGGGCAGCGTGTTCTCCCATTTCAGGAATCGCTCCATGACCTCGACCGCCCGCGGATCGCCCGTGGCTTCGTGGTAACTTTGCAAGATATTGAGCATCAGCATGTGCGGCCAAAGATCGGGCTTGCCGCCGAGGCCGGTGAGCGACTCGCGGGGACCGAACCAGCCGTCCTCGCGCTGCGAGTCCATAGTCGCTTGGATCCATTTGCGAGTCTGGGCGATAATGGCCTTGTCAGCGAGCACGTAACCCAAGTCGCCGTAGCCCTTGAGCCAGTAGGGCATCTCCTCCCAGCCAAAGTGGCCGCGGCCCTGCTTGTCGGCCCAGGAGCTCTTCTGGAAATCGAGCCAGGGCGAAATTTCAGCCAGGTGCCCTACCATGCCGTCCCGCTCCAGTTCCAGTTGCCGCCGCAGCCATCCGCGCGGAACGATGCTGCCGATGGGCAGCTTCACAAAAGGACTAGGCGCCAGCGGCTGGCGGTTGCCGGCGTAGTTGCTGTTGCGGCTTGCGGTGGGTGGCATGTCGACGACGCGGACCTCGTCAGCCAGACATGCCGAACCGGCCAGAAGCAGAACAATGGCGGTAGGAATCAAGCGCGAGCGGTGCAAGAACATAGCGGGAATCTCCTCGGGGGATCTGGCTGCAATCGTTTATGGTAATTTGGCTCAACGCCGTTTACAGTTTACTATAATTATGCGGGCATGGGGAGTATTGCGCGTGCCGGCGTGGAGAGGAAAGGCGTTCTTCTTGCGGGTCATCGCCCGTGCAATGTATGCATGCGAACCGAGCATCTGCTCATGGAACGCGATGATGGGATAATAGAAATCGATATCGGGACAGGCAGCCATTCGGTCCAGCAAATGGCCCAATTCAATACTTTCCCCTTGCTGAAGAATGACGATGTGGTCCGTATCGAGAAGATACATTGCCCGCTACTCCGCCGCGCCGTCGGCCTTGCGAAGTTCTCGACCCAACTTGACCACCTCCGCAAACTCAGGGTACTCCTTCATCGATCCGATTGTGTCTTCGTACCAAGGTCGCGCACCGGGAGCACGCAGAACGTGTCGGCTGAGTTCCGCAATGCGCCTTTCGACAGCTTCCAATCGTGATTCCAGCATTGCCATTTCGGACATCATGAACACCTCCAATCATCCACGATATTATACCATGTACGAAAGGAATACTAAACACCCCAAGCGGCTGGCCAGGCTAATCGAAATTCACCCGCGGACGGCCTTTTCCAAGGCCTCGGCCACGGTGCGCAGGGCCTTGATCCGCGCGTAGTACTTGCAGTTGGCCTCCAGGATCGTCCAGGGCGCGTGCGGCGTGCTGGTGCGGCGAAGCATCTCGACGACGGCCGGCTCGTACCGCGGCCGCTTCTCCCGGTTGCGCCAGTCTTCCTCCGTGATCTTCCACTGCTTGTACGGCGTGTTTTGCCGCTCCTGGAAACGGCGGAGTTGCTCCGCCGCGTCGATCTGCAACCAGAGCTTCACGATCACCGCGCCGAAGTCCGCAAGCTGCCGCTCGAACTGGTTGATCTCGTCGTAGGCCCGCTTCCACTCCGCCTCGCCGCAAAAACCTTCCACGCGCTCGACCAACACGCGGCCGTACCAGGTGCGGTCGTAGATCGTGATGTGCCCGGCCTTGGGAATGCCGCGCCAGAATCGCCAGAGGTAGTGGTGGGCCTTTTCCTCTTTCGTGGGCGCGGCGATGGGCACGACTTCGTAGCCCCGCGGGTCGAGACCTTGCGTTAGCCGCCGGATATTGCCGCCCTTGCCGCCGGCGTCCCAGCCTTCGTAGCAGATCACCGCCGGAATCCGCGCGACATACAACTCGTGCTCGGCCTCGAGCAGCCGCGCATTGAGTTCCCGGCGTTGGGCGTCATAGGTTTCCCGATCGAGCGCAAGGCCCAGATCGACGCGGTCGAGGATCGTGCCGGCGGGGGTCTGGGCATCGACCGGCAGAGGCGGCAAGGAAACCGCGGATCCAGTTTCGGCCTTGGCTTGCGCCGCCCGCTGGGCCAGCGCTTCGCGCACTGCAGCAACCAGCGTGCGGAACACCGTTAGCCGGGCGAACCGCCGCTGCGTGGCCTCGACGATCATCCAGGGCGCGGCCAGGCTGTTGGTGCGCGCGATCATGCCCTCAATGGCCGGCAGCCAGCGCTCGTAGTGGTGGTGCTGCCGGTGCTCGGCCTCGCCGATCTTCCAGGCCGTGGCCCGGCTGGCAAGCAGCTTCTGGAATCGCTTCTTCTGTTCGTGCTTGCTGATGTGCAGCCAGAACTTGACAATCACCGCGCCGCTGTCGGCAAGTTGCTGCTCGAACTGGCGAATGTCGTCCAGTGCCCGCATGACCTCGGCCTCGTCGATGGCCTTATCGAGGTAATCCTCCAAGGCCCGGCGATACCAGGAACGGTCGAAAATGGCCCACTCGCCCGCCGCCGGCAGCTTGTTCCAGAACCGCCACATCCAGGGATGGAAGCGCTCGGTTTCATTCGGCGCGAGGATGGTGTGGACCTTGAACCCGCGGGGGTCGATCGCCCGGGTCAGGCGGTTGATGACCGTGCCTTTGCCCGCGGAGTCCCAGCCTTCGAAGACGACGATGATCGGCACTCCGGCCGCGCGGGCCAGCCGCTGGCACTCGCCCATTTCTCGTTCCAACAGAGGGAATTGCTTGTCGTAGTCTTCCTTGGAAACCGCCTGATCCAGATCGATAAGTTCGAGCATGATGACCCCTGATGGCCTCGCAGCCGTGGGAGAAGGGTGAATGGTACGGCCCGCCACCACGCGCGAAGCGGGGTGGGCGGAATCGGCTATAGTCTGCGCGGAGGGATGGCACGTTGGAGTCCCGGCTTTAACCGGCATTCATGCCGGATTACCGGCTAAAGCCGGGACTCCAACAAATGCATTTCTGCCACGCACAGTATACAAGCCTAGGTCAGCAACCGGCCACAGGCAATATGGCCCTGCGGCGGGGCCGCTGGACCTGGAAATTCCATCCGCTACAATACCGGTGGAATTAAAACACAATCAAGATCGGTGGATAGGCATTCAATGACGGACGATCGGAACGACTTCTTGCGGTTGGAGGATTGCCCCACGATGGACAACGCCACCCTGGTGCTCTCCTTCACGGGCTGGATGGACGGCGGCAACGTGTCCACGGGCACGGTCGAGCGGCTGGTCGATTTGCTCAGCGCCCGGCAGGTCGCCCAGATCGATCCCGAGCCGTTCTACATCTACAACTTTCCCGGTCCGATGGAGGTGGCGGCCTTGTTCCGGCCCTACGTCGAGGTCGAGGGCGGCGTGCTGAAGAGCATCGCCATGCCGTCCAGCACGTTTTATTGCCACGAACCGGCCCGGCTGGTACTGTTCGTGGGCAAGGAGCCAAACCTGAACTGGAAGGCCTATGCCGATTGTGTCTTCCGGCTGGCGAAGCGCGTTGGAGTGCGGCAGATCTTGTTCGTCGGTTCCTTTGGCGGATCGGTGCCGCACACCCGCGAGCCGCGGCTCTTCCTTTCCTGCAGCGACGCCGAGACACTCGCCGAGTTGGCCCCTTATGGCATGCGGCTGAGCGACTATCAAGGGCCAGGCTCGTTCACCAGCTTTCTCATGTCGCAGGCCCCTGCGGCCGGGTTGAAGATGGCCTCGCTGGTCGCCGAGATACCCGGTTATCTGCAAGGCGGCAATCCGGCCTGCATCGAGGCCGTCACGCGGCGGCTAGCCAAGATCGTCAAGCTGCCCTTGAAGCTCGATCCGCTCCGCGCCGCCAGCACGGAATGGGAGCTGCAGATTTCCAGCGTGATCGAGAACGACAAGGACCTGGCCGAGAAGGTGCGCCAGCTCGAGCACGAGTATGACAACGACCTGCTGAAGATGGGCCCGGAAGAATAACGAGAATTTGAATTTGGCTCGTCCGCTTTTGGGTGCGAACCGGATGGGCGACTGCGCTGGAGTCCCGCCTTTAGGCGGAATCGAGCGGAATTCCGCCTAAAGGCGGGACTCCAGCGGGAATAAGCAAGAATCCGCACAAGATTTCGCGGGCTGGTGAAACTATACTTGCATCATGGAACAAGAACAGACGGGTCCGCCCCGTTGGTCGGACTCCGCCGCTTGTCAACCCCAAGGAGTTTCGACCATGTCGCGCATGTTCGTTCGTTCCGCGATTCTGCTGATAGTAATCGCCCTTGTGCCTGTCGCGCTTCGCGCACAGCCCCCGACCCCCGCGAAGGATGCTGAGACACTGACAAAGTCCGGCTCGGGCACGTTGACGCTCGAAGGCGTCAACACTTATTCGGGCGCTACGACGGTCAACGGCGGAATACTGCAAGTGGGAAATGGCGATGGGTCGTGGAACGAGACGGCGACGGCGCAATCGACCGTGTTTTTTAGCGGCGCCTGCGGCCCATTCGGTATGGCTGGATTCGGTGCCGCCCCGGCACGGGCGCCGACGACTCTGGCCGCGAGAATACCCGCCGGCCCGGTCTTCTACATCATTACGGAAGGCGCCGGCCTGGGCGATAGCGTGCGGACCGTGCCTTGTACCGGCAAGGAAACGGTGCTCAGCGCGGTAGGGGCGGTCAACGGCATCTCTCAGGTTTCCAACGCGAAGATCTGGATCGCCCGACCCGCGCCCGACAACCGCGACAAGAGCACGATCCTTGTCGTCGATTGGGAGGCCATTTCCAAGCGTGGGATCAACACCACCAACTACACGCTCAAGCCAGGCGATCGCCTGGTCTTCGCAGAGGATCCGCTGGTTACGCGGAACAATGTCATCGGTAAGAAAGCGGCCCCCATCGAACGGATCGACGGCATTGTCGGCCTGACCGCTTCTACCGTGAGCGGTTTGAACAACACGCCGGCCGCCACCGAGTTGGTGAAGGAACTCCTGCAAAAGGGCTTTATTACCGATGACGAGGAACTGAAGAAGATTGTGTTGGATGCGATCCGCCGTGATGAGGTGAGCAAGAAAGCCGGTCCCAAAGCAACGGAAACGCCGAAGCCGGACCAACGATCAGAGAAGCCAACCTCAGCCGTCCCCAAAGCAGCGGCAGAGCAGAAGCCGGATCAAGGAGCAACTCTCAGAAGCACCTACACCGGGGTCACAGCGGTGTGGACTGGAACATTGCAGATCGGCAGTACGGCGTCCAACGGCGCCGGAGAAACCGCGCCGCACGAGTTGGCCATGCGGCCTTTGCCGCAATACCGCATCGAGCCGCCGGACGTGATCCAGATCGAAATGCTCAAGGTCATCCCTTTGCCGCCCTATCGGGCCGAGAAATTCGACGTGCTCCAGGTTCGGGCCGACGTCCTGCCCGACCACCCGATCGATAATAAGTATATGGTCGACGCCGATGGCACGATCGATTTTGGGCCGCCCTACGGTTCCGTCAAGGTGTTGGGCATGACCAAAGCCGAGATCCGCGTAGCCGTCGACAAGTGGCTCCGCCAATGGGTCCGCGGCCCAGAGGTTTCCGTGCAACTGGCTCGGGTTGCCGGGGTCCAGCCGGTGACCGGCCAGTATCTGGTCGGCCCGGATGGGACGATCAACCTGCGAAACTATGGTGTGGTGCCCGTGTCGGGCAAGACGGTGACCGAGGCCCGCGTTGCCATCCAGAACCACTTGAAACAGTTCCTCGACTCGCCCGAGCTTTCCGTGGACGTGAAAGCCTACAACAGCAAGGTCTATTACGTGATCACGCAAGGGGCAGGGCTGGGCGACAGCGTCCGCCGGCTGCCGGTCACCGGCAAGGAGACGGTCCTGGACGCCATCAGCCAGATCAACGGGCTTTCGCAGGTTTCCAGCAAGAAGATCTGGATTGCCCGGCCCGCGGCAAATGATGCGGGCGGCCGGCAGATCCTGCCCGTCGACTGGGACGCCATTACCCAACATGCCCAGACGGCGACGAATTACCAGCTCTTCCCCGGCGATCGGGTCTTTATTGCCGAGGACCCGCTGACAACCCGGAGCAACCTGATCGGCAAGAAAACGGCCCCTATCGAACGGATCATGGGCATCATTGGCCTGACGACTTCCACGGTCAGCGGTCTGAACAACACGCCAGCCACTAGTGAGACATTGAAGCAACTTGTGCGGAAGGGTTTCATTAGCGACGACGAGGAGCTTAAGAGAATCGTCTTGGACGCTGTGCGCCGGGCCGAGGAAGAGAGCAAGAAAGCGGCCGGGAAGCCGGCGGAGCAGAAGCCGGGGCAATGACCCAAGGGGGCGGTGACTCAATAAATGTCATATCGTTGCCTTTCACTCCGCGAAAGTCGCATCTTTCGTGGAGCGAAAGGCGACACTTGCTGATTCGCCGGCCCCAAGTCGAGTTGTGCAAAGTTTTCCGGGAAATTGTAACGCGGCACTTGCAATCCCTTGCCTGGCGAGGTTAGACTGATTTCAGACTTGCCGGTCCCTCCTGTTCGGCAGAAATGCTCCTGCCGACGCCGGCGCACAGTCACAGTCCCACCTTTTAAGGAGTATTGCTATGCTACGATCCCTGTTGTCGCTGGCCCTTGCGCTGAGTTTGACCGTCAGCGCAACCTTGGCCGCTGACCCCGTGAAGAAGGCGAAGAAGAAGAAGGCTGCACCGACGGCCGTCGCCGCCAGTTCGGAAGTCGCCGCCGCCAAGCAGCGATTGGACGCGGTGAAGTTTGCCGCCGACGCCGCACAGAAGAAGGCTGAAGCTGCCCGCAAGGCGGCCAACGAGGCCGCCCAGAAGGCGGAAGCCGCGATTGCCGCTGCAACCAGCAAGCAGAATGAGGCCGCCGAGTTGCAGGCCTCCGCCGACGCCTCGGTCTGGAACGTTCGCCGGGCGCAGATGGCCCTCCGCCAGGCCGAACAGTCCGAGCAGCTTGCCGCCGCCAGGAAACGCGCCGAGGACGCGGCCAAGGCGGAACGAGACGCCCGCATTGCCGCGGAAAAGAAACAAGCCGAAGAGGCCAAGAAGGCCGCAGTGGCCCGCCAGGCGGCGATTGCCAAGCAGCAGGCCGAAGCCAAGAAGGCGGAAGAGGTTCGCAAGGCCGCCGAGGCCAAGCGGCTGGCCGATGCTCAGAAGGCCGCAGCCGCCAGGAAAGCGCTGATCGCCAAGCAGCAGGCCGATGCCGCCAAGGCTGCCGAGGTCAAGAAGGCTGCGGAACTGAAGAAGCTGGCCGATGCCAAGAAGGCCGCTGATGCCCAGAAGGCTGCCGCCGACGCCGCCAAGGCCAAGAAGGCTGCTGAACTGAAGAAGTTGGCCGACGCCAAGAAGGCCGCGGATGCGGCAAAGGCCGCGGCAGCCAAGAAGGTTGCCGACGATGCAGCGAAGGCCGCGGCAGCCAAGAAGTTGGCCGACGCCAAGAAGGCCGCGGATGCGGCGAAGGCCGCGGCAGCTAAGAAGGTTGCCGACGATGCGGCGAAAGCCGCGACAGCCAAGAAGGTCGCCGACGCCAAGAAGGCCGCGGATGCGGCGAAGGCCGCGGCAGCCAAGAAGGTTGCCGACGATGCGGCAAAAGCCGCGACAGCCAAGAAGGTCGCCGACGCCAAGAAGGTTGCCGACGATGCAGCGAAGGCCGCAGCAGCCAAGAAGGCCGCGGAACTGAAGAAGGCCCTCTCACCGACTACCAAGCCGGCGCTGAGCAAGTAAAGCTGTCCACCGTGAGGAACGCGCTATCCTGCAAGCAGGTTAGCGCGTTCCGCTTCTATACCGGCTTGATCGTGCTCACCCACAAGAACGCCTTGCCCGCCTCGTCGACCAGTACCTCGAACTTCAAGCCGACCTTCCCCAGCATCTTCCGCAGCGCCAGGCTGTAGGTCGTTCGCGGCTGCGAAAGCGAGACCGTCGCCTTGTCGGGTTCGATGCCGTGCCGGGCCAGGGCGTTGTGATCGAAGAGCACTGGCGCGTTGACGTGCTTGCCGACCTCCGCCAGGAGTTTGGTTGCCGAAACGCCGGAGACGTTCACGGGGTGAAAATCATACAGGGCCGGCAACGGCTTCTGTGCAGCCTCCGCCGGTCGGCCGATGGGCCACGGCTCCTGGTCGAGCTGGCTTTTTTTGACCGCGTAGGAGAGCTTTTCGTCCGCCACGCGCGGCACCATGCAGAAACCGATCGGCCGCAGGATACAGGCCAGGGCCGTGCCGCTGGAAAGCTCGGAAAGCTCTTCCTCGATCTTGTCGTCGCCGTCGGTCAAGGCGTTTTCGATCTTCAGCGGCAGGCCGAGTTGCCCGGCGATCTTGTCCACCGCCTCGCTCCGAGTCATGCCCTTGGTGGAGAAACCGACCGCCTTGGAGAGATCGGCGTTGACCTTTTCCAATTGGCTGGCGGTCAGCCCGAAGGCGGATATCTTTTCGCGCTTTTCCGGCGGGCCGCGCTTGGCCAGGTCGTCGAGCCAGATGGCCAGCTTCTTGCACTCACTGCGGCGGAAGCGGCCACCGGGCACGACCAACTCGTCGCGGGCGGCCAGCACGGCGGTGACCTTATAGAACGGCGCTTGCGGCGTGCCGCCGGTCTCGATCGACGGCCTGTCGCCCTCCTGGGCGGAACGCAGGCGGAAATTCTGCACGCCCGCCGCGTTGAGGGCCTGCCCCCATTGCTGGAATGACAGCGCCGCGCCAAGCTGCCCATCGCCGGCGATTTCAAGCTGCACCTGACCGGCCGGCCCGGCCCAGGCTGGCACTGCGAATACGGGAAACGCCAGAAGCGCGAGGGCAAAGATCGGCAAGCGCACGGAAACCTCCGAAAACAGGACCTGATGAAGCGGATATAGGGATTATAGCACACGCATGACGCGCGAATCGGCGCGGGATGTGAATAAATGCGATCGTAGTACCAGCTTCACCTGGTAATTGACCACCGATAGGTCGGAAAAAAGAAGCTAGGATTTAACAACCGGGAAATCAGATCGCCCCCCACCTGTATCCTCTTCCCCACCAAGGAAAAATGACATGTCTCAAGAGATCGAATCGTCTGCCGTAACGTTTGTCGACCGGCGTTCCTACGATGTTTCGGGCCACAACCCGGCCTTCGAGCGCCGGCAGTTCACCAATTCGCATGAAGGACTCTCGCCGGAGGCGCTCGATCTTGCCCGGGCCATCGACGGTTATAAGCTGCAGCACCGACGCCGTTTCATCACCTATGAAGAAATGCTATCGGTGATCAAATCGCTGGGATACCAGCGGTAGCCAATTGGTGTTCCCCATTCCACGGGCTGGAAGCCCGTGCCACGTTTGCCGGGCTGCCCTTGACTCCCACCGCCGCGAGGGGTATAAATCCGGCCCCTCAAGGAGGAGAGTCATGACGCATGCCGCGGCCCGCACCCCGAGCCTGCCGAGCGGGAAACTGCTGGCCGCGCTGACGCTCCTGCTGCTTTCGGCCTGCGACCGGCCGCTCTCGACGCTGATGGTCAGCACGCCCAACCGCTTCAATCCGCTGGTCTGCGAGAGCAACCCGTTGCCGCCCATCGAAGCCGTCGGCACCGATCGGCAGTTCATGGTGCCGGTCGGCCCGCCCAAGGCCACGCTCTCGGTCTCGGTTGTCGAGCCCTCTTCCGGCCCGCACGCCAAAGGCACGGTCCTCGTCGTCCACGGTATTTACGGCCGCAGCATCACCATGCTGCACACGGCCCATCGACTGGCTGGGGCCGGCTACCGCGCCGTGCTGGTCGATCTTCGCGGGCACGGGCGATCGACGGGCGACTACCTCACCTACGGCACGCAAGAGGCCCGGGACCTCTCGCAGGTTATCGACGCCGTGCAGGCCCGGGGACTGGTCGACGGACCGATCGGAGTTTATGGAATTTCCTACGGAGCGACGACTTCGATCCATCTGGCAGCTTTGGACTGGCGCGTGAGGGCGGTAGTGGCGGTCGAGCCGTTTGCCGCAGTGCGTCCGGAGTTGACACACTTCGGGCCGATGATTCCCGACGAGACCTTCGAGAAAGCCGTCTGGCGGGCCGGTTGCGAGGCCGGCTTCGACCCCGAGTTTTCCGACGCGGCCGACGCCATTGCCCGAACGCCGGCGGCGGTGCTCTTAATGCACGGCACCGACGACTGGATCGTGCCTTATTGGAACAGCGTGCTCTTGCGCCGGCAAGCGACGGGACACTGCGAACTGGTCGCGTTTCCACAGCGCGGCCACCAATCGCTGTGGCTGGACTACGACGGCGAGTTGGCCTTCCGCGCCGTCGAATGGTTCGATCGCTGGCTCGTCGCGCCCGGGGACTCTTGAATCGGCTTGTTCGCGGACCGCCCACTGGTCCCTGGCATACCAGTCCCTTCCGCTTTCTAAAAGCCTGTCGGACCATGATTCCGCAGCCGCAGCAATTTGCAAATTGGTTATTGGACATTGGGGTTTGAAATTCACTGAGGACGGAATTTCCTTTAACGCCCCATAACGCGATGCAAATTTGCAACACGTCTTGCGCGAATGCGCGATGAATTTACCCCGTTTGTTGCGCATCTTTTGCAACAGGCCGGCCCGCGATGGCAGCTTTCGGGAAGCCAGGCACAGGGATTTCCGGGTTCTCACACCCGTTGGCGGCATCGAGGCCTGTTGCGCGCCGATGGAAAAAATGCAACGGGGGGTTGCGCGCGCCGGGGGGATTCCAAAGGCGGGAGGTCACAAAATTCCTAGGGTACTTGAAAAAGATGCGATGGCTCAAAAAGGGCCTCCTTATTGGAATCATGGCAGGATGCTATACTTTCCGTGGTTCCATTTCGCAAGAAAGGATTACATGATGAAACTCAGCGCACGCAACGTCTTAAAAGGGAAAGTCAAGAGCATCATCGAAGGTTCGGTCAACGACGAAGTGGTAGTCGACCTGCCGGGCGGCCAGGAGATTGTCGCCGTTATCACCAAGACCTCTGTCAAGAGCCTCGGCTTGAGCAAGGGGAGCGAGGTCTACGCCGTGATCAAAGCCAGTAGCGTGATACTCGCCGCGGAATGAAAAAGACGACCCCTACCAGCTTGCGGTCTATCGATTTATTCGCGCATGGTTCCTGGTAAGGCAAGCGCCTGCGGCAATTGTGCTCGACTCCGTTCACTTCTGCGCCTTTTCGATCTTCGCCCAAGTATCGCGCAGCGACACTGTGCGGTTGAAGACCAACTTGCCGGACCCAGAGGGTGCCCCCGTGTCCGGATCGACGGAGAAATAACCCAAGCGCTCGAACTGGAACCGGTCGCCCGTTTTGGCCGCGGCCAGACTCGGCTCGACGCGGCAGTCGGAGAGCACCTCCAGCGATTTGGGATTCAGGTTCACCTTGTAATCGACCCCCTCCGGCACGTCGCTGGGATCGGACACGGTAAAGAGGTTTTCGTAGAGCCGCACCTCGGCCGGCACGGCGTGGGCGGCCGAGACCCAGTGGATCGTGCCCTTCACCTTGCGGCCATCGGGGGCGTTGCCGCCGCGCGTGGCCGGATCGTAGGTGCAGCGCAATTCGACGACCTCGCCGGTTGTCGCATCCTTGATCGCCTCGCTACACGTGATGAGATAGCCCCAGCGGAGCCGCACCTCCTTGCCGGGCGAGAGGCGGTAATAGCCCTTGGGCGGGTCCGCGCGGAAGTCGTCCTGCTCGATCCAGAGTTCCCGTCCAAAGGGCACCTTCCGCGTGCCCATCGCCGGATCTTCCGGGTTATTCACCGCTTCCAACTCCTCGCTTTGGCCTTCCGGGTAGTTCGTGATCACGACCTTCAGTGGCCGCAGCACGGCCATGACCCGCGCGGCCCGCTTGTTGAGGTCCTCGCGAAGGCAGTGTTCCAGCAGGGCCACGTCGATCACGCTGTCGACCTTGGCCACGCCGATCTTGGCGCAGAAGCTGCGGATCGACTCGGGCGTATAGCCGCGGCGACGGAAGCCGCAGAGCGTGGGCATGCGCGGGTCGTCCCAGCCCTTGACGATCCCCTGCTTCACTAGTTCCAGCAGCCGCCGCTTGCTCATCATCGTGTAGGTGAGGTTCAAGCGGGCGAATTCCATCTGCCGCGAGTGGAAGATGCCCAGCGTCTTGATGTACCAGTCGTAGAGCGGCCGGTGGTTCTCGAACTCCAGCGTACAGATGGAATGCGTGATGCCTTCCAGCGAGTCGCTCTGGCCATGGGTGTAGTCGTAGGTCGGGTAGATGCACCACTTGTCGCCCGTGCGGTGGTGTGTGGCGCGGAGGATACGGTACATGACCGGGTCGCGCATGTTGAGGTTGGGTGAGGCCATGTCGATCTTGGCGCGGAGCGTGCGGGAGCCGTCGGGGAACTCGCCCGCCCGCATGCGGCGGAAGAGGTCGAGGTTCTCTTCCACCGAGCGCTCGCGGTAGGGGCTGTTGCGGCCCGGCGCGGTGAGCGTGCCGCGATGCTCGCGGACCTCGTCGGCCGAGAGATCACAGACGTAGGCCTGGCCGGCGAGGATCATCTTCTCGGCCCACTCGTAGAGCTGGTCGAAATAGTCGGAAGCGTAGTACAGGCGGTCTTCCCAGTCGAAGCCCAGCCAGCGGACGTCCTCCATGATCGAGTCGACGTATTCGATCTCCTCCTTCGTCGGGTTGGTGTCGTCGAAGCGGAGGTTGCACAGGCCGTTGTAGTCGCGTGCGATACCGAAGTTCAGGCAGATCGACTTGGCGTGGCCGATGTGCAGGTAGCCGTTAGGCTCCGGCGGGAACCGCGTGTGGACGCGGTCGTAGCGGCCGCTGGCCAGGTCGGCGTTGATGTTTTCACGGAGGAAGTCGGTGGAGGTTGGGCCGGTGCTCATGGCAAGGTTCCTTTCAATGTCAACATGTTCTGAGTACGTTTCAATTCGGCGATGAGGACTTGCTCGTCGGGCAAGGCCATCTTGTATTGTGCGGCGAGCACTTTATTGGGCAAGCCATCCAGCGCATAATGGGCGACGGCTTCGTCCTTCTGAGAGCAAAGGATCAAGCCCACGGGCGGGTTTTCATGCTCGTGCGTCCAGTGTTCACGGGCGTAGTTCAGATAGAGATGCATCTGTCCGGCGTCGGCGTGGGTAAACATGCCCAGTTTCAGATCGATGATCACCAGACAACGCAGCCGGCGATGGAAGAACAGTAGGTCAATTCGATACCACGCATTTCCTATCCGCAGCCGCCGCTGCCGGCCCACAAAAGTGAAGTCCCCGCCCAATTCCAGTAAGAAACTTTCCAGGTGCCGGATCAACGCGTCTTCGAGTTCCGTCTCGGAGTATTCATCCTTCAAGCCCAAGAACTCCAAGACCAGCGGATCCTTGATTTCCTCTTCGGGCGACACTACATCAGCCGGCAACGGCTTCGCGCCTTTGCGCAGCATGGCGGCCTTGTTGCGGGAAAGCAAGGTCCGCTCGTAGAATTTGCTGGAAATCTGCCGGCGCAGTTGTCGCACCGACCAGCCGCCACGAAGCGCTTCGGTCTCGTAAAAGGCCCGGCCCTCCGGGTCCTCAACTGTGAGCAGATCGACGTAATGGGACCAAGGGAGCGGAAACTGCCGTGAGCCCTCCGCCAATTTTGCAGACAATGTCTGCAATTTCTCAAGAACAAGATCCTTCTTGGGAGGGGGAGACAATTTTGCAGACGGTGTCTGCAAAATCTCGCGGTAGCCCAAATAGAACAATCGCATGTTGTACAAATTACGCCAGGAGTACCCGCGGCCGAAACGCCTGAGCAAATCGTGGCCTAACCGCTTCAGCAGCTCGGCGCCGTATTCGGCACGCCCCGTCCCTCCCAGTTCCCACTCGACAATTTGCCGGCCAACCTCCCAATATGTCGTCGTCATAATCGTGTTGACCGAACGAGCGGATGCACGGCGCGCGCCTTCAAGCAGGCCGACAATACGGCCCAAGATCTCGTTGTAGTTCGGCAGCGGCGTCAAAGGCTTCATTCTGGTCCCGTCCATGTGTTGACTTCAATTGACCGAATAATGGATTTCCTGCTTCTTCTCTGTGCGTTTGAATGGCGAGATTTGGCCACATAAGACATTTTGGCTGCGGCGGATAATTACGGAAACACGACCTACGAAAATTCCGAATGCCAAACCATAACCCCTTTTGCGGCAAAAGGATATGAATTTTTCAGACAGCGTCTGAAATATTGTGGGTTGTGCGCACGGCACCGTTGAAAACGGTCGGCCGTGCTTGCGAATTCCCCATTATTCCCGGATTGTAGCGACCTGTCCACAGCATTATCCGTACTCCCCAAGCGTGTGGGAAGGAGTCTGCCAATTACTGACGGAGCAGAATGCCAACCTAAACCGGCCTGAGCGAACATATCGCTTCGCCACTGCCCCTGCTATAATACGGGATTGGATGCATCTCTCCACCGGGGGTTCCCGCATTGCGATGTGCGATTCGATTTCAGTTTCCCGCCAGTTTCTCGATGACCTCGATGTGGTCTGCCCGAGAGCCAGCAACGGCGAGTTGCCGCCAGCGTTCTTCCAAGACCTCGATATAGCGTTTGCCAGCGCACGGGAGGAAGATCAGGGTGATAATAAATCGTGTGGGTGACGCAGCGGGACGGGATGCCGCCGAATTGCTTAGAGCATGTTCTTTGGTCATCGAAAGTCGTTTCCGTAAACTCGCGCGCATTGTGCAGGTCAGGACAAACGCGGAGAGATCCTGGGGCATTTCATTCAGAGTTTGGCCAAAGGGAAGTCGAAGGGACTTTCAGGTTGGGGTTGACGTGACTCCCGGGAAACCCGCTGCGCTACAGCCCTGGATTTGGTGCCGCGGTAATCGCACGGCGGAGCATGAAATGCGCGAGGCACTGATGCATCTTGAGCCAGGAATTAGAATCCGGGCGGGTGCTGATCTTGACTGGGAAAGCGCTACAATCGTCTTGGAACCCGGCGATGGTCCCATCGCAATCGAAGTCCCGAACGACTTGAGCAAGGCGTTGGCGCAAGATCCACTCATCGATCAGGTTCAGAGCGTGTTCCAGCTTTTGACCGAGGAGCATATCAAGAATTTGGCAAAGGTATCACGGCCAAAGCGCTGACTTGTTGCCGCCCCCGGCCCAAGATAAAATCAAATAAGAGGTTGCGGGCAAACCGAGCCGCGAGGTGTCGCTACGGGAGAAACATCATGATTACCTTTCGAATCTCAACCGATGTACACGACGACCACCGTATTGTGCTTGCCCTGCCACCGGAAGTGCCTACCGGCCAGACGGAACTCGTTGTCAGCGTGACTTCGCAAGCGAGAAAACCCGAACGGCGGCCTAGAACAAGCCTTGCCGATTGGGCGGATGAGAACGCAGAGCACTGGGGAAATCGAGTTGATGCAAGCGACGTAGAAAGCTTTACGGGCCGGAGGTTTTGAACGTGCCGCCCCGCTTGGTTTTCTACTTCTCATTCTTTCGCCACTTATAGTGATTTAGCGTCTGCTCGATCCTCGCCAGGCAACTCGCCTTGCCGAGGATCGCCAGGCTGTCGAACAGCCCCAGGCCGATAGACTGCCCGGTCACCGCGGCCCGGAGCGCGTGGACAATATCGCCGATCTTCACGCCTTGGGTCTCGACAAAGGCATGGGTCATTTGCTCCAACGGCTGGGCCTCGAACGGTTCCGACGCCACTACTTGGTCGCGGTACTTGGCCAAGAGTTCCACCGCCCCGGGCTTTTGCAGCGACTTGGCCACGGCCTTCTCATCGTAGACGAGCTTGTCGTCGGCGACGAAGAAATAGCCATAATCAAGGATATCGCCGGCGGTCTTGATGCGGTCGCCCGCGGCACGGAGGATGTGTTCGATCTTGGCCCGTTCTTGTGGTGCAGGCGTCCCACCTGCATTGTTTTGGGCAGGCGGGACGCTTGCACCACAATCAACCAATCCCGCGCGTTGCAAATACGGCACGACCCGCTCGACCTTTTCTTCCAGCGGCAATTGCTGCATGTGCCAGTCCTGGAAGGCCCAGAGCTTCTTCGGATCGAAGCTGGCGGCTGCCTTGTTCACGCGCTCCAGCGAGAAATGCCGGATCAATTCTTCGCGGCTGAAATGCTCAGCCTGGTCGTCCAAGGCCCAGCCCAGCAAGGCCATGTAGTTGATGATCGCCTCGGGCAGGTAGCCGACCTGCTCGTAGAAATCGACCACCACCGGATTGAACGTGTTCTGATCGACCTCCATCCGCAAGGCGTCGGCCACCTTGCGGCCGTGCTTCATCAAGGCGGCGAAGTCGGCATTTTTAAGATACTTGTCGAGCTTCCGCTTGCTGAGCTTGGTCTTGCTGCCCGGCTCGGCCACGAAGGGCAAGTGGGCGTAGATCGGCAATGCGTAGCCCAGCGACTGGGCGATGAAAACCTGCCGCGGCGTGTTGGAAAGATGCTCCTCGGCGCGGATCACGTGCGTGATCTGGAAATCGTAGTCGTCGACCACGCTGGCCAAGTGGTAAAGGAATGAGCCGTCGGCGCGTTGAATCACGTGGTCCTGCTCGCGGGCCCACTGCACGGCCACGTCGCCGCGGATCACATCCTTGATAACCAGCGTTCCCTCGCGCGGCATCTTTAGCCGCACAACCGGTTTGCGGCCCTGGGCTTCGAAGCGGGCGCGATCGGCTTCTGTCTCGGCCATGAAACGGCGGCTGTAAAGGAAGACCAGCTTCTCACGTTCCGCCGCTTCCCGTTCGGCTTGCAGTTCCTCGGTTGTGGCGTAGTCATAATAGGCGGCCCCGCCGGCGAGCAGCTTATCAACCGCCGCGCGATAGCGGTCGCCTCGCTGCGACTGATAATAGGGACCGTACGGGCCGCCCACCTCGGGGCCTTCATCCCAATCGATCCCCAGCCAGTGCAGACCGTGCAGGATGGGGGCCAATGCCTCTTCCACATTGCGCTGTTGATCGGTATCGTCGATGCGGAGGATGAACTGCCCCTCCTGCCGTCGGGCGAAAAGCCAGCAAAAAAGGGCAGTGCGGACGCCGCCTATGTGTAAATAACCGGTAGGGCTGGGGGCAAATCGCGTGCGGACGGTCATTATGGGGGGTAGAAGACGGACTCCAGGCACTTGTGAGAATTCACCATTATTCCCGGATACGGGCACGTTGTCCACACCAGTGCATCTTATCCTGGCCGTACGGGGGGCTAAAAGCAGCAAACTATTTGTAAGGTATTACCCCGGTACGAAAGCAGGTCAGGCTTTCCAGCCTGACGGAATAGGCAAGTCTCCAACAGACCTTTACGAAATCCCGACCGGCACACAAGTGCAGATTTCGCCGACAAGGGCTGGCAACGAAGTCGCCCTGGATTGGCGTCAGGCCAGTTCCTTGAGGGCGTCCGCCTCGCTCTCCATGACTTCCAGGACCTCGCTCAATTTCGTGCCGACGAGAACATCCTGGACCTCGGGGCTGATGTCGCAGAGAACGAGCCTTCCTCCCTTGGATGCCATTTTCTTGCGGAGCATCAAGAGTTTGCCAAGCATCAGGCTGGTAAGGCTCAGCACGCTGGAGAAGTCCAGGATGAGGTGCTGGCAATCTTCCCGGTCGGCCACGCCGTAGAGTTCCTCGGCAATCTTCTTGACGGTGATTTCGTCCAGGATTTGGTGATCGCCAAAACGGACCACGACGGCATTCCCGTGTTTCCACACACCCAGATGATGGTAAATCAACATGGCAGTCCCTCCCAAAGTCGATAGGAATTCAACCCCCGACATTCTACGCGCTCCCGCCCAGCCTGGCAATCAAGCCGCAAGAGTCGCGGCTCACAGCACCATGCGAATGTGGCGGTGTCCTTGCAATGCCTGGAAAATGCGGTTGCGATGGTCCTCGCTTTCCACCGTGACCACCAGCAGCAGCGAGCAGTAGCGGCCGCTACGGCTAGAGCGGGAGAAACTTAAGTCGTGCGGGCGATCGGCCATGATCTCGGCGATAGCCTCGCGCATGGAGTCCTCATCCCAGCCAATGGCCTTGTACTCCCATGTGCATGGATACTGGATGAGCGGATGACCTTCGACAAAATTCGGTTCCATGTCTCCATTCTCACGAGCAACGCATGCCGGCGGTGACGCCCAGCATGAGAAAACAGGGCAGCCGCCAGGCGGGCGCAAGGAATCGCAGCGTGGCCAGGGTTCGAATTGTCTTTACGAAAAAGGCCATCGATCGGCGAACCGCGGGGTAAGCGAAACAGATTTATCGACTTCTTTTTCGCGCGTCTTGTTCCAAGACTTCGCGAATGAGCTTCGGGTCGATCTGAAACGTCGTTTTCGTGAGCGAGCTAATGATGGTTGGTAGATCCACGAGCCCACTCTCGGCAGCACGGGCGAGCACTCCAAGCGTACCAATAATGCTTAACCCGCGTTGTTTAGCGGCAGACCGACCGGAGGCATTCACAATCCTATCCAGGGTCTTCCGATCTTCTTCAAAATCGTCATTTGCTAATTATAGCCAATCCCCGGCAATGGCGGAACACTATGTTTTCCGTACGACATTTCATGGCTCCCTAATGCCGGGATCTAGGAGGCCGCCGGCGACCGCATCCGAAAACGCAGTCGCCGGTGGCTGTCGAAGAATCGATCCTATACCGCCGTCCCCAGCATCGCCGCGATATCGGCGTCCGCCGTGGTGATGGGCTTGATGTTGAATTTCTCCACCAGTACGGCCAACACGCTGGGCGTGACGAACGCCGGCAGGCTGGGGCCCAGGCGGATGTTTTTGATGCCCAGGTGCAGCAGCGAGAGCAACACGGCCACGGCCTTCTGCTCGTACCAGCTCAGCACCAGCGAGAGCGGCAGGTCGTTCACGCCGCAATTGAACGCCCCGGCCAGGGCCGTGGCGATCTGGATCGCCGAATAGGCATCGTTGCACTGGCCGATGTCCAGCAAGCGGGGGATGCCGCCGATGTCGCCGAATTCCAGCTTGTTGAAGCGAAACTTGCCGCAGGCCAGCGTGAGGATCACGCAATCGTTAGGCAGCTTCTGCGTCAACTCCGTGAAGTAGTTCCGCCCGGCCTTCGCCCCGTCGCAACCGCCGACGAGGAAGAAGTGGCGGATCTTACCTTGTTTGACCGCGTCGATCACCTTGTCGGCCACACCCAGTACGGCATTACGACCGAAGCCGATGGTAATCGTCTTGGGCGGGGCGTCGGCGGTGAAACCGGGTGCCGCCAGGGCGGCCTCGATCACGGGCGTGAAATCGCGATCGCGGCCCACGTGCTCGACACCCGGCCAGGCCACCAACCCGCTGGTGAAGATGCGGGCCTTGTAGCTTTCCCGCGGCTTCTGGATGCAGTTGGTGGTCATGAGGATCGAGCCGGGAAAGGCGTCGAACTCGGCCGCCTGGTTCTGCCAGGCACCGCCGTAGTTGCCCACCAGGTGCTTGTACTTCTTCAGGCCCGGATAGGCCAGACAGGGCAGCATCTCGCCGTGCGTGTAGACATTGACCCCCTTGTCCTCGCTCTGCTTCAACAGGTCTTCCAGGTCCTTCAAGTCGTGGCCGGAGACGAGGATCGCCTTGCCCTTGATGGGCCGGACATTCACAACTGTCGGCTCGGGATGGCCGTAGGTCTCGGTGTTGGCCTTGTCGAGCAGTTCCATGATTTTCAAGTTCAACTCGCCGGCCTTCAAGACCCAGCCAAGAATGGCGTCGACATTGGTTGGTTGACCGGCGAGGAAATCGAGTGCCTCGTGGAACATGGCATACAAGGCGGCGTCTTCATAGCCCAGCGCCAGGGCGTGATCGGCATACGCCGCAGCCCCCTTCAGCCCGTAGAGCGTCAGCTCCAGTAGACCGGCGATATCGGTTCCCAGGATGGCCTGGAAGCGGGGGACACCCACGTCCTCACCCTGGCGGACCAGGCCGGCGCGGTCGGCGGCCGGCTGCCAAGCGGCGGGGCCGGACAGTTTCTCGGGCGTCTTGCCCGCCTTGGCACAGGCGGATTCATACAGTGTGCGGGCCTTGTCGCGGGCGGCGGCGGCCTGAGCCAGGTGCTCTTCAATGCGGGCCGAGTCAAAATCGACGTTGGTCACCGTGGCGAACAGGCCCTCGAGCATCGTGCGATCGACCTGGGCATCGCGCGCGCCAAGCCGGGCCGCTCGGTGGGCGCACATCGACACCCCCTTGGTGGCGTGAACTAAAAGGTCCTGCAGTGCGGCCGTTTCCGGCTCTTTCCCACAAACGCCAATCTGCTGGCACCCGCTGCCCTTGGTGGTTTGTTCACATTGATAACAGAACATGAGATGAATCCTTTATGCTGGAGGGGGGGAATCGTGATTTATGCCTTGAGCTGGAGGAATTTTCCGGTTGGAGTCCCGCCTTTAGGCGGATCTTGCCTAGCATTCCGGCTAAGGCCGGGACTCCAGCGGACCGCTACCTATCAGAAGCTTAACTGCTGACTGTATAATACCTGGTTGCTGAAGTCCCGTCATTGATCCAGATCAAGTGTTGGAAAAGTTCTTGCCAGAATGCTTAGCGTCGTAGATATCCTCACCGATTGTCGCCTCTTTTCCGCGGTTCCTGCCAAGAGTTTTCAGCGGCTGATGGCGATGGCTCGGCTGGCAAAATTCCGCAAAGGGCAGACGATTTTCCGCGAACACGAGGACTGCCCAGGCGTTTTCGTGGTCGGCAAGGGGATGGTTCGCGTGTTCAAGACCGGGGCGGGCGGGAAAGAACACGTTCTGCACATGGTCGAGCCGGGCGAGACCTTCGCCGAGGTGGCAGCGCTGGGCGGATTCAAAGTGCCGGCCTCGGCCGAAGCGGTCGAATCGACTGTCTGCGCCCTCTTGCCCCAGCCGCAGTTTCGCAAGGCCCTGGAAGAAGACCACCCGCTTTGCCTGGGAATGCTCTCCGGGCTCTCGCTGTGGGTCAAACACCTGGTGGGGCTTCTGGAAGATGTCGTGCTGCGCGACGCGGCGGGGCGAATTGCCAACTATCTCTTGGACGCGCGACGCGCGGACGACGGCGACGTGGCCTTGCCCAGCCTCAAGCGGTATGTCGCCAGCCATCTCAATTTGACCAGCGAGACCTTTTCGCGGACCTTCCGCCGTCTGCTGGATGCCGGCCTGATCTCCCTGAGGGCCAAGAACCACGTGCGGATCGTCGACCCTGAGCGGCTGCGGAAGGTTGCTGAGGGCCTCGCCTCGTTTAACCCGGAGCCAACGGCGACGGCGCGTTGACTGCCATGTTCACCGTCAAAATCTGCGGAATCACGCGGCCGGACGATGCTCGGGCGGTCGCCGCAGCGGGCGCTGACGCCATCGGGCTGAATTTCTACCCGCAGAGTCCGCGGGTGATCGATCTGGATCGCGCGCGGGCGATCATCGCCGAATTGCCGGCCGGAATGATCAAGGTGGGCCTGTTCGTCAACGCGCCGTCCGCGGAGATCTGCCGGACCTGCGATACGTTGGGCCTGGATTTGATCCAACTTCACGGCGACGAGCGGCCCGAACTGCTGGCGGCCCTCGGCAAGCGGCCCGCGATGAAGGCCTTCCGCGTCGCCGGGCCTGAAGGACTACAGGCGATTGCAAACTACCTGGAAATCTGCCGCGTCCGGGGTTGTATGCCGCGGATGATTCTCTTGGACGCGCCTTTGGCCCGCGGCTTCGGCGGGAGCGGCAAATTGGCCGACTGGTCGCTTGCCAGGCAATACATTCAAAACGGCAACCCCCCCATGCTGGTGCTTGCCGGGGGACTGAAGGCGGAAAATGTTGCCAAGGCGATCCGCGAGACCGGGGCTACAGCCGTCGACACGGCCAGCGGGGTGGAATCGCAGCCGGGAATCAAGGACCCGGCCACGATCCGGGCGTTTGTCCTGGCGGCCAAGCAGGGCCTGGGTTACGCCTTATCCTGCCCGCCTGCCCCACCTAGTTGACCGCTAAGGGTACTAGAGGTTAAAGTAAAGGTCGGTTTTGTGCGGTCGCGGCCGCCACGGCCGACATTCATTTCCGACCCCAAAAACACACAATCCCGAAAACACAGGCGCTATGTTCGCCAAACGGGTTATACCTTGTCTTGATGTCAACCGGGGCCGAGTCGTCAAGGGGACCAATTTCCTCAATCTCCGTGACGCGGGCGATCCGGTGGCTGTCGCTGCGCGGTACGAAGAAGAGGGGGCCGATGAGCTTGTCTTCCTCGACATCACCGCCAGCCACGAAGAACGCGACATCATGCTGGACGTTGTCCGCCGCACGGCGGAAGTCGTCTTCATGCCCCTGACCGTGGGCGGCGGGATCCGCACGATCGACGACGTCCGCGCGCTGTTGAACGCGGGGGCCGACAAGGTCTCGATCAACTCCGCCGCCTGCCGCAATCCGGACTTCGTCCACCAGGCCGCCCGCCGCTTCGGCAGCCAGTGCATCGTGGTGAACATCGACCCCAAGCGCGTCGTCAAAGAGGGCCGCGAGGTGTGGGAAGTCCACATCAACGGCGGGCGGATCGGCACCGGCCTGGAAGCCGTCGCCTGGGCACAGGAGGTCGAGCGCCTGGGGGCCGGCGAGATCGTGCTCACCTCAATGGACGCCGACGGCACCAAGGACGGCTACGACCTGGAGATTACCCGGGCTGTCACTCGCGTGGTGCGAGTGCCGGTGGTGGCCAGTGGCGGGGCCGGTTGCCCGCAGCACTTGGCCGACGCGATCCTGTTGGGCGGGGCCGAGGCAGCCCTGGCCGCCAGCATCTTCCACTTCGGCGAGTTTTCCATCCGCCAGACCAAGCAAGTCATGCGCGACCGCGGCATCCCGGTGAGGCTGTGAAAGACGACGGAAATTCGAATGACGAATGACGAAATCCGAAACAAATTCAAATTTCAAATCAGAAATGCCCAAAACATCCTGAATCAGCGAGTCTTGGCAATTGGCCTTTCGGATTCTTAGAAAACATGACCACGCCCCATTTGAACGAAACTGAAAAGCCCGTCGAACTCGGGCGCTTTGCGCAACACGGCGAATTGGAGATCGACAAGCTGTTTCGCGCCCTGGTGAAGTTCGACGGGAGCGACCTGCACCTGAAAACAGGCAGTTCGCCGGTCGTTCGCGTCGGCGGCACGCTGCGTCCGCTGAAAAGCGGCCCGATCGACGACGAAGAGATGGCCCGGCTGGTCCTGCCGTTGTTCCACCACGACGCCCGCCACCTGAAGATCTTCGAGGAGAACGGCGGTGTCGACTTCGCCTACTCGCTACAGATCGACGACAAGCGCTGGCGGTTCCGCGTCAACGTGCTGCAACAGATGGGCAGCCTGGGCCTGGTGGCCCGGAAGGTGAACAACTGGATCCCCGATTTCAAAGCGCTGTACCTGCCCGACGGCCTGGAGAGGCTTTGCCAGTTCGACCAGGGGATGATCCTGCTGGCGGGCGTGACCGGTTCCGGCAAGAGCACGACGATCGCCTCGATGCTGGACTGGATCAACCACAACTACCGCAAGCACATCCTCACGCTCGAGGACCCCATCGAGTTCACTTTCACGGAAGACAAGTGCCTGATCAACCAGCGGGAGATCGGCACCGACGTGAAGGATTTCGGAATCGGCATGAAGCATGCGGTTCGCGAAGACCCGGATGTGATCCTGGTGGGAGAAATGCGCGACCGGGAGACGTTCGAAACGGCCATCCAGGCGGCCGAGACGGGGCACCTCGTGTTCGGCACGATCCACGCCTCGACCGCGCCCAGCACGATCGGCCGCATCCTCGACCTGTTTCCCGAAGGCCAGCGCAGCGCCGTCCGCAGCGCCATGGCCTTCAACATGAAGGCCATCCTGGCCCAGAAGCTCCTGAAATCGATCAAGCCCGGCGTGAAACGCGTGCCCACGGTCGAGATCATGACCTTCAACCCCATCGTCAAGAAGCTGGTCCTGGAAGGCCAGGAGGAGAAGCTGGGCGACGCCATCCGCCTGGGCAAGGAAGAAGGCATGCAGGACTTCACCATGAGCTTGAAGGATTTGATCGACATCGAGTTGATCGACCGGCCGACGGCCTTTGAAGTGGCCCCCAACCCCGAGGCCCTGAAGATGGCCCTCAAGGGGATCGAAGTCCGCGATTCGGCCATGATGTAGACCGAGACAACCGTACGACACCAGAAAAAACGCGACCACGAAACCGGCAAGGAAGGGAACCACGAATAGCACTAATAACACGAATGGGAAAGAATGACAGAAATATGGCTGACAGAAAAATGCTGAGAGATAGGCCGAGGTTGCACGGCGATCTCTTGTTTTTTATCTTTCTGTTTGACTTTTTCTTCATTCGTGTAATTCGTGTAATTCGTGGTTCCCAAAGTCTTGAATTTCAAATTTGAGATTTTAGATTTGTTTCGGACTTCGGGTTTCGGATTTCGGATTTCGGACTTGAGTGGAATGAGCGAAAGATGAGATTCTCCCGTGTAATTCTGATTTTGTTGCTGGCCGCCTTCCTCGTGAGTGCGGGCGCGGAAATCGCGCGGGCCGACATCTCCCAGGACGCGTCCTACCTGTGGAATCAAAGTTGGCGCGGCCGCGGCTTCTACCTGAGCTGGATGAAGATCGCCACGGTCTGGCTGGTCTTCCTGGCCTGGGTGGGCGCGGCCGACTGGGCCAATCGCGACCTGGAAGACACGGGGCTGAAATGGCAACTCTGGAACCCGATCATCGTCGGCAGTTTCATGGTCACCATGCTCCTGAGCTGGCTGATCCCCTGGTTCTGGCTGAATATCTTCCTGTTGCTGGCGGCGGCCGTCGCGCCCGTGACGGCCTACATTGTTTTGCGCAACAAGGCCATGCCGCTGCACCGCAAAGTGCTCACGCGGGCGCACTTGCGGTACTGGTTCTCCAGCAAGATGAAGAATGTGGGCGTGAAGGTCGCGTCCGAGGCCGCCGACGCCAACACAGTGGGCGTGCCGGTGAAGGTCTATGGCCGCGGCGGCGGCGACGCCACGATCGACGGCGCCCGGCTGCTCTCCGCCCGGCAATCGGGCGGGCTGCCGCGTGCCCGCACGATTTTGTACGAGGCCCTGCGCGTGCGGGCCTCGGCAATCGTGCTGGATTTCGCGGCTACGACCGTCTCCGTCCGCTACCTGGTCGACGGCGTGCCGATGTCCCAGGAGCCGATCGAGCGCGAGCAGGCCGACCCGGCCCTGGAATCGCTCAAGGTCCTCTGCGGTCTGGATCCCAAGGAGCGCCGCGTCAAGCAGGTGGGCAAGTTCGGCGTGGAGTACCAGGTGCTGCGGAAAGAGAACTTCAGCAAGATGGACAAGGCCGAAAAAGAGTATCGCGAGCAGGCCACCATCGACCTCATGCGGCGGATGGCCTCCGAGGAATTGCAGCCGCCGCGGCTGCAGATCGAAGTGGCCAAGGCCGTGGAAGAGCAGGCCCGGCAGAAGTTCGCCACGCCCATCGGCGTGTGGACGCCCATCGACAAGGAGAAACTGCCGAAGCTGCCGGGTATCGACGTCCTGCATCCCGTGACCTCCCTGGAACCGGTCAAGACCGCGGCCACCTTGACCTGCCAGGGCACGCAGACCGGCGAGCGGGTCGTGGTCGAGTTCGAGGTCAAGGGCATTCACTTGTCCACCCTGGACGACCTGGGCATGCGGGCCAAGATGCAGGAGCAGCTCAAGGAAATCCTCAATCGCCCCAAGGGTTTCGTGATCTTGTCAGCCATTCCCACGGGCGGCCTGCGGACCACGACCAAGGTCGTGCTCTCCACGCTCGACCGCTTCGTGCGCGAGTTCGCCGCGGTGGAGGACGAGGCCAACCGCTACGATGAGATCGAGAATATCGCCGTGACCACCTACCAGAGCAAGGCCGGCCAGACCCCCGCCGATATCCTGCCGCGGGTCTTCCGCACGCAGCCTAACGTGATTGTGATCCGCGACCTGGTTAACGCCCAATCGCTCAAACTGGTCTGCGAAGAGGTCGAAACGGAAGGGCGGATGGCCATCAGCACGGTGCGGGCCAAGGACTGCGCCGAGGCCCTTTTGCGGATCTACGCCATCGAGAAGGCGCCGATCGCCGAGTTTCGCAATCAGGTCACGGCCCTGCTCTCGCAGCGGCTGGTCCGCAAGCTCTGCGACAAGTGCAAGGAGCCTTACGCCCCGCCGGCCGAGGTGCTCAAGCAGTTGGGCTTGCCGGCCGACAAGGTGCGGGCCTTCTATCGTCCGCCCACGCCCAAGGGCGACGACGACAAGAAAGATATCTGCCGCGAGTGCGGCGGCGTGGGCTTCCTGGGCCAGACGGCCATTTTCGAGTTGCTGGTTGTCGACGACTTGCTGCGGAAGACGCTGGCCACGACGCCCAAGCTCGACGCCCTGCGTCTGGCCGCGCGGAAGTCGGGCAACAAGACGTTGCAGGAGGAAGGCATCTTGATGGTCGTCCGCGGGGCCACCTCGCTGCCGGAGTTGATGAGAGTCTTGAAGGGGTGAGGTTGTAGGGTGTGGTCGAGCGCAGCGCAGACCCACCAAAGAAAGCACGAAATTCGAATGTCGAAATCCGAAACAAATTCAAAATGCAAATGACGAATTTCCAAAATGTTAGGACGCCGTGGGCAGTGGGAGATCGGCGCATAGTACTCGGTACACAGTACTCAGTACACAGTATGCCGTCCGAAGGCGCAGGACGGGACCATGCGTTCTCGGCGAAGCGCGAGCCTTCCGCTAGCCATTTCCGGACTGAGTACACGGTACTGTGTACTGCTGAGCACTGTGTACCGAGTACCGGGCGCCGGCTACGCGCTACTCGCTTGCTCTCCTTGCTCTGCCTCACGGCCGCGCTGCTGGCCGTCGCCGGATGCACCTCCTATGAGCCGAAGATCCGCACGGGGGTCAAAGCACCTCCGATGCGCACGCAAGAGCAGATCGCGCAGGATCTATTCAAGGCAAGCGACGACGTTGTCGCTGTGTTGCAAGGTATAAAGGATGCGCCCACCGCAAAGGACGCTATACCCAAACTTCGCGAATTGTATAATCACGTGAAAACGCTTGTGCTAGAGGGCGCAATGGCGGAAAAGGCGGCAACCCCGGAAGAAAAAGCGAGATTCGAAGCTCAATTCAAGGAGAAGGGAGAGCAAAATTACAAGCGGCATTTTGAGGCAGGTTTCCAGCTCTCACAAAGAAAGGGACTTTCCAAAGCGACCATTCTCGAGTTGGTGGCTGTTATGAAGGAAGGCGACCAGAACATTAAGATGGCGGTACAAGAGGCAAGAAACCAGCCTGCTCCTCCGCCCCCCGAGATCCTGCCCGAGAAACCGCCCGACAGTTCCTGCGCGGTGGTGTGGCTGCTGTGCGTGATCATCATGGCCGCCTGCGTCGGATTCCTCTACCGCGACGGCGTGTGGAGCAACGCAATCGCACTGGTCAACGTGGTCCTGGCCGGCCTGCTGGCGATGAATTTCTACGAGTGGCTGGCCAAGTTCATGACCAACTATAGCGACGATATTCATGCCTATGTGGCCTTCTTCGATTTCCTCGCGCTGTGGATCTGCTTCATCCTCTTCATGGTCGTCTTCCGCGCCATCACGGATGTGGTTTCCCGCGTCCGCGTGCGGTTCTTGAAGATCGTCGATCAGGTGGGCGGCATCGTGCTCTCGCTGTGTATCGGCTGGATCATGATCGGTTTCACGCTGGTCTCGCTGCACGCCGCGCCGCTGGCGCAATATCCACTCTTCGGCGCGTTCCAACCGCAGAACAGCATGTTCCTGGGCATGTTCGCCCCGGATCGCGAGTGGCTGGGCTTCACCAGGTACCAGTCGAAGAACGGCTACTGCCGGGCGGGCGACAAGGACTCCTTCCCGCCCGACTTCATCGAGAAGCAGCTTCTGCGGCGAATGCACATCGAGGACTATATGAACGGCACGCCCGAACGCGCGATCCTCGTCAACAAGAAGTTCATCAAGGCGCCCGCAAACCCTGCACCAGGAAGCAACAAGTAGCACAGGTGGCACGAAATTCGGGGGCCTTGGGCTTACGGCTTGAACAACGACGGGCTTGTGCCGCACGGCCCTTGCTTACTGAGTCCAGCATTAGTAAAGTCACCGTTAACGCCACCACGGGGCCTGCCCCCGTGGAGCGATGTTTGACCACTACCAACACCCTAATACGGCCCCTGTTCGTCCCGTTTGCGGCCCCGCCCGGCCCTCCGGGCCGGGCGGGGCCGCAAACGGGACGAAACAAAATGCAACGGGCCGATGGTAGTGGTCAAACATCGCTCCACCGACGCAGGGTCGGTGGGGGCGTTCGCATCATCAGTGGCATTACTCTTGCTGGATCCAATAACATCCGCTCAGTTTAATCCCCGCACCCATGTCCATGCCCGATCGACCATTCTCGCTGAAGTTCGACGCGGCTGACGAAGAGGTCGTCCGCTACCGGGCGGTCAGTTCCCTGGCCGTGGCGGGGCTAATGGCCGGGCTGTTGTCGCTGCTGGCGATGTTCGCCACCGTGCTCTGGCTACTGCCGCTGGCGGCGGTGGTCCTCTCCGGGCTGGCCCTGCGGCGACTTGCCGCCCGCGGGCCGGAACTGGTGGGGCGCCCCGCGGCCCTGGCCGGGCTGCTGCTGGGCGTGACGTTCCTCGTCGCCCCGCCGGCCGAAGACCTGGTCTATCGCCGTTATCTCCGCCAGCAGGCGCGGCAGTTCGCCCAGGCCTGGATCGACGCCGTCCGCGACGGAGCGGTCTACAAGGCCCATCACTTCATGGTCGATCCCCTGAAACGCCCGTACGAGGAGAAGGATCTGGTCAACTTCTACCGCAACAACCCGACCTGGCAGCGGGCACTGCGCGAGTTCGTCAAGCAGCCGACCATGCGGACGCTCTTTGCCCTGGGAGCGGACGCCCAGATCCGCTATTACGCGACGGACGACGAGGGCAGCCAGGGGCCTTTCGATCTCGTGCGGCAAGTCTACGCTGTAACCTACGAGGACGAGCAGAAACGGCCCACCTCCTTCTTCATCACGCTGGCCATGAAACGCTCCATCGAGGCCGGCAGCGGCCGGGCATGCTGGACGTTGGCCCGCGTCGAGGGCGGCGTTCGGCCCGCGGGATGGTAAACATGGCCTTTTCCGCCTTTGCCACCCGCATTGCCGACCTGGCGCGCTCGATCGAGGCGCTGGCCCCCATCGCCCGCCGCGTGGGCGTGCCGCCGCCGCAGGGCCGCGAGTGGTTCGAACTGCTCGAGCGCAAGCTGTTGCCGCAGTTGCAGATGCCGCCACTGCTGGTCGTGGCCATCGTGGGCGGCACGAACATCGGCAAGTCGGTAGTCTTCAACCACTTAGCGGGCGAAACGGCCAGCGCGGCCACTCCCCTGGCCGCCGGCACCAAGCACCCTGTCTGCCTCGTTCCGCCCGGTTGTGACAACCCCGAAATGCTCCGCCGGCTCTTCGAACATTTCGAACTGCGGGCCTGGCAATCAGCCGACGACCCGCTGGACGACGACCCGGTCGACCGCATCTATTGGCGGCTGGGGACCCACGTGCCGCCGCGGCTGGTCCTGGTCGACGCGCCGGACGTCGATTCCGACGTGACCGTGAACTGGCAGCGTGCCCGCGCGGTTCGCCAGACGGCCGACGTGCTGATTGCCCTCTTGACGCAGCAGAAGTACAACGACGCGGCGGTGAAGCAGTTCTTCCGCGCGGCTGTCGAGGCCGACAAGCCCATCATCGTGATCTTCAACTTCTGCGACTTGCAGGCCGACCGCGACTACTGGCCGCAATGGCTCGCCCGCTTCGCGGCCGAGACGGGCGCCCGTCCGGAACTGGTCTACGTGGTGCCATACGACCGCGCCGCGGCGGAGGAACTGCGGTTGCCGTTCTATCGGCTCAGCACTACGGAGCAGAGGCCAGAGGTCGGAGGGCAGAGGACAGAAAAAGGTTGCAGAGAAGAGGAGCAGTCTTACGATCTGGATCAGGCTTCTTCGCCTACCGATCTCCGCAACGAGCTGGCGGCGCTGCACTTCGACACGATCAAGATCCGCACCTTTCGCGGCGCGCTGGCGCGGGTACACGATCCGGCCCAGGGCCTGCCGGGCTACCTGGGCGAGATCCGCGCGGCGGCGGGTCAGTTTGCCGCGGCGGCAGATGCCCTCTCGGCGACCGAGATGGCCCGCGTCGCCTGGCCGGGTCTGCCCACGAGCGTGCTCGTCGAGGAAATGCACCAGTGGTGGGACGCGCAGCGCGGCGACTGGTCGCGGCGGGTGCATGGGTTCTACCGCGTGGTCGGGCGCGGCATCCTGCGACCGGTCCGCGCGGCCTGGGCCTCGCTGGCCGGTCCCAGCGAAGATCCGCTGGCGGCCTTTCAGCGGCAGGAACGGGCCGCCGTGCTCATGGCGGTGGAAAAATTGCTCGACGAGCTAGCCCGGCTGTCGCAAGTCGGCAACGAGATCTTGCAGCCACGGTTGCTGCGGTTGCTGGGTGGCCAGGCCCGCGCGGAGCTGCTCGCCCGTATCGAAACGGCGCACGCTGCGCTGCCGCCCATCGACGAGGAGTATCGCGCCATGTTGCGGGCGGAACTGGAGGCATTGAAGGCCGGCTATCCGCGGATGGCGCGTTGGTTCCAGACGCTCGACCAGGCGCTGGCGGTTGCCCGGCCCGCGATCACTGTGACCCTGTGCGTCAGCGGCGGGGTGCTGGCCGGCGATCTTGTGGGCCAGGCGGCCATGCATGCCGCGGGGCACGTGGCCGGGCAGATCGCCACCGACGCGGCCATTGCCACGGGCATCACCGAGGCAGTCGTCAGCACTACCGGCGAGGGCGCTCGCCAGGCCGCCGCCCGGCTGTTCCGCCGCTTGCAAACGCGTTTCGCCCAGCGGCGGGCACAGTGGTTGGCCGATTTCGTGGAAAAGGAGTTGCTCGGCGACCTCCTGACCGAGTTGCGGCAAGGGGCCGCCGTGCCGCAGTCGAGCGAGTTTAGCGCCGTGGAGGCGGCAATGGCTGAGTTACAGTTGGTAACTATTTAATTGGATGAAGACGACGACCCCCGCCAGCTTGCCTGGCAGGTGAGAAAGTCTTGTGAGCGAAGCGGCGACGGCCCCAAAAACCTCGTGGACCCCTGCCGGCTTGTCCGGCAGGTGAAGAAGTCTTTTTAGCAATGCCCGCGGCCCCCATTTCTTACAAGACTCATTCACCTGCCGGACAAGCCGGCAGGGGTCGTGGATCGATTCGCGTAAGTTTTGCTCGCTAGAAAGACTCCTTCACCAGCCCGTCAAGCGGGCTGGGGTCTGCTCCTCCACTCCGCAAGACAGTTACTACGATTGTGGTCCCACCAGATTCGATGCGGAATATGGTGGGACTCGCCGACCATCGCTGCGCGACGGTGCCCGTCGGCCCACCCTACGGTTTAATTTCCTTCCAAATACCGCTTCGCGCGGTCCAGGGTCGCTGCATCCTTGGCGGTGGCGAGCACCTTTTGCAAGGCGGCGGTGAACTCCGGCAGGTTGGGGTTGCGCAACTCCTTGTGGTGGGCCAGTTCGACCACCGAGTGGCAGGCCTGTTCGGCAAAGGCCGGTTGTGCCATGTACGGCGCGACGAACCGCAAGGTCTCGACCGCCCGGACTGCCTCCGCGCGCTGGATCACCCAGAGCCGCTGTTGGTCGGTTTGCGACAGGAGCATGGCCTGCTTGAGATTGGCCAGTTTGTCGGCGTTGCTCGCGCCGCCGGGCAGGGAAACGACGCGTACGAAGGCATAAAGCGCCCATTGCCGATGCGCCGGTTCCTTGGCCGATTGGGCCAGATGGAGCAGTTGGCCGGCTGCGCTGGCGTCAGGCCAGTTCGAGATTGCCCGCACGCCCGCCGCGTAAACGGCCGGGTCCTTGCTGCCCAGCGACTCTTGCACGACGGCCCGGACGTCGTCGCCGCCGATGCGGCCCAGCAGGGGTAGCAACACCAGGCGTTCCGCCGGGCTGGCGGACTGGAAAATGCTCAGCACGGGTTGGGCACGCTTCTTGGCGTCGGCGATCTGCAGGCAGACCTGCCGCACCGCCCGCTCGGCCTCGTCGCGCAGGGTTCCGTTTTCGGTCTTGAGGACAACGGCTACCAGGGCAGGGATATCCTTCGGCGCGGCGAGTTTTCCTAGCGCGGCCAAGGCGCGGCCGGCAACCACAGGACCCTGACTGCCGACCTCGTCCAGCAGCAAGGGTACGACGCCCACGGGCTGCCGCGATTGCAGCACGCCGATCCACGCGGCCCGGCGGACCGGATCTTTCTCGGCCTTTAGGGCGGCGATGATCTGCTCGTCGATCTTGGGACCGTAAATGGCCTGCAGGCTTTCCCGGGCGGTCAGGCCGACCGGGCCTTCCGCGGAGGCCAACTCGACCAAGGCGGGCAGGGCTGTCACGTCGCCCACGATGCCCAGCGTCCGCGCGGCCGCCAAGCGGACCGATTCGTGAGGACTCTTGGTCGCCGCCAGGGCTGCGGGGGCCAGCGCACTGCGGCCGCGGATGCGGATGGCCGCGAGCACGGCGACCTGGGCCTGGGGAGGCAGCTTGGCCATGTCGGCGGCGATCGCGCCCAGATCGGCGTCGGAGAGAACATGCAACTGCGCTGCGGCGGCCATCTGCACCATGGCGTCATTGTCACCCAGCGACTTGGCGATGACGCCGGCCGCTTGCGCGCCGGCCATTTGCATGCGGCCGCGCAGCGCGCCCGCGCGGATCAGGCGCGGCTCGCTCGGCGGCGACAAGGCGTCGTAGATCTTCGCGGCCTCCGCGACCTTGCCGGCCAGACGCAGCCGATCGGCGCAGACGAGCAGCCCATCGTCGATCTTGATCCTGGCAGCGTCTTGAGCAGTGAGCCAGGCCGTGGTCAACAGCGACGCGGCTTCCAGAGTGCCGATCTTGCCCAGGGCCGTAGCGGCAGCCGCAACCAGTACAATGTCCTTGCTGCCCAGGTCTGGTGCGATCAGCGGGGCCGCTGCCGCATCGCACCGCTGGCCGAGGCTGTCGATGATGCCCGAACGGGCCAGGCCCGTCGCTTTGCCTAGAGCTTCTCTCAGTGCCGCGCCGGCCGCCGGATAAGACATCGATTCCAAGGCATAGCGGGCCGGATGCGAGAGGTCAGCATCGGTCAGGAACGACGCCAGCATGGGGATCGATTTCTCCGTGCCGGAGAGCTTCAACTCGCGGCAGGCATTGGCCTTCTCGGCCACTCCCGCGCCCGATTTGAGGACCTCGATGAGCTTGTCCTCGGCCGTGGGCGAGTCGGCGCGAAGTGAAGCGGCCGACGCGCCCAGCACGACGGCGAATAGGGCGATACGATATCGAATGTTCATGGCTCTCTCGATTCTCTGTGCAACAACTGGATCAAAATCCGAAATCCGAATGTCGAAATTCGAAACAAATCCAAAAAACTGGAAGTTTGCCACGGATGGAACACGGATGCGTATCCGTGTTTCATCTGTGTTCCATCCGTGGCTGAACCTATCTCGGATTTCGGATTTCCAAGGTTAGTATCTCCAAGGTTCCCGGGCGGCCATCGACAACAGGCGGTTGGCGTCGGGCGCGTCGGGGAACTCTTCTTTTTGCGGATCCCACTTGAGCGTGCGGCCTAGGCGCATGGCGATTCCGCCCAGCAGCAACATGCTGGACGCGCGATGCGCGGTCTCGGCGTCGGCGATGGTCCGCTGCCGGGTGCGGACGCACTCCAGGAAGTTGCCCGAGTGGCTCGTCGAATAATAGACACCCGTGTGGCTCATGCCGGGCGTTTCCTTGACGATCTCCGGCGGATCGGAGAAGAACTTGCCGCGATGCACGGTGATTTTCCCATCCGTGCCGACGAAACAGGCCCCGCCCTCGTCCCAGGCGGAACCGGGCGGCGGGCAGCCGAAGACCTCGACGCCATTGGCATAGCGGAAGACCGGCTTGCCCTCTTCCAGGCGGATCTCGACCGGGCCGGTGTCGTCGGCGCCGACGCCCCATTGCACGATGTCGTAGTGGTGCTGGCCCCAGTTGATGTCGCCGTAGGCGAAGCGGTGCGCGCCGGTGCTGCCGTCATAGTTGAACCAAGGCAGGCAATTCACGTAGGCCTCCCAGTTCACGTCGGGCGGCACAGCGCCGCCCCGCGGCGTGGAGGGGGGCGGAGTCAGCCCGCCGCCCGTCTGATAGGCATAGACCCGCTTGAGCTGGCCGATCCGCCCACCGCGGACCAGTTCGACGGCGCGGCGGAAACGGCCGTCGTATTCGCTGCGTTGCTGCGTGCCGCCCTGGTAGACGCGGCCGTGGGCGCGAACGGCGTCGACAATGGCCCGGCCGGCACGGATCGACACGCTAGTCGGCTTCTCGCAGTAGACGTCCTTGCCCGCCCTGACAGTGAGGATTGCATTGGTTGCGGCGGCATGATAGGCGGCGGCGACGAGCACGGCGTCGATGTCGGCGCGGAGCAGCATGTCGCGGATGTCCCAGTAGGCGCTGCAGCCTTTGTACGTGCCCGGGCCATATTTCCCGGCATAGTATTGCTCAACGCGGCCCTTGCCTTCCTCGGCCCGCTTGCGCTGCACGTCGCAGACGGCCAGCACCTGCACGTCGTCGCGGCCGAGGTAGCCGCCGGGCAGGTAGGTCCAAGCGCCGCCGAAAAGATGGCCGCCGCCTTGCCCGCCCAGGCCGACGAACCCCATGCCGATGCGATCGCTGGGCGGTGTGGCGCCGTTCTTGCCCAGGGCCGAGGCCGGAACCAGGCAGGGGGCGGCAAACGCGGCCCCGGCCGCAACCAGCCCGCGGCGCAAGAACTCTCTTCGTGATCCTCGCGATATCGATAACATGATCTTCTCCAAGGTTTTCATTTAGCTTTCAGCGGCGGACAATAAACACGAATGGCCGCGATCGGCGTCTTCTCACTGCCGGCGATCTCCAGCACATGCTTGCCACTAATAAGTCCTTGGGCCAACGTCACCGTAGTTTCGATGGCCGGGTCCTTGATGCCGGGCGAGACGAACTCGTCGACAAACTGCGGCACGACGCTCCATTTCACGGTGAAGTGGTCGGGCACAGGTTTGACCTGGGCCAGCATCAAGGCGAAAGCCACGCCCCAATCGTCCGGCTCGATCACAATGCGGCCGGAGCGCGAGACGAACCGCGCGTCGGAACGGCCCTCGCCGTCCGCGCCCGTCTTCGATCCCCGCAACGTGAAGCGATACACTGGCGGCTCGGGACGGTCTTTGACGACATCCATCGTCCAGTCTTCCAGCACAAGCGGTTTCTGCCAGTGCAGCGGGGCAATGGGCGGCCACTTGCCGCCGGGCGTGGCCCGCGTGCGGGTGAAGCCGTAAAGCTCGGGAAACTCCGAGGGCTTGCGGCCGTCGATCTTCACCGCTGCCGGCGGCGCTGTGCCGGGCTTGACGATCACGTCCACGCGATTTCCCACCAGGGGCACACAGAGCACGCCGTCGCGCCAGGCGACGTCCTTGCCCACCTCGTAGGTCTTGACCCAACTGTCGGCCGCCGCGGGGCCGAGGCGCGGGTCGTAACGCAAGTAGGCCTCGACGCACTTGCTCATGAGGAACTCGCCGTGCGCGTTGAGGTGTACGCCGTCGATCAAGAGTTGCTTGGGCTGCAGGCCGTTGTCGGTCAGATACTGTTTCCAAAAGCCGCGCTGGTCGCAGAACTCGGTACTGTATCGCTTCGAAACGGCCGGCAGCCAATTATGGTTCATGAAGGCGTCCCAACGCTTGCCGTCGGGTGGCCAGAGTTTCGCCGCATCGGTCTCTTCGCTGAAAGCGGCCAGGCTGGTCACGTGGTCATTCTGCTGCAGGATCTCCGCCGTAGTCCGCTCGCGCACGCGGCGGATAATGTCGTCGTACTTGTCGTGCGCGCCGTAGACCTGAAAGATGAGCAAGTCGGGATAGAAGGAGTACAATTCGGTCTCGGCCGTCTTCACCAGCAACTGCGAGGCGAACCCGCCCAAGGCACGGTTCTCGATCACCAGGTTGGCGTGCGGAAAACGGCTGCGCAGATCATCGGCGACGGCCTGCCACCACTTCTGCTCGGTGATCGACTGGCCATAGAACAGGACCCGCACGGTGTTTCGTTTCTGCGGCGTGCTGGTGGCCAAGAGCCGCATGGTGCGCTGCACGTTGCGGCCCAAAGAACTAGTGTCGCCGAATTTTGGCGGCGGATAGGCGGCCGGCTGGCCCCAAGCCAAGGCATCACCCAGCAGCGTACACAAAATGAGGAGGGCGAACGGCAGGCGGGTTTTCATCATGGCAGGCTCGGCGGGAATGTGGAGGCGGGCAAGGACGATTTTTAGGTTAGTTGCCGGGCGGCCGGTTGTCAAGTGAGCGGTGGCAGGTCTGCCCTTCGTAGCACGGAATTTATTCCGTTTTGCCCCAAGAAGGGCAAGGCCACGAAATTAATTCCGTGCTACGAAGGACTTTGCAGTTCTCCTGTGAACGGCGGGCGCGTTTCTTGACGCAACGGTCTAGGGATGCAATACTAGTACCCGTCTGCCGTTTCCCAATTTATTGTTATCCTCAAGGACCCTTTCTCATGCGTAATCAAACCACTCGCCGGGAGTTCATCCGCCGCACGGCTGCGGCCGGCGCCACCGTTGGTGCTCTGCAATTTGCCGTTCCTCACGTCTTGGCCGAATCGGATCAGGACAAAAAGAAGCTTCGCGTGGCCGTCGTGGGCGTGGGCGGCATGGGCGGCTACGGACTGGGCTGCTCGCTGGGCGAGACCCCCGTGGCCTTCGTCGATATCGACGACCACACGATGGCCGGCGCATTGAAGCAGTTCCGTGAGCGACAGCCGGGAAAGCCCGAACCTAAGGTCTACTACGACTACCGCAAGATGTTGGACGAGTGCCATAAGGAACTCGACGTCGTGCTCGTCTCCACACCGGACCATCATCATGCCCCGGCCTGCATTCGTGCGATCGAGCGTGGCATCCCCGCTTTCTCGCAGAAGCCGCTGGCCCACAACATCGCCGAGTGCCGCGCCCTGGCCCAAGCGGCCCGCAAGCACAATGTGCCCACGCAGATGGGCAACCAGGGGCATTGCGGCGAAGGCTATCGCCGGCTGGTCGAGTGCATCTGGGCGGGCGCGATCGGCACCGTGCTGGAGACGCACACCATCTTCAACCGCGATTTCGGCGGCACCGGCGGCATCCCGCCCGGCAAGCCCGCCCCAGCCCACGTGCATTGGAACGAGTGGATCGGTCCCGCCCCCTACCGCGAGTATCACGACGGGCTGCACTCCTTCTCCTGGCGGAGTTGGCGGAAGTTCGGCACCGGCACGCTGGGCGACCTGGCTTGCCACTGCATGGACGGTTTGTTCTGGGCCCTCAAGCTGCGCGAAGTCAAGGCATATACGATCGAGTGCCTCTCGCAGCACGGCGGCAGCGAGGAAATGTTCCCGCAGAGCAACGTCATCAAGTTCGAGTTCCCGGCCCGCGGCGATCAGCCGCCCGTGAAGATCTTCACCTACGACAACAAGGGCCAGAAGCCGCAGATTGTCAAGGACTTCGAGAAGATGGCCCACCAGCAGGTCGACGAGGGCACGGTCTACGTGGGCGACAAGGGGTTCATGGTCACGGACGCCTATGGCGGCGGCCTGCGGATCTTGCCCGAGGCCAGGGCCAAGGAATTCAAGCTGCCCAAACCGAGCCTCCCGCGGGCGCACGGCGGACCCATCGAAGACCTCTTCTGGGCGATCCGCAACAACGGCACGCCCTGCTCGAACTTTGCCGACTACTCCGGCCCCTTCACGGAGATGATCCTCACGGGTCAGTTGGCCATGTTCGCCGGCGCCGGCAACAAGGTCGAGTGGGACGTGGCCGGCATGAAGGCTACGAACAACGATGCCTTGAACCAGCTCGTACACCGCAGCTACCGCCAGGGCTGGGAAGTGCCGGTGTAACGGACCGGCGGGGTCCGGATCGTAGACCGTAGGCAGAGGCTGTTGCTCGTCGCGTAGCGACGCTATGATGGTAGCCGTGGGTTCAACCCACGGTTTGCGGTGCGCGCATATTTCCTCCGTCCGGGCACCGTGCGTAGCATGGTCGGCGACGGCCGATTTTCAGTCGTCGCTACGCGACGAACGGACGGATTATTCGGCACCGTCGTCCGTGGGTTAAAAACCCACGGCTACCATCAGCGGTCGCTACGCGACCAAGTTTGCCCGACCGCGAATGTAACGAAACGGGGATAAACCGCATGGCCTCAGCCAAGTCGATTTAGCGCAGGCCAGTCCCACCCTACGCGCAAAGTTCAGCGAGGTCCAGCATGATTGCTCCGGATCGAGCGCCGGTCAAACCGCGGGGGATTTCGCCGGAAACGGGCGATGCCATCCCGCTGGAAGACATTCTGCTGGACGCCTTGCTGGGATCGGCAAGAACCATCAAGATTGTAGGAGGACCCGGTTCGGGCAAGACGGCGGCCCTGGCCCACCTGGCAGCGACCTTGCCGGCGGATCTTGGCGTAGTTTACCTGGACGACGCATCGGCTTTTGCGATTGCCGAAGCGGCCCGCAGCGCGAGCGTGGTATTCACGTCTCAGAACCCGCACTCCCTGCCCGAAGCGGTCTGCTATCGTCTCGCGCCCTGGGGCGACGACGAACTGATGGAATACCTCCTGACAGTGCATCCGCTTGAATGCCGGTCGGTATGGACCCGGCTGCAGGCGGCACCCGACCGGCATCTGCCGCGCGGGATTCCGGAACTGTGGCGAATCGTGCTGGACCGCATGACCGAAGACGAAATTCTCACCAGCGTTTGCGGGGCCTTGCGGCAGGACTTGCGGCGAAGATTGGCAGGAACCGCCCACAGGACGGGGGCGGAACAGTATTGCCTGGCCGTGGTGACAGGATTCTCCGTGCAAGCCGAGAAATGTTGGGCACGCGTGCGGAAGCACGTCGATGCCGGGGCGCTGAGGCTTCTGCGGCACGATGCCGTTCGCCTGACGCTGGCGACCGACCGCCTGGCCGGGTTGTTGGAGAGCGAATCAGGCGATCGCGCGCTGGAACAACACTTGCCCCGCGACTTGGTCAAAGCAGTAGCCGCGATCGCGTCGCCCGCGGCCATTGAAAACCTGTCCCGCTGGATCGCCAAACGCCGCAGCGCCTGCCATCCCATGGCGGCCAGTATCCTGCATGCCGCGGTCAAGGGCTGGATCCCGGACCGCAGCGGATTGCTCCCGGGCGGCCGCCGGTTGCCGTTGCTCTCGACGGCCTACTTGGATGGGGCGCATTGGAAGGCCGTCAACCTTGCGGGGGCAAGGATCGCGGACTGCGACTTGAGCGACAGCGACCTCACCAAGGCCGTCTTGGATCGGGCAATGGCCGCGAAAGCAAATTTCTCTCATGCCGTGCTGGATCTTGGCTCGTTGATCAAGATCCAAGCCCTGGGGGCCGATTTCAGCATGGCCATCTTGACGTCCATCGACGCCGCGACGGCCAACTTCCGCGATGCCGTCTTTGCCGGGGCCGATCTCACGAACGCCCGCCTGCCGCGCGCCGATTTCTATCACGCCACGCTCACCAACGCGCGGCTGGTCCATGCCGATCTGAGCTACGCGATCCTCACGGACGCCACGATCGACGGCGCCGACTTCTCTTCCGCCGATCTCTCCTGGTCGATCCTCAACGGCTTGGCCCTGCGCAAGGCCCGGCTCGTGAAGGCCGTATTCTGGGGCGCGTTCCTGAAGGAGTGCGACCTGGAAGACGTGGACCTGCCGGAGGCGGATTTTTCTGAGGCCCATCTACAGGGCGCGCTGCTCACGGGCTCGCGGATGCCCAGGGCCGATTTTGCCGGCGCCGACCTGGAAGGCGCCCGCCTGGCCGATATCGACTGGGAAGGAGCGGACCTCCGCAAGGCCGACATGCGGAACTGCGTTTTTCACCTGGGCTCCAGCCGCAGCGGGCTGGTCAACAGCCCCATCGCCGGCGAGGGCAGCCGGACGGGATTCTACAGCGACGAGTTCGACCAGCAGATTTATCGGCCGCCGGAAGAGATCCGCAAGGCGAATCTCTGCGGCGCGGACCTTCGCGAGGCCAATCTGGGCACGACGGACTTCTACCTGGTCGATCTTCGCGGCGCCAAGTACAACCCCAACCAATTCGAGCACCTGCGCCGCTGCGGCGCGATCCTCTTCGACCGCGAGTGAGGCGGAGAAAGTCCATGGACTTTGAATATGCGGAGGCCGCTGAAGGCACAATAGGATGCAGATCGGCGAGGCTGGTCGCGATCGGTCCTTCGCGCCTTGGCGTGAGACTCTTGGGTCTTTCCGCTGGAACAATCGGAAAAGATTCTCTAACCGGAACTCCCGGCACGATAGTTCCGGCCTGGGGCCAGGTCGCGACGAACGGAACTCAAAACGTTTTGTAACATCTGCCGATTGCTTCTGATATCCCGCTTGTACGGGTCGCACGGCAAGTATAAAAGAACCCGATTTTTCCTCGGCCGCCATCTCCTAGGGCCGGGAGGACACGATGCGAATGCATGATTTCCTTACCGCTGGCCGGAAACTGGCGGGGAACTTCGTAGTTCTAGTTGTCGTGACGCTTGCCGGGCCAGCCTTCGCACAGGTGGAAGTCCTTGCACCGCCGGCTCAGCAGACTGTGGCGGAGACCTTGGAGGATGCCTGGCAGATCGCGCTGCGAGGCGACCAGCGCGTGGAGGCCGGCCAGTGACAAGTGGCGTCGGCCCAAAGCTCCTGGGCTGCGGCACGGGCGGAACGCCTGCCGTCGCTGACCCTTGGCGCCGACTACTATGCCTTGAACCAACAGCCTGAGTTGCAGGTGACCCTGCCCGGCCTGCCGATGGTCGTGCAACAGTCGTTTATCAATCAGAACAGTGGCGGGGCCCACGGTATCGTGACGCAACCGCTCTACACCTCGGGACGGATTTCATCCGGAATCGCGGCGGCCCAATCGCAGGTGTCTGCCAACTGCGACGATCTCCGCCGTACCGTGCTGGACGTGAAGATGAACGTGGCCGAATACTATGTCGTCGTGCTCTCGGCCACGAAGTTCGTGCAAGTCGCCCAATCGAAGGTACTCAGCCTCACGGCCCACCTCCGCGACGTGAGCAGCTTGTACGAGAAGGGACTCGTGTCCAAAAACGATCTTCTGGCGGCGGAAGTGGCCCTGGCCGATGCCCGACAGAAAGCGCTCGACACGGCCAACAAACTGGAAGTGGCCCAGGCCGACGAGAACCTGCGCGTCGCCCGCGACCGTTACCAGCACCAAGTGGGCACGAACACCGAGGTACTCGATGCGGAAACGCTTCGGATCCAGGCCTACACGAACCTTTACGATAGCACCTATCAGGCTGTGCTCGCCGGTCTGCGACTGTGGCGGGCGGTGGGAACGTTATAGCGCCAAATTGGCCGAAAACTCCAATTCAGCGCCGCAGCGCGGCGGCGATCAATTGAGCGACAACCACATAGGCGTTCCCCCAGTCGCCGCTGCGAAGGAATTGCACCGGGGCGCTGGGGGCGCCCACGAACGGCCGCAGGACCCAGCCCATCTGAATGCCGATGAAGACGTACAGCCCCAGCCACGTCCAGAGCAAGCGCCCGTGCCGCCGGTTGCGCACGATCAAAGGGCGATAGTAACCGCGCAACAGGTACTGGCCTGCGAAACTCGCCCAGGCGAAGACCAGCCCGTTGAACAGCAATGCGGCCGTGTAGTCGGCGCAGGAGGCATACCAGAAGAGTGTCAACGGCGCGCAGGAGGCCAGCACGACGGCCACGCCCGCCTGCGCCGCCAAAAGGGCCCGCAAGGCCTCGCGGAAGTCGCGGCGGAGACCGAAAAGCGTGTTGAGGACGAAGAAATTCGGCAGGCCGATCAAGAAGGTCAGGAACAGCAGAAGCGGTACCTTCACGCCGGAAATCAGCAATTGCCAGGCGTGATCGCCGCCCAGGCCGCCGTAGCTGCCCATCGCCGCTCCATACAGAAAACCCAACACCAACGCGCAGCCGCCCAGGGTCCGCGCGCGGCCCCCTGCCGCAGTCTGCGTCGCCCAGGGACACCGCCGTAACAGGCCGTCGATTAGCGCAAATCGTTCCCGCAACGTGGTCTTCATGAGTGCCGCAAGAGCTCGTTGAGGGCCTGCCACACGCCTTCGAAGAAGTTCGACGTCCGCGGGCCGAACCAGACGAACGGCTCGTGGGGATTGCCGAAATAGGGCCGCAACACCCAGGCCATCTGCGCGCCCACCACGCTGAAGATCGCCGTCCAGCAGCAAAAAACCGTTTTCACGTGCCGGCCCAAGACGTGGCCCTCCAGGGCATCCAGCGCGCTGGGTTCCTCCTCGATGATCTCGGCTGGCTCGACCGACGGCGAATGCTCCGCGTCCGTTCCCGCGGGCGGCGATTCGCGCCGCGGCAACAACTCCCGCGCCACGCGCAGGGGAATCGTGCTCATGCGGTGCAACGTTTGCAACAGAAAAGCCATCCCCAAAAGGCCCGAAACCGCAAACACCAGGACGTTGAGCAAGACCATGAAAGGGCAGTTCGTCGTACTGAAGGAAAAGAACGCCACGATCGGGCCGGTGGACGCCAGCACCGCCAGGTTCACGCCCAAGGCCGCCACCAGAAGCTGCAAGACCGCCAGCAACCGCAGCCGCGATCCCACCAGGGCATTGACGACGTACAGCGAAGGAAAGGTGACGCACAGCGTGAGTACGAAAAGCGCCGGAATCTTCAGCGTACACGCCAGCCAGCGCTGGGGCGAGGGATCGTCGATGCGAAACGCCGGATACATGCCCATACAACAGCCGTAGAACAACGCCAAGGCCAGGATCAGCACCGCCAGGCCCGCCAGCGGGACCTGCAGCGACTGTTCGCGCAGGGCGGCGGGGCGAGTCGTCTCGCCGCGCAAGATTTGATCGAGCGCCCCCAGCCAATGCCGGGACGCCTGCCAGGCGGCCGCCGGCCACGCCGCCAGCCGCGACTTGAGCGGCGAACCGCCCGAATTCCCATTCTGCAAAGTACTTTGTGACATAAAGTTAAATCCCAAAAAAAAGACGCGTAAAGGAAAACTACGAATAATTCCGCCCGTTGTTCCCCCGTGCGACAATCTGCCGCAGGGTTTCCAGGTAGCGGGCAAACGCCTTGCGGCCCTTGGCCGTCAAGCGCATGGCCGTATGGGGGCGGCGGCCCTGGAACGACTTGTGCATGACGATGTATCCGGCTTCTTCCAGCGTACGGGCGTGTACGCTGAGATTGCCGTCGGTCAGTCCCAGCATCGACTTCAAGTCGTTGAAGCTGAGCTCGGCAGTCACGGCAAGTGCCGAGACAATCGACAAGCGGGCACGCTCGTGGATCACGCCGTCGATATCGGCCGGTTTGATCGGTTCACTCATGGGGGACCACCGCCTGCCGTTGCTGGTAGAGCACGTAACTGCCAAACGCGATGTGCAGCAGCCCGAAGGACGCGCCCACGGCAATCACGCCATAGATGGGAAAAGCGAGCAGGGCCAGGATGCCCGCCAGCAGGAACGCCAGGCCGAGCACGCGGGGCGCGCGGACCGAGAACAGGCCGGCCGAATAGACCCCAATCCCGTACAGCAGCATCCAAACGGGAGCGATGTAGCGGAGTTCCGCGGGTTGCCCGCTGGTGAAGAACTGGAAGGTCAACACGGCGGCGACCACGATACAGGGGGACAGTGAGAGCATGGCCGCCTGAGCCGGCCGCGGGTTCAGGGCGATCTGCCGCCGTCTCGCGGCACGGATCGTCAACAGCGCGTTGACGGCCATGCTGGCCAATACGACGACCAGCCACATCAGGCAAAAGCTCTTGCGGACGGGCGGGGGGAGATACGCCACACCGACAAAGTCGTAGGAGTTCAGGAGCCAGTAACTGACCCCGCAACCCAGCAGCGTCAGCACACCCCCCACGATGGCTGCCAAGCCGGGCAGCAAGGTGAAAAGCGTGGCCGTCTCCATAATCCGCTGGATTTCCCGCATCCGGGACTGGGCTTCGTCAATTTCCATGGGCCTGCTCCTCGCCTGTTAACTTTGTACCATAAAGTAGTTTATCGGAAGAATAGCAGTTTGTCAAGGGGGCGAGGTGGCTACATGGGCAAGGTGGCTACATTATCGAAGGGACGGGTTCCGCCTCCACCAAGCCGGCGATACGTGCCAGTATGAAGGCCTGCAATTGCGAAGATCCGCATTTGTTCTTAGACTATATGCGTGTCAAGTATCCGCATCTGGCCACGTGCGTCCCGCAGCATGGCCAGCGAAGCATCACGGCGGGAAGCGGCCGGAAAGGAACACAGCGTGAATAGCAGCGGACAGTTCCGCATGACGCATCTCTGGATAATCTGCCTGGTGGCAGCGATGGGCGGCCTCTTGTTCGGGTACGATTGGGTCGTCATCGGCGGCGCCAAGCCGTTCTTCGAACGATACTTCGAATTGACAACACCCTCCGCGAAGGGCTGGGCCAACAGTTGCGCCCTGATCGGCTGCTTGCTGGGTGCGGTTCTTTCCGGCGGACTCAGCGACAAGTTCGGCCGCAAGCGACTGCTGGTCCTCGCCGCGGCTCTCTTCGCGGTCACCTCGATCGGCACGGCCCTGGCGCATGCGTTCTCGGCCTTCGTGGCCTGGCGGGTGCTGGGTGGCGTGGCCATCGGCCTGGCATCGAGCCTCTCGCCCATGTACATTGCCGAAGTCTCGCCCGGCCCCATGCGCGGCATGTTCGTCTCCGTTAATCAGTTGACCATCGTGATCGGCATAGTGAGCGCCCAACTCATCAATTACCTCATTGCCGAAAACGTTGTCAAGGGCGCCACGGATCTGGCGATCCTCAACTCCTGGAACGGCCAAATGGGCTGGCGCTGGATGTTCGGACTCACCGCCGTACCGTCGCTCGTTTTCCTGATCTTCATGTTCGTTGTACCGGAGAGCCCGCGTTGGCTGGCCAAGAATGGCAAACCCCAGAAGGCCCTCGCCGTCCTCGCTGGAATCGGGGGCGAGTCCTATGCCCGGGCGGAATTGGCCGAGATTGAAGACACACTGGTCAACGAAATCGAAAAAGTCGACTTCCGGGAACTATTGACGCCGGGGACCATGAAGGTCCTTTTTCTCGGCATGGTGCTGGCGGTATTCCAACAGTGGTGCGGCATCAACGTCATCTTCAACTACGCGGAGGAGATATTCGGCGCTGCGGACTATGGCGTTAGCCAAACGCTGCTGAATATCCTTGCCACTGGGTTGACGTGCCTGGTGTTCACGTTTGTGGCCATCTACAGCGTGGACCGGCTGGGACGCCGCTGGCTGATGTTGGCCGGTTCGGCGGGCCTGGCCCTCCTCTACACCATCATCGGCGCGGGTTTCCGCGGCCAGTGGACGGGGACTCCCATGCTGTTGCTCGTTTTGGCCGCCATAGCCTGCTATTCCTGCACGCTCGCGCCGATCGTTTGGGTCATCCTCTCCGAGATCTTTCCCAACCGCATCCGCGGCGCAGCAATGTCCGTGGCGGTCTTTGCGCTTTGGGTGGGCTGCTTCACGCTTACCTACAGCTTTCCGCACATGAAGGACGCCGTCGGCATCGGCAATACCTTTTGGATCTATGCCGCCATCTGCACGGCCGGTTTCCTTTTCATTCTCGTTCGGCTGCCGGAAACCAAGGGAAAGTCGCTGGAAGACATCGAACGGCAATTGGGATAAGAACGTTTGGAGGAAAATATCATGATGAAAGCACTACCATTCCTCGTTGCCCTGCTAGCGGCTTGGACCGCGGCGGCGCAGGCGGCGTCCAAGGACGTTGCCACTGCGAGCGGCCCGGTCGAAGCGGCATTCCTTCCCCTCGCGCCGGGCGCCGTCGAACCGGCGGGCTGGCTGCGCGACTGGGCGGTGGCGGCCGGCGAGGGAATCACGGGCCATTTGGACGAGTATCATCCGACATTCCATGATGCATGGAAGAATCTCAGGGCCGACCGCCGCAACGCGTGGCAGACGAACGAGGGATCCGTGGAGCAATGCGCCTATTGGCTCGACGGCCTCGTCCGGCTCGGTTATGTCCTGCACGACGACCGTCTGATCCGTAAGGCCACGGACCGCCTGAACCTCGTCGTGGAAGGAGTACATCGGGGGGGGAACTCCTTCCTCTACTGGCGGACGAAACCTCCCAAGGACTTCCTGGCTTGGGCCCATTCCCACATGGGCCGTGCCCTGGTGGCCTGGTACGAGGCCAGCGGCGACAAGCGCATCCTGGACGCATTGGTCAAGGTCTATGCCCAGTACCCGGCGCCCATGGGCAGGCTGCGATTCGATGCCGGCGACACCTACATCGTCAGCGGACTGTGCAACCTCGATGCCATGCTGGAGACCTACCGCTTCAGCGGCGACCGCCGCATTCTGGAACAGGTGCGGGCCGCGCTGGACGCGGCGGAGGTTCAGACCGCTTTGCGCGAGTGGGGCGACGGGCATTTCCTCCCCGGCCACGCCGTCTGCGCCTATGAGCAGATTCGCCTGCCCGCGTTATTCTATTTGGCGACCGGCCGGCAGCCATGCCTGGAGGCCTCGCGGCGGGCTTTCCGCTGGATCGACGAGAACCACCTCCTGCCCTATGGTGTCGCTTCGGGCGAGGAGTTCTTCGCCGGCGTCGGCGCTTTCCGCTGCACGGAGACATGCGACGTGATCGCGTCGATCTGGTCGAACATCTGGCTTTACCGCATTACCGGCGAGCGGTCCTTCGGCGACAGCGTCGAGCGGGCCTTCTTCAACGCCGGACCGGCCCCGGTGGCTAGGGATTTTCAGACCATGTCCTACTATCAATCGCCCAATCGCATCCACGCCGGATCCCTGCCCGCCGATCAGCCCGATTCGCCCGGCATCGGCTGCCATCTATTCACGCAACTGGGCTATCCGCCGGTCCTCTGCTGCGTGGGCGCAGTCAACCGCTTAGTGCCAAACTACGTGACGCACATGTGGATGGCCACCGCGGACCATGGCCTGGCGGCGACGCTGTACGGCCCCTGCAAGGTGTCGGCCACGGTAGCAGGCAAGCCCTTGAAACTCACCTGCCAAACGGCATATCCGTTCGAGGAGACAATTCGTGTCGAAGTGGAACCGCAGCAGCCCGCGACGTTCCCGCTGTACTTCCGCATTCCGGATTGGTGCGCCAAGCCGCGAATCGGCGTCAACGGAGTTGCCCTGGAAGCAGTCGCCGACGCCAAGGGCTTTATACGGATCGAGCGGCGATGGAGCAAGGGCGATGCGGTCGCCTTGGACTTCCCCATGGCGGTAAGGGTTTGCCACGGTTTCGAGACGGAGTACCCACTCCTGGCGAAAGACTATTTCAGCTTTAAGCCCCCAACGGCTTTCCAGAAGCGGCAATTGCCTTACGAAAGTATTTCCTATGGGCCACTGCTGTTTGCCTTGGCGATCCCCGATAAGGATCCCAACACACCCGTGGCTGATGCGCGCTGGCAATTCGCTCTGGATAACCAAGCCCAGCGGGGCGGGGCCGACATTGCCGTCAAGCGGCGCAGCATGCCGGCGAAATGGGATTGGCCGCTGGCCGCCCCGCTGACGCTCGAAGCGCCTGCCAGGGCCTTCGACTGGCGACCGAGCGACGATCAGACGTTGCCCGCTGCGCCGGTCGAGGCGGGCAAGGCCGAGACGATCCGTCTGGTTCCTTACGGATGCACGAAATTCCGCATCTCGATGTTCCCCGTGACCCCGAGGTCTTGGCAGACGCCGCCCTGTGCCTCGCGGAAGTGAACTGAGAAGAAACGGTCGATCTTGGTCCACTTCACGGCATCGCGGACTTCGTTGCGCACGCCGGATAGCACCAGGATGGATTGCTTCCGCGCTAGTATTACTCCTGGAATCACGCAAGTCCATTAGGCCCGGGCCGAGTACGTGGCGCGCGCTCAGCCGCCAACAGGACCTGTGCCAAAGGCAAGTTTCGCCGGCCGTCGTAGAATGTAGATCCAAAGACCGATGGCGAACGGCAAGAGCAACAGGCTGATGATCTGCGAAATGTGCAGCCCCGTGCCCCAGAGCTTCGCCTCATCAGTGCGAATACTCTCGATCAGGAACCGCGTGATGGGATAGATGGTGATCATCAGGGCCGTCAAGGCGCCATCGCGACGGCGAAAACGGTCGTAAACCAACAAGAGGAAACAGAGGATCAGGGCATCGATCGTGCTGTAGAACTGCGTCGGATGGACCGGCAGACTCCGCGGCAAGGGGCGATCGACGGCTAACCGGATCGGCTCGGCATAGTCGCTCGGACGAATGTCGAGCCAGGGACTCTGCCGGTGCTGGTCGAGCAATTGGCGAAGCTGCCCGATCGTTCCCACTTGGCGGCCGGATACGCTTGCCACACGCTGGCCCTCGCGAACACCCGCCGCAAACTCCGCCGATTGCCGCCGGACATGACTGACGACGGCCGGCTGGTCGTCACCGCCAGCAATCTCGATGCCGTAAATCTTCAGCATTCCATTGCCGTGGACTTGCGACTCGGGTGGGTCGTCGATGGACCCCAGCGCGACCTCGCTGTCCTTGCCGCGAAACCACAGGTCCAACTTGTCGATGCCCAAGACGGCCCGCGCCGCCTGCTCCTTCGACTTCACCTTGATCTCGTGGTTTGGCCCCTTGATCGCAACTACCCTCGAACCGTTGATCTCCTCGATCTTCATCCCCGCGGCCAAGCCCTGGCGGGCGGCCGGCGAGTCGTCCTCGACGCCGTCGATCGCGGGCAGGTCTTTCGGCCCGTCGCGAAACTTCAGCCCGAATACATCGGTTATCCCTTGTTCGGCCTCGTGCTGGTGGACGGGGCTGTTCCAGGGAAAGCTCACTTTCCAAGGGAGATCGCAGGGACCGCCATAGCAGCAGCCGTTCAGCAGACAGCCGACGCGCCCCAGCGCCAGGCCCACGAGCATGCTGGGGGCGATCAGGTCGGCGGTCGCCAACAGCGGCACGCGATAGCGCCGACAGAACAACACCAACCCCAGCACGCCGCCGAAAAACGCGCCGTAAACGACCAGCCCGCCTTTGGGAACGTTGACGATGGCGAAGATCAAGGCCCCCAGGCCGTTCTTGTATTCGGGCCAGAAGTCGCGGAACCAGTATTCGCAGACATAGACCGCACGGGCGCCGAGGATGCCCGGCAGGATCATCCAGAAGGCCAGGGTGAAGATCAGCTCCGGATCGACGCCCACGCGGCGGGCGCGATAGACGGCCAGCCCCAGGCCGGCAAGCACGGCCAGGAGCATCATCATGCCATAGCCGCGGATGGGCAGGCCGCGCGATTCGCAAAGCACCGGCAATATCCAGGCAATGATTGCCCCCAGCACCGCCAGCACCTGTACATGGCCGCGGGTGTCGGCGTTAAAGCCTTGACGATGGACCAGCCACGCCAACCAAGCCCCGCCGGCCACGGCCCACGCGGCCAGGAGAATGCCATAGCCGAAGACCGGCTGGCCAAACAGTTCGCAAGGAATATAAAAAAGCGTTTGCAGCATGTCAGGGTTCCAGAAGGGCGTTGTCGATCAGCCGCGTGCCGTCGAATTTTACGGCCAGCGCGGCTAGCGTCGGCCCGGCGATCCGCGGGACGGGGGCGAGCGAATCGGGATCGACCAAGGCAACATAATCGATCGTCGCGCCGGCAGCGAGGATCTGCTCGGTCATCCGCCACACGATCTCGCCCGCATCGCATTCGCCGCCCGCGACAAGCTGCCGGGCAAGCTCCAGGCTGCGCCACAAGACGGTAGCCCGCTGCCGGGCGTCGGCGCTCAGGTACGCGTTGCGCGAGCTCATCGCCAGCCCGTCTTGCTCGCGCACGATCGGGCAAACGTGGATCTCGACACCCACGTCCAGATCGGCAACCAGGCGGCGGATGACGGCCGCCTGTTGGTAGTCTTTCTGGCCGAAGTAGGCGACGTCGGGCTGGATCATGTTCAGCAGCTTGAGCACGATCGTCGCCACACCGCGAAAATGTCCCGGACGGCAGCGGCCTTCCAGCGGCTCGGCCACTCCGCCGACTTCGACCCATGTCGCATGGCCGGGCCGATAGACCTCGGAGTCGCTGGGGGCCATCACGAATTCCGTGGCGCAGGTAGCCAGCTTCTCCAGATCGGCCTGGAGCGTGCGCGGATACTTGGCCAGGTCCTCGTGCGGGCCGAACTGGCTCGGATTGACATAGATCCAGACGACAGTCACGTCGCACTCAGCCTTCGAAGCCTGCACCAGGCTCAAGTGTCCAGCGTGAAGGGCGCCCATCGTCGGCACCAGGCCGATACGCTTTCCCGCACGGCGATAGGGGAGCAAAATGGCACGGACTTCAGAAACGGTGGTGAGGACGCGGGGGAGCATGCGGAAGGGGGGAAAAGGAGAAGGGGGGAAAGGGAGAACGATGACGGATGGAGGCTAGGGGACGGAGGAGATTTGAAATATGAGGTTTGAAATCTGTGATCGAAGTCCTCCTCAACGCATCGCTTCTAGGGCCGCGGTCAACTCGACGACGGCGGCAGTCTTGTCCAAGGCATTCAACCGCAACACGGGTCCCTCGGCCGCTTGATCCACTTGATTTTCCAGGGCACGCTGAATTCGCTGCAATTGCTCGATTGTCAACAATTCCTCGCCCGGCCGGCCGCGGGCCTGAATGCGGGCCAGCAAGGTCTCCAGCGGTGCCCGGAGCAACACGGTCAGCCGCGGCCGCACAACTGCTGCCTGCAACTCGCGCCAACGGGCCCAATAGGCCGGCATTTGCGCCCCGTCGAGCCAAACGCTGGCAAATGCCAGCGATTGACCCAGCCAGTAATCGCTCACGGCCGGTCGATCTTGCCGGGACCATGCGGGCTGGCCGATGGTCAGTTCGGCAGCCCGTTGTTCGAGAAATTCTAGTTCGATTTGCCAGGCATGACTAGACGGGTTGCGATAGAAGGCCTCCAGGCGGGCTGGGTCGAATTGCTCGGCCAGCAGCCGGACACCGCTTTTTTCCGCGATTTTGCCGGCGAGGCAGCTCTTGCCCACGCCGATGGGACCGGCGATCGCCAGGTACCACGGGGTCTGATTCAGGTGGTCCAAGAGCCGTGCGATAGTCCAGCCTATGGCCGGATGGACAATTTCCGCAGCAATTTCGGCGGCCGGTTCGAGCACAAACCGCCGCCAGGCCATGCGTGGATGGGGCACGACCAGCTCAGGGCCGGATTGCGTCAGGTCGCCATAGAGTAACAGGTCCAGATCAATGGTTCGGGGCCCCCAGTGTTCGACGTGTTGCCGGCCCAAGGCCGCCTCGATCTTCTGCAACTCGGCCAGGAGAGTTTGGGGAGGGAGCGAAGTTTGCACTGCGGCGGCAGCGTTGAGATAAGCGGGCTGCGAGTCAGGTCCACCCGCGGGCAGGGTCTCGAAATATCGACTCTGCCGCGTCACTTGGATCTGCGGATGCCGCCGCAATTGGGCCAGGGCCTCATCGAGCCAGCGGCCTCGGTCACCCAGGTTCGAACCCAGCCCAATTAAACACAGCGGCATGCGGCATGTTCCAAGACAGAATTTCTAACCGTTTTGCAATAAAACAAGTTCTCTGCATCGGCTATTATATAAGAAGTTATTCCAAACCGCTCTTGCGGCACAGAGGAAAGCCGGCTAAGAATCGGTCTTGAAACGAGTTTTCAGGAAAACAAGTCTTTTCATGACCGGCACGGCGAGTCTTTTCCGGCGATTGCGACCAAGGCCAAGACAGGCAAAGCAGATATGCCCCCCTTGCCAAGAACGTTTCTTCCACGACAATAATACTCGTGGCAGAAGGAATGTTCTGACCGCATGATCATTCAATGGAGTGTCATTTGTGAGAACCCTTCCGGACGACGTACAAGCCGACCAGATCGTCGCCACGGCAAAAGATCGTATTCGGCACCACGCGCACTTGTCCGTGCAGCGAATCTGGTGCGACTTTAGCGGCAGGCAGCTTTATCTTCGCGGGCAGGTCCCCAGTTTCTATCTGAAGCAGTTGGCGCAGACGGCCGTTTCCGGCATGGAAGGCGTGTCGCAAGTGGTCAACGAGATCGAAGTTCTCTGGTAGCCGCCGTAGCAGGCACACGCCGTGTGCCACCGACGAATAACTTCCGGATTTGGCTGGCATGCCACCCTTGCAGAAACACGGAAGTTATTTATCGTCCGGTCCTTTGGCCAGTTTTCTCAAGGCCTCGATGCCGCGAGCGATCGTCTCGTCGGAGGCCGCATACGAAATGCGGAAGTGCGTGTCGCGGCGGCTGAAGACATTGCCCGGGATCACCAGCAACTGGTGTCGCTCGATGCCGCGGGCCACGAAGTCCATGCCCGACCCCCAGGGCAGCCGCGGAAAGAGATAGAAGGCCCCGCCGGGCACGGTCAGGTCGTACAGATCGCGGAGGCCCTCCACGAGCATGTCGCGCTTGCGGCGATAGGCCTCGATGAACGGTTGGACGTCGACATCCAAGGCCGCGGCGCCTGCCCATTGGGCTGGCTGCGGGGCGCATACGAAGCTGTATTGCTGCAGTTTGATCATTTCGCGAATGATGGCCGAAGGTCCGTGGGCGAAGCCCAATCGCCAACCGGGAATGGCGTAGGTCTTGCTGAAGCCGTCCACGACGAGCGTCTGCGGGTTGTACGTGGCGGGCGAGATGAAGGGCCGGTCGTAGCAGAAGTGGCGGTAGATTTCGTCGCTCAACAGCACGATGTTCCGCTGGGCGGCCAACTCGGCGATGCCGCGAACTTCTTCCTCTGTGGCCACGACCCCGGTGGGATTGGCGGGGCTGTTGAAGACGATCAGCTTCGTCCGCGGTGTGATCGCGGCGGCCACGCGGTCCAGATCGATGCGGAAACTGGGATAGGTATCGACATAGACGACTTTCGCCCCCGCCACGGCCGCCAGGGCGTCGTACATCACGAAGTAGGGGTCGAAGACGATCACCTCTTCGCCCGGGTTCAAGAGCACGAGCATGGCCAGCATGATACCGCCACTGGTGCCGCTGGTGACGAACAACTCGCGATCGGCATGGCCGAACTGGCGGTCCACGGCACTTTGCAGCTTTTCCCGCAGGATCGGCATGCCCTGTGATAGGGCGTAGCCGTTCTTGCGGCTTTCGATCGCGGCGATTGCCGCCTGACGGACCGCTTCGGGCGTGTCGAAGTCGGGCTGGCCGATGGAGAGATTTATGGGATTGGTGAGTTTCGCGCCCAGGTCGAAGACCTTGCGAATACCGGAGGCGTCAAACAAACGCGTACGATCGGCGAGCCAGTGGGAAGACATGAGGGAAGGAGGAAGGGGAGAGGGGGGAAGGGGATGAAGGACGAACGCCGCGCACGAGGTGCCTGGAACGGCCTGGAAAACCCCTATTTTAACGCATCGGCGTTTGCAGGTCGAGGGGCCGATTCTATGTCGCGGTTTCGTTAAGTGACTTTTTTCGCTTTCTCGCGTCCGGCATGCTATAATAGCCGCCATTCGGCCATCTTCGTCGGCCGACTACCACAATTCGTAAGGAGCCAGCCATGTTTGCCCGCCTCGCTTGTTTTCTCTTCCTTGCCGTCCTGATCTCTGCCTGTTCGCTGCCAGCCGCCCCGGCGGCTGAGCTCGACCAGGCCGCGCTTTCCGGCGACCAAGCGCCGCAAGGATCGATCTGGCTGGAAAGCCTCGACCTCTCCAAGATCGAACAAGGCTGGGGCGAGCCCCATGCGGGCCGCTCGGTAGAAAACCATCCGCTGAGGATCCACGGCCAGGCATTCAAGCACGGCATCGGCACGCACGCCGTGAGCGAAATGCACATCAATCTCCACGCTGCGGCCGAACAGTTCGTCTCGATGGTCGGCCTGGATGACGAGGCTCGGGGCGGAGCCGTGACATTCGAAGTCTGGGTCGATGGCAAGAAGGCCGCCGACAGCGGGCGGATGAAGAGCGGCGACGCGCCGCGCCGCCTGCAGGTTGATCTGCACGGGGCCAAACGTCTCTCGCTGTTGGTGGACGCCGGTGTCGAAGGTATCAGTTTCGATCACGCCAATTGGGCCGGCGCGGTGCTGGTGCTGACCCCCGGCGCTACGCAGCGGCCACAAACCATGGCGCTGGAAGTGCCCCCGCCGCCGGCCATCGTCCAGGAAAAATCGCCCGCGCCGGCCATTCATGGCCCTCGCGTCACCGGCAGTACGCCGGGCAGGCCGTTCCTGTTCCTGATCCCGGCCACAGGCGAGAAGCCACTGCACTTTGCCGCCAAGAATCTGCCCGAGGGGCTTACGCTCGATGCGGAGACCGGCATCATCACTGGTTCGCTCAAGGAAGCCGGTTCGACTGTCGTCGCGCTGGAAGCTACCAACGCCCGAGGCAGCGCCAAGCGCGACCTGACCATTGTTGGCGGCCTGCACAAGCTGGCCCTCACGCCGCCCATGGGCTGGAATTCGTGGAACTGCTGGGCTGGCGCAGTCAGCGATGCCAAGGTCCGCGCGGCGGCCGACGCCATGACGGCCAGCGGGCTGGCGGCACATGGTTTTCAATTCGTCAATATCGACGATTGCTGGGAGGGCGGCCGCAACGCCAAAGGCGAGATTCAGACCAACCAGAAATTTCCCAGCATGAAGGCCCTGGCCGATTACGTTCACAGCAAGGGGCTGAAGTTGGGTATCTATTCGTCGCCCGGCCCCAAGACCTGCGCCGGCTTCGAAGCCAGCTACAAGCACGAGGCCCAGGACGCCGCAAGCTATGCCCGTTGGGGCGTCGATTACCTGAAGTACGACTGGTGTTCCTACGGCGAAATCGAGCGCAGCCCGGACCGCGCTGGCCTGATGAAGCCTTACCAGGTGATGCGCAAGGGCCTGGACGAGTGCAGCCGCGACATCGCCTTCAGCCTCTGCCAGTACGGCATGGGCGACGTCTGGGAGTGGGGCGCCAAGGTCGGCGGCAACTGCTGGCGGACCACCGGTGACATCACCGATAACTGGGGCAGCATGTCTGGCATCGGTTTCAGCCAAAACGGACACGAGAAGTATGCCGGACCGGGCCACTGGAACGATCCCGACATGCTGGTCGTGGGCAAAGTCGGCTGGGGTCCCTCGCTGCATCCCACGCACCTCAAGCCCAACGAACAGATCACGCACATCTCGCTCTGGTGCATGCTCTCCTCGCCGCTGCTGATCGGTTGCGACATGTCCAGCATGGACAAGTTCACCGTGGCCCTCTTGACCAACGACGAGGTGCTGGACATCAACCAGGACCCGTTGGGCAAGCCGGCGGGGCGGATCGCGAAGAAAGGCCAGACGGAGGTCTGGGCACGGCCGCTGTTTGACGGCACGACGGCGGTGGGGTTGTTCAATCTGAGCAGCCAGGAGACGAAGGTGAAGGTCTCCTGGGCCGATTTGAAGCGCGAGGGCCCGCAGCCAATTCGCGACCTCTGGCAACACAAGGATCTCGGTCCACAGGCCGACAGCTACGAGGTCGCCGTTCCGCCGCACGGCACGGTCTTGCTGAAGGTGGGCCCCCATTGATTTTACCGTAAACTCAGGTATGATCGAGGGGTTAGGTATTTGCTGCCCAGGAGCAATTCGTGGGGTGGGCCAAGTGCCAAAGCTGCAGGGTGGGCTTTAGCCCACCCCGGCGCACTAAAATCCACCCTACGAAGTCGATTTGGCGGACTAAATTCCACCCTACGATAGTGACAAAATTGTCTTAGGCAAGGTTCAAGGAAAACCCGCGAGGAGATCAATATGCCTGAAAAAGCAGTGCTCTGTTTCGGTGACCAGACCATCGAACTTCCGGTCCTTGTGGGTTCGGAGGGTGAGAGGTCCGTCGATATTTCCCGCTTGCGCGATGCCACGGGCTTGACCACCTACGACCCGTCGCTGTCGAACACGGCCGTTTGCAAAAGCGCAATCACCTTCATCGACGGGGATTTGGGAATCCTCCGTTATCGCGGCATCCCCATCGAGCAGTTTACCGACCATCCCAATTTCAGCGAGGCTGCCTGGCTGCTGATTTTTGGCCGGCTGCCCAAGAAGGACGAACTGGACCGGTTCAGCCAGCGGTTGACCCGCAACGAACTGTTGCACGAGGGCATGAAGCACCAGTTCCAGCACATTCCGGCTGACGCCCCGCCGATGGCTCTGCTTTCGGCGGAATTGAGTAACCTGGCCTGTTTTCACCCGCAGTTCCTCTCGCTAGGCGACGATGAGTCGTTCGAGGAAATCGCCGCACGATTGATCAGCAAAGTCCGCACGATCGCCGCCTTTTCTTACCGGCGTTCGCTGGGATTGCCGTTCATCTATCCGGATCCCAACCTTCGCTACTGTGCGAACTTCCTGCACATGATGTTCTCGATTCCCTACCAGCAGTACTACGTTACGCCGGAAATCGAGGACGCCCTGAACCTGATTTTCATCCTGCACGCCGACCATGAGCAGAATTGCAGCACGTCGACGGCCCGTGTTGTCGGTTCATCGCGGGCGAACCTCTTCGCCTCGTGTGCCGCGGCGGTCTGCGCGTTGTGGGGGCCATTGCACGGCGGAGCCAACGTCGAGGTGGTGGAGATGCTCGAGCGCATCCGCCACGGCGGCATGTCGCCCGAGGATTGTATCAAGGCGGCCAAGGACAAGGCCAACCCCTTCAAGCTCTTCGGCTTCGGCCACCGGATCTACAAGAACTACGACCCCCGGGCCAAGATCCTCAAGGCCGCCTGCGACAAGGTGCTGAGCCAGGTCAAGGTCAAGGACCCGCTGCTGGACATCGCCCGGAAGCTGGAAGAGCTGGCCCTGGCCGATCCTTACTTCGTCGATCGCAAGCTGTATCCGAACGTCGATTTCTACAGCGGCATCATTCTCCGCACGCTGGGAATTCCCACGAACATGTTTACGGTCTGCTTTGGCATTGGCCGCTTGCCCGGCTGGATCGCCCAGTGGAAAGAGCAGCACGACGATCCGACGAGCAAGATCCTTCGTCCCCGCCAGGTCTACATCGGCAATACCGTGCAGAACTACGTGCCGATCGAGGAACGGTAAGGGCTAGGCGGGTGCTGATGCGCAACTTCGGTCCCTGATGACCACGACATGGGAGGAAAAATACGAATTTCGAAATCCGAAACAAATCAGAAATTCAAATGTCGAAATTCGAGACTTGGCGCCTCACTTTTTGAACATTCTTGCTTTTGATTTTGGATTTGTTTCGTATTTGGTGCTTCGTTTTTCGTATTTAGGGCTTTTCTTTCCCCGTGGGCGTGTTCTCGGTTTCTATGCGGAACCCCGCGGCGCCGTTGCCGCTGAGTTCGCGGACATTCTTGCCCACTTTGACCAGCCGTCCCAGTGATGACCGCGGGTTGTGGACCACATTGTTCTGTAGGTGGATGTGGCGGCTGTCGGCCAAGTTGACGATAGTGGCTAAGGACGACGGCGATTCGATGACGTTGCCGGCGATCGTCAGGTCGTCGCTGCATTCGACATTGATCATGAACAGCCCATCATTGGCGTCGAAGCGGTTGTCGCGGACGGTCACGCTGCGATTTCCCACGGCCCCATCGCCGTGGACCAGCACCACGCCGGCCCCGCTGCCGTTGAGCACGTTGTGCCGCAAGGTGTTGCCGGCCACGGTCACGTTCCAGCAGTAATCGGCCTCGTTCCACCAGTATTCCGGGCCAATGCTGACGGCCGACATGCCGCAGCCTTCGATGGTGCAGCCTTGGATCGTGCCGTTATCGGCCTTCACGAGGATGCCGCGTGAACGCGTGTTGCCCAGCGTGCAATCCAGAATCTTGTAGCCCTTGCCACAGCGCTGCGGGTTGCCCGCCCGGCCCTCGCCCGGCAACGGCAGTGGCCGATCGAGCGTCAGTTCCAGCGCACCGTCCGGCCCCGGGCGATCGCGCATGGCCACGCACGTGGCCTGGCCGAAAAAGCCGTGGTCGTTGGAAACGCGAACCGGTTCATGCACGGCGAAACTGCCGCGGTTGCCGTGCTCCAGGACGAGCCGGTTGCCCTCGGCGCGGATCACTTTCTGGAAGGTGCCGTGGATGGCGATGCAATCGTCCAGCAGCACACCTTCCCAGACGCAGTGCTCGAACGTCGGCCCGACGCGCACGCCCACCGAATGGAAACCGTCGGCCCCGCAAGCCACAAGCTGCTCCTCGACCGCTCCCGTCGGTCTCGGCCCGCGGGCGACCCGGCAGCCGACATAGCGATGCCCGCCGTTGCCGCCGGTCTCGAAGAAAGCGGCAAAGCCGGTGTTCTTCAATGTGATGTCGCGCATGGTGCAGCCCTCGCAGTTGTCGAGTTGGACGATGCTGCTGCCGCCAGGTGCGCGGGTGACCAGCCAGTCGCCGACGGCCACGCCAGCCATCAGGCCGCGGATCTGGCGGAGACGGAAGAGGCCCGTTCCGCGACATTCTGCCTCGCCGGCGTCGGAGTCGCCCGTGCCCGGCTTGAACAGCCGCGTCTGCCGATCGACGACGTTGAAAGTGCTCTTGTTGACGACCATGTTTGTCGGATATCCGGCGTCGATCTGCCAGTCGCAGTACTTGCCCTGTGCATCGCTCCCCAGCGCCTTGACCCGTCCTTGCGTGTAAGGGATGCCGGCAAATTGCAAGGTGGCGCCTTCGAGGAGGACGTTGTTACAGCGGTTGAGCAACAGCGGGCGACGGTTCGTCTCGGCGAAAATGATCGTGACCGCCTTGGCGTGAATCGCGCAATTGCTCCAGCCGGCCAGTTCGATGCAGTGCTTTGGCCCGGCGGGAAGTTGGTAGGTCCCCGGCGCGATGGTCAGATCGCGAGCGCCGTGGTCGTAGGCGGTTACAAGGGCGGCCGGCAGGGAGGTCGCTTGCACCGGATCGCCCACGGTAATCGACGGCACAGGAACCGCCGGGGCGCTTAGCGCCGGCGGCACGAGGAGCAGTGTCAACAGAGCAGCAACGGAAGGAGTATGCGACATGACCGATGAAGAGGAACCTGCCGAACCAACCCTTGCCGCGATGTCCTTCGCGGGCACACGGACCGTGGCCGTCGCGTTGGCCGGTATGCTCGCATTTGCCCCGACCGGCACGTGTACGCGGCCGATCGCGGGCCAACCGAGGTCGTTCTTGCGCTCGACGCGGACCAGATAGTCGCCCGGCCGCTCGTAGCGGTGCGCGATCACGGCGTAGCCGTCTTTGGCGTGCGGCTCGGCGCTGCGGCTGGACCGCGTAACCGCCGGCGGAGTGCCGTCGCCGAAGTCCCACGTCTCCTCGCCTTGCGTAGCGCCGAACATGCGTGCCTTGAAGGTCAGCGTGTCGCCCGCACGTACTCCCAGCGACGGCCAATAGGCGACGTGCAGCGCCGGCGCTACCTGCTCCGGACGGTCGCGCTGGGCCACGACCACGACGGCAAAGTCATAGTCGCTCCGCCCGGCGGAATCGGTGACCTTGAGGATCTCGCTGTAGTAACCGGGCCGAGCGTACTTGCGTTCCACCCGCGGGCCTTCGGCCGTCGTGCCGTCGGTGAAGGTCCATTGGTAACGTACGATCTTTCCCGCGACCGACCACGACTTGCCGCCGTCGAGCAGGGCCGTTTCGCCCGCGGCCAGGAAGTGATGCGGACGGGCGACCGCGACCAGCTTGGGGTCGCACTGTTTTCGATAGGCCTCCCAGGCGAAGGCATAGGCGTCTTGGCAGCCCCACTTGCCCGACGGCTGACGGCAGAAGATGTCGAGGTGCAGATGGCTCCAGCCGCCGCTGGCGCCCTCCTTGCCCAGCAGCCCCAGTTGCTGCCCGGCCTTGACCCGCGCGCCCGCCTGCACGCGCTCGGCGAACGAGTGCAGGTGGCTGTAGCGGTAGTACCAGCCCTGGGCATCGAGCAGATAGATCACGTCGTAGCGGGTGGCGACGGGCGTATCGGCGTAGCCGGGCAGGGCCGCCGTGCCCGCGGAAACGACCAGGCCGTCGGTCGCGGCGACCACTTTGGTGAGGATCTCCGCGCCGCCGAAATCCAGTCCGTAGTGGTAGTAGATGCTGCGGACCTTGGGACTCTCTTCCGCGTTGTTGAACACGGGCTCATTGGACATTTGCGTGGCGCTGACGAACCAGCGTTGCTCGACCGGATAGACGAACCGGCCGGGGAGGAAGAGCGGCGAACCGGCCGGCCACAGCCGCAAGCGGGCATCCTTCTCCAGGCCCCAATGGTCGCCATTACTGTTCGTCGTGGGGCCTTTGGTGATGGGGCAGTCGATCTGGGCCTTGCCCGCGGTGACCGGCAGGTTGTAGTTGCCCGAGGTGAGCCAGACCTTCTGGCCGTCGATCTCGATCTGGACGCGGGCGATGCGGACCGCGTGGCGGATGGAATCCCGCGTTTCCTGCAAGTCAAGCAGCTTGACATGGACCTTCGTGCTGTCGCAGAGTGCGACTTCGCACGTTTCACCCACGTTCAGGTCGACAACGCGCAGCAGGGGTGAAAGGGTCGCCTGCTGCGGCGCACCCCAGAGCGGCGAAAGGCAGCCGAGGAACAAGATCCCCACAAGCAAGGTGAAACGCGACATGGCAGACTCCCTGGGATGGTCGAAGGCAAGGCTGGGAAAGCGAGCAATTAACGCCGACCGCTATTTTGCATGCTCGGCGGGCGGAGTGCAACCTGGCATCGGCCTGTGGGGGACGCGCCACCCTAAGGACCTGCGAATCAATAACTGTCGGCATTGCATGCCACCCGATAGGCTTACCGGTTTTGCGAGTCAAAGCCCATAAGGCGGGACTCCAACAATCGGGCGTTTTCACATCTTTTCCGCACGTTCTTACGGCCGCCGCTGCGGTTGCTGGACGAAGGCTGCGGCCAGATCGCTTTGCGTGATGGGCGGGGCAGGCGACTGGGGCACATCCAGCATTTTCGGCCGGCTGACGCTCGCTTCCGCCGGTTCGTCGATGTAGTGCAAGGGCACGCCGTGGAGTTCCAGGCCCGCATACTCGGGATGCCGCCGCCGCGGGACGCGCGGCAACAGGCGGGCGATGCCGGCAATATAGCCGGCCATGTGGTGGTCGGCCAGCCAGTCGAATTCGCCCAGCTTCAAAGGCGGGTCCTCGTTCTTGCGATGGGCCCGCTGCACGTGCTTGGCGTGCTTGACGAGCTTCCGCTTTTTGGCCTTCCAATCGTGATCGTGTTCCAGCAGCTTGCCCTCGGGCGTGAGCAGTTTCAAAGCGCCCACGTGATGGAAGCACCATTTCATGGGCAGGTGCGGCACCAGGTCGTTGTCGTTCACGAAGCGGTAGTGGGGCACGCGATAGGCGTCGCGGAAATTGCGATCGCCGGGCCGCGGCGAACCGTAGCTGTAGACGGCGCGGACCGGAAAGCCGTCGGCTGCCAGCCGGTGGGCGACCAAGGTGGCCATGGCCCCGCCCAGGCTGTGGCCTGTAACCAGGATCGGCAGTTTTCGATCCTGCGCGGCGAGCAGGTCGCGGACGGTCGGATATACGGTTTCCGCCGCGTGGGCAAAACCCAGGTGGACCAACCCCGGGAAGATGTTCTGGCGGACTAGTGCCGCCGTGGCGTCGGTCAGGGCGTTGCCGATCGATACCGTGCCGCGAAAGGCGACGATTGCCACGTTCTGCTGGGCGGCCACGAATCCGTGGAATTCCTTGCACTGGAATGCGCGCATGGAATCGCCCAAGGCCAGGGTCTGCGGCCAATCGCCCGGGCCGCCATAGGCCGCCAAGCTGCAATGGGCCAGGTAGTACCCCGTCCGCATGCTGAAACCGACCGCGCGGGAGTCACTGTCGATGATGGCCACCGCAACTGCTCCTTCGGTTGCGAGCTATACAGTACGGCAGGCCCCATGCGCAGGCATGGCCGCCGGCCGCTTTCCATTTTGAGGCGGAAGTCTACCAACATTCTCCCGGCATTCCAAGAGCGAATTGCGCGGATATTCCAGGGCGTTCTTGAAATTGACCGCCAGGCGCTACCGATGCGCGGCGTCCAAAGAAATCGCCCGATTGTCGGCGTCTTGGTGCGTTTCCAGCGAGTCCTGCGCCCTGCTCCCTGCCTGCATGCACTGCTTCATCAGTGGTCCGGGATAGAAGCCCAAGACAAGTACCGCCAGGCCGCACACGAGCGCGGCGAGATAGGCGCCGCGGCCGCCTTCGGCACGCTGCACGGCCAGCGGTTCGCGGAAATACATCAGGCTTACGATGCGGAGATAGTAGTAGGCCCCCACCGCCGCGTTCAAGACACCGATAATAGCCAGGGCGACGAACCACGGTCGTAGCGGGCCGCCGCTTGCTGCCTGGACATTCAAGGCGCTGCCGAAGAGCAGCAGCTTGCCCCACAGGCCAGCTATGGGCGGCAGCCCGGCAAGACTGAACATGCAAACGGCCAAGGTCGCGGCCATGATAGGATGGGTGCGGCCCAAGCCGGCCAGCTCGTCGACGCTTTCGATCTGCTGCCGCCGGCGGCCAAGGTACGCCAGGACCGCGAACGTGCCGAGCGTGGCCGCCACATAGACGCAAAGATAGAAGAACGCGGCCCCAATGCCGTCCCAGACGCCATTGGCCGGCCCCGTCGCCAGGCCCACCGCCAGGCCGATGAGCATGTAGCCCGCGTTGGCAATCGATGAGTAGGCCATCAGCCGGCGGACGTTGTCCTGCCAGAGGGCCAACACGTTGCCCAAGGTCATCGTCAGCACGGCAAGGATCAGAAAGACTTTCCAGCCGTGCGGTCCCGTTTCCGGCATGCCCTGGACGACCAGCCGTACCAGGGCCAGGAGTCCGGCCGCCTTGGGAATGGCCGAGAGCAAGGCCGCGTTGGCCTGGATCGTGCCCTGGTAAACGTCCGGGGCGTAGAAGTGAAACGGTGCCGCTGTGAGGCGGAAGCAAAGCCCGGCGACCACCAGGACCATCGCCACCGCCCCCAGCGACTCAAGCCCCGTAGGCATAGCCAGCGGCGAGTGCGGAAAGCGCGTCAGTTGCATCGTGCCGTTGACGCCATACAGAAAGCTCAGGCCGTACAGCAAGATTGCCGAGGCCAACACGCTCAGGTAGAAATACTTGGCGGTCGATTCCTGGCCCGCCGGGTCGCGGCGCCCCAGCGACAAGAGAATGTAGGTGGGGATCGAGACCAGTTCCAGTCCTACGAACAGCAGTACGAGGTTTGCCGCGGAGGCCACCAGCATCAGCCCGGCGATCACCAGCAAGAGCGAGCCTAGATACTCCGGTGCGCCGCCATGCGCCAGCGGCTGCCAGGCCATGAGCACCATGACCGCGCCGATCGCCAGCGCGAACCAGCGGCCGTAGGCGGAGAGCGGATCGGGCATCACCGGCGTGGTATCGGCGGACACCGAGATTTGCCGAGCAACGTCCGATGCGGTAATCATTTCTCCGTGCGCGTGTTGAATTTTGGCCGTGGCAACGTGCCCCAAGTAGCGATCGTTTCCGCCGCATGACCAGAGCGAAGCGGCCGCCAAGAGGATAGCGCCGAAGGCAATCGGCGCCCAGGCCTTCTGCGAGGCGGAGAAGGCCCCGCCGAGATAGATCGCCAGGCCTGCCACGACGAGCACGATTTCGGCACTCAGGAAACAGACGACGTTAAGGGACACGATCTGCCTCCTTCTTCAGGCTGTTTCCCGCATCGGCCGCGCGCATCGCCGGGCCGGCCAATTGGTCGATGCTGGGCGCCAGGCGGTCGAGGATGAATTTCGGCTGCACGCCGATCCAGACGATGACCAGGCACAAGGGCACCAGGGCCAAGACCTCGCGCAGGCTGAGGTCGGCGATCGGCTCGGCGTGTTTCCGCTCCCGCAAGGGGCCGAAGAAGACCCGCGCCACCAGCGACAACATGTACCATGCCCCTAGCACCACGCCGCTAGCGGCCAGCACGGCGATGACCTTGTACTGCGCGGTCCAGGGACCCGCCGCCGCGCCCCACGCTCGCTGGAACATGCCCATCAGCAAGAGGAACTCGCCCACGAATCCGTTCAGCCCCGGCAGGCCGATACTGGAGAGCGTCATGAAGACCATGAAGAAGGCCAGCACGGGGACCTCGCGGGCGATGCCGCCAAAGTCGGCGATTTTCCGCGTGTGATAGCGTTCGTAGAGCATGCCCACCAGGGCGAACAGGCCGCCGGTCGAGAGCCCGTGATTGATCATCTGCAAGGTGCCGCCTTGCAAGGCCACGGGATTGAGGGCGAAAATACCGAGCATGCAGAAGCCCAGGTGGCTGACGCTGGAATAGGCGATCAGCCGCTTCAAGTCGCTTTGGGCCAAGGCCACCAGGGCTCCGTAGATGATGCCGCCCACCGAGATCCAGAGCAGGTAAGGCATGCAGGCGGCTGTGGCCTCAGGAAGCATCGGCAGGTTGAATCGCAAGAAGCCGTAGGTGCCGATCTTCAAGAGCACGCCTGCCAGGAGCACGCTGCCCGCGGCCGGGGCCTCGACGTGGGCCAGCGGCAGCCAGGTGTGCAAGGGGAAGAGCGGAACCTTGATGGCAAACCCGGCGAAGAGGGCCAAGAAGATCCCGACCTGCAGGCCCAGCGGCATGCCTTGATGCATTTCGGCGCTATGTTGCAGATGCTTCGTCAGTTCCGGTATCGAGAACGTCATTACTGATCCGTGGCCGGCGTGCGCGTAGTCCCACAAGACGATCGCGATCAGGCCCAGCAGTGTCAGCAAGCTACCGGCCAACGTGAATAGGAAGAACTTGATCGCCGCGTAGCGCCGCTGGTCGCTCCCCCAAATGCCGATGAGGAAGAACAACGGCACCAGCGTGAATTCGAAGAACAGGTAGAAGAGGATAATGTCGCGGGCGACGAACACGCCGAGCATGCCCGTGCCCAGCACTAGCAGCAAACGATAGTACAGTGATGCTTGCTCCTTGATCGCATTCCAGCTTATCAGCACGGCGACCAGCAACAGTAGGGCCGTCAGCGCGAAGAGCCAGAGGCTCAGGCCGTCCAGCGCGATGCTGAAGCGAATGTCCAGGGGAACACCCGCCGCGGCGAACCAAGGGTAATCGGTGGCCGCGAAGGCCGTGTCGCCGACGTGGAACCTGACCACGAGCACGATCGCCCCTATGAGCGTCGCCAGCGAGGCTGCTAGCGCCCAGCAGCGGGCCTGCGTCCGCCCCAGGCCGGCCAGGACCGCGACTGCCGCCGGAAGCAACAGGGTTACGAGCAACAAGTGGATTTTCATAGGTTAAAGGACTCAAATGTATCCGGCACACTCCGTGTGCCGCTGCCATCGGCACACGGAGTGTGCCGGATACCTTACCACAACAACGCCCCCACCAGTGCCAGGACACCTAGCGCCATCACGAGGGCATAAAACTGCACCAGTCCGCCTTGTAACGGGCGAAGCATCGCGCCCAGCGCCCGCGGGAAGGCGCCGACAAGATTCACCAGGGTGTCGATCAAGTGCCGATCGGCCCAAGCCAGCAGCCCGGCAAACGCCTCCAGCGGGCGGACGATCAAGGCCGCGTAGATCTCATCGATGAAGAACTTGCCGTGGGAAAGGCCGTAAAGGCCAAGCGACTTGGCCGACTTCGTTACTGACTCGGCCAAGTCCGGCCGCGCTAGGTAAAACAGCCAGGCCAGGCCGATTCCGGCCAGGGCCACGGCCGTGCTAATCAGGGCCACGGTAAGGTGTAAGGAACCATGTTCGGCGCCCTCCGCTCCGGGCGCTTTCAGCGCCGTCAGCACGGGCGTTTGCATGAGGAACCCGTTGGGATTAAGGAAATCACCCGTCCATTGGAAATAAGCGCCCACTGCCAGCGCGCCGATCGCCAGGATCACCAAGGGACCGGTCATGGCCGGTGGCGACTCGTGGGCATGATGGCCAGCCTCCTTGGGAATCCGTTCCTCGCCCTGGAACGTGAGGAAATAGGCGCGGAACGTATAGAACGCGGTAAGAAAGGCCGCAAACGTTCCGCCGTAATACAGGTATTCGTAGATCGAACTCGTGTGGACCGCGGCGGCCTTTTCCGCCACTGCGGCCAGGATGGCGTCTTTGCTCCAGAAGCCGGCGAAGGGGAAAATGCCCGAGAGGGCCAGGCAGCCAAACAGGAACGTCCAATGCGTGATCGGCATCTTCCGCCGCAGCCCGCCGAACTGGCGAATGTCGATCACGCCACCCATGGCATGCATCACGCTGCCCGCCCCGAGGAATAGCAGGGCCTTGAAGAACGCATGGGTGAACAAGTGGAACATGCCGGCGGTCACGCCGGGCTGGCTGCCGGTGCCCAGGGCCAGGAACATATAGCCGAGTTGGCTGACGGTCGAGTAGGCCAGGATCCGTTTCAAATCGGTTTGCGTCAAGGCGATCAGCGCGGCAAACAAGGCCGTGAAGCAACCGATCGTGGCCACCGTTTCCCGGGCGTCGGGCGCAGCCGCAAACAAGGGCGTGCAGCGGGCGACCAGGTAAACGCCGGCCGTGACCATTGTGGCCGCGTGGATCAAGGCGCTGACCGGCGTAGGGCCTTCCATCGCATCGGGCAGCCAGACGTGCAGCGGGAACTGCGCGCTCTTGCCGCAAGCCCCCATGAACAGCAGCAGGCAGACGGCCAGGATCGTGGCGTCCGGGATATCGCCATACGGACTTTTCTGCGCCAGCCGCCAATCCCCGAAGATACCGTGCTGGACCGTGCCCGAAATGTTCTCGTCGTTGATCTCCTGCGGAGCCAAATACACGACGCTCGTCGCCGCGCGGCCGTGCGTGCCGGGAATTGTTTGGACCTTGGAATCGTGGAAGTCCAGCGTGCCGAAGGTGGTCCACAGCAGGAACACGCCCAGGGCGAAACCGAAGTCGCCCACGCGGGTGACAAGAAAGGCTTTCAGGCCGGCCGCCGAGGCCGCCGGCTTCTCGAACCAGAAACCGATGAGCAGATAGCTGCACAGGCCCACCGCTTCCCAGAAAACGTACAGCAGCACGAAGTTGCTCACCGAAACGAGCATCGTCATCGAGAAGACGAAGAGGGCCACGTAGGCGAAGAACCGCCAGTAGCCCGAATCGCCGTGCATGTAGCCCTTGGCGTAGATTGCCACCAGCGTGCTGACGAAGGTGACCATGGCCAGCATGATGGCCGTCAGTGAATCGGCGCGGAGGACGATGTCCATGCGGAAGGCGGGCGTGTCGGCCGGTGCTTTCGATTCCGCTTCACCGTCGGAGGTTGGTGTACTGGGTACTGAGTACTGAGTACTGAGTACTGGAGCGTCCACGGTGGCCCACGTCCAGAGCTTCACCAAATGCTCGTGCGGGCCGTCTTGCTGTGCCCGCTGCACGGCGAAGACCAGCAACACGCTCGCCGCACAGGAGCCGGCCAAGGCCAGGACTACCGGCCAATGGCTCTGCTCGCGCAAGACCCGCTTACCGAACACGGCAACTACCGCCGCGGCCAGCAAGGGCAGCGCGGGAATCAGGATCAGCAGATTGGAAATGTACGAATGCATGCGGCGACTCAGACCTTGCGGCGGTAAAACTCTTTCTGGGAGACCGATTCCGGCAACACGCCTGCCGGGGGCAAGTGCGGCCATTGCGGGGGCTCTTCCTTGTCCTCCGGCGGCTGCCACTCTTCTTCGAACGGTGGCTGGTTCGACTCGCGCAATTCCTGCCACTTGGCGATGTCCAGGTTGCCCTTGCGCTCGAAGAGCATGAGCACCAGGGCCAGGGCGATGGCCGCTTCGCAGGCGGCTACAGCGATGATGAAAATCACCAGCATCTGGCCACCCAGATCATGGCGATAGCGGCCCCATGCCACCAGGCTGAGCGACACGCCTTGCAACATCATCTCGGCCGAGAGAAACATGACAATCATGTTCCGCCGGCTCAAAAAGCCGATCAGCCCCACGCCGAACAACACCGCGCCGACGGCCAAGAAACTCTGTAATGCGGCCAATTGATCGTGCAGGACCTGTTCAGGAGACATGGACGGCATCTCCTTCCCGCGTTACGGCCGAGGCTTTCATGGCCGCGCGGCCTTGCGTGACAATCACCGCCGCGCCCACCAGGGCCGCAAAGAGCAAGGTCCCGGCCACTTCCACCGCGACCAGATAACGCGTGAAAAGCTCGGCCCCCAGCCGTGAAATCGTATAGGGCGCGGGCTGGGCGGCAGCCGGAACGGACGGCTCCGCCAAGGTTGGCGCAGGGCCGGAAGCCTGCACGGCTTCCGCTTTCAGCATCGCGGAACCGATCATCATTGTCAGGATGCCCACCAGCACCGCGCCGGTGAAGGCCGAGATCATCGCCTCCCAACTGTGGCGATCGTAGTAGGCGTGGCCTTCCGGCGCGGCGAGCATGAGCACGAAGAGGAACGTCACGAGGATTGCACCCGCGTAGACCACCAGCGTGGCGACCGCCAGGAACTCGGCCCCGGCCAGCAGGAACAATCCGGCCGTGCCGGTGAGGGTCATGCCGAACCAGATTGCACAATAGACGGGATTGCGGAAACTGATCGTTGCCACGGCGGCCACGATCGTTGCCCCGGCAACGGCGTGAAACACGCCGCTGGTGAACCAGTTGCTCACGGCAGGCACCAACGCGCCGAGAAACCCAAAACCGATTACGGCCAGCACTCCCCCCAGCGTGCGTCGCCGCATGCCGCTTCCGGGCAAGAGCCACCAGATGCCCACGGCCGCCAGCGCCGTTCCCAAGGGCAGAATCGCTTGCGAAGCACTCATGGCGAATCTCCCGAAGCAGCGACCGCACGCTTCGAGGGCATCGGCTCGCGGTCCTTGGTCTGGTCGAAAACGCTCAACAGTTTCTCCTTGTCGAAGATCATTTCCTCGCGGCTTGCCCCCGTCAGGTCATACAAACTCGTCAGCTCGATCGCCTCGACCGGGCAGGCCTGCTCGCACATGCCGCAATAGATGCAACGCAACTCATCAATGTTGAAGACCTTGGGATACTTTTCCCGATCGGGCCAGGGGCTCGGCTCGGCTACAATGTCGATACAGTGGGCCGGACAGGCCGTGGCGCAAAGGAAACAGGCCACGCACTTCACGCGGCCCTGCTCGTCCTTGTTCAAACGATGCACGCCGCGATAGTTTACCGGATCGACGATCTCATGTCGTTCCTCCGGCGACTGCAGCGTGGTTTTCTTGTGGAAGAACAAGTGCCGCAAGGCCGTCGTCAAGCCCTTGATGAACAGCATCAGGTAGCTCTTACCCAACATGCCAAGTCTAGGCGGCTCGATCCAGCGGATTTTGGAATCTTCGGCGTTCATATTTTTACGGGGTCGACCGGCACGACGTCCGCCTCCGGTTGTAGGCGGGGATGGTTGTCGCTCATCGGCGGCGAGAGCTTTGTGGCCACGTACCAGCTCACCAGGAACACGGCCCAGCCACAGACCGCCATGGCCACTTGCGGTGAAAGATGAGTGCTTTGTGCCCACGTTTCGCCGTACTCTTCCCAAGTTGCCACATAGGCCACATTGACCATGCCCAGCGGCAACATCACGAGCCAGGCCAACGACATCAATTGATCGTAACGAAAACGGGCCCAACTCCAGCGGGCCACCATGAAGAAGAAGATCACGCCCAGCACCTTGACGTTGAGCACCACGATCCGCAAGATCGCCTCGACCCACGTCACTTGGCTGTCCGATCCGGTCAGGCCCCAGAAATGCCAGCCGCCGAAGAACAAGATCACGATCAGGAAGGCCGCGGCGACCATGTGCAGGTATTCGCCTACCAGGTACATCATCAGCTTGATCGCGAAGTATTCGGTATGGTAGCCGCCGATCAGCTCCTGCTCGCACTCAGGCAGGTCGAAGGGCATGCGGCCGGCCTCGGCAAAGGCCGCCACGCAGAAGACCATCATCCCCAGCGGCTGCACAAAGGCGTTCCACGCCCCGTTTTGCGCCTGCTGCTCCATGATGGCGTCCAACCGCAACGAACCCGAGGCCAGCACCACGCCGAGAATGCCCAGGCCCAAGGGCAGTTCGTAGGCAATCAACTGCGCGCTGCTTCGCAGCCCGCCCAGAAAGCTGTACTTGCTATTGCTGGCCCAGCCGCCCAGTACCACGCCATAGACGGCAATACTGCCCATGGCGAAGATGAAGAGCATGCCGACATCCACACCGGGCGCGATCACAAGCTTGATCGGTTGCTGCACGCCCCAGCTTGACGGAAAGATTCCGCCCGGCAAGACGCTGCCGAAGGGAATGACGGCGAAGACCGCGATCGCCGTAACAAAGATCGTCATGGGGGCGAAGAAGTACAAGCCCTTATCGACGTGGGCGGGCGTGTATTCGGCCTTGAAGAGAAACTTCACGCCGTCGGCCAGCGGCTGGCCCAGGCCGAACATGCGGATCTTAGTCAGCGGAATACCCGTGCGGTTTGGGCCCAGGCGGTCCTGGATCCAGGCGGCGATCCACCGCTCGCCCAGCACCAGGTAGGCGGCAGCCGTCATCAGTCCGCCGATTACCAGCGCGATCTTGATCAGGGCTTCAACGACGATGGGGAGCATAAAGGGCCTTCTTCAAAATCTGCATTCCACTAAGCCATCTTCGCCGTCAGGGCACCGGCCTCGGCTAGCTTGTTGATCTTCATATCCAAGCCAGTTTCCGGCAAGGGGCGGGCGGCGGGGGCAAAATACAGGACCTCGCGGCTCAGGTCGTCCAGCACGGCGCGCGAATTATAAAGACCCTTGCGACCCAACATCTGCCAGAACAACGAACCTTCCGCCCTCACGCCCCAGGGCGGACGTACGGCCACGGTCGCGGTTTGCAGGTTGTCGTTGCGATTCATGTAGGAACCTTCACGCTCGGCAAAGGCCGCGGCCGGCAACACATAGGTCGCCCGATCCGAGAGCGGCGAGGAGAACAGGTCCTGCACGATCAAGAGCGGGAGCTTCTCGAACCGCCGGGCAACCGGTTCCTCGATCCACGGCCCTTTGTAGCCGCCGGAAATCCACACGCCACGCAACTCGTCCCGGCCGATTTCCTTCACGAAGTCGTCCAGCGAGAGCACCTTGTGCATGAAGTAGCCGAGGATCTCCTCGACCCCGCGGCGATTGGGCGCCTTCTCCGCCGCGATGACAAACCCGGGGAACTTCTGATCCTCGCCGACCCGCGGTACAGGGCCCATCGCCAACACCGCCTGCGGATCGATCGAGCGCAGCAGCTTGGCCAGCAGGTAGGCCTCTTCCACGCTGAGAAATGGCGAAAACAGTCCGCCCAGGCGGCCAGCGGCGGAGAGCTTTTCCTTCAGTTCCTCCGGCAGGCCATCCCAATTCCGCTCGACAGTCTGGCCGTCCTTGCGAACGCGCGGAACCGCCAGGCGCTTCTCGTCATGCACGTGGTGGTAGCCGTAGCGGCCCTGGTTGCAGATCCACCACTTGTTGACATGCGGATTCTCGCGGGGCTTGAGGCGATAGATGCGGTCCTGGTTCTCCTCCACCCAGATCGAGCAGCCGATCGCGCAGCCCGTGCAAACGCTGCGGTGCCGCCGCATGAACCAGACGCGTTGCTGGTACATGAAATCCTTGTCGCACAGCGCGCCGACGGGGCACAGGTCGACCACGTTGCCGGATAGCTCGTTGTGCAGCGGAAAGCCGGGCACCACGTCAATCTCTTCATGGGCGCCGCGCTCGGTGACCATCAGCTCAGCCGTACCGCTCACGTTGGCACAGAATCGTACGCAGCGCGAGCACATCACGCAGCGGTCGATGAACAAGTTGATGTCGCCCAGGTCGCGCCTGCGGCTGGTGAAGGGCCTGACATCGGTCCGCCGGCTGGCCTGGCCATAGCGGAAATGGTAGTCCTGCAAGACGCACTCGCCTGCCTTGTCGCAGATGGGGCAATCGACCGGATGCCGCAGGAGCAGGTCCTCTTCAACCATCGCCCGGGCCTGCCGCACCTTCTCGCTGGCCGTCACGATCACCAGCCCGTCGGCAGCCGGCACGGTGCAGCCGGGCACGACTTTGGGCTGCATCTTGATCTCGCCGGTCTTGGCGTCACGATTGCCCGTCTCGATCAGGCACATGCGGCAACTACCCACGACCGGCAGGCCCGCGTGGTAGCAGTAGTGCGGGATCTCGACACCGGCCTGCTTGGCGGCCTCGATCGCGTTGATGCGCTGGCCGTCGGGCAGTTCGATTTCGCGTCCGTCGATGGTGATCTTGGGCATGGGGCGACTGGGGAGTTCTTGGAGTCTAGATCTTGATCGTGGTTAGGATTCAGTACTCAGTACTCAGTACTCAGCCTTGTAGGGCGGGCCGAGCGAAACGAGTCATTCTCCCTTGCATTTGTCGCTCGCTTGGACGTCGACCGTGTAAATAAATCTTCAATTTACAATCTCCTAATGCGGTTTGCCATTCGCACTTGCCAGCGCCGGGGCCGCTTCCGTGCTGGCGTAGCCAGCGGGGTTGGTACGTTTGATGTACTCTTCCAACTCGGGCCGGAACTTGCGGACCGTGGTCTTGATGGGCCAGGCGGCGCCGTCGGCCAGGCCGCAAATCGTCGTGCCGGGCATGATGCCGATCGTGTTGCCCACCTCCGCCAGGTAGTCCAGGTCGATCCACCGTCCACGGCCGGCTTTGATGCGGTCGAGGATCATCATCGACCAATGCGTGCCTTCGCGGCAGGGCGTGCATTGGCCGCAACTCTCGTGGGCGAAGAAGCGGCAGCTATTATACAGAAAATCCATCATCGAGTAGGTTTCGTCCAGCACGATCAGGCAGGCCGTGCCCAGGCCCAGACAACCCACTTTCCCGGGGCCGACGAAATCCAGCGGCGTGTCGAGCTCCTCGGCCGTCATCACGCCCGTGCTCAGTCCGCCCGGGATCACGGCCTTGGGCTTACGGCCTTTCCACACTCCGCCGGCCATCTCTTCGATCGCCTGCCGCGCGGTGATGCCCAGCGGGGCCTCGTAACAGCCGGGCCGGTTCACGTGGCCGCTGATGCCGTAGAGCTTTGGACCCAGGCTGCCGACGTCGCGGGGATCGTGGGGATTGGGTTGTACGCCGATCGAGCGGAACCACTGGATGCCGCGATCGATGACATGCACGACGCAGGCCATTGTCTCCACGTTGTTCACCACGGTGGGCTTGCGGAAGAGGCCCTCGACGGCGGGAAACGGCGGCTTGATCCGCGGCCAGGCCCGCTTGCCCTCCAGGCTTTCGATCAGGCCGGTCTCTTCGCCGCAGACATAGGCCCCGGCCCCGCGATGAATGAACAGATCGAGCGAGTACTGCGAGCCGAGGATATGCTTGCCGAGGTAACCGGCGGAGTAGGCCTCGTCGATCGCGCCCTGCATGCGCGCGGCGCAGAGCGGATACTCGTAACGCAGATACAGGTAGGCGGTTGTGGCCTTCGTGGCGTAGGCGCTAAGAATGATGCCTTCCACGATCTGGTGCGGATCGCCCTCCATCTGCACGCGGTTGACGAACGTGCCCGGCTCGCTTTCGTCGGCGTTGACGCAAAGATAGATCGGTCCCGGGTGGTCCTTGGGCAGGAACGACCACTTCAAGCCCGTCGGGAAACCGGCCCCGCCGCGGCCCCGTAGCCCGGCCGTGCGCACCGTGCCGAGCACGTCGTCGGGACTCATTTCCTTCAGGGCCTTGCGCAACGCGCGATACCCGCCGCCCGCCTCGTAGACGGCCAGCTTGTGGCTGTTCTCTTTGCCAATATTCGCCAGGAGTACGGGTTCGTAAGTCGGCACAGGGGAAAGGGATCGGGAATGGAGGATCGGGGATCTAAAATCCAAAGCTCAAATTTCAAATCGCAAATTTCCACACTGTTAGTGTAGGCAGGAAGCATCGGCAAGGCAATAGAACCCGAATTCGTAGGCCGCATCATACATGGCGACAATATTCTCGGGCGGAACGCCCGCCTGGATATTGTGGACGTTGTTGAACACATAGCCGCCGTGGGGCTTCCAGGCGGCCAGGTTGCGGCGGACATGCTCGCGGACTGTCTCCGGCGAAGCGACTGGCAGCACATGTTGGGCGTCGATCGCACCGCCCCAAAAAACGAGTTGGTCGCCGAAGCGGGACTTGAGCGCCGCCGGGTCCATATCCTTGGCGCTCACCTGGACCGGGTTGAGGATGTCGATGCCGTTGTCCAGCAGATCGGGGATGTAACCCGTACACGCGCCGCAGGTGTGATACCAGATCTTGGCCTGAGTGCGCGAACGGATGTACTGCACCAGTCGCTTCTGCCGCGGCTTAACCAGCGTGCGATAGACCTCCGGCCGAAAGAGCGGCCCCTTCTGCCCCGCCAAGTCGTCGCCGATCATAATCACGTCCACGACGTCCCCCACTTCGTCGAGAAACACGCGGAACCAGTCCAGCCAGAATTTCAGCGTCTGATCGAGAACGGCTTCACAGAACTCAGGCTCGGTCACCAGGTCCATAAGCCATTGTTCCAAGCCGCGCATGTACCAGCAGATCTCATAGACAACGCCGGAAATGCCGCTCACGACCGCGTAGGGCGTCTCTTTCTTCAGCGTCAGTGCCCGCTCCCGCAGGCCTTCGAACCGCCCCGGATCGTCGCCCTTGGGAAACGGATAGGCGGCAATCTCGGCCAGCGTCGCCTTGGCCAGCGGATGGTGGGAGATGTCCATATAATAGGGATAGTCGTCGGGCATGGACCAGACGACGCCGAACTCGTCGCGGAGGTCGTGCCACAGCCGCCCATCGCGGCGGTTCTGCTCGATACCACCTTTGAATCCGGCTGCCGCCTTGGCGGCCACGTAGCGGGTATCCACATGGAACCGCTCCAAAACCGCCTCGCACGGTTGGGCAAGCTGCTGGACGGCGTCCATGATGGTGATCTCGTCCCTGATGCCCAGATGTTTCAGCAGGGCGTCATAAGCAAGTTTGTGGATACCCGTCTGGTTGCCACCCAGATCGATCGGCACGCGGTCGGGCGTCTGGTGGTTCAGGGCGGCCAACATCCGCTGGCGGGATGTCATCGTTTCCTTGCCGGAGAGTGCTGGAGTATCCATGTATGTCTCGCTGTGTCTTGTCAATGTATCCGCAATACCGAGTACCTGCCGCTAGAACCTGCTCAACTTCGTAAACAGTGCCTCATTCCGAATCAGTTGCGGCTTACGACGCGTGTCTCCAGACCCCACCCGGCTTGCCCGGGTCGGTGAACAAGGTTGAAAAGCTAACAAACTCTGCGTCTCCCCCCACCCTCTTCCTTCGGCGGGAAAGGCCGCCTACGGCGGCCTTTCCCGCCGAAGGAAGCAAGATCAGGGGGCGGTTTCGCACAATAGCCGTTCAACCTCATCCACCGACCCGGGCAAGCCGAGTGGGGTCTGGACCAACTTACTTAGTGCCACCCAAATCCGGAAGTTATTCGTCGGTTGCCCCTTAGCTTACCTGCATCGTTCAAAATGGAAGTGTAGCGAGTTACCAGCGCGTTGTAAACCACTCACTTCCACGCCGCCGAGAAGGCCGCCAGATAGGTCTGGCGGAATTTCTCCATCTCGTCGCCGCTGGCCGTGCAGGCCGCCCAGGGCAGATTGGGGCGATTGGGCAGAGCGTACCGTGGGGGATTGGCCCGGAACTGCTCGGCCGCCTCGCGAAACGTGCGGCCCCACGCCTTTTCCTTGCCGTCCACGGTGAACAGGCCAGTGAATATGCTGACATCTTGGGCCTGGGGATGGTCATACATGCCCCAATTCAGCCAACCGCAGGCCATGGGCGATGTGACATCCAGCAAATGCCGGCACCATTGCGACTGTTGCTCCTCGCTGGCGGGCTTGCCCTTGGGATTCAGCGGCCCGCCGCCGTACCAGCCAAACTCGGCGATCACCAGGGGCAGGCCCGGTTTGGCACATTCCCGCGCCATCGCCTCCAGCACCGCCAAGTTCGTTGTCTCGGCCGCGGGACTCTCGTAGCCATACGCGCCCGTTACCAACGGATAGAAGTGCAGTTCCATGAAATCAAGGTGATTGGCGATGACCGACGGCCGAAAGCCCGAATATTGATCGATCGCCAGCCGTTGTGCCGGCACGGACCACTGCAGCAGGCCCACGGTCACCAAGGCATTGGGGTCGGCCGCATGGATCGCCGCGGACTGCCGGGCCACCCACTTCTCGGCGATGCTCTCGCGAAAACGCTGATAGTCGGCCAACTCGGCGGCGGGCGGATTCGCGTTTGCGCGTGGCACGGCCGCCGGCCCTTGGCCGTAGGCATTGCGCCACGCATCCCATTGCGTGCGGAGGTACGGCGTATCCCAAGCCAGGTGTGGCTCGTTTCGCAGATCGTAAGCCCAGATCGTGCTGCGGCCGCGATAGCGACCGGCAAACCAGCGCCAGTAGGTTTCCAGCGCCGCAAGACATGCGTCGTTGGTGTCGTTGCTGAAGACGTTCAAGCTTGCGGTCCACGCCGGCATACCTTCCCAGGCATCGGGGCCTGTGGGATGAACGTAGAGGCCGGCCTCGTCGGCCAGGTCGAGGAGCCGATCGAACTTGGCCAACCCCGCGGGGTTGAGCTTGCCCGGCTCGGTGAAAAAGGAGCCGAAGGAGATGAAGACTCGCACGACACTGGCGCCTTGTTTCTTCAGCTTGGCGAAGTCGCGGCGAGTGGCCTCGGCGTCGAATTGCTTCCACAACTGCGGCGCCCAACCGGTGCCGGGACGGTAGTAAGTCACGCCGAAGGGCAGAAAGGGCTTACCGCCGACGTCGACGAAACGATGGTGCTCACGATCGACGCGGATGCGTGGCGGCAGCTTGGCCGGCTGCGGCGCCTGGGGATCGGCGGCTACGGCTGGTGTACAGACGATGCCCAGCACAATGGTGCCGATTAAATGGGTAGTCTTCATATATCTCTCCGGCAAGGTGACTCGCTTTAACACGACGCGGATAACGATTATACCACCAATCTTATGGGTGGTTTTTGCCCTTCTTGCCCGAAATCAGATTTGCGCGCTTTTCTCATCGATTTTTTAGTTCCACAGAGGTATTCGTTTCTTACCAAAAGCAGTATCTTACACAGCGCAAACTGCGGGAAAAAGGCCGCTTCCAACTCTAATGATGATTTGTTGTACACCCATAGTGCGCGGGCAAAATCGGGCCACATGAGGCCGCGCGTACAGTGAATTGGGATAGGACACGCAAGGTTCTCTTCCAGCTTTTAATTTAAGTGCGGTGTCGGGAAATATTCAGGTGCGGCTGAATCTTTTTCAGCGCGCTTTATACCCACATAATACGCAAAGAATCTCCGCGCCATTTGCAGACGGCGCGAACTTGCGTCGCAAACCCAATCGCTTGTTGCATTTTCGGCGCCTCGTTCCAATCCACAAGGCACGAATCTTTGGTGGGAGTCGGAGGCCATTGATTGCCAATCGCCCGCTCGGTAAACGTAAGAAATGACTCACGCTACATTGGAGAAATCACTGCGCGAAGCCGCTGAGGCCGGCACGCCCGTCGAGGTCGTCGATCCGGCCACGAACCGCGTTTACTATCTGGTTTCCGCCGAGCAATTCCAGCGGATGGCTGCAACGCTCCGGGACGACTTCGATCCGCGGGAATTCTATCCGATGATCGACAAAGCCATGGCCGAGGACGACGCCAAAGACCCGCTGCTGGAAAGCTATCAATGAATCGTGCCGACGTGGTCATCGTCGAGATCCCCTTTGCTGGAGGGCGGGGAAGCAAGAAGCGGCCGGCTCTGGCGGTCCAGAACGATCACGACAACCAACGATTCGCCAACACGGTAGTTTAGCCTTACATTCCGTGTGCCGCGTGCGAAGTCAAGGAGTTACTTGAGGAACCGTATGCAGTAATTCTGCACGTACGGGTCTGTGGGAATCAGGGTGAGCAATCACCCGGGGCCATCCGCCGCCAGAGTTCCTCGATGTCGGTCGTGACGTCGGCGCCATGCACGCGGATGGCATCGACGATTTCCGGATAGCAATGCTCCCCCGTGTCGCCGATATCGACACCGAGGAGGGTCGCGGACGAGACATACATCAGACGGCGGCCATCGTCCGTGCGATCAAAACGCCGGATCAAGGCCACCGGCACCCCGTCGCTTTCCTCCAGGCGTGCCTCCGCCGCATCGATGCCCGCAGCCTTCGCGAGGCGCATGGCGAATCACAACTAATAGTGGCAAGGAGGCCGAAGTCTTGCTGTAGAATAAATGGCGGTCTGACTCCGACCGACCCCGAAACGGCCCACAGGACATTCATCTTGTCGGCCGTTCTTTTCTTGCGGTCGGGTCACCCCCTCGATCACGTCACTTTATTCCATGTCAGCGTAAGCGATATTGAAAACGTCACGCGCGTAGTACGTCTTCGGACTGAGGTTTGGCAACTCGCTTAGAATTCCCGCCTCCACCAATCGTTCGAGGTCTTTTTTTGCAGTTGGGTAGGTTATATCAAGCTTTGCAGGCAGGCTTGCGACCCGGACAAACGGGGAATAGAAAATATCTTCCACAATCTGACTCAGGCGGATATCGCCACCAACCTCCCTGGCCTTCTTCATGTAGTCATCTTTGATCTTTTGCAAACGCTCGCACCGTTGGATGGTGTCCTTTACTTGAATGACTATCCCCTTGAGGCAGAACTCGATCCAACCATCCCAGTCTGCTTTAGCGCTTACGTTGAAGAGCCTCTCCGCGTATTCTTCTCGGCGCTTGTCGTAGTACTCGCTCATGTATACCCATGGTTTGGACAAGCCGCAAAACTCTTTGATCATGAGGGCCAGCAGCAGTCTGCCAACTCGACCGTTACCATCGCTGAATGGATGGATCGTCTCAAATTGGTAGTGGATTAAAAAACAGTTAACCAGGGGATCGAAGTTGGAACTTTGCGCGTGAAAGTACTTTTCCAATGGGTCGAGACATCCCATCAGACTCTGTGGCGGCGGTGGAACGAAACGATGATTGGATCCTATTGCAACTTGCCCTGTGCGGAAACGGCCCGGCGTTTTATCCTTGCCGCGAACTCCGGTCATCAAAGTTTCATGGAATTGCCGTATTAGCCGGAGGGAAAGTGGGAGTTCGCCGCTCGCGCCCTGGTTCATCGCCAGACGGTAATTGAAAACCTCTCGCTGGGAATTCGCAGGATCATCTTCGGATGTTGATTCCCGCGGTTGCATCTCATAAACCAATAGTTCGGTTGCCGTGACAAAAGTGCCTTCAAGCCGTGAAGAACGAATTGCTTCGCGATCTGCCAGAGGACGCAATAGAATTCCCGGATTAGGCAGGCTTCGTCCAATGCCTTCAAGGATCCCAAGTTGCTGCTTTGCCTCACAGAGAACAGGCCAAAGTTGACCAGAAAACTCCCAATTTGGTGGAAGCGGTTCTGGTATGAAAGCATGTTCATTACCCGTTAGCGGATCGCGGGGAAGGCGAACCAGTTCACCGGGGCTAGCTGGGAGAAAGAGTTTCTGGTCCATGATATTTCACTCGGGACCGGTGGCTTGTGATTAAAATTTTTGCCTCTTTATTTTAATGAATGAGGCGGAGTTAAAGCAATGCTTAGAATTCGATATTGTTGATGCTTCTAAGTCACCATTTGGTAAGCACTTACGATCTAATACTAGGCTGAACCCCCCGATACCCACTAAGAAAGGGGAGCGACTTTCTCGATGTTCTCTATGGTAAGCAGGAAACTGCTCTCTGGGCAAACGATTCGACTTCTTCTTCTTCCGTAAATAGTGGAAAAAGTCTCTTCCTCAACCATTCGGTGAGAAAAAGATGCACTTGATACCCGATGGTTGTATAAGCCTCCCAATTTTCCCTCCGAAAGCCTCACGGGCGCGCATCTGGTCAGGGGGGCATCGCGCCGCGCGAAGGGAGATGATAGACCCCAGCCCCCTTCCCCGCATCTTTTGCCCCGAACCGAAGGGGACCGGCTGGCCTCGTGCCCAATCCGCCGAATGATCGACAGCCGGCGGCTTTGCAACCGGGGTCCAACCGGGGCCAGAGAAAGCGCCGGTCAAAGCCGGCAGGGAGTAGAGGATGAAAGAGCCGCATGGAAAAGAAGTAGCGAATCGTTCCAACCCCGAGTCATGCGCCGGCGATGGCAACATCGCGGGTGAGGCGTTGACAGGGGCACACGCAGGCCAGCCATTGAGCTCCGAAATCAAATCTTCGGTGTGCCGACCTTGTTCTGACGTGGGGAAGGCAACATCATGAGCGACGCCAATCGCAAGCCGCTTGTGGGCACCGCGGAGTCGAAGAACCTGTGCATGCGTGGAAACTCTTTGCACGGAAACCGGGAGACCCTGGAAACTCCCCCGCCGCAAGGCGGGGGACGGTCCGAAAAGGACGACTTCGATCCGCGGGAATTCTATCCGATGATCGACAAAGCCATGGCCGAGGACGACGCCAAAGATCCGCTGCTGGAAAGCTATCAATGAATCGTGCCGACGTGGTCAGCCTCTCCTCAATAATTGATATTTCAAGGTTATGACCCTACCACGCACCCGACCGCGACCCGACCGCCGTGACCCGACCGCCGACCGCCCCCAAACCTCCTGAAGTAATTATCAATACGACTTCCCCATGGCTTGGCGTGCTGCGTTTCGTTCCGAGTGTTTGACGGGCCGTCCACTGGTACATTTTTGGGCCTGCTGGGAACTTCGGCGGAGCCCCTGCAACGGACAGCAAACGCACGATAAGTTGCCACAGGCACCTTATGGAAGTGGGGTGTTTATTTGCCTGATGTGCCGGAGATGCTGGCCAGATCCGAAGACCACCTCAAGTTCGCCGTTCGCCCACCATATGGCTTCAGCCTCCTCATAGTCCGTACCGGCCTCGCGGAACATTACGGCCCTGCGGAGGTTGTGCGGCCGCATGTGCAGAGTTGCCATTCTCAGTATTTCCGATCTCGACCCGCGGGCACCGAGTCTCAATGCTAACTGGGCCGTCCAACGCGGTCAACGAGCTGGGGAGTCGGGCGTTTGTCTAATCGCCTCGCTTGCATAACGAATGACGCCGGTATACGCTACACGTTGAATGGTAACAAAAATGAAACGAAACCGGTTGCTTGCCGAAGTTGAGCGGTTGAAGGTCGAAGGGCAAAAGGTTCTCGCGACAAGGATGCGAGATAGAGACGACATCATTGAGCGCGATGCTGTTGATCCTGCGCCGGCCGCGAGGCAACGCACGTCAGTCAACTTTGCCATTTGCCTTGACAGCAAAGCTGTCACCCGAACAAGCGGCCCCCACGCCGATGGTCCGGCCGGGCCACGCTGGCTAATCGTGCCGCGGGGTGCATACAAGCCCGCAATCGACGCCTTCAAATGCATCTTCACGCGGCGCTAAAGGCTGCGGTGAAAGCGAGGCTGCGGCGGCCGCAACTGGGAGAGATGCCCGATGGCAACCTCTTGTCCCTGGTGCTTGAGCATTTGCGGCCGCTTTTGGGAATTCGCGGCGAGCCGGAATTTTGCGACATCGCCCATTGGCCGCGGACGATGCCGCAGTATCATATTGGGTACCAGGAGCGAGTGGCGCGGATCGACGCTCGTGTGGCGCAATTGCCCGGGCTGAAGCTCGTCGGCAGCGCCTTCCGCGGCGTCGGCGTGCCCGACTGTATTCGTAGCGGGCAGGCGGCAACGGAGGAGGTGCTATTGTGAGAACGACAATGAAGAACCGATCGGACAGAATGAAGATTTCAGGAACGGTCAGTCTATGGCTGCTCATGGTTGCGGCGGTAGAGGGCTTCGACCAAACCCCGGCTGAACAAGATCCACCTACCGACGCGGTGGCGGCCGAATGGCGGATCTTCCACGACCGTTCTGGCGCGCATAAGGTGGAAGCCGTGGTACAGTCGGTGGACGCGGGAACGGTGCGACTGCGGCGGAAAAACGGTGGTGAGGTGGTTGTGCCGCTGGACAAACTCACCCCGGAAGACCAGCAGTGGATTCGGCAACACGCTCCCGCAACGGTGACGGCAGCAGCAGCGCCGGCCGACGAATCGCCCGCTTGGATCGCCGACGCTTTGGACCTTGTGGTGGAGGCTCGCCAGTGCCTGGAGAAAAACGCCGTGAGGAATCTTGCCAGTGACATGCCCCGCGAAATCGACGGCCTGGAACGGGACCTGCGCCTCTTGCAAAGCGTCGCGCAGAAGGGCTTGGAGCCGTTGCGTGCCCATTGGCAGAAGAATCGGTACGACAATCGGTCGGCGTGGATCAGCCGGCTGTGCGCGGTGGGCATGCCCGATCTCGCGGAGCAACTGGCCAAGGAGCGTGGCCCTGAGGCCATTTATCAAACCGACCCCCTCAGCTACCTCGGCTGCTATTACCTGCGGCACGGCAATCGCGCCAAGGCGATGCGCCTTTTCACGGAGGCGGCGACCGCATCGAACATGGTCGGATGGAGCCGTTACCCGTCGGCGCGGCCGGCGCCCGGCCCGTTGATGCTGCTGGCTTTCTCCGAACCGCGCGACGTCGATGGCGCGCTTGCCGTCTCGATGACCTTAAAAAATCCGTTGTCGCGGTCGAACGCCTTGCTGGCGGTTGCCCAGTGGTGCGTCGATGCCGGCGACCGCAACAAGGCCGTCGAGGTCTTGCGCGCGGCGGAGGAGGCGACGGAAGCGGGAGCAACCTCTTTACCGGCCGCGACCCGATGCAAGGAAATGATCGTTCCCTACGCACACTTGTGGGATGCGTATCGCGATCTCGACGCCCGCAAGAGCGACCATTACGGCGACGCTGCCCTGGAAGCGGCGGGCAAGCTCCGTGACCGACTGGTGGCGGCCGCCACCGACAACACGGAGGCCGAGTGGCCCGCGGAGTCTGGCGGCGGGCGGCCGTTGTTCTTTAGCACGAAGGAGGAGTTTCACCGACTTGCTGCGGCGTTCTACAGCGGCAACGACCGCCAGCGCGGCCGCGCCGCCTTCCACCTGATGTACGACGCGGCGACCAAAGGCGTCCGGCCTGAGAACGCCTGCTTCCCGGCCACGGAGGTGGCCATGGCGGAGGCGTACGTGGGCGAGTATGCCGAAGCGGCGGCGATCATCAATGACATTCAAGACGATCCCCGCGAGGACCTCAAGCGGTGCCTGACTCAGAGCAAGCCCCCGGCGACGCCCGCCGAGGCACGGGAATTCCTGACGGTGTTCCGCCGCGTACGACCGGAGGGTTCCCGCGACAAATTCCTCAAAGCGTTCGTCATGATAGGCCGCGTGGACGACGCGCGGAAGCTCGCCGCCGATTGTAGCGATGGGGCGCACATGCCCGTAGAGGGCGGCGCGTTCGACCTTGCCCGGATCGCCGGCTGGCTCGCCGCCCAGGGCAAGCTGCCGGAGGCAGAGAAGGAGATGGAGTCGATCGGAAACGAAAAGGCTCGCCGCGCGGCCAAGACGTATATCGGCGAGGGGCTGTTGATGCACGGCGACCTGGCGGGCGCCGTGCGTTACCTGGACGGCACCGAACCTTATCCTCCCTATACGTCCAGCATCGCGGACAAGATCGAAGTGGAGGAAAAATCCGGCAGCATCCTGTGCCGCGCCGCCTCGGCGTGTCTCAAAGCCGGGCGGATCGACGATGCCGTGCGGCTGGCGACCCAGGGCGGCGGCAACGAGCAGCTCATCAACGAATTGCTCCACCTGGGCCGCATGGACGACGCGCGGAAAATTGCGGTGCAACGCGTTTCGCACGGCCCGACGCCGGAACTCCTCGTCGCCATGTGCCGGAAAGGCCAAGCCGACGACGCCATTGAGGTGATGAAGTCGCACGGGCAGGATATCAGCCGGCAATACAAGTATCCGGCGAAGTTGGCCGAGATTTGGGCGGCCCGCGAAGACCCGAAGGCCGTGGCCGCCTGGGCGAGGAAGCTGGAGCCGGCGGAAGAGCGCGCCGGAGGATTATTCGGCACGGCCCGAGGAATCGTGCGGAAACACGAGCCCTTGGAGGACGACGGTCAAAGGAACTTACCATGACGAAACGCTTGCAAATCGCGATTTGGCTCGCCTGCGGATTGGCGTGCTTTTCTCTCCGCGCCCGCGGCGATGAACCGGGCTCCGCCGACGCGCCCCGTTCCATCGACGCGGGCTTCCGGATCGAGCACTACATGGTCGATCCGGCGGGCAAGACAGCCCTGGTCTGGGGCACGAAGGGCGGCTACCACCCGAACGAAAAGAAGGGAAACACGCTCCTGCTGGTCGATCTCGACCGGCAGAAGGTGCTCGCCACGCGGGAAGAGCCGAGCCGCATTGAACTCGCCTGCCTCGACGCGAAGTACGTCTACCTGGTCCCCGGCGGCGAGCTCCGCCGGCTCGACCGCGCTGACCTGACGAAGGAAAAAACGGTCGCTATCGAGGGGGAACCGCGGCGGATCGAGGCCTTGCCCGGCGGAAAAGTGGCGGTCTTTCTGTCGAACGAGTCGAACGCCTCGCTGGTGGCCTTCGACTGCGAGACGCTCGAGCGCGACCCGCAACCGCCCGCCAAGCTGCGTTTGCAGTATTCCCGGCTGCCGGCGCCCCCGGCCTTCGAACGGGGCGTGGGCGGCACGCTCATCTACCCCGATAGGATCGTCGATGCGACCACGGGCGAGCTTCGCGCGGCGCTGGAGGCGAACGACCTGCCGCCCCTGGTCGACAGCGCGGCCCGCAAGAATCCGATCGCCGGCCGCTGGCCTGTCCCCAACGTCCTTTGGGGGCGGACCGTCCGGGCCAATGCGATTACCGATGCCGACGCGCGGCCGATTGTCGTCCTCGGCGAGTGGAACACTATGATTTCGCCGTTCGACCCGCTGGCGGTGAACGTCAGCTACTATCCGCCCAATTCGCGACAGCTCAAGGCGGTGCTGCAAATCCGCGAAATCAAGCAAGGTACGATCCTGCGATCGTTCGAGCTGGGCCCGTCGGTCGTCGGCTATTCGCCGGGGGCCGACTTCGGCCAGCAACTCCCAACCCCGGCGCTGCAGATCTTCCAAAACCACGTGCTCTACCGCGACGGAACCCAGCTCTTCATCTGGCCGATCCCCGACGAGTTGAAGAAGAAAGCGCCGACGCCGCTGACGCTGATGGTGCCCGCCGTCCCGCCGGCCTCGGTCGATAGCCCGCTGGAAGTGCAGTTTTCCGCCCGCGGCGGCGAAGGAACGCCGACGTTCAGCTTGCCGCGAAAATACGACGGGCTGGCGATCGACGCTGCCAGTGGCAAGGTGACCGTCGACCTGCCGAAACTTTGGAAGACCTACCTGGCCGGCGGTGCGGAGCCTGCGACGCCCTTTGCCTCGCACGTCGTGGCCGCCGCGGCCACGCCCGACACGCGGCCGCTTTTCAAGCGATTGACCGGACGGCCGCTCCCGGACGGCAAAATGGCGTTCCGGCTCCCGCTGCGAGTCGTGGCCACCGATGCGGCGGGCGACTCCGACGAGCTGCGCCTAGCGGCGATCGCCATCGCCCCCAAAGACGAGGCGGAAAAAGTTGCCACCAGAGTCCAAGCGGAGAAGGCGGCGCGGCGGATCGCGGCGCGGGCCCGCATCGAGCGCGCGCGGGAAGAAGCCCGTGCCCGCGCGGAAAATGCCCTCCTCAAGCTGCCGGCCGCGGCGGGTGAAGGCGGCCCGGGCCCCGTGCGCACGTTTCACGATCCGTCGGGCCGAGCGCTCGAGGCGGCCTATCTCGGCGTGGTCGACGGCAAGGTGCAGCTTCGCCGGAGCGACGGCAAGTTGTTCGCCCTCAGCCCCGACAAGTTGAGCGAGGCCGATCGGCAATGGTTAAAGCAGCAGGCGGTGCCGGCCAAGGAACGGGGTGGCGACTACGCGGCCCTCCGCGGGGTGTGGGAATGCAAGGAGTTCTTGAACAACGGTCGGCCCGACATATTTGCGATGCCGGTCTACATCGTTTTCGCCGAGGACTCCATGAAGGTCACCACCCGGCAGACGGCGAGCCTTTACAAATATGGTCTCGACCCGACCGCGACGCCAAAACGCTGCGATATGGTGGCGGCAAAACCGGGCACGGGCACGTTTCACTCCATCTATTCGCTCGAAAGCGGCAAGCTCCGTCTGTGCATGCCCTCGGCCCCGCAGAATTTCGACGAGCCGATCGGTGACCTCTCCGACTATCCCAAGGACGTAACGCCAGGTCCGGGACGGTTGACGTTCATTTGCACGAAGGCCGCGCAGCAGCCGGCGGCCGGCGAAGCTTCGCTGACTCCGCCGCAGAAGGCTGCGTTGCAGGCGCTGCGGGCGGACTTGGCCCAGAGCGCCAAACTCCTGGACGACAAGAAGTACGCCGAGTTCTTCGAGCGTTTTGTCTCGCCCCGCGACCGGGACGCGCTCAAGCAGCAGCCCAACGGCCTAGAGAACGCGACTAAGATGATCAAGAAGGATGCCGCGGTCTTTACCAACTGGTTGAAGGCACTTTCGACGGCGGTGCCCGCCTTCGATGCGGCCGCAAGCCGGGCGACCTATGATTTCCGGACCAGTCCAACTCAGACCCAGATGCCGCCCACTGCCATCTTCATCAAGGTTGGCGATCGCTGGTATTTTACGGATCGGCCGTGAGGATGGAGAAGCGGCCATTTTCGAAATGGGTTGAATTCACCTAAAGGAGGCCGTCTCTTGTTGCGTTCCTGGGTTTGGCTGACGGTATTCGCGGACGGAGCGGTCGCGGCGCATCGTGCATACGCCGAAGCCGCAGAGACAACCATGATAGTATGCCCCGACGCAGCGCCGCTTCACAATCCTATGATACCAGATGGCGTTACGACGGACAACCGGTGATTCCTTTTGCGGCGCTGCTGGCATGCGACCAATAACCGTCTATTGGGTCGCTCAGGATACGCGGCACACAAAGCACTTCAAGTATTCGGTCTCCGGGCAGGTGACCGACACGGGATGATCGGCTGCCGCGCCGCGCTGTT